>JAFSEU010000027.1 GCA_017435565.1 Oscillospiraceae bacterium | reverse complement strand
GGAATAGGGAATGTCGTTGTCACGACGGTAAACGTTAGCTCTGGGGTTGTCCCAAGAACGGAATACAGCCTTTACAGCGCCCATAAGCTGCTCTGTGGGGTCTGTGGGGAAGTCTTCGCCGATCTTGGACTTGTATTCAGCCTTGAACTGAGAAGCGAGAACCTTAAGGTCTTCAGCTGTAAGGTCAACGTCCTGAGTTACGCCCTTTTCTTCCTTCATCTTGTCGATGAGCTCTTCAAAATATTTCTTACCGACTTCCATAACAACGTCGGAGTACATCTGGATAAATCTGCGGTAGCAGTCCCAAGCCCAACGGGGATTGCCTGATTTTGCGGACATAAATTCAACAACATCTTCGTTAAGACCGAGGTTGAGGATTGTATCCATCATACCGGGCATTGAAGCTCTTGCGCCGGAACGAACGGAAACGAGAAGGGGATTTTCCTTATCGCCGAACTTCTTGCCGACTCTTTCCTGCATGATTTCGATGTTCTTCATGATTTCAGCCATGATCTCATCGTTGATCTGACGGCCGTCTTCATAGTACTGTGTGCAAGCTTCGGTAGAAATTGTGAAGCCCTGGGGAACAGGAAGACCCATTGTGGTCATTTCTGCAAGGTTTGCACCCTTACCGCCAAGAATTTCACGCATGGAAGCGTTGCCTTCGTTGAACTGATAAACGTATTTTTTGCTCATAGTTTAAACTACCTCCAAAAATTTTCAATTCCGCAAAATGCATAATTCACGGAGTTACCAACATTATATCACAAACTTTGGGAAAAGAAAAGTATTTTTTTAAAAAAATTTTACCCAAGATTTTTACAAGTTTTATGCCAAGTTTCCGTCAGTTTCACAAATTTAGAGAAAACACTTGAAAATTGCATTAAAAATTGTCATAATGTTATCATAGGATAATTGCGTAAACTATTATGAAGGTGGTAATCACATTATGACAAATTGTGCGGTAATTTTAGCCGGCGGACAGGGCAAGCGTATGAAGGCTGAGATGCCTAAGCCGATGTTCAGAGTTTTGGGTGAGCCGATGCTTGAATGGGTAATAAGCGCCTGTGAAAAAGCAGGTGTTGACGATATCTGCATTGTCAAGGGCTATAAGTCCGAGATTATTGATGAATATATCGGAAATCGCTATAAAACAGCTTTGCAGTCGCAGCGCCTTGGTACGGGTCACGCTGTAATGCAGTCAGTTCCGTTTCTTGAAGAATCGCAAAGTGAAAATACTCTTGTTCTCTGCGGCGACGCACCGTTTATCGACAGCGAGACTATAAAGCGCTCTCTTGATGAGCATATAAAAAGCGGCAACGCTGTTACTGTAATTTCGGCTTGTCTTGATAATCCTTGCGGTTACGGCAGAATTGTGCAAAGCGAAAACGGAATTTCCGCTATTGTCGAGCAGAAGGACGCAAGTGAAGAACAGCTGAAAATCCGCGAGATAAATTCGGGCTGCTACTGGTTTGATACAAAGCAGCTGATTTTGGCTCTTTCAAAGCTTGAATGCAACAATGCCGCAAATGAATATTACCTTACCGATACAATTTCGATTCTTATATCGCAGGGACAAAGGGCATGGGCGTATATGACGGAAAACTCCGAGGTTGTTCTCGGCGCAAACGACCGCAAAGGCTTGCTTGCGCTCAATGATATCGCAAGAAAGAATGTTATAGAAAAGCATCTTGAAAACGGAGTTGAGTTCACCTGCACCGACGGCGTTGTGATTGAACGTGATGTCGAAATCGGCGCCGGCACGCACATTTTGCAGGGAACGGTGCTTTCAAAGGGCACAAAAATCGGTAAAAACTGCGTAATCGGTCCAAACTGTATTTTTGAAAATGCTGTTATCGGCGATAATACAAAGCTTAATTATGTTCAGGGTTATGACTGCAGAATTGACGATAATGTAAAAATCGGGCCGTTTGTGCATATCAGACCGAACAGCCATATTAAAGACGGCGTTAAAATCGGCGATTTTGTTGAAATCAAAAACAGCGTTATCGGCGAAAATACAGCTGTTGCACATCTTACATATGTAGGTGACAGCGATGTCGGCGCAAGAGTCAACTTCGGCTGCGGTTGCGTTACGGTAAATTATGACGGAATCAACAAGAACCGCACAACCATAGGCGATAACTGCTTCATCGGCTGCAACACGAACCTCATTGCACCCGTAAAGCTCGGCAAGGGTGCTTATACTGCCGCAGGAACAACTGTTGTCAAGGACGTTCCCGATTATGCGCTTGCTCTTGACAGGGGAGAGTTCAGGCTTAAAGACGGCTATTCGCTTAAAAAGCTCGGCGAAAAGGCAACAAGAGAAAATTAAGCATTTAATATATGAAGGGGAAAACGAAAATGAAGAGGATTTTCGCTTTTTTGGCAACATTGGTAATTGCAATCGGGTGTCTTGCGCCGAATGCGGCAGCGATTACGTTCACACCGTCATCCGAGTCGGAGATTTCGGCACAGGCGTATTACCTTTATAATACAGACGCATCGGAATGTGTTGCCTCGAAAAATGAAAACGAAAGAATCGACACAGGATATCTTGCGATGATAATGACCGCAATCATCACAGCGGAAAAGATTCCCGACCTTAACACTTCAATCATCTGCAAGAATTACAGTTCAACCGCAGGTCTGCCTTCGGCGGATTTCAGAGACGGCGAAAAAACCACTGTGCGTGACTGTCTTTATGCAATGCTTCTGTATAATTCCTGCCAGGAAGCGATGCTTGTAGCTGATTATATCTGCGAAGGCGATGTTTCGGGCGCTTTTGTTGAGCTTATGAACAGAAGGGCAAAGGAGCTCGGCGCTGTCAACACCAATTTTGTTGACCCTTTCGGCGGTGACGATGACAATCAATATACGACTGCCAAGGATATGGCAATGATATATAAATATGCCGTGTCACTTTCGTCGTTGAAAGAGATTCTTTCGACATATGAGCGCACATTGAGCGTTGAGGTTTCTTATGCTTCCACACACGGAACGACCTGGACTATCTGGAACAAAAACGGAATGCTGAAAAATTCCTCTGCATATTACTGCGATTATCTGATGAACGGCATTGTTTCCTGCACGGAATACGGCGGCTGCAGCATGGCTGTTCAGGCATCACGTGGCGGCAATACCTATATTGCGGTAGTGCTTAACGCTCCGCTTGATACAGATGATAATGGCTGGTACTGCGAGCATTACAACTCCTGCCGTGCGCTGCTTGACTGGGCGATGAACTACGTTTCTTATGAAATTATTCTTTCTTCGGATGATGAACTGGCAGAGGTTCCCGTGGAATATGCCGAGGGCGATGGCTATGTGATTGCAAAGACCGCTGAGGACTATATCGGTCTTTGGTGTGCCGAATATCCGAAATCAGAGCTTGAGCGCAAGATAACCTATTATAACGAATATCTCATTGCACCGGTTGAAAAGGGAACTGCTCTCGGAAAAATGGAGCTGTATTATAAGGGCGAATGTCTGTTTGATGCCGAGCTTGTTGCGGGTGACACCGTCGAACGCTCCGAAATTGGCTACAGTATGAAGGTTGTAAGCCTGTTTTTGAAGAGTAAGCAGTTTGAAACAGCAAAGAATATTTCTCTTATTTTCTTTGGCGTTACCTTGTTGATTTTTATTTCAGTAAGGATATATCAGGCGCTTTGTCAAAAAAAATGTGACGAGGCGTGGGAAGCCGAAAAACGCCGTCACTCTGCAAAGCGAAGCTCAACGCTTAAAAAAGCTGCAGGCAGCGGCAGGGCAAATGCTCAGCAGAATAAGAAGAAGCCTTCATTACCGCAGAATTATGATGTGAATGCGGCGTTTGATGAAGGCAATACAGACAATTAAAATCAAAGCGGATTCAAGGCTTGTTACTTTGAATCCGCTGATTTTTTATATTCGGTTTTAAACCATGCAAACATCAGTATTATTGCACAGACAAAGCATACGGCAACATCTGCCCGTCCCCAAAAAATGCTGTTGTATGCCGAAAGGTCTGCACCGAGCAAAAGCAGACATTCTTCCACCACCAGCATCAGCTTTGACAGAAGCATCGAGTATATATACATAAACGCAAATACAGCTATTAACGGGGAAAGATGCTTAGGGGTTTTGTATAAGAGCCATATGGGCTTGTCGGTTCTGTCATAAAACAATCCGCAGGCGTATTCGAGAGAGCTTTCTGCTTTTATATACTTTGTTTTGTATTTTACATACAAAAAATAAGAAAGATAAGCAAATGCGATGAAAGCAATTATATTAGCGATTACTACTGCGAATATGCCGAGACCGAGATTGTCTATCAGCGGATTGGATATCCTTGTTGTGTCTGATATGGTGATATATGTCAGAATTCCGTCTGCGAGCATCAGCAAAAAATATACTTCACAGAGAGTTGTGCAGCGTTTCAAACTGAGGCTTCCTTTCGTTCGTGTTTTTGTTATTTTATCATCATTGCGTTCAAAAGTCAATAAAAACGGCTTTGGCAAATTTCTTGCCAAAGCCGCTGAGCTTATTTATCAAGGAATGAAAAGAAGTTGAATGCCTGCAGGAGAATGGTTGCAAGCAGAATCGGAGCAATGTACTTTATCATAACAATATAAAGCTTTTCGCGCCTGAATTTTTCGTTTGAGCCTGATTTAACCTCGTCAATAATGGTTTTGGGCTTGCAGCACCAAACCAAAAGGCAGGTGAGAAGCGCTACTATCGGAAGCATAAGACTGTTTGAAATATAGTCGAGAAGGTCAAGCAGCTTTTGATTCTGAGCGCCGTTGGGCAGAGTTATCGATGTATCGAGCACGTTGTATCCGAGGCACACAATAATTCCGATAACCACTGATGCGATGAACGAAATCAACGTTGCAATGCTGCGCTTTATTCCGAACTTGTCGATGATGCTTGAAGCGATTGTTTCAAGCAGCGAAATTGATGATGTAAGCGCTGCAAACAGAACAAGAATGAAGAACAGTGCGCCGATAAGCGAGCCGATGCTTCCCATCTGTTCAAAAACTGTGGGCAGCGAAACAAACATAAGGCTGGGTCCTGATTTTTCCAGACCCTCATATCCCTGAAATGCAAATACTGTGGGAACGACGATGAGTCCTGCGAGAAGAGCTATGCCTGTGTCGAAAATTTCAATCTGATTTACGGAAGTGACAAGGTTATCTTCCTTTCGGCAATATGAGCCGTACGTAATGAGAATTCCCATTGCAATTGAAAGAGAGTAGAACAGCTGGCTTGTTGCGTCGAGAAGAATCGCGAAGAATTTTGAGATGGTTAATCCTTCAAAGCTCGGTATGAGATAGATTTTAAGACCGTCAAGAGCAGTTCTTGTTTCACCTGTTTCGGGGTCGGTGTAAGAAAGCGTCATAGAGTAGATTGCTATTCCGATTATCAGCACAAAAAGCGCAGGCATAATGATTTTTGAGGCTTTTTCAATTCCCTTTTCAACGCCGAGCAAAACGACAACAGCACTTAATCCCATAAATATCAGAAACCAGAAAATCGGTGAAATATTGGCTGTTATAAAGCCATTGAAAAAAACTTCGACGCCTGTGCTGTAAATATCTTGAGCTTGCCCGAATGCATATGTAGCCGCATATTTTGTTACCCAACCGCCGATTACACAGTAATACGGGAAGATGATTATAGGTACGATTGTTGCCAGAACGCCTAAGAACTTGAATTTTTGTTTGATTTTTCCGTAAGCCTCAAGCGGCGAAAGACCTGTTTTTCTGCCGATTGCGATTTCGGTTGTCATAAGCGAAAATCCAAAAGTGAACGATAGTATTATGTATACCAGTATAAAAAGTCCTCCGCCGTTTTTTGCCGCAAGATAGGGGAAACGCCAGAGGTTTCCAAGTCCGATTGCAGATCCTGCCGCAGCAAGGACGAATCCAAGCCTGCCGGTAAAGCTGCCACGCTGTTTTTTCTCCATAAAAGTAAAGTCCTTTCGGTGATTTTAAAACAATATACCCTAATATTGTATCAAATTCTGATGAGGAAAAACATATGTTTATTTTGACATATTTTGATATAAAAAAGGAAATTTTCAATAATAAATCTTAAATTTAACAAGTGAGAATACATCAGGATATAGCAAATGCCCTTCCGATTTGTCGGAAGGGCATTACTGTTTTGTATTCTATATAACATCAATCTGGCACATTTTCATTGTTGTCAATGCCGCCGAATGGCTTTCGGGTGTAACTCCCGCACAGCAGCCTGAATCAACCGAAATCGAAGCGTTCGGGAAAAGTGCTTTGAGGATAAGGGCGTTTGAAACAACACAGATATCCGTACAAAGTCCCACAATTTCAATTTCATCGAAGTCGTATTTCTCCCAGTCTGTGTAACCGAATGAGGGCTTGTCAATGATTTCGCACTCCGCAGTATCAAGCTTGTCGGAAATCTGCCAGCCGAAAGTACCTTTTACACAGTGCACAACGGGGAGCTTTTTGCCCTCGGGCGTGTCGAGATAGTTGTCAAAATGGGTGTCCCTCGTGAAAATAATTCTGTCATTATTATTTTTATATTGCCTGATTTTATCGGCAACATTGCAGACAATAGCCTGTGCTTCGTTTGTCCCAAGACTGCCGTCGATAAAGTCGTTCTGCATATCAATTACAATAAGTGTTTTCATTCTGCGCTCCTTTTGTATAATATCAGTCAAGCAGCTTTTTGGTTGTGTCAATCGCAAAGAGAACCTTGTCGCACCAGGCGTCAAATGCTGCATCTTCGACCTGATACTGCGGATGCTTCAAAATGTATGAAACAGTTTCTTTAATGCCGCTTGCAAAGCGTGTTGAAGCGGTAAAATCGGGCACGGCACGTTTGATTTTGGTATTGTCGAAAATCAGAGAATTTGCCTTGTCGCCGATTAAGGTGCCCTTTAAATCATGCTCGGTGCAGCAGTTCAGAAATTCAGATGAAATATGTGTTGCTTTAAGCTCGACGTCAAGCGCCTTTGCAATAGCGCTGTATATCTGATTCCAGGTCAATGACTCATCCGAGGTGATGTGGAATGCCTCTCCCAAAGCTGCACTATTGCCGATAAGCCCTGCAAAGCCCTTTGCAAAATCACGGGCATGGGTCATTGTCCAGAGCGAGGTTCCGTCACCGTGAATGATAACTCTTTTTCCCTCAAGCATACGCTTGGCAACCTGCCATGAGCCGCGGCTGCCATGGACTCCCAGCGGAATCGAACGATTGTCATAGGTGTGGCTGGGTCTTACAATTGTTATAGGAAAACCCGATTCGCGGTAGAGCTTCATCAGATATTCCTCGCAGGCGATTTTGTCCTGCGCATAGCTCCAGTATGGATTGCGCAAAGCTGTTCCCTCGGTGATATACGGCGAAGATACCGGCTTGTTATAGACGCTGGCTGAGCTTATGAAGATATATTGATTGGTTCTGTTTTTGAAAAGCCTGTAGTCGCGCTCAAGCTGGAACGGAACAAATCCGCAGAACTGGGCGACTGCATCAAACCTGTGGTCACCGAGAAGCGAAAGAACTGTTCGCTCGTCGTTGATATCGGCTTTAAGAAGCATTACGCCGCTCGGAATATCCTCCTCCCGCGAGCCTCTGTTTATAAGAAACAGTTCGTGACCGCTTTTTGCAAGCAGCTGCGTTACTGCCATACTTATTGTGCCTGTTCCGCCTATGATAAGAATTTTCATTGGGGTTTTCCTCCCTCAAGATTTGAACAAATTTGTATACTAAATAATTATATCACATAAAAAAATGTATTTCAAGTCATAAAATCACACTTTAATTATTACAAAATTCTCACAAAATCATAAAAGGTGTGATTTATAATATTATATGTTGAATTTTAAATTGTGCATATTGAAAATTTGAAAGCATTGGGAGGGATGAAAAAATGAAAACCAAAGCTGTAATATTTGATATGGACGGTGTTTTGTTTGATACACAGAAAATATACATCGAAACATGGGAATGTGCCGCAAACGAAATGGGCATTGAAAATATCCACGATGCAGCATATGACTGCATCGGCAGGAACAGGAATAATATAGAACAGTATTTAAAGAAAAAGTTCGGATTTGAATTTAATGTGGATGAGTTTTATTCAAGAAAAGATGTGTGGTTTGACAGAATAATTGCACAAAGAGGTATTCCGCTTAAAGTCGGCGCAAGGGAGATTCTTGAATTCCTTAAAGACAGTGAGATGAAGACTGCACTTGCCACATCGACGGGGCAGAAGCGTGCATATTCGCATCTGTACCAGACCGGGCTGTTTGATATGTTTGATATAAAAGTCACGGGAAATATGGTTGCAAACAGCAAGCCCGCGCCCGATATTTATACTCTTGCGTGCAAGCTGCTTAAAGAAAATCCAAAATGCTGTTATGCCGTTGAGGATTCTTATAACGGAATACGTTCCGCCGCAGATGCAGGCGTGAGAACGATTATGGTTCCTGATATGCTCGAACCTAATGAGGAAACCGATAAGCTCTGCTGCGGTGTCTATTCGTCGCTTTTTGAGTTTAAAAAGCAACTCGAAAACGAGCTTAAATAATCACGAGATGTGCATATTGAACAAAATTTGTCGATATTTTTCCCGTTGTGCGGTCAAAAAATGCTTTTTTACAAAATTGCTTGACAATCGGCTTACTTGTGTGGTAAAATAGTTTCGCCGCTTGTTGCCGGATTTTATAGATGGAAGTGGCTTTTACGTCCTCCGGCCGCAGCGAGTTTTATATTAAGGAAGGTGCGTTATGTACGCAGTAATCGAAACAGGCGGAAAGCAGTATCAGGTAAACGTTGGCGATATTGTTTTCATCGAAAAGCTCAGCGCAGAAGCTGATGAAAAGGTAACATTTGACAAGGTTATGGCACTTGGCGGCGATGACGGAATCAAGGTTGGCGCTCCTTATGTTGACGGAGCTTCAGTCACAGCAACCGTTGTTAAGAACGGCAAGGCTAAGAAGGTTTACGTTATGACCTACAAGCCTAAGAAGGGTGAAAAGAGAAAGATTGGTCACCGTCAGCCCTATACACAGGTCAGAATTGAATCAATCAACGCATAAGAGCTGATGATTAAAGCGGTTTTTTACAAGAAAAACGGTTTATTCGTCGGATTTGATGTAAGCGGACACGCAGGCTTTTCCGACAGCGGAAGTGATGTTGTGTGCGCAGCGGTATCATCCGCAGTAATGCTCAGCGCAAATCTTATTACCGATGGCTTCGGCACAGAGTCAAAGGCTTCGGCGATGGATAACAAGGTTTCGCTATGGTGCGGCGAAAATGACAAATGCGATGTCGTTATAGGCTCGTTGGCTGAGCATCTTGAGCAGATTTCGCTCGAATATGAAGGCACTATTTCAATTATTATCAAGGAGGAAAAAAACCATGCTTAGAATCAGTATGCAGTTTTTCGCACATAAAAAGGGTGTCGGTTCAACTAAGAACGGCCGTGATTCCGAATCCAAGAGACTTGGCGTAAAGAGAGCTGACGGTCAGTATGTACTTGCCGGCAATATTCTTGTTCGTCAGAGAGGAACACATATTCACGCAGGTGAAAACGTCGGAATCGGTTCCGATGACACATTGTTTGCATTGGCAGACGGAAGAGTTAAATTTGAGCGCTGGGGTAAAGACCGCAAGAAGGTTTCGGTTTACACAGAGCAGTAAGGTACCTAAAAATCCCAAAGGTTTTTGCTTTTGGGATTTTTCGTTGTTAGGAGCAATGGTATGTTTGTAGATAAGGCTAAAATCAAGGTTAAGGCTGGCGACGGCGGCGATGGTGCCGTTTCGTTCCACAGAGAGAAATATGTTGCCGCAGGCGGTCCCGACGGCGGCGACGGCGGTAAGGGCGGAAACGTTATCTTCGTTGTAGATGATAATTTTTCCACGCTTATTGATTTCAGATACAAGAGAAAATATATTGCAGAAAACGGCGAAAACGGCGGTTCGCGCAATTGCACAGGCAAAAACGGCAGCGACCTTATCGTAAAGGTGCCCAGGGGTACACTTGTGCGTGATGCCAACACGGGAAGAATTATCGCTGACCTTTCGTCGGACGAGCCGAAAATTATTGCCAAGGGCGGCAAGGGCGGTAAGGGTAATGTTCATTTTGCATCGCCTACACGTCAGGTGCCTAAATTTGCCAAGCCCGGATATCCCGGTGAGGAGCTTGAAGTAAAATTAGAGCTTAAGCTGTTGGCTGATGTTGGTATTGTGGGCTTCCCGAATGTCGGTAAGTCAACATTGATTTCATCGGTAAGCGCTGCAAAGCCCAAAATCGCAAACTATCATTTCACAACTCTTGCTCCCGTTCTCGGTGTTGTAAGAATTGAAAATGAGCGCTCGTTTGTAATGGCGGATATTCCCGGGCTTATCGAAGGCGCAAGCGATGGCGTAGGCTTAGGTCATGAATTTCTGCGCCATGTTGAAAGATGCCGGCTTATCCTGCACGTTGTTGATGTTTCGGGAACGGAAGGCAGAAATCCTGCTGAAGATTTTGAGATAATCAATCGCGAGCTTTCAAACTTCAGCGCTGAGCTTGCTCAGTGTCCGCAGATTGTTGCCGCAAATAAATGCGATATCGCAACTCCTGAACAGATTGAGGCTTTCAGAAGCTTTGTCGAGGAAAAAGGCTGCAAGATGTTTGAAATTTCTGCAGCAACCACAAAGGGAACAATTGCACTTATACAGGAAATCGAGCGCGTGCTCGATACATTGCCCCCGATTAAGGAATATGAAGCTGAACCTCTTTCTCCGAAGGAGCTTGACGAAAATGCAGGCAAGGGTCAGCGCTTTGAAATCACCTGTGAGGATGGAATATATTACGTTGAGGCACCCTGGCTTGAGTCCGTTATGCGCACTGTCGATATGGACGACTATTCGTCGCTGCAGTATTTCCAGAGGGTTCTCAAAAACAGCGGTATTATCGACAGACTACGTGAAATGGGTATCAACGAGGGCGATACCGTAGATATATTCGGATTCGAATTTGACTTTGTCAACTGATATATAAGAGGAGAGGTAGAGCATTGGCGCAGAAAACAGTTTCGGAGTTTGAAGCGAATCAATATAGTCCGCTTGTTCTTGCGTTTCTGGGCGACAGCATTTATGAAAAGTGCGTCCGTATGCGCCTTGTCACTCTGACAAGTATGCCTGCAGGCAGGCTTCATAATATTTCTGTAAAGGTTGTGTGTGCCGCTTTTCAGGCGCAGGCTTCGCAGGAAATTATGGATATGCTTTCAGAAAATGAGCTCAGCGTTTTCAAACGAGGCAGAAATGCACACGGAAATACTGTTCCGAAAAGTGCAAATGCGCAGGATTATCGCAAGGCAACGGGGCTTGAGGCACTTTTTGGCTATCTTTACCTTACGGCAAAGGAAGATCGGATTGAGGAACTTTTTGATGTTATATGGAAGCTGTTTGTAAGCAGCTTTGATGAATACAGTTTTAATAATTCATAAGGAGAACCGTTTATGTCAGGACATTCAAAATGGAATAATATCAAACGCAAAAAGGAAGCTACTGACGCTGCCAAGGCGAAGATATTTACAAAAATCGGAAGAGAAATTATCGTCTGCGTTAAAGAAGGCGGTCCCGACCCGAACAATAACTCCAAATTAAGAGAGCTTATTGCAAAGGCAAAGTCAAATAACGTGCCCAATGAAAATATTGAGCGTGTTATTAAAAAGGCTGCGGGCGATGCAAACAAAAACAGCTATGAAAATATGGTCTACGAAGGCTACGGCCCCAGCGGTGTTGCTGTAATTGTTGAGTGCCTTACAGACAATAAAAACCGTACCGCTGCCGATGTTCGCCACGCTTTTGATAAATTCGGCGGCAATCTTGGAACAAGCGGCTGCGTTTCGTTTATGTTCAGCCAGAAGGGCATTATCATTCTTGACGCCGAAGATGCTGACGAGGATGCTTTGATGGAAGATATTATGGAGCTCGGTGCCGATGACCTTATCGCTGAAGAGGAGAGCTTTGAAATTCAGTGTGAGCCGAACGCTGTCGGTGCAATTTCGCAGGGCTTAAGTGACAAGGGCTATAAGGTTCTTTCAGCAGAGGCTGAGATGGTTCCTTCTACCTACACAACACTTACCGACCCGGAAGCAATCAAGAAAATGTCAATTATGCTTGAGGTTCTCGAAGATAACGATGATGTTCAGAACGTTTGGCATAACTGGGAAAATCCCACCGAATAAAATAAATTATACCGCAAAGGGCTTTTTTGTCGCTCTTTGCGGTTTTTTGCCGCATATTGCAAAAATGTAAAAATTTACAAATTGCTCAAAAAATGTTAAAATGATGTGCTTTGTCCGTGCATCGCCGAAAAATCGGGGTTTTTGGGGATATTGTTAAGTACTTGACAAACATTAAGAGCTTTTTCGGAAAATTGATAATTGCTTTTTTTTGAGAAATATGGTATAATTCAATAGATATTAAACGTTTTTCAAGGGAGGGTGCATATGTCTGAAAAGAACGGTAATATGCTCGAAAAAGTCGGCGCAAAAGTAACCGCTGTTTTTAAAAGCATAGGGGAATTTTTTAAGAAAATACCTGTCACATTCAAGGCTCTTATAAATAAGAAAAGCACAAAAGCTCCGAAAAATAAAGCTTCATCCGCATCGAAAAAACGCAAAGGTAAAATCAGATATGACAGGCTGGGCGTTCTGGCGGCGGCTGTTATTGTTCTGATTGTACTGGTCGTTGTTCTTGTCAAGGCGATTGTTGCAAGCACAAAGGACGAAACCAAGGATGACGATAAGGATAAATCATCAAACTCCGGCACATCGGTGTCCGATTCCGTTTCTGATACAAACGGCTCTGCGAGCGATACGGCTGTTGCATATGTGGAATCAAGCTTTGCCTATGATCAGATTAAATCAGGCAGCCTGATTGCCGTGAATACGAATTATGAGTTTATTTTCCCTGAAGCTGCCGACCCTGCGCTTATCAGTGTTATGGAAAATAAGAATAGCTCATATGCGGTGAGTAATGCAAATATTCTGCTTGACGCAACCGTAATCAAGCAGCTGAACACAATGATGGAAGCATTTTCGAGCGAAACCGGTCTGAGCAATGTCGAGCTCAAGCAGGGCTATCGCACAAGGGAATATCAGCAGGAGCTTTATGATTCGGGCACGAGCGTTGTTGCGCCCGGATTTACCGAGCACCACACAGGTTTGGCTTTCAATATCAGCATCATTGACGGCGGCGATTATAAAAAGTATGATTATGACGATCTGCCGAGCGATGATTATAAATGGATTCTTGATAACTGTGCAAAATACGGTTTCGTTCCCAGATATACTCTGGAAAAGGAAACTGTAACGGGCTGCGAAGCTGAAACGGACCATTTCAGATATGTCGGTATTCCGCATGCATACTATATGATGCAGAATAACCTTTGTCTTGAAGAGTATCTCGAGCTTCTCAAATCATATACCTTCGATTCTCCCTTGCAGTTTACCTGTGAATATGACTCGAAGAACTATGTTGTTTATTATACCGAGGCAAGCGTCGCAGTCGGCGTTTCGGACCAGACATCGGTATATATACCCACCAATGCCGAATATACTGTTTCGGGCGATAATATCGGCGGATTTATTGTAACGGTAACCCAGTAAAATTTTATATATTCCAAAAGAAAGAAGGACTGAAAATGAGTATCAGAATTGAACTCACAAACTCACCTAAGGCAAAACCGCAGGATGAATCCAACCTTGGATTCGGAAAAATCTTTACCGACCATATGTTCATAATGGACTATGATACGGGAATGGGCTGGCACGATGCACGAATTGTCCCTTATGCACCGATTGAGCTTTCTCCCGCTGCAATGTGTCTGCATTACGGTCAGGAAGTTTTTGAGGGTATGAAGGCATACCGTACTGCAAATGGCGACATTCAGCTTTTCAGACCTGAGGAGAATTTCAAAAGACTCAATTCATCTAACGAACGTCTTGTAATTCCCGAAATCGACGAGGCTTTTGCACTTGAAGCGCTTAAGAAGCTCGTTGAGGTTGAAAAGGATTGGGTTCCCCATTCCGAAGGCGCCGCACTCTACATCAGACCTTTTGTTATCGCAGTTGACCCGTTTCTCGGTGTTCGCCCGGGCGATAAGTATATGTTTATAATCATTCTTTCACCTTCCGGTGCGTACTACGCTTCCGGCCTTGACCCTGTTGACATTTATGTTGAACAGAAATATGTCCGCGCTGTAAGAGGCGGTATGGGCTATACAAAGACAGGCGGAAACTATGCCGCTTCGCTTAAGGCTCAGGATGAAGCTCACGAACAGAAGTATTCGCAGGTTCTCTGGCTTGATGGCGTTGAGCAGAAATATATTGAAGAAGTCGGTGCAATGAATATTTTCTTCGTAATTGACGGCGAGGTTGTAACGCCTTCTCTCCAGGGCTCGATTCTTCCCGGCATTACAAGAAAGTCCGCGCTTGAAATCTGCAAATCCAAGGGCATTCCTGTTTCTGAGCGCAGAATTTCCATTCAGGAAATTGCCGATGCGTATGACAACGGCAAGCTTGATGAAATCTTCGGTACAGGTACCGCTGCTGTAATCTCTCCTGTCGGTTCGCTTAAATGGGGCGATAAGATTATGAAGGTAAATGACGGCAAGATCGGTAAAATTTCACAGATGCTCTATGATACACTTACAGGCATTCAGTGGGGCACTGTTGAAGATACATACGGCTGGACTCAGAAAATATAACTATGTTTGAATCATACCGTTTTCAACCCTGATAATGCGGTCTGCATACAGTGCGACTTTCGGGTCGTGAGTAATAAGAATTATTGTCTTCCCGTTATCATTCATTCGACGCAGCATATTTATTACACAGGAGCTTGATTCTGAATCAAGGTTTCCGGTCGGCTCGTCGGCAAAAATTATTTCGGGATTGCAGGCCAATGTGCGGGCAACTGCGGTTCGCTGCTGCTGTCCGCCCGACATTTCAGACGGCAAATGATGAATGCGCTCGATAAGACCTACGTCTTCGAGCGCTTTTTTTGCGATTTTTTCACGCTTTGCTTTCGGTATTCTTCGGTACATAAGAGGAAGTGCTGTGTTTTCAAGCGCGCTGAGTGATGATATCAGATTATAGCTCTGAAAAATATAGCTCAGTTCAAGGCTGCGCAGCTGCGAAAGCTCTTGCTTTGACAGCGTTGATGTATCCTTTCCGAAAATTGTACACGTTCCTTCGGTTTGTGTATCAAGGCAGCCGATTATATTCATCAGGGTGGATTTTCCACTGCCCGAGGCACCCATGATACTTAAAAATTCACCTCTTTTTATATCTAAATCAATTCCGCTGAGCGCAAAAATTTCCCGGCTGTTTTTGTGATAAGTCTTTTTTATATTTCGTACGCTGATTATGTTCTCCATATATATTTTTTCTCCGCAGGTTATTTTTTTATATTATGCGGAGATTTTTTTTTAATATTACTGCGTAAATCAATGTGTATCGGAATTTTTGCTTAATAAATATTAAAAGAGTTACAAAACGGATGCAATCTCAGAAAAGTCCTATGCTTTGTGGTTTTTTGTTGTGAATTTATCCAAAAAGCAATCTTGTAAGACAAAATTTGTAATTAAAGTTACAGAAAAATTAAAAATAATGTGAAAATCAGGTGTAAATCATTGACATCAATAAAAAATGCTGATAGAATATTACACGTGGAAGTTTGTGAAATCCTTTTGATTTTGGCGCTTTCACGTTTGTACGCTTGTTGATTACATTAAAAAAGGAGAATGGTAATGGACAACAATTATAACGGCTTTACACCCGAGGGCGGCAACAATAATATGCAGGGCAACCAGCAGCCTGCTTATGCCAACAATAATGCATATCAGCAGCCCGTTTATGACAACAACGCATATCAGCAGCAGTATGCTGCACCCACACCTGCGGCAAATGATTTCGCAAATCAGATTGCTCAGGGCAATACAGCAGTTGGTGCAGATGGCACTGTGGCTGTTGCAAAGAAGAAATCTAAGTTACCTTTGGCAATCGGCGGCGCTGTTCTCGGCGTTGCAGGCGTAGGTGCGCTTCTGTTTGCCTTTGTCGCACCTGTTAAAAACTGGGTAAAAATTACATTTATGAAGCCCGAAAAGTATTTTGCTTCTGTTGAGGAACAGGCTTTTTCCGAGTATTCTGCAACTCTTTCCGAAACATACGGCGGAATGGTAAATACTATCAACGGCGAGGGTACAACAGTCAGCTATGGCGTTGAACTTACCGTAGGCGATAAGTTTATGGAGATTCTTCAGGAAGAGGCTGCTGCAAACGGCGAAGAAATTCCTGAGTTTACTTTTGAGTCACTCGGAATCGATATGTCTGCTGCTTCCGATTCGGAAAAGGGCGGTATTAACGCAGGCGTCACTCTTAACGGTGAAAGCGTAATCAGCGCAAATGCTGTATATGATATGGCTGAGCAGATGTTCTATCTTCAGGTTCCCGAGCTGTCGCAGGCTTATCTTACCGCTTCAATCGGCGAATATATTGAAGAATACAGCGCTGAAATGGGAATTGACGCTGCTGAGTTTGACACAGAGGTTCTCATTTCCGAAGAGGATATGAAGCGCATTATTGAAGACTATGCTAATATTGTATATTCTTCAATCGAAACAGTTGAAATTGCAAAGAACGAGGAAATTGATGTTGCCGGTAAGGACTTTTCCTTCAATATTATGGAATTTGAACTGAATGAAGAGGAATTGCTCGAAATCGTTCTTGAAGTTCTTGAAACAGCTGCTGATGACGATGCAATTGCTGATATGGTAAACGGACTCGGATATGAATACGATGATGTTATTGACAGCGCTATCGAAAGCGTTGAAACAGCTCTTGATGACACAAATGATGAAAACTACATAGTCGGCAGAATTTATGTTGACGCTCGCGGCGAGATTATGGGCCGTGAATATACAGTATATTCTGACGATGAGGAAACAGGCATTTTCTATTATATCATCGGTGCTGACGGTGATGACCTTTGTGTTGAAGCAGTAATGGAAGCTGACGGCGAAGAGGTTATGAACGTTGAAGTATCCAGAATCGGCGAAGAGCTTGAAGGCTCCGCTGTAGCTGACGGTGAAGAAATTCTCACAATTGAAGGCACATATGAAAGTGAAGCATATTCCGGTACAGTAACTCTTATCACACCTGAGGATGAGGAGTACGGAATTGAGGGCGAAGAGGTTGAAATCGGCTTTGAAAACCTCAAGACAACCGGTGAGAATGATGAATATCTCACAGGTACAATCTTTATTGAAGTCCCCGAGGATGATGAAGATGCTGCTGAGCTTATCGAATACGGCGTTGAAAGAATTGAGCTTGTATTTGAAAGCGATGGAAAAGTTCAGGATGTAAGCTTTGTTATCGGCGAGCTTTTGTCGATTACTGTATCTGCAGGCGTTCAGGAAGGCGCTGACATTGATATTCCTTCCGACGGCGATATGTACGATATGGAAACTGAACTTGAAGCATATCTTGAAACAGTTGATTATACACCCGCTGTACAGAAGGTTCTTGAGCTTCTTGGTCTTGATGATGAATATACTGCTGAAGAAATCGTAACTCAGCTTGAAGAGGCTATGACCGCTTCCGGTGATGATTATTACGATGACTGGGAAGAGGACTGGGACGACGATGACTGGGATGACGATGACTGGGACGACGATGACTGGACCGATGAAGGTGAAGAAACATGGGATTACATTTATCTTGACTTCCATGAAACAGTTGAAGTCAACGCATTCGGTGAAACTCTTTCGTGGCCTCTCAAGGCAGAAACATTCTGCGCTTACTTCGGTCTTGACCCTGACATGATGGTTGACGCAAATGATTATGATTATGTGTATACCGATACAGATACAGAACTCGACTACTACAATCCCTTTGACGAAGCTGTAAGACTCGGCGATTGCTATATCGACTATATCAAGGTTGACGCTGAAGATGAGGATTTCCTCATTACTTTCAACGGACTTGGCATTGGTTCTTCAATTGATGCTATCAACGCAGCATACGGTACTGATTTTACTGTTACAAACGGCGAAGTTGAAATTGAGGATTCCAACTATTGGGATGTTGTTGTATTTGAACTTGAAGACGGCGTTGTAACTGAGATTTATTACAGTGGTGACGAGGACTATACTTATGACACAGTAATAAACGGTTCTTCCGATGAAGACGATGATGACAGCCAGAGTGAAGAAGATGACGATGATCAGAGCTATGAGGACGACTACGACTATGAGTATGTTTCCCTTAGCAACAATGCTGTAATCAGCGTTCTCGGCTATGAAGGCACATGGCCTTGCAAGGCAGCAGTTTTCTGCGAATATTTCGGACTTGATCCCGATATGATGGTTGAACCTTATGGCTATGACTACATTTACAATGATTTCGGTTCTGAAATTGACTATTACAATCCCTTCGGTGATGAAATCAGACTTGGTGATTGCTATATCGACTATATCTACGTAAATCCCGACGATACAGGCTTTGCAATTACGATGAACGGCGTTGGAATCGGCGATACACTCGAAGATATCAATACTGCATTTGAGACTGAATTTGCTGTAACAAATGGTTCGGTTAAGGTTGAAGATTCGTATTATTGGGATTCTGTTACATACTATCTTGAGGACGGCGTTATAACAACAATGTACATCACAGGTGATGTTGATGCTATTCTTGACAATCTTTCAAGCTCTTCTGACGTTGAAGAAGAACCTGCTGTTGAAGATTCCTTCGGAACAGGTACTGTTATCCAATAATTATTTATTGTATATACAAAGTAGGTAAATAATAAAATCCGCACATCATGATGATGTGCGGATTTTTTTGCACTTTATTTTCAGCAGAGTGCGTTATAAAGCTCCGATTTTGAAAATTCAGTTTTTGAAGCGATGATTTTGCAGGCGTTTGAGAGTTTTTCACCTTCATCGCAAAGCTGCTTTACAAGATCTAAAGCGTCTTCAAAAGATAGTGTAGCTTCATTATCATTTTGCGGTGCGCCTTCAATTATCAAAACAAACTCACCCTTGGGTGTCAGGCTTTCATATAGCGTTACTGCTTGTGAAAGGGTCGTTCTGATGACCTCTTCGTGGATTTTTGTCAGCTCTCTGCAAAGTGAAATTCTGCGGTCGCCGAAAACTTCAAGCATATCTTTTAATGTATAAATCAACTTGTGCGGCGCTTCATAAAAAATTAAGGTGTGCTTATATCCTTTTACCTCTTCAAGATGTGCCCTGCGCTGCTTTTTAGTTACGGATAAAAAGCCTTCAAACGAAAAGCGTGAAGTATCAAGCCCTGAAATACTAAGCGCAGAAAGTGCAGCGGTAGGGCCGGGAATTACGCAGACTTTTATTCCGTGTTCGTAGCACATAGCAACAAGCTCCTGACCCGGGTCGGATATGCAGGGCATACCCGCATCACTTACAAGTGCGCAGGTTTCTCCCGCTTGAAGTCTTTGAATAATTCCTGTAAAAACAGAAGATCCGCTGTGCTTGTGGCAGCTTATCAGCTTGTTTTTTATCTCAAACCGATTCAAAAGCTTTAAGGTTACCCTTGTATCCTCTGCGGCGATAAAATCGACCGTTTCAAGCGTTTCAAGCGCTCGTGGCGAAATATCATCAAGATTGCCTATCGGCGTTCCCACTATATAAAGCGTGCTCATTTTCAAAACTCCTGTCCTTTTGTTTTGTAAATTTCCATAAGCTCTTTGGTAAAGCTACCGTCGCTGTTCATTGTGTTAAGCTGGGGCAAAACCTTCATAAAGGGCTTGCTGCCTTTTTTGCCTTCAATAAGAAAAAGCCAGGGCGCGGTGTCGGCATTTTTAGATGCAAAGCGAAGCCTTTTCGGTTCAATTCCGTTTGATTGCATAGCTTTTATAACATCGGCAAGGCGTTCGGGGCGGTTGCACAGACAAAGCCTGCCTCCATATTTTAAAATTTTTGATGCTACCTTGCAGATGTCGTTTAAATCGCACATAATTTCGTGGCGGGCGATTTTTTCGGGCTCGTTCGGATTCTGCAGGCCTGCGTTGTCGGCTTTATATGGCGGATTCATAGTAACCACGCTGAAATGGTCGGCGTAAGTCTTATACCAATCAGATTTTAAATCGGCGCAGATAGGCTTTATATTATCAATATTGGATATTTCAAGGCTTTTTTTCAAAAGCTCAACAGCATCGCTTTGAATATCTAAAGCGACGATTTCCTTCGGAGCATTGTTTTTTGAAACAAGCAGCGGAATGATTCCACAGCCTGTGCCCATATCGCAGAAAGTATCGCTGCGCTTGTGCTTTGCAAAATCAGCAAGCAAAAATGCATCGGTACCAAATCTGTGCGTATCATTTATGCAAATTGTTATGTTTTCACTCAATCTTTCTGATTTGTACTGCATAGAAATAGCTCTTTTCGATTAGTTTGTTTTGACATTCAAGTAGTCCTTGATATCTCCGATAAATTGATTTCCCGTGCGTGCAAGTTCACCGAGAACACGGTTTATCCCTTGCTCAGTTGTATACCAATTATCCTTGGTTATGTTATAGCAATGGATGGGGCACACAAGAATCCTTGCTTCGGGGAATGCCATTTGATATAGCATCAGACACCTTCTGGCGTGAAAGGCTTTGCAGACGATTATTGCGGATTTGACGGTAATGCCATTCTCATCAACTGCTTTTCTTGAAAAAAAGGCATTGTCCCTTGTGTGACCCGATTTGTTTTCGCCAATTACAGCGCATTTGGGCACACCGTTTTTTGTAAGTACATCGGTAAAGAATTCGCAGTCCGATTTATAATCGCCGTCATAAATATCTGATTTTGAACGCACTCCGTGCCATTTGGAGGCTTTGACGCTTACACCGCCGGATGGTATAAGATACTTAGCAAAGCCTTGGTGATACAGCTTTGCAGCATATTCGGGCTGTTCAGGGTGGGAGCCTCCGGGAAGAAAAATTGCGTCAACTTTTTCAGGCTTGTCAGATGTAAATATATAATCTGATATATCGGTAATAATGCGATTCATATATTTTTCCTTTATAGAATGTAATTGATAAAAGAATGATACCATATTTTTCAATCTTTTGCAAGGCGAAAACAAAGACGAGAGTAGTACAGAGCAAAATAGTTTATATGTAATTATAATTAATGCTTGTAATTTGAAAATTTTTGTGATAAAATCAAAATGTATGATATGTGTTCGTGAAAAATTATTACAGGAGGTTGTTATGCTTAAAGGTAAGATTTTCGCAGTTTTTTCTGCGCTGCTATTGATGAGTTCGGCGCTCAGCTCATCGGTTTTTGCAACAGAAAGTGTTGATGAAACTAAAGTTTTTGATGAAGAAACAGGTGTTTATTACAACACGCAGGATGACTGGCTTCACGTTGAAGGTGACAAAATTTATGATATGGACGGAAACGAGGTGTGGCTGACAGGCTGCAACTGGTTCGGTTATAACGTGGGAAGTCAGGTTTTTGACGGCGTCTGGTCGCAGAATATGCACGATATGCTCAGACAGATTGCCGACCATGGTTTTAATGTTCTGCGCGTGCCGATGTCAACTCAGATTCTGCTTCAATGGAAGAACAATGAGCCCGACCCTGCAACGCCTAAAGTTAATGTGTGGTCCAACCCCGAATTGACGGTTGAGGGGGTTCAGGGCGGCGAATGTATGTACAGCTTTGATATCTGGAATTATGCGGTTAAATGGTGCCGCCAGCTTGGTATCAAGATATTTATTGATATTCACTGCGCTTCAACCCATTCTGCGGGTCATAATTTCAATATGTGGTATGATGACACCTATTCCACGCAGGATATGAATGATGCTCTGTGCTGGTTTGCCGATTATTATAAAAATGATGATACGATTATCGGAATTGATATCAAGAATGAGCCGCACGGAACTATCAACGAGGGCGATTTTGCCAAGTGGGACGGTTCTGAGGATGCAACCAACTGGCGCTATGTTGCATCAACAATCGGCTCAAACATTCTTGATGTAAATCCCAATCTGCTTATTTTTGTCGAGGGCATTGAATGCTACCCTAAATTTGAGGATGGAAACGACTGGAATTCGCCCGAAATTGATTATACCACAATGTACAACTATTATCACACAACATGGTGGGGCGCAAATTTAAGGGGAGCCGCAGAATATCCGATTGATTTTGGCAGCGATGAGAAAAACGCTCAGCTTGTGTATTCTCCGCACGATTACGGCCCGCTTGTATATATGCAGACATGGTTCTATGACGGTTTTAACCGCCAGACTCTGATGGATGACTGTTGGCGTGATAACTGGGCTTATCTGCTTGAGGAGGACATTGCACCTATTTTGATTGGCGAATGGGGCGGATTTATTGATGACGAGCATGATGCCGACGGCAAAAATCGCCAGTGGCTGAGTGCTTTGCGTGAATATATCATTGAAGACCATATTCACCATACCTTCTGGTGCTTCAACGAAAATTCAAGTGATACAGGCGGACTTATTTACGATAACTTTACCACCTGGGATGAGGAAAAATACGCATTTGTTGAGGTTGCCTTATGGCAGGATGACGCAGGCAAGTTCATAAGTCTTGACCACGAGGTTGCAGTTGGTGCAAACGGAATTTCACTTGGTGAATATTACTCCGATTCAAAAACAGAGGCACCCATTATTTATGGTGACGCAAACGGTGACGGTGTTGTCAATTCAATTGATGCTACGATAGTGACGAGAGCAGCGTTGAATGTTCTTACACTTTCTGAGGAGGTAAGCTTACGTTGTGACGTAAACGGTGACGGCAGCATAAATTCTATTGATGCAACCATAATTGTCAGATATGCGCTCGGCGTATTGACTCAGTTTCCGGTTGAAAAATAATTTTTCTTAAAATACAGTAATCACCCTGAGAAGATTGATTCTTCCGCAGGGTGATTTTTTTACTTTTCGCTTTCAAGAACAGCAAGAGCGCAGCGGATTCCGTCGCTTGCCGCAGACATTATTCCGCCTGCATAGCCCGCGCCTTCACCGCAGGGATAAAGACCTTTGAGTGACGTCGAACAAAGCGATTCGTCCCTTACAATACGAACAGGTGATGAGCTTCGGCTTTCAACACCTGTCAGTATTGCGTCACTTCTGTCAAAGCCTTTGATTTTTTCTGCTGTAATTGAGATTCCTTGACGCAGAGTATCGCATACAAATTCAGGTAGGTAAGAATCGGGTAGAGCAAATTCTGTAGAAGGCATATAGCTTGGTTTGATAGAACCGAGCTTTTTGGAAGTGTTGCTTTTAAGAAAATCTCCCACAAGATTTATCGGTGCGGCATAGCTTGAATTCGCGGAAAGAAACGCCGCACGCTCAATTCGCCGCTGAAATTCCATTGCCGCCAAAGGGGATGAATCGCCGATGTCAGCAGGAGAAATGCCTACTAAAAGTGCGCTGTTTGAGTTGACTTCATCTCTGGCAAAATTGCTCATTCCGTTTGTGACAACGCTGTTTTCTTCCGATGCGGCAGGTACTACCACGCCGCCGGGACACATACAGAACGAATACATCGTGCGCCCCTGATTTGTGTGTGCAACGGTTTTGTAATCGGCTGCACCGAGCTTTGGGTGGTTGGCAAATCTGCCGTACATAGCCTCGTTAATATCCTGCGCAAGATGTTCGATTCGAACACCCACCGCAAAGCTTTTTTGTATAATTTCAATTCCGCTTTTGTAAAGATATTCAAAAACGTCACGTGCGCTGTGACCGAGCGCTAAAATACAGTGGTCGGTCTGAATGGTTTCGGTCTGGCCGTTTTTGATGTATTTTACAGCACAAAGCTTTGATCCATTTTTTACAACTTCGGTGAATTTTGCATTAAATATTATTTCGCCGCCAAGCTCGATGATTCGTTTGCGCATATTTTTAATTGTGATTCTGAGCTTGTCGGTTCCGACGTGCGGCTTTGCGTTTATAAGAATATCATCGGGTGCACCGAATTCGTTGAGGGTTTTGAGAATGAAAAAATGTTTTTCGTCGTTTGTGCCCGTGTTCAGTTTTCCGTCTGAAAAAGCACCTGCGCCGCCTTCTCCGAATTGAATATTTGATTCGGTATTCAAATTGCCGTTTTTTGAAAAATTGTTTACAGATTCAGCTCGTGAATCGATATCTTGGCCGCGCTCAAGCACAATCGGGTCTGCGCCGCAAAGTGCCAGTATATATGCGGCAAAAATTCCCGCAGGTCCGAAGCCTACGATTACAGGACGTTTTTTCAGCTTGCTTTCTTTTGCGGCAAATTCATAAATCTTCTGTTTTGATATATTGGCGGATTTTGCGTGTTTTTTAAGTAGTTGATATTCGTTTTCACATTGCACATTTATTGCAAGATTAAAGCATATATTGTCCTTTTTCCGCGCATCAACCGATTTGCGTGCAACTTGCAGATTGTGTATATTTTTGCAACTTGTTTTAAGCTCCTTTGCGGCAAAATCGAGCAAAAAGGCGTTGTCAAAATCCAGCGGTGCTTTGATATTGTTGATTCTTATCATCTTTTTTCTCCAAAATTAGCGGCGTTTGTGCCTGCAAAAACGCCTGATGCCCACGCCCAGTTGAGGTTGAATCCGCCGCAGTCCGCATCAATATCCAGTACTTCACCGCAAAAAAATATTCCCTTTACAAGCTTGGATTCAAGCGTGTTTTTGATTTGCAGAAAGTCAACTCCGCCGTTTGTTACCTGTGCGTTTTTAAAGCTTTCGTTCTTTCTGACATTAAATTCCCACGATTTTACTTTTTTGCAAAGCTTTTCAATTTGTTCGCTATTTATATCACAAATCTGTTTGCTGTTTATTATATCTTTAATCAGCGCCTGACCGATTCGTTTAGGAAAAAGCCCCGAAAGAAAATCCTCGCACAGATTCTTTTTGCGATCTTTTTTTATCTTAAAAAGAAGCTCTTTTAGCTGATTGTGCGAAAAATCAGGGCAAAGGTCAAGCTTTACAGAAGGTTTTTTGCAAGCAGATACCATATGCGAAAGGTTGAAAATGCAGATTCCCGAAAGAGCGTTGTCGGCAAACTGAATTTCGCCTGATTCGCTCTTTTTTGGCGTGTCGTTGTCCAAAAGTGTGGCGATAGCGTTGACGCGTATCCCTTTAAGTGATTTTAAAACGGGGTCGTCACAAAGAACGGGGCAAAGCGAAGGCGAAAGCGCAGTGATTTTGTGACCGAGCTTTTTTGCAATTTTGTATGAGCTGTTGTTGCTTTGGTATCCGCCGCTGGAAATTACGACACTTTTTGCATAAACGCTGTCGTTTTCGCTTTTTATGCAAAAAATACCGTTTTTGTTATCTATATCCATTGCATTGAAGTTGCAGATTTCTTCTGCGCCATAGTTCTGTGCGGCAAGGCGCAAGGCATCAAGCACGGAAGCGGCGGTGTTGCTGTAAGGGTAAATGCGTCCCTGTGAGTCGGCTTTGCACATAAGTCCTAAGGATGCAAAGAATTCTCTTGCATCAAAATTCTCCATAATATCAAAAGCAAACTGCGCCTTGCAGTGATAGCTTTCGGGTTTGATATTTTCGTTTGAAAGGTTGCACCTGCCATTGCCCGTTGCAAGTATTTTTTTGCCAACACGTGCGTTTTTTTCCAAAAGCGCAACGCTTTTTTTGTGCCTCGCAGCGGCAATTGCGGCACACAGGCCCGAAGCACCCGCACCGATTATCGCAACATCATAGATTCTGGTCATCAAATCACGCCTTTTATGTCAAATTACATCAATGTTAATTTTAACATATAATGCGATAAAATGCAACAAGCCGCAGCTTTAAAAAGCGGCGGCTTGTTGCATCTTTACTCAAAATTGCGGATAAGCGCTTCCCCAAACATATCCATTCATTCCAACATCAATTCTTGCGTAATACTCTCCATAATCTTCTAAATTGCCATAATGATCATATTCGTACCATATACCATAAAATATAAATTTATGTTCGTCTTTGCCATCTATGTCCTTTCCGGTTCCTTCATATTCATAATCTGTA
This sequence comes from Oscillospiraceae bacterium, assembly GCA_017435565.1. GTDB lineage: Bacteria > Bacillota > Clostridia > Oscillospirales > Ruminococcaceae > RGIG3077. The sequence goes on along the minus strand of JAFSEU010000027.1, from coordinate 33,218 downwards.
ATCACATAATCAGTAGCTTTACTTGAGAACCATGAATTCAGTATGGCTTGCGGCACATATGCTTCTGCTATATCATATGCATCAGAGACTGGAAGATATAAATCCTCTTCAGCGGTATCTTTCTCATAATCGTATGATTTGGAAGATTTTGAATCTTTTTCATAATCGTCCTTTTCTTCATTATCGTCAACACAACCACACATAGAAGAAACTATTGCTATGCTTAATACAATTGCTAAAATCTTTTTCATCTTCATATTATCTATCCCTTATTTCCTTTCCGAGTTCTGTAATATAACATCTAACATCGCCGTCAGCTGTTTCCTGACCTTCAATGATATAACCATTTGCTACAGCTGAATCAAAAAGATTCTTAGTGAATTTTCTTACAAGGTGACTTTTGTTGATATAATTGCTTTGCGAAAAAGTCATTAGCATCTCAAAATATTGATTTACACTCATAATAATCACTCCATTACAAAATTGTTTAGTACTTATCAGTACTATATTATGCATTATACATAAAATTCGTGTTAAAGTCAATAGTACCGATAAGTACTTGACAAAAATCGGCAGATTAAATAATAACGGAGATGAAATTTTGTGTATTTTCAAAGACTGAGGGATTTGCGTGAAGATATGGATATGAATCAGACACAGATTGCAAAAATGCTAAACACAAGTCAGACTGTTTATTCAAGATACGAAAGGGGTTTTCAGACTATCCCTATTGAACATCTGTTGATACTTGCTGATTTTTACGATGTTTCAACCGATTATATATTAGGCAGAACGAATAATAAAAAAACTGCAAAATGACAAAAAACGCTTGAAGTACATTTGCGTGTACATCAAGCGTTTTATTATATGAATTTGAGTTATCTCGCAGTAACATTCTGCGAATTTTGTGCACCTTCGTAGGTGCCGTTTGAAAGAATACCGTTTGCACTTTCCTGCGAATAGCTTCCACCCGTGCTTATGGTGTAGGTTTTAGATGATTCTATCTGAGGTGATGTGAATATAACATTCTGGAAGTTTTTCGGTGTTTTGAAGCAGAAGATTTCGTTTCCATTTTCATCGGCAATCTGGATTATGGTATCGGCGTTTGTGTTTGCGTTGAAATTAAGCACGCCAAAAGCACTGCTTGAAACCGATTGTGCCATTTGTGCGCTGCCCACAGCGAGCAGTGTGCCGCCTGTTACTTCAAAGCTTACCTGATAATCAAGCGCACCGTTGCCGCCGTTTGTAGGGCCAAAGACAACAAGCGTGCCATCGCTTAATCCAACCGTTCCGTTTGAGTCGATTCCGTCGCCTTGTGCGTTGACAATGGTTGTGCCGCCGCTGACAACAATGCTTACATCTGAAGCGGCAAATCCGCCGCCGAAGCCGCCACCTGATGAACTGCCATCGGAAGCGTTGAGCCCGTCATCGGATGAGGTTATAAGAACATTTCCGCCGTTTATATAAATGTTGCTTGCTTCAATACCTTCATATGATGAAATTACGGAGATTTCGCCGCCTGAAATTGTAAGGGTATTATCGGCGTGAAGTGCATCGTCGCCTGCATATATTGTAAAGCTACCGCTTGAAATTGTGCAGTTTGCATTACTGTGAATCGCATCATCGGCGCAGTTTATGGAAACAGAACCGCCTGTGATTTTTAAATCGCCTGTTGATTTTATGCCTTTTGTGCTTTGCGTAGTTGTTTCGGTTTCGGCGCCTTGTGTGTATGAAACAGGCGCAAAATTCATATCGGGCGGTGTCTGACCCATATCGGGTGCAAATCCATCCTGCGGCATATCTGGCATACTGAAGTCATCGGGTCTGCTGAAATCATCGGGCATTTCACCATTGAAATTACCGTCGCCCCGGTGACCGCCGCCAAAACCTCCGCCGTGCATAAATTCGTCAGTGTGAGCCTGTGCATTTTCATAGCCGTCGGCAGATACTACATTTATGGTAGAGTTGTTTATGGTGAGAGTGCCGACGGATTGAATACCGTCAAGAGCTGATGTTATATTAACCTGAGAATCGGAAATAGCCATATTTCCCATATTTTCTTCTGTTTCGTTTGAGGTTCTCAGACCGTCCGCACTTGAACTGATGCTCAATACAGCGTTTGAAATGACGAGCGAGTCCTTGCCTCTGATTCCGTCATCAACAGCGGTTATAAAGAGATTTCCGCCTGTAATTTCAAGGTCGTCCTTAGAAAAAATGCCCTTGCAGCAGTTTGAGGTGACATAAATTTCACCTCCGCCTTCAATTTCAAGATCTTCCATACTGAAAATTGCTGCACTTACGGCATCTTCCTCGGTACTGTCAGAAGAATGATAATCCGAGCCGTCGCTGAAGATATTTATAGAGCCTTCGCAGGAGATTAGCTTTACCTTTTTGGGTGCGCTGATAATATTTACAGCGGCGGATGTTGAACACGAAAGCTTGACGCCGTTTAAATATATATCAACGCTTTCTTCATCTGCGGTATCAACAACAAGCTGACCGTCGCTGAGTGTTCCGTTTATGATATAGGAACCGCCCGACGAAATTGTAACAATATTATCAGTTGCTTGAGCTCCGTTTCCGTCGATGGCAATGTTGTCATCACTCAGAGTTATATGAGTGTCGGCGTTTTGCTCGGTGCCTGTTACAGCCTCGGTCGGATAATCCAGTGTACCTGACGACATTGCTATTTCAGATGCGGATGAGTGTGTGCTTGTTTGCTGTGATGCGGCATTCTGTGATTCGCTGTTTCTGCTTTGCGAGCAGGACGACAGCATACAGCATATGCACAATAAGAGTGCCGTTGCTTTGCTGTTCTTTGATTTTGGCATTATATTTCCTCCGTTGTTTTGTTGTCAAAGCTTATTTTAATATCTAAAGCTTAATTTTTTCTTAAACATTGTATTCCGTGATGATTAAATATGGGTTAAAGTGATTGAAAAATGTGAATTACTGTGGTATAATCAATTGATTGAATAAAAATATATGAAAGGGATTTGTTATGAAGAATAAAAAAATATATCTTGAGCTGTTTTCGACGTTCTTCAAAATCGGAGCGTTTACCTTCGGCGGCGGCTATGCTATGATACCGATTATTCAGCGTGATATTGCGCAGAAGAAAAAATGGATTACCGAGGAAGAACTGCTGGATATTATAGCTGTCGGCGAAAGTACCCCCGGGCCGATTTCTGTAAATGCCGCAACCTTTGTGGGATATCAGACCGCAGGTGTTATGGGTGCGTTTTGTGCAACCTTAGGGCTTGTAATGCCTTCGTTTATAATTATATTGCTGATTTCAATGCTTTTAAGTGAGTTTTCTGAACTTAAAGCCGTGCAGTATGCCTATGCGGGCATTCGTGCGGGCGTAGTTGCCTTGCTTGTGAAAGCTGTAATATCAATGGGAAAGAAGTGCCCGAAAAATGCTTTTTCTGTCGGAATCGCTCTCGGTGCGTTTTTGTTTTGTGCTTTTACCGATATCAGTGCAATTATTATTATAATCGGCTGTGCACTGTGCGGTATTCTGATGTCGGTTATAAACGCTAAAAGGGGGAAGACAAAATGATATATATTAAATTGTTTCTGACCTTTTTCAAAATCGGAGCGTTTACCTTCGGCGGCGGCTATGCTATGATACCGCTTATTCAGCAGGAGGTGCTTGCTCACGGTTGGCTGACTGCGGGAGATATTGTAAATTTCATTGCAATCAGTGAGAGTACGCCCGGACCCTTTGCAATAAATATGGCTACCTTTGTCGGCTCGCAGACAGGCGGATTTTTCGGTGCAGTATGTTCAACGATAGGTGTTGTTATGCCGTCTTTTATCATAATACTTCTTGTAGCAAAGTTCTATCTTAAATTCAAATCGAGCAAAACTGTCAGTGCGTGTATGAGCGGACTCCGACCCGCTGTTATAGGAATGATTGGCGCTGCCGCACTTTCAATTGCCGCCGAAGTATTCATTCCCACAAAAATTACACTTGAGTATTTTACTTCTTATTCATTTATTACAACATTGATAATATTCATTATTTGTCTTGTAATGGTATTTAAAAAGCTCAGTCCGATTATTGTAGTTTTTACGGCTGCCGCTCTCGGAATAGCTGCAGGATATCTTAAAGAGATAGTCGGATAGCGCTTTCACAGTTTGTATTGCTTGTGCATATTATGCTGACATAAGGATGTTAAAAGAATTATTCTTATGGAGGTATATCTATGGCAATCTTTACAAATCAGGCAACGTTGTCATACAACGGCAATGTGCTCAATTCAAATATAGTCACGGGTAATATAGTTCAGGTCCTCAGTGCGACAAAAAATGCTGTTTCTGAAGATTATTCGGCAAATGATGACGTGACATATGTCATCAGCATTGTCAATACGGGTGCAAGCGCATATACAGGTGTGACTGTAAGCGATAATCTCGGAGCGTATCAGGTCGGCGGTCAGACAGTGTTCCCTCTTGACTATGTTGAGGGCTCAATTCAGTATTATCTTAATGGTGTGCTGCAGGGTGACCCGACAGTTTCGGCACAAAATGGTCTTGTAATAAGCGGAATCAGCGTGCCTGCAAACAGCAGTGCTATTCTGATTTATCAGGCAAGCGTCAATAGCTATGCTCCGCTTGGCGAAGAAGGTTCAATCACCAATACAGCTGTGATCACGGCAGCAGGACTTACTGAGCCGATAAGTGTTTCGGAAACGGTCAACGCACGCAGTGAGGCCAACCTTTCTATTGCAAAGTTTATTTCTCCCGAAACTGTTGCGGAAAACGGAGAAATAACCTATACTTTTGTTATTCAGAATCTTGGCAGCAGAGCAATCGTTGCAACGGATGATGTTGTAATTGCTGACACATTTTCACCGATTCTGAACAATATTTCGGTTGAGCTTGATGGTGTGCTGCTTAGCGAACCCGCTGACTACACCTACAACGAAGAAACAGGTGTGTTTGCGACTGCCGCAGGCAGAGTTACCGTACCGGCTGCCACATTTATTCGGGACGATGAGACCGGTGTGTGGAGCACCACACCCGGCGTTGCTACGCTTGTTATAAGAGGAACTGTGTGAAAATCAGTTTCCCAAAAGAGCGCCGAAGGAGAAATTCTTCGGCGCTTTACTGCATTTTCAACAAAATAGTTGACAAATCGACAAATATATAGTAAAATAATAACAGCTATTAGAGCGTAGCATATAAAAATTACCGAAAGGAATTGATACCAATGGGAAAATTTGTTATTAACGCAACAAAAACAGGCTTTACATTCAGTCTTAAGGCAGGCAACGGCGAAACTATAGCAACAGGCGGAGAGGTTTTTTCAACTCTTGCAAGCTGCAAAAACAGTATTGAAAGTGTTATCAAGAATGCGCAGGCTGCAAATCTTGAGGACCAGACCGTTGAAGGATATGAAGCAGCAAAGCATCCCAAGTTTGAGATTTATCTTGACAAGGCCGGTGAATACCGATTCAGGCTCAAAGCAAGAAACGGCGAGCCCATTGCTGCAAGCGAAGGCTATGTTGCAAAGGCAAGCTGCAAGAACGGCATCGAAAGCGTTCGCAAGAATGTTGTTGACGCAGTTATTGTTGAACCTGAAGAATAAATCTGTGCTTACTGAAAACCCTGCTTTTTTGCAGGGTTTTATTATTTTTTTCCGCAAAAGTGAATATATTATACATAGCAGGCTGTTTTCGGCTTGATTTGGTGATTTGATCACAGAAAAAAACTGTAACCGAATGAATTGGAAAATAATGTGAAAACGGTGATTTTCAGGCGTTTTTGTCCTTGTGCCCGTGTGTAAAAAAACGGTATAAAAAGATTACAGCAAAATTACAGATATCGACATATTGTAAGTTTAATATTGAAATTTTGAATTTTGTGTGTTACAATAATAACACAGCCAAAATTTCATATTTTAAGAAAGGAAATTTTAAAATGTACATAGTATGGCCGGCTTTATTTATTGTTTTGATTATTATTGAAATCGAAACATTGCAGCTTGTATCTGTTTGGTTTGCCGCAGGTGCACTTGCTTCGACGATTGTTGTTTTATGCAACGGACCGCTTTGGCTGCAGTTCACAGTTTTTCTGGTTGTTTCGACTGCATTGCTCATTGCGTCAAGACCGATTGTCAAAAAGGCTTTGAAGATGGGGACTCAGCCCACAAATGCCGAGCTTGATATCGGCAAGAGCGCTACCGTTATTGAGGATATCAACAATTCTGCCTCGACGGGAAGAGTAACTCTTAACGGCGTTGATTGGGCTGCTGTTTCAAAGGATGGCTCAAAAATTTCAAAGGACTCAATTGTTATTGTCAATGCTGTTGAGGGAGCAAAGCTTATTGTTTCACTCAAAGACAGCGAAGATTGATAATCGCTATTTAAATCAGATTTATGGAGGATTTTTATTATGGGAACAGAAGGATATATTCTTGTAGGTATTCTGGTATTTTTGCTTATCATAATTATCAGAGGTATCAAAATTGTGCCTCAGGCAAAGATATATGTTGTTGAAAGACTCGGAAGCTTTTATAAAGCATGGGGAACAGGCCCTCATTTTGCATGGCCGTTTATTGACAGGGTTTTAGAGCCTGTATCCATCAAGGAAAGGGTTGTTGACTTCAAGCCCCAGGCTGTTATCACAAAGGATAATGTAACTATGCAGATTGATACGGTTGTTTTCTTCCAGGTTACTGACGCAAAGCAGTATACCTACGGTGTTGAAAGACCTATTTCTGCGATTGAGAATCTTACTGCGACAACCCTGCGTAATATCATCGGTGAGCTTGAGCTTGACTCTACACTTACTTCACGTGATGTTATCAACACAAAAATTACCGCAATTCTCGACCAGGCAACTGATCGTTGGGGTATTAAGGTAAACCGTGTTGAGCTTAAGAATATTCTTCCTCCGAGAGAGATTCAGGATGCTATGGAAAAGCAGATGAAGGCTGAACGTGAGCGCCGTGAAAAGATTTTGCAGGCAGAGGGTGAAAAGAAGTCCGCAGTTCTCGTTGCAGAGGGTGAAAAGGAATCACAGATTCTTCGTGCTGAGGCTGCAAAGCAGGCTGCAATTTTAAGAGCTGAGGCTGAACAGCAGGCTGTTATCCTTCGTGCTGACGCTATCAGAGAGCAGAAAATTCTTGAAGCTGAAGGTGAAGCAAAGGCTATTGAGCTTGTACAGCAGGCACTTGCCGGTGGAAATGCTGCAAATCCTGCACAGTCCGTTATCGCTATCAAGAGCCTTGAGGCGTTTGCTAAGGCTGCTGACGGCAAGGCTACAAAAATTATTATCCCCAGTGAGATTCAGTCGCTTGCTTCGCTTGCGGCAAGCCTTAAGGAAATATCCGCAGATACCACAACTGTTGAACAGTAATGCGCTCGTTTGTAATCGGTGCAAACGACAGCGGTCAGAGGCTGGATAAATTTATAGCCAAGGCGGTGCCGAAATTGCCAAAAAGCCTTATGCATAAATATATCCGCAAAAAGCGAATCAAGCTTAACTCAAAGCGCTGTGAAGCAAATGCAATGCTTGAAGCAGGCGATGTTATTGAGCTTTATATTTCAGACGAATTCTTCTCTGCAAACAAAAGCAGAGAAGAATTTGAATTATCGGGGCAGAATTGTGATATTGATGTTATCTATGAGGATGAGAATATCGCGCTCATATATAAAAAAGCAGAAATTGCCTGCCACAGCGGTAATAAAAAAGAGTCTGACACGCTTGTGAATCGTTTCGTTGCATATCTGACTGAAAAAGGGGATTATGACCCGTTTACAGAAAACAGCTTCCGTCCCGCACTTTGCAACAGGCTTGATAAAAACACCTGCGGAATTGTCATTGGAGCAAAAAACGCGGCGGCATTGCGTGAAATCAACGCAATGATTCGTGATGATAAGGTTTGCAAGGAATATCTTTGCATATGCGTGGGTAATCTTCCTAAAAGTCACGATATTATAAAAGCGTTTTTGCGTAAGGATAGTTCTGCAAACAAGGTTTATATCACTGACAGAAAGGTTGGCGACGCAAAGAATATTGTAACTGAATATACTGTGCTTGACCAAAAGGATGATTTGCGGCTTGTAAGCGTTAGGCTTCACACGGGACGCACTCATCAGATAAGAGCGCATATGGCATATATCGGTGCACCAGTGCTGGGCGACGTCAAATATGGCGATATTGCCGCAAACAAACGACATAAGACACCGTATCAGTCACTCTGTGCATATAAAATTAGTTTTGATTTTGAAAAAGAAAGCGCGCTTTCTTATCTCAATAATATGTATTTTGAAATTGATAATATTTGGTTTTTGAACAGATATTTCAAATAGTTTTTATTTTTTATTGATAAAATGCTTAAAAAACTTGCTATTTTGTCAAGTATGTGCTATAATTATATCGAAGTTATTCTTAAATTGTATTTTCGTGAATAGTTTATAATAAATATTTGGTGCAGGAGGGTGACATAATGACAGGAGATCTTCATTGCCACACTACGCTTTCCGATGGCTCACTCGGAATCGAAGAGGTTATAATTCAAGCCAAGAAAATGGGGCTTGATTATTTATCGATTACCGACCATGATACAATGGCTTCGTTTTCGCGCTCGGCAATTCTTGGCGAGAGATATGGAGTAAAAGTTATTCCCGGAGTTGAGCTTTCCGCATGGGATAAAGACAGGGGCAGAAAGGTTCATATATTGTGCTATCTGCCTGCAAAGCCGGACAGACTCGAAGGCTTGTGCCTTAAATCCTGTGAGATAAGAAAAGCGTGTGCCAAGGAAATGATTGACAAGGTTATAGAAAGATTTCCTGCAATTACACCCGAAAATATTATGCGCCACGCATCGGGAAGCAAGAGCGTTTTCAAACAGCATATCGTTCACGCCTTGGCAGAATACGGTTATACAACCGATTTTTATGGCGAGCTTAACAACGAGCTTTTTGATATGAAAACAGGAAGCTGTTATGTTGAGCGTGAATATCCCGATGTGCGTTTTGTGCTTGATCTGATTCATTCGGCAAAGGGCGTTGCGGTTATGGCTCACCCTGAAAAATATGACAGCTTTGAGCTTCTTGATGAGCTTAGTGCCGCAGGCAAGCTTGATGGCGTTGAGGTATATCATTATACCGCTGATGAAAAAGCGCAGAACTATCTGCTTAAGTTGGCTGAAAAATATAATCTGATTGTTGTCGGCGGCTCCGATTTTCACGGTCTTTATAACGAAAAGCCTTCGTCTATCGGGAGCAGAATAACCGATGAGGAAAATATTGAGAGAATTTTGAAAAAATCAGCCGAATATAAAAAGGAGAAATAAAATGAAATTTGAGTTTGTTCCCAGAGGCGTTTGTGCACGAAAAATGGTTATCGACGTTGAGGGTGATATTGTAAGCAATGTTCAGATTGTCGGCGGCTGCCACGGGAATTCGCAGGGGATTTCGAGCCTTGTGAAGGGGATGAAGGTTGACGATGTGATTGAAAGGCTTGAAGGCATAAAATGCGGCTTCAAGAATTCATCATGTCCCGACCAGCTTGCAAAGGCTTTGAAGGAACATCTTGGAAAATGATAGGATATTATAAAATGCTGTAATAAGAGGAAAAATTATGAAAAAGACCTTTTTGTTTGCCATACTTATGGCTTTAAGTATAGTAATGATTGGTTGTAAAGGAACAACTAAAAATACGAATGATTCCAGCTCAGTTGTAGAAGAATCTAATGATGTAACTACAACTCCTGAAGAAACAGAATTAACGTACAGTATAACTACGACTTATGAAGATTGGTCATTAGCGCTTGAACAACTTGGAAATGTTCAACAAAAAATTGATGATGGCAACATTCAAGAAGCTATCATTGTGTTTGAAAGTTTAATGCTTGACGAATGTTCTAATGAGGAAGTGTTATCAAAATTAGATGATATAAACGATCAATTATCAATTGCTTTGGTAAATGATATTGAAAACAGTATATCAAACGAGGATTATGAAGATGCATATCAAGCGATTGAGCAAGGTAAAAATATAATTTCAGATGCCGATGTAGAAAAGTATAAATCTGATATTGATTTGAAAATTGTATCTTTAGCTGAAGACTATATTTGGGGTCATTTATATATTGGCAATTATTATAATGTTGTGGAATATTTTGAAAATATGATTGAAATTTATCCGAGTTGTCAACCACTTGTTGAAGTGTATGAAAATTTGGATGATTATTATGTAGATTATGTAATGACAGATGCGGAGTATTATGCAGGGATAGAGTGTTATGAAGAAGCTTTGGTGTTGGTAGAGGATGCTCTTGCTGAGATAGGATGGGAAAACGAGCGTCTTGTAGATGCGTATAACGAATATACTGAATTGTATGATGAGTATTCATATACATATGAAGAAAACGAAGGTGATTGGGATAGTGGATTTGCTAATGAAATCTCGGATTTGTCTGTAATTCATATGATACCAGGATTGTATTTTGGTATGAGTGTAGATGAAATGAAGAATGTACTTGATGATCGCCAGAAATTGAATTCATATTCTATTAGAGGTTATACATATTATGAATATGCACCATATGACTATTATTGTGGAGAATTGCACATACCTGGGCATATTGAGTTGTATTTTAACAGTAATAATGTGTTGTGTGGTTATGACATTACAATAGGGTATACTACTATGGATGACATTTATGATGGATATTATTATACTGCAGAGCAATTAAAAGGACCGTTTGATTATATATATAATGAACTAGTAAATTATTACGGACCATGTTATGATGGATATAATCCAAATTATGATGGCATTTTAGAACTTGATGAGTATATAGAATCATATCAATGGCAAGAAGGAGAATCTTCAATGCATTGGAATAGACCTGAATACTGTCTTGACGTATCATATGGTGAAAATATTCTAGATATATCAAATAATAATTATGTTGAAGTAACACATATATGTAATAGCTTGAATTATTGATATATTAAGTAGTAAAGATAATATCAAATTACGAAGGAGCACGTAGGAAAATGACAGGATTAACAATGGGCACGTTTTTAAAAGCGTGCCTTATCTGCATATTTTTGTTTGTCGATTTCACGTTCTTCCTTGCGCTTTCTGTCGGGATATCAAACATCGGCGTATATTTCGGCATATTTATATTTACAGGTTTGATTCTTGGCACAGCATTTTCAAAGAAGCTGCTCGGGTTGTTTTTATCGCAAAATTCGGCTGTCAGATTTGCGGCATATGCAGTTTCGGTTTTGCTTGCGTTATGCATAATCTTGTGCATTGTGTTTTCGATTGCAATGCTTTGCTATGCAAATAAAAAGCCGAAAGAGCCGAACAGTGTGGCTGTAGTTCTCGGCTGCAAGGTTAACGGTACAACGCCGAGTCTGATGCTTAAAGCGAGGATTGACGCTGCGTATGTTTACCTTATCGACAACCCTGAAGCTGTATGCATTGCTTGCGGCGGCAAGGGGAGTGATGAGGACATAAGTGAAGCGATGGCTATAAAAAATGCGCTTGTGGATTCAGGAATTGACGATGGCAGAATTTATCTTGATGAGGATTCTGCCGACACGAGGCAGAATCTTGAAAATGCATATAAAATCGCAGAGGATAATGATTTGGGATACGATATTGCTGTTGTGACCGACGGTTTTCACCAGATGCGTTCGCAGCTTATTGCCAAGGACTGCGGTTTTGAAACATCTGCTGTATCTGCAAAAACGCAGGTGTATCTTTTGCCTACTTATTGGATTCGTGAGTGGTTTGCGTTGTGTGAATATTTTGTTTTTGAATAAAAAAATACCGTTGACAAATTCAAGTCAACGGTATTTTGCGTAATATAACGCAGCTGCATTATTCAAAATCAAATTCATCGACTATTTTACCCTCAATTTTTTGAGCAGATACATTACCTTTTACATAAATAACTTCACACTTAATAGAATTGCTGTTCTTTATGCATTCACAATGAATATCCTTTCTGCAATCGATATTTCCCGAAATATTGCCCGCCTGAATATTGCCGGTTGTATCTACGCTGCCGGCAATCTTATCGCAGACTATGCCGCCGTTTACATCAATATTTCCGCTGACATTGTCGCAGACAACACCACCGTTTGCATCAATATCTCCGCTTACATTGCCACAGTTGACGCCGCCTTCTGCAATGATATTGCCGCTTACATTATTACAGTTAACTGCACCTTTGGCATCAATTCCGCCGCCGATATTACCCTTTATATCTGCACTGCCGGCTATTTCTACGGTTAAATTATTATCATCGGGTCCGATTTCTAGATAAATTCGTTTGCTACAGCTCCATTCGTCATCCTTAAGGATTTTACCGTTCATAGCTTGGAGAATATGGAGCTTTCCGTCGCAAGGGATACTGTTAGTATTTGATTCGTCAGATTTGTTTTTTCCAAAGAATAATTCGTCTATTGTTATATCGAAGAATCTGGCTATTTCAGGAATAATACTGACATCGGGAATTGACTGTTCCGTTTCCCATTTTGATACAGCCTGAACTGTCACGCCAATTACTTCCGAAAGTCTTTCCTGACTGATTTCCATTTGCTTCCTGAAATGCTTTATGTTTTTTCCGATTAAAATTTGCATAGTGTTTTCATTCCTTTCTGTTTGTTGCTATAATTATAACATTTCAATCTCATGATAAGAAGCGATTGATAGTTTATATTGTATCAACTGACAGTTGATATAATGCAATACCGACAATTCTCGTATGCCGATTATAAAGATTCAACGCAGAATAGTCAATATCACAGTAAAACATAAAGCCGCTTCCGATGCGCTATATCAGAAGCGGCTATTTTGTTTGATTACTTAATTCCTAAAATCTCTCTGAAGCTTGCATCAAGCTTTGCACAAAGATCTTCGGCTTCCTGAGAGGAAGTGCCTCTTGTTGTGTAATAAGCCTTGATTTTAGGCTCTGTACCTGAGGGGCGGATGATTACGCCTGCGCTGCCTTCAAGTGCAAATCCGATAACATCGGACTTGGGAAGGTCGATATCGGTAGTGCTGCCGTTTTCATACTTTTTACTTTCCTGATAATCGGAAACGGAAATGACCTTGAGACCGCAGATTTCGGAAGGTGTATTATCACGAAGTGACTGCATCATTTCTTTCATTTTGAGCATTCCGCTTGCGCCTTCAAAGGTGAAGCTTTCCTGCTTGTGGAAATATACGCCGTATTTTGCGTACATATTATTTCGAGCTTGTAGCATTGAAATGCCCTTGCTGCGGTAGAATGCAGCCATTTCGCAAATCAACATTGAAGCGACAACTGCGTCCTTGTCACGGGCATAGGTGCCTGCTAGGTAGCCGTAGCTTTCTTCATAGCCGAAGATATAGCGGTCTTTTTCGCCCTTTTCTTCAAGGAAACCAATCTGCTCACCGATGAACTTAAAGCCTGTGAGAGTTTCGATTACTTCGAGATTGTATACCTTTGCGATTTCAAAAATGATATCGGAAGAAACGATTGTTTTGATAGCAACGGGCCTTTCGGGCATTGTGCCTTTTGCGGTTCTCTGCTCACAGATATAGTCAAGCAGCATTGCACCGACTTCGTTGCCTGTAAAGAGAACGTACTTACCTTCGCCGGCGGGAACAGCGATGCCTACTCTGTCGCAGTCGGGGTCAGTTGCAAGAAGCAAATCGGGTTGAACCTTTTCGCAAAGCTCAAGACCCTTGGAAAGAGCTTCTCTGATTTCGGGGTTGGGGTAGGGGCAGGTCGGGAAGTTTCCGTCGGGATTTTCCTGTTCGGGAACAACGACAACGTCGTTTATGCCGATGCGCTTTAAAATTTCACGCACGGGCTTGTTTCCTGTTCCGTTAAGGGGAGTATAAACAACCTTAAGACCTGCTTTTGCGCAAAGGTCGGGGTTGATGCTTTGTGCCATTACGTTTTTGTAAAAGCTTTCAAGAACATCGTTGCCGATATATTCAATCGAGCCGTTTGCAAGACCTTCTTCAAACGAGATTGCCTTGACGCCGTCGAACATATCGGTTTTTTCAATCTGTTCAAGAACGGCAGCAGCTGCATCAATTGTCATCTGGCAACCATCTGCACCATAAGCCTTGTAGCCGTTGTATTTTGAAGGGTTGTGGCTTGCTGTAACAACAACACCGCCGCTTGCTCCAAGCTCACGCACCGCGAATGAGAGCACGGGTGTGGGCTCAAGCTCGGGGAATATGTAAGCCTTTACACCGTTTGCCGCAAATACCCTTGCAGCTTCACTTGCAAATTTATCGGACTTGATTCGGCTATCATATGCAATTGCAACCTTAGGGTTTTCAAAACGCTCGTTAAGATAATTGGCAAAGCCCTGCGAAGCTCTTCTTACTGTATAGACATTCATACGGTTGGTGCCTGCACCGATTACACCACGCAGACCGCCGGTTCCGAATTCAAGATTCTTGTAAAAACGATCCTTGATTTCTTCCTCGTTGCCTTTTATATTTTCAAGCTCGGTTGAAATGTCGCTGTCATCGGTAGCCCTTTCAATCCAAAGTTTATAAAGTGCGGAAATATCCATAAAAATCCTCCGTTTCGGTGTGGATAATAATAATATTTTAATGTGCATATCGATAATTAGCACATAATATCATACCTTAGCATTATAGCATAATTTTTTGAGTTTGAAAAGATTTTTTTTTGAAAATTTCTTGAATATAAATTCGTAATATATAGGCAATTTGACGAAAAATACAGCCGAACTAATGGCGACATTCTAAAGCAAAACACACTACGCAAAGGAAGATTCATTCACTAGCTATCTTTGTAATCTTACAGTAGATTTGAACCTTATTTCAGCAGTTGTTTAATAAGCGACGGCAAACTGTATATTCCAATCCATACTCCCGGATCGATTAAAAGAGCGATGTACCAATACTCACTTAACGGAGTGTTGTACAGACAAATACAAAGAAGAATGCCGCCAACAAACATAAATTGAGAATAGTTAATTCCGGTCGCAATATAGCGAATCAATCCGAACCAATTTGCGACGGAGAAAAATCCGCCTATTACTCCGCTGACAATTGCAATTATCCAATTTACAAGCGTCAATCTCTCTCCCTCCTATACTCAGTATATCCGCTGAGCTAATTATAGCAAAAATACGATGAGCAGTCAATTTGAAAGTGGTTGAGTAATATTTCTTTGCAATCCGACTCTTTGTATGATTTCCTTTTTTATTATATGCTGAATGATGCTTGGCTTGGGATATTGCTTTTTATGATATCAATAATTGTACAAATTAGGATTTGAAGCTTGAAAATCACGCAAATTAGTGTTATAGTGTATATGGAGGATTATGTAAATTTTCGCGAAGGAGTTGGTATTTTGGCAAAATCTGCAAACCAGAAGCGCCGCATTCTTAAAATTCTGGAGTTTTTGTATATTAACAGCGATAGCGAGCACAGGTTTTCTGTTGCGGAAATTATTGAGCATCTTGCTCAAAGCGGAATCGATGCCGAAAGAAAGACTATATATGATGATTTTGAAGTGATACGGGAGTTTGGCTTTGAAATTAACTCAATTAAGGACAGGCATTTCAAATATTATCTTGACGGACGTGAGTTTGAAACTGCCGAATTAAAGCTTTTGGTTGATGCGGTTGCTTCATCAAAGTTTATTTCAGAAACCAAGTCGAGAAAGCTTATTGCAAAGATTTCAAAGCTTGCAAGCATTCACGAGGCTAAGAACTTAGAGCGTAATATCAAGGTGACTAACCGCGGAAAATCCTCGAATGAGCGTGTATATTACAATGTGGACAAGCTGCACAGAGCGATTGTTGAAAACAAAATGGTCTCGTTCAAATACTTTGATTACAATATGGCAGGGAAAAAGGAGTTTCGAAGAAACGGCGAAAGATACATAGTCAGCCCGTATATGCTCAACTGGGATAACGAAAACTATTATCTGCTTTGCCATTATGAGCGCCACGGTGATAAAATTACGCCGTTCCGTGTGGACAGAATGGAGCTTATTGAGATTGAAGACAAGCGTTCAAAAAAGGCGCTGCCGCAATATAATCTGTCACAGTATTCACATCAGGTTTTCGGAATGTATTTCGGCGAGTCAAAATCAATTAAGCTTAGGTTTGCAAATGAGCTTTTGAATCCTGTAATTGACAAATTCGGCAGACAGATAAAGGCTTATGCAAATGATGAAAATACATTCAATGTTGTTCTTGATATAAACGTTTCGCCAAATTTCTACGGCTGGCTTATGCAGTTTGGTGACAGAGCCTGCATTATGTCACCCGATTCCGAGCGCGAAAAATTCAAAGAATATGTAAAAAAGGTCTATGATCTGTATAACAGCTGAAAAAGCTATTGACATATTGCTTTTGCTTGTGAGATAATATAGATGTATGATACGTTTAAAAAATTATATGGGAGAGTGAATTTATGAAGCTTATTAAAAGAGTACTGAGCGTTTTGTCGGCGTTTTCTGTTGCGGCATCTATGCTTGTGTTTGACGTTAGTGTTGACAATGCTGTTGAAATTTCGGCTGCAAGCGATATGCCATACGCACAGGCACTGCAGATGTCGCTGTTTTTTTACGAATGTCAGCAGGCGGGAAATCTTCCTGAGTGGAACAGAGTTTCGTGGCGCAGCAGTGCTACGACCGATGATTTTATCGACGGTGGCTGGTATGACGCAGGTGACCATGTAAAATTCAACCTGCCGATGGCTTATTCAGCGTCGATGCTTGCATGGGGTATGTATCAGTATCCTAATGGCATCAAGGAAATCGGTCAGTGGGAGATTTATCAGAACAATCTTGAATTTGTGCTTGATTATCTTGTGGACTGCAACCTTGGCGATACGGTTGTGTTCCAGGTGGGCAATGGTCAGGAGGACCACACTTGGTGGGGCCCTGTTGAACTTTATTATGAAGGTCTGGGCGAAAACAGCAACGGTGTTTATGAAAGACCGTATTACACAACAACTGATTCTGCCGTTGTAGGTGAGATGGCGGCTGCTTTGGCGGCGGGTGCGGCTGCTCTTGACGGATATACTGATAAGTGCGATGAGTACATCGAAACTGCAAAGCACTATTTTGAAATTGCTTCAACGTCGCTGACTGATGAAAATTACAACAACAGTGACGCTTCGGGTTTTTACCGCTCAAGCCATTTTTATGATGAGCTTTTCTATGCCGCAAACTGGCTTTATATTGCAACCGGTGAGCAGGAGTATCTTGATGCGGCAACGGGCTTTATACCTAATCTCGGATTAGAAAACGGCACAAGTGAGCTTAAATACAGTTGGGCACAGTGCTGGGACGACGTTCAGCAGGGCGGAACCTTGCTTTATGCAATAAATACAGGCGATGCGACCTGGAAGGAGCAGGTTAGAAAACACCTTGATTATTGGGTGAACAGCACATCGAAGCTTGACGGCGGTCTTTGTTATGTCGGCACCTGGGGATGTCTGCGATATGCCTGCAACGTCGGCTTTATTGCGGCAGTTGCCTGTGATGAGCTTTTCTATGACGATTCAAAGCTCGATACATATGTTCAGCTTTATGAGGACCAGATAAACTATACTTTGGGCGATAACCCTTTGGGACATTCTTTTGTTGTGGGCTTAGGTGAAAATTCGCCGATAAATGCACATCACCGAACGGCTCACGCTTCGTGGAACAATTCGCTTGACAATCCGACGGAAAACCGCCACATACTTTATGGTGCGCTTGTCGGCGGACCTACACAGGGCGGCGAATATGAGGACGACAGAGGAAACTATATCAACAACGAGGTTGCGACTGACTATAATGCAGGCTTTACCGCATTGCTCTGCAAGATGGTTGATAAATACGGCGGTCAGACCGACCCAGATTTCCCCGTCGAGGAAACACCCGACACGGAAATTTATGTTGAAACAAAGCTTTCAAAAACATCTGCAAGCGGTGTTGACCTGAGCTTTAAAATTACAAATCACACTGCTTGGCCCGCAAGAGTTGTTGATGATATTTCGTACAGATATTATATGGACCTTAGCGAAGTCATTGAAGCAGGTTATTCTGCAACAGATATTACAATGCGCTGTGACAGAGACCAGGCTAAGATGTATTCAGACGTAACCCCCGCGACATATTCTTTGAATCATTATAAAGATAATATTTATTATATTGAGATTGTTTATGCTGATGGAAGGGCGGCAATACCCATTTCGGAAGGACGCCATCAGTGCGAGTTTATGCTGGCGGTTGTTTTCCCTAATTATGGTAGCGGATGGAATGCGGAAAACGACTATTCCAACACGGATTTGCTCGAAAATGTCGGTGAATTCATTGTTTCCGATTATGTTACTGTTTATCAGGCCGGCACGCTTGTTTATGGCACAGAGCCCGACGGAACAATACCCGAAACACCTGTTGAACCCGAGGAACCTGAACAACCTGAAGAACCGGAAACAACTATTGTTTACGGCGATGCCAACGGTGACGGTAATGTTAATTCTATCGATGCGACAATAGTAACAAGAGCTGCACTCAACGTTTTGACGCTTTCCGAAGAAGCACAGGTGTGCTGCGATGTAAATGGCGACGGAAAAATAAATTCTATTGACGCGACGATAATCACCAGATATGCACTTAAAGTAATTACAGTATTCCCTGTTGAGAGCATGTGATAAAAACATAAGGCGCTTTTGAAAACATTCAAAAGCGCCTTTTCGTTTGGGTTATTTCTTTGCACGAAGCCGTGCTTTGACAAGATGATGGTTTGAAATTTCGGTCGAATCAATTGTAAAGCTGTCAAAATTCAGTTCGAGAGAGCTTCCGTCCTTCGGGATAACACCGATTGCGGCGAAGACAAATCCTCCGAAGGTATCGCACTCGGTTTCAGGAAAGGTGATTCCGATTTCTCTTTTTATATCGTCGATAAAGGCAGAGCCTTTTATTAGCCAGAAGGTTCCGCTTTCGTCGGTAACTTCTTCGATATCGGGAATATATTCGCCTTTTTCGGGGTCGGTTTCAATATCGCCGATAAGCTCTTCAATCAAATCGGTGATTGTGATGATACCTGTCATTCCGCCGTATTCATCAAGCACGACGGCAAAATAATTGTGCGTTGCTTTCATATTCTTGAAAAGCACCTCGGCATTTACGCCTTCGGGCACGAAATACGCAGGCTTTACAGCATTTTTCATTACAGTTTCCCTGTCATATGATTTGAGTCTGAAATAAACCTTTGTATCAAGTATTCCCGTGACTTTGTCCGCACTTTCACTGCATACGGGATATTTTCCGTGATGACCGTTTCTTATGATATCGTCCCACTCTTCATCTGTCTGGCTGAGAAGCAGAACCTTGACGTCCGTTCTGTGAGTAGCAATTTCGCCCGCGGTCATATCATCAAATTCAAAAATATTATGAATAAGGGTCTTTTCGTCATTATCGATTGCACCGTTTCTGCTACCGGCGTCAATCATCATTCTGATATCCTCTTCGCTCATATCATCATCGGTTTTGTTTGGGTCGATTCTCATAATCCTCAGAATTGTATTGGTTGAAAAGGTAAGGAAGGATACAATCGGCTTGAAGAATTTTGATATAAAATATACAAGTGATGACAGTACAAGAGCAAGGCTTTCAGCTTTTTGCATCGCAACACGCTTGGGGACAAGCTCACCGAGAATAAGCGTGAAATATGAGAGTATCAGAGTGATAAGGATGACTGATACGGTATCGAGTGTGCTTTTGGGTATGCCTATGCCGAGAGAAAGTACCCAGCTTACAAGCCTGTCAGAAAAATTATCAGCAGCAAAAGCACTTCCCAAAAAGCCCGAAAGTGTGATTGCAACCTGAATAGTTGCCAAAAATCTGGCGGGCTCTGATTTGAGCTTTTGCAGCTTTTTTGCTTTTTTGTTGCCTTGTTCGGAAAGTCTTTCGAGTTTGTTTTCGTTTATTGTAATAACAGCAATTTCTGCACAGGCAAAAATTGCATTAAGTCCTATCAGTAATAGCTGCAGCAAAAGCATCAGCCATATATTATCCATTATTATGTCTCATTAAATTAAAGAAATTGCAAAATCAGAGCAGAAAATTAAACTGCTCTGATTTTTATTGTTATCCTTCTGTTTTGGAAAGCTCGATTCCAAGAATATCAAGGCTTTCTTTGTCAACGGGGGCAGGGCAGCAGCTCATAAGCTCGCTTGCATTCTGCACCTTGGGGAATGCAGTAACGTCACGAAGGTTATCGGCACCGCACATAAGCATTGCAAGTCTGTCAAGACCAATGCCGAGTCCGCCGTGGGGCGGTGCGCCGTATTTATATGCTTCAACAAGGAAGCCGAATTTTGCTTCGATTTCTTCATCGGTAAGTCCCAATGAACGGAACATTCTCTGCTGAAGCTCATAATCTGTTATGCGGATAGAGCCGCTGGAAAGTTCGATTCCGTTGAGAACAAGGTCATATGCCTTGGCAAAAACCTTTTCGGGATTGGTATCAAGATATTCAATGCATTCATCCTTGGGCAT
Organism: Oscillospiraceae bacterium; assembly: GCA_017435565.1. Classification (GTDB taxonomy): domain Bacteria; phylum Bacillota; class Clostridia; order Oscillospirales; family Ruminococcaceae; genus RGIG3077. The sequence continues at coordinate 12,700 of JAFSEU010000027.1, read as the reverse complement.
TGTAAAAGGGTGATGCATTGCCACATAAGTTTGTGAATCCTCGTCATATTCAAAGAAGGGAAAATCTGTAATCCAGAGGAAATTATACTGATCGGGGATTATATCAAGACGCTTTGCGACCTGGCAGCGCAGTGCGCCGAGCACGGAAAGAACAGTCTTGTTTTTATCTGCAACAAACAATGCGACGTCGCCCTTTTCACAGCCGATTTTTGCAAGAAGAGCGTTTAATGCGTCAGCTTCAAAGAATTTTGCAAACGAGCAGTTTGGGGTGTCGTCAGCCCAGCGGACATATGCAAGGCCTTTAGCACCGATACCCTTGGCAACCTCTGTGAGCTTGTCGATTTCTTTTCTTGTATAGGTTGCGGCAGCATTTTTTGCAACAATGCAGCGTACACTTCCGCCGTTTTCAATTGCACCTGTAAACACACCGAAGCCACAATCCTTAACATCTTCGGAAATGTCAGTAATTTCCATTCCGAAACGTGTATCGGGCTTGTCCGTGCCATAGCGGTTCATTGATTCGGTATATGTCAGTCTCTGAATGGGAGTATTGATTTTTACGCCTAAGACCTTTTCAAAAGCGTATGCCACAAAGCCTTCTGCCATTTCCAAAATATCATCAACATCTACAAACGACATTTCAAGGTCGATCTGGGTGAATTCGGGCTGTCTGTCAGCACGAAGGTCCTCGTCTCTGAAGCATCTTGCCAATTGGAAATATCTGTCAAGACCTGAAATCATACAAAGCTGCTTATAAATCTGCGGCGACTGGGGGAGTGCATAAAAGCTGCCGTTGTGCACACGGGAGGGGACAAGGTAATCTCTTGCGCCTTCGGGTGTGGATTTTATAAGCATTGGTGTTTCGATTTCGATGAAATCATTTTCAAAGAAATATTCCCTTGCGGCTTTTGCAAGGTTGTGACGCGTTATCAAATTCTGCTGCAATGCAGAGCGTCTTAAATCAAGATAGCGGTACTTGAGCCTTAATTCCTCGTTGACCTTTGTATCGTTTACGATTTCAAAGGGCGGTGTCTGAGATTTTGCAAGAATGCGCAAATCATCAACAAGAATTTCAAAATTACCGGTAATCATTTCGGGATTGGGAGCCTCACGCTCAACAACAGTTCCCTTTGCCATAAGCACGAATTCGCTTCGGCAGGTCTGTGCCTTTTCAAGAATCGCACTTTCGGTTCTGTCATCAAAAGTAAGCTGAACAACACCGCTGCGGTCACGCAAATCGATGAAGACGAGCTTGCCCTTATCTCTGATTTTCTGGACGAAACCGCCGACAACGACGCTTTCGCCTGCTTTGTTTATCTGAGCGCAGTAGTGAGTACGCTTCAAGCCTTTCATATTGTCTGCCATAAATAATATACTCCTTTTATATCGGTTAAAATATAATTATTCCAGTGAGCCGAAAGCTTCGGAATAATAAATATTTACGAACGAATCTACAAAGCCGTTTTCGGAAGAAAGATCAAGCGAAATGTCAAACTGTTCGCCGCTTGCCATATTTTTGAGCTTGGCAAAACCGGATTCGATTTCGTTATCGCCTAATACCACAACATATTTTGCGCCGATTTTGTTTGCATATTTCATCTGCGCTTTAAGCCCGCGGTTCATTGTATCAAAAGCGACCTCGTGACCTATTGAGCGCATTTTATAAGCGATTTTTGCCGCTTCGGTATATGCTTTTTCACCCATCGGGCAAATATACAAATCACATTTCTTTTCCTCAATAAAATCGCAGCCCTGATTTTCCATTGTCATTATAAGCCTTTCGAGACCCATTGCAAAGCCTAATGAAGGTGTTGCCTTGCCGCCAAGCTCTTCAATCAGTCCGTCATAACGTCCGCCGCCGCAGATTGTACCCTGTGCGCCGATATCTGTTGTGACAAACTCAAACACGGTTCTGGTATAATAATCAAGACCGCGCACGATCTTTGGGTTTACTTTAAAATCAATATCCATAGCGCAAAGGATGGATTTGAGCTGTTCAAAGTGCTCTGCACACTCGTCGCAGAGATAGTCAATAATCAAAGGTGCGTCTTTTGCAATTTCAGAGCAGATTTCGCTCTTGCAGTCGAGCAGGCGCATTGGGTTGCGTTCGAGTCTTGTAAGGCAGGTTTCGCAAAGCTCGTCCTTTCGGGTTGAAAAATATTCCTTTAGTGCTAAATGGTAATTTGCTCGGCATTTCGGACAGCCGATTGAGTTGAGATTAAGCTCGATATTTTTCAGACCCAGTTGGTCAATGATAGATTTGGCAAGGCTGATGACTTCTGCGTCAGCATAGGGTGAAGCAGAGCCTGCCATTTCAATGCCGAACTGGTGAAACTCACGCAGTCTGCCTGCCTGAGGTCTTTCGTGGCGGAAGCATGAAAGTATGTAATAAACCTTTATGGGAAGAGCTTCGTTGAGAAGTCCGTTCTGCAAAAACGAGCGCATTACGCCCGCTGTACCTTCGGGGCGCAGTGTAAAGGTGCTTTGCTTTGCAGAAACTGTGTACATTTCTTTCTGAACAACGTCGGTGGTTTCGCCCACAGAGCGCATAAACAAATCTGTATTTTCAAATGTGGGAATGCGGATTTCACGGAATCCGAATGCTTCTGCATTCTGGGATACTACCTGTTCAACAGTATGCCATTTGCGAATTCTATCGGGAGTTACATCTTCGGTTCCGTAGGGTCGCTGTAAGTTTTGTGCCATAATTTCTCCTTAAAACAAACACGTCCCTTAAAATTTCAGGGACGATGTTGTTGATTGAATTTTAATAAGAGCTTTTCTTGTTATAAGTAGGATTAACGATTTCACGCCAGTCAAGGTCGCCTCTTTCGAGAGCGTGGATAAGCGCCTCAGCGGTTGCAATGTTCGTAGCAACGGGAACGTTGTGTACATCGCAAAGTCTTAAAAGGTCATTATCATTAGGCTCGTGCGCCTGCGGTGTGATGGGGTCACGGAAGAAGAGAAGAACGTCGATTTCGTTGCAGGCGATTCTTGCGCAAATCTGCTGAGCGCCGCCGTGTGAACCGCTTAAATATTTGGTTATTTCAAGTCCTGTTGCTTCGGAAACCTGCTTGCCGGTCGTGCCGGTAGCGCAGAGATTATGACGGGAGAGAATTCCGCAGTAGGCAATGCAGAACTGAACCATAAGTTCTTTTTTTGCGTCGTGTGCAATCAATGCAATATTCATATATTTTCCGTACCTTTCTTCCGTGCAGATTCATAAATTTAATGCTGCACAGTCAATTTTTTGGGAAACCCTTATTTAAACTTGAGTGTCAGAGGAACATCCTGTCCCTGTATTCTTCTTGAAATCGAATCAAATGCAAGAAGGCTTGTTGCGCCGTAGGGGATGGGTGCACCTTTACCTGTTGCGGCAATAAGCTCAAGATCTTCGGGGATTATACCGATAAGCTGAACGCCGACATTGTCGATGATCTCGTCAAGGTCGTTTATAATGCCGGTTTTGAGCATTCTTCTGCTTACCTTGTTGATGAGAAGACGCTGATGCTGGTTGCCTCTCTTGTAGAATTCATCCGACATCATTCTTGCGTCACGAACACAAATCGGGTCGGGTGTTGTTACAACAAGAATCATATTTGACTGTTCGACAATATCAAATACGTGGCTGTTGATGCCTGCGCCTGTATCGATAATTATGTAGTCGTAATATTTTTTGACCTGCTGACAGATGTCGGCAATCTGGTCTGCCGTGACAACCATAAAAGGATTCTCGGGTGCGCAGAGAATATTAAGGTTTGTTGACATTTTTACAGGAACGATAGCCTCTTGTATATCTTTGCATTTTCCTTCAAGAACGTCGCCAAGGTCGTATTTGATCTGATCTTTAACGCCGAAAATGATGTCCATACATCTTAAGCCGAAGTCAAGCTCAATGATAAGTGTGCGCTTGCCCTGCTTTGAAAGTGAATATCCGAGACCTGCGCAAATTGATGATTTACCTGTTCCACCTTTACCTGAGGTGATAGCGATTACATTCATTTCAGCCATAGTTTTCCCTCTTTTGAACGCAATAGTATATATCTGTTGAGCGTTGCCGCATTTTCGGCGCGCGGCGAGCCGATATTATTGTGCATTAAAATGCATGATGTACCGCAAAAGGGCACAAAATGAGATAATTTAATTGTATCACAAAATTGCTTTGTGTAAAAGAGTTTTTGAGCATTTTTTTTAAATTCGTTAATTCTGCTGTGGTAGTTCGCTTTGTTTTTGTGCACATTGCATATACGTATCGGATGATATTTTATCGTGTATATGGCAAACTGCACACGACGTATGGCAATTTGAAATCAAATCATAGATTTTATGCGCAAAGACGCCTTTCTGCTGAAGCTTTATTGAGGCGAAAACTACGAAAGTGAACAGCAAAAGAAGTATTAATCTGAATTTCAGGGACCTGAAAAAATTGTCCACAAAAATCACCTCGTGAAAATGATGTTTTGTGATTATTATGTCCCACAGATACGCTAAATAAAATTTATAAGCAAAATTTTAAACAGCTTTGGAATTTAGTTCCTTTTCCGCTTTTGTGATTTCAAAATATGATGGCATAAGCTCATCGGGCGCAGCAGGCTTCATATCAGCAGCGGCAAGACAAACACCCATCGCATTTGAAATACGCAGATGCTTTGGTGATAGATATGCATTTGCGTTATCTATATTTTCGATGATGTTTTCAGCGGCATCGCCTGTTATCATAAGATCACGCCCGGATTTTGACGCAATATCAATCAGTTGTTCAATATTGGTTATGCAGTCGGGCATTATCTGCGTAATCACACCGTTATCTGCGCTGTACATTGCCGCATATGCAAGATTTGAACGTGCCTTCATTACGCACAAAACGTCGCAGTTTCGCGGATTTGCGGCACGGCATAATCCGGCAAGGACTGATGTTCCGACACAGCATTTTTTTGTTGCAAAGGCAAGCGCCTTTACAGCTGAAACGCCAATTCTGAGACCTGTATATGAACCGGGACCACTTGCTGCGGCAAACAAATCAATATCATTTATATCTTTTTTGGCAGATTCCAGCAGTTCATTTACCATCGGCATAATAATCTGCGAATGCGTAAGCGATGTGAGAACGGATTTCTGTGCAAGAAAGATTCCGTTTTCATACAGCGCTGCCGAAGCGTTTTTTCCCGATGTATCAATTCCCAATATCAGCAAATCTTTCATCTCCGTTAATTTCGATTTTTCTGGTGTTTTCATCAATATATTCAAATTTTATGAAAATTGTGTTTTCAGGCAGGCATTCAAGAATATTTTCAGCCCACTCGATTATGAATACCGAATCATGCAAAGGGTAGTCAAAAAAACCCGTAGATTCAAGTGCGTCTTCACCGATGATTCTGTACATATCGAAGTGATATATTTCGATTTCACCTGCTCGGTACTCATTTACAAGTGTAAAGGTAGGTGACATTACAGCTACCGAGTTCCCCATGCCTTCAGCAATTCCGGATGTTATCGTGGTTTTTCCGCTGCCAAGACCGCCGATGAATGCAATTATGTCGCCCTTTTTCAGCAGCTGACCTATTTTTCGCCCGAACTGAATTGTTTCGTCGGCGCTGTGTGTAGTTACCGTCATTTCAATAATTCCTCACAAAGCTCAATTAAATCGTTAAATATATAATTACAATTATAATTGCCGAATTCATCTTTTGTCGTCATTCCCGTCAATACTGCTGCGAAATCGACATTTGCGTTTGCTGCGGTCATTGCATCAATCGTGGTATCGCCCACATACAGCACCTTGCTTTTTTCACTCATAAGCTGTGAAATTGCATAATTCAGCCCTTCGGGTGATGGCTTGTACTCTTTTACGTTTTCATTGCCGATGATAACATCAAAGTATTCAGTAAGATTATATTTGTCAAGAGCCTCGATAGCCCGATAAGCAAATTTTGTTGTGACAATTCCGATTCTTGCACTATGCTTCTTTAAAGCTTGCACAAGGGGGAAAACGCTTTCAAAAATATGAGTATTTTCGGTCATTATTTCATCTGCAAAGCTGACATATTCACATCGCAGCTGCTCTAAAATATCAGGCGAAGTGATACCTGTGAAAATTGAAAATGATTCAGTCAGAGTTTTGCCGATGGTGCGTTTAATGGCATAATCATCGGGAATGGGATAATTATGCTTTTCGAGAACCTTTTTATAGCATTGAATTATTCCGCTTGTTGCGTCGGCAAGGGTTAAATCGAAATCGAAAATATATGTATTGTATTTCATTGCAAATACTGCCTTTGAATTATTTTTCAGACATAAATTCAGGGGCGTTTTCTGACGCCCCGATTACAGCATTATTATAACATATAATCATATGCATTTCAAGTGCCAAAGCGGTTTTTTTTCGGCTTTGACGCTTTGAAATTATGCTTTGAATTCACACCGCAGACGCCGCCTGCCGCCCCGAGTATGCATACGAGCATAAGCTTGCCGAAAACGCCGCTACCGATTGTTATTTTCAGCAGCAGAAAGCCAATGCAGAAAACCGCAAGGTATACGAAAAGTCCGCAGAAAAGTCCGTTAATCAGACCTCTTCTGCGTTTTTGCTTGGCGCATATAAAGCCTGATGCAAAAGCACCAAGGCAGAGTGAAATTCCCGACATAACCGATTTGATTGCATTATTTGCGTCGATTATTGTTAGCAGGCAGGAAAAACCGAACAGGCAGAGTATAAGTACGGCAACTCCCGACAGGACTGAAATAAACGAAGAGAATGATTGTGAATCGATGACTTTTCTTACAAATGATGTTCTGCGCATAGTCAGCACCCTTTTTATAAAAAATAAGTGCCCGTGCACTTGTGTTTTAGGTGCAACGGGCACAATATATTTTATGAAAAACGGGATATGTTTAGAACGGCTCAGTCAACCTCGCCTGATTTTTCGATATCATTCTTAGAGGATTTTTCTTCCTTTTTGCTCTTCTTTGAAGCGGCAGCGCTTTCCATCATATCGTGAACTGTAGCATTCTCCTGAACAGCCCAGGTCTTTATGCGGATTTTGCTTCTGTCGCCGCCGGTTTCAATAACCAGAGTATCCTGTGATTTCTTTACAACAATACCTACAATTCCGCCGATGGTTGTAATTTCGTCACCGATCTGGATGCTGTCACGCATTTGCTTTGTTTCTTTTTCTTTCTTTTTCTGGGGTTTGATAAGAATGAAGTAGAAAATCAGAATAAAGGCAATGGTCATAATCCAGAAGCCGGTCCAGTTGTATTCCATAGGCTCCCCTGTTGCGGCTGTTCCTTCTGCGGCAGTCATCATAATGAGGTTGAGTGAATTGATAAATTCCATAGTATTGATTCCTTTCGTTTGTCTTGATGTTGTTTAGTTTTCGTTTGCTGCGAGCTGTGAGGGGTGCTTTGCAAAAAAGTCAACCCTCGGCTCTAAGAATCTGAGCTTGTGATTTTCGTTGATGCTTTCGTAGCTGTAAATGTCATCAAAAATCTTGTCCCAGCTCCACATCTCATCGCCGATTCCAAGGTAATCACGTACCATTTCGGTGCCCTCGGGAGCAAGGGGATGGAGCAGAATATTTGCAACCTTGACCATATAGAACATATTGCGCAAGGTGTATGCACGAAGCTCGTTGTCGTCGTTCTTTTCAGCGGGAGTAATGTTCTTTGACCAGAATTTATTTGCATTTCTTATAAAGCTGTCAAGAACATACATAACCTGGTGGAACTCGAATTTATGCATATGGCGTTCGTATTTTAAAACGGCGTCACGTGTGGTTTTAAGAATTTCTTCGTCGATTTCACCGTCGGGCAGAATGCCGTCAAAATATTTCTGCGAGGTATAGAAGCAGGAACGGACCATTCTGTTGAAAACATTTGTCAGAAGGTTGCCTTCCTTAACAACGGGGTCGGCTTCTGCGGGGTTTGCATCTGCATCATAAACCTTTGGCATAAAGCTTACGCTTCGCATTGCAAGACCAAGACTTAAGAAGTGTGAACGAAGCTGGTCGGCTGTGTAATGGTCAAGCAAATCGGCAGCCATAGGCGGCTTGATGTTTGAGCTTGACGAAGCTTTTTTATTCATGAACAGAATGTGATTTACGGGAACGAGCGTCGAAAGCTGCATATCTCCGTTTTCGGAAAGGTGGCAGTTTTCGCCCTGAAGTCCCATAAACAATGCCTGCTGGGCTATGCCGTAAAAATAGATGTTATCCGAGCCGATGAACTGATAGATTCCGCATTCATCGGAGCACCACCAGTTTTTCCATTCGCTTTCATCCTTGCCGATTGATTCAAGATATGTTCTTGTGAATGAAACCGGTGCCCAAAGCGATTCGGGCCATACCCATATTGTAAGGTCATTTTCGCCCTCGAATTCGGGAGCTTTTACGCCCCATTTTACATTACCTGTAAGGCGGAAGGGAACGAGAGTTTTGCCCGTGCGGTAACGGAATCCGCTGCTTGTGAGTATTTCGCAGGCTTTGTCGCACTTGTGCAGATCATCAAAGGTGATTGCGAATGATGTCTTTTTCTGGTTGTCCACATCGCGGATATCATGCTCAGGGAGTGCTTCGGCAATTTCGAGATATCCGTCATAAAGCTCTTTCTTGATGTATATAACAGGCTGCTCCAAAAATTCCTTGATTGTGTTGTAAACGAGCTTTCTTGTGGTAGGTAAGGGCTTGATTTTTTCGGCATATTCGTTAAGAAGTGCATAAAAATCTACCAGCTTGAAATACCAGTTGTCAACCTGGCGCATTTCGGGAGTTTCACCCGTGAGCGTGCTTTTGGGGTCTATAAGGTTTTCGGGCATATACTGGTGGCCCAAGTCGCATTCATCGGCATAGCCTTTTTCGGACTGGCAGTTGAGCACAGGGCATTTTCCCACAACCTGTCTGCCGTTTAAAAATTTGCCTGCTTTTGCGTCATAAAACTGCGAGGTTGTACGCTTTTCGAGGTGACCGTTTTTATACAGAGTCATAAGAAGCTCATCGGTTACCTGCTGGTGAATCTCCTTTGCGCGGTCGAGACCCGATGCACCGAAAAGGTTGCAGCTGATTTTATAGTTTTCAAGAGTTGATTTCTGATTTTCGTGATTGTTTCTTACAAAGTCTTCGATTGTTCCCGAAAACTCACCGTTTTCACACTTTACACGGTAGTTTTCTTCAATCGGTGAGCCGTAGCAGTCGGTTCCCGAAACAAAAATTACATTTTCCTTGCCGATTCTGTCTCGCAGAAACCTTGCATAGAAGTCAGCCGGAATGAAAACGCCGCCGATATGTCCAAAATGCAGGCTTTTGTTGCCGTAGGGCATACCTGCTGTAATTACAGCGCGTTTGGGGAATTTTGGCCTCTCGGGCTCTCTTTTTATAAATTCACTCATATGATTCTCCGTTTCAGTCGCACAATGCGACGTATAATTTTTACAATCAAATAGTTATTATAACATTATTTGCCAAAATATACAAGGGGTATTTTTTTAATTCATACAATTTTTTAAAACCGCAAAAAGCTCTGCTGCAATAATTCCGTGACCCTGCTCGCTTGGGTGGATTCCGTCCCACAGCCAATATTCCATATCGGTATTTTTTGATGCCTTATCAAACTTTTCCTGCAAAGGAATGTAGACCGCATTATATTTTTCAGCCAGATTCTTTATTATATTTCTGTACTGTAAAAGCACTTTTGCCCATTGTTCAGAGTATTTATCGTGTGGCTTGACGGGGAAATAGAAGGGTTCAAGCAGAATGATTTTCAAATCGGGAAGACTTTGTCTGCATTTTTGAAGCAGCTTTTCATAGCGATATGCAAAATCCTTGGGAGGAGTGGGCTTTCTCCCCCATACGGGGCCGTCGTTTATGCCGCACAAAAGTGTGAGGATATCGGGCTTGATATTTATAATATCCCTATCGGCACGACGGAGTATTTTGCCGATGGTATTTCCCGAAATTCCGCGGTTTTCAAATGAAAAGCGAATGTCGGGGAATTTGAGCGCAAGCATTCCGCATACTGAAAAAGCATAGCTGTGTCCGATCTGGTGGTTTCCGTCCCAACGCAGCTTTTTGTCCTTGTTGCGGTTCCCGTCGGTGATTGAATCGCCCTGAAAAAGAATTTTTATGTCTTTCATAGCAAAATGTCCTTATATACTATTATAATGTATAAAACCGTCCGCTTTATTTGTATGTACTTTCGTATTTGCGCTTGTAGCGAATGTCTTTTCCGAAAAAGCGCAGACAATCAAACATCGTGAAGAGGCGGGAAATAATTCTGTCATCATAGCGGCTTTCAAGCTGTGACAGAGTAAGATTTGTGCTTATAATAGTGCAAAGCCCTTTGTTCAGCCTGGTATTGATGATATTATATATAGTTGAGGCGTAGAAGCTGTTTTTTTCATATTCTGAGCCCAAGTCATCGAGAATCAGGAGCTCTACATCAAGCAACATTGAAAGTGTGTCTGTGTCGCTTTTTCCGAAATGCTCGCGTTCGACCTGCATAAGGAAGTTGATGATTGAATCATAAGCCACGCTGTAGCCTTTTGAAATGACCTTATTTGCGATGGCAAGTGATAGATGAGTTTTACCAAGACCGGTTTTTCCCAGCATAAAAATGCCGTTTGATGAAGGAGTGAAATTTTCAGCAAAATTCTTGCAGAATTCAAAAACACTTGACATTATGTCATATGCATCTATTCCTTCGTCGCTTTTATATCCTTTATAGTAATTCAAATCAAAGCTGTCAAAATCAGTCAGCTTCATTACCGTAGCGGAATTGAGATGCTGTGCGGATAATTGTGAAACGAGGTCATTAAAGCATTTGCATCGCTTTGAATTAATGTAGCCTGTATCATTGCAGAGTTCGCAGGTGTGCTTTATATCAAGATAGTCTTCTGAAAATCCGCTTTCCTTCAATATTTTTTTTAACATAAACTGAGCTTGCATATTCTCATTTTCAAGTTTTTTTATTTGATTGCTTATATCCTCACCTTTTGTCAGCAGTTCAAAAAGTTTAATTCCTGTCTGTGCAAGTTGGCTGTTTATAGTTGCGATTTCGGGACAGAGCTGTTCGGCCTTGCTTTGGCGCAGTTGCAGACTCTGTTCGGCATCAATACGCCGCTGTGCGATTATATCATTGGCTTCCTTATATATATAGTTTTTGACGCTCATCAGAATTATTCCTTTCTTGGTGCAATGCCGATAGCAAGCGCGGCAAGTTCGTTAATGTCATAAGAATGTTCGTTGTTTTTGTTTGATGGCTTTTTGCTGTGCGATTCAAAATTCTCGATATCTTCAATTGTTTTCAGACCGTTTGAATTCCAGTTCATAAGAATTTTATTCATATAGGGGAATTTCAGCGAGCCGATTGAGTCAATCGTTCTGTCGTAGGCTTTGAGTATGAGGTCGCTTGAGATTCCGAGCTGCTGCCATTGCTCAATGATTTTACATTGATTTGTCGATGGATAGCTTTTTAACTTCAGAAGCTGTGATATACTATTTATATAGGAGTTTCGTTCCGTGAGTCTTGTTACTTCGTTGTTTGCTTTCTCAAATGTATTTATTTCGGCAGAAAACCACGAGTTTGCAAGAGTTTCGATGTATCTTGCATTTGCTTTACCGCTGTTTGCGCAATATTCGCAAAGCGTAAGAATGATTTCAGCTTCAAAGCCGAGAGTGTCGCTCATCCATATAATGAGGTTCTGCTCGGAATATGTAAGAGGGCGTGCAAATGATTGCTGTATGCTGTGTGCAAGGAATTGAAGCTTTGTGTTGTTCTTTATAATAGCTTCGATTTCTGTCGGCTTGAGATGCGCAGGGGAGTAATCTGTTGCGGTTGCAGTGATGGTGGCGCCGATGTTTTGTGAAGATTGAGACTGTAAGGCAGCAGATGGCGAAACGACTGACGGTGTACAGCATATCGGTTCATGCGTAGTCTGAGGAGGATTATGCGTAGTAATAACGCCGAGCTGTTCCCAGAAAGCGAACGAATCTTCTACTGTCTCACGCGAAAGGTTGATATCTGCACAGATTTGTTCTGTTGAAACGACTTTGGCGTTGTGACGCAGCATATAAAGAAGTACTTTTATAGAAGCACCGGAAGCTAATTTGATGTAATTGTCTATAATTGCGGCGGGTAGTGCGACGACTTCGCTCCATATGCCGCTATTGATTTTATATTCCATTATATTCTCCTGAAAATGTATATAAATTAAATTACGCATATAATAGTATAACACAAATCAAAGAAGAATGCACTACTTTTTTAAAATAATATTCTTACAATTCTTCTGATCAATTGGTTGAGATGATGATTAATTTTTTTTAGAAAATCAGCATACTTGTCACAATTTGTGCAGAATGAACATTTACAGCAAGAAAAACAGAGTCGAAACTTGGTGAAAAAAACATCAAAAAAAGTGTTGACAAATGTGAAATGGGGTGATATAATATATAAGCACTCTGACGAAGGGGTGCGGACAACAACAAAATGAATGATTTGATGTTGCTCCAATCGGCATCTTGAAAATTGAACAATGCAAACAAGAAGACCCTTGAAAATGAGTTGTATCATTGAGAGATGATATAACCCTTTGAGAAGTCAGACAAGACTAAAAAATGTCACACAAGTAATTGCGAGCGAATCGTGATGAACAAGGATTTAAGATACAGCAAGTATCTTTAATACAAACTTTTTTAAAGAGTTTGATCCT
>JAFSEU010000026.1 GCA_017435565.1 Oscillospiraceae bacterium | reverse complement strand
TATATCTTCCGTATCGCCCATTTTATACTTCTCAGCGTAATATGTAGCAAAAGCATCATATTTCTCGGTATGCATATAATACTCTATTCCAGCATGTATTGTTGTTTTGAAGAAAAACACGAGAATTGCAAACATCGTCATGACGAGAATAGCAATTGTAATTGTCATCTTATTGATTAATTTCTTTTTCATAACTGTTTACAACTCATGATTTATTAGTCTGTCCGACTTACTATATTATACCACACTCCACAGATAATTGCAACAAAAAGCCTCCGATGAAACATCGGAGGGGAATTGGTGGGAGATGGTGGATTCGAACCACCGAAGTTAAAGAACAACAGATTTACAGTCTGCCCCCTTTGGCCACTCGGGAAATCTCCCATAAAAAAATATGGAGCTGGTGGACGGACTCGAACCCCCGACCTGCTGATTACAAATCAGCTGCTCTACCAACTGAGCTACACCAGCGCTTTTCAGTACGCATATTATTATATCACAGCACTTTCCATTTGTCAATACCTTTTTTAAAAAATTTTTTATTTTTTTCGTTTTTGAAAAAAATGACGAAAAATCGCTTGTTTGTTGACATTTTGTCGAAAAAATGCTATAATCTTGTTGCATACTGACAAGTAAATAATCAAATCATCAAGGAAATAACACAATGAAGCGCCAGACATCACTATACATCCTTCTTGTGGCAACTGCCTCCGTTGCGCTCATCATTTACGAAAACGCAGACAACGAACGTGAACCTTTCAGCATATCGCCAAATATTTCAAGCAGCTTGACAAGTGAATCTTATTACACCAACTCAAACACTCCTTCACAGCCTATTGATTTGAACATTGCCGATATTGATGATTTGATTTTAATCGAAGGCATAAGCCAAAGCGTTGCTCAGAGCATTATTGATTATCGTAACGAAAACGGTGGTTTTAGTGACCTTAGTGAGCTTTACAATATTGACGGCATTGAAGAAGAAACAATCGAGAAGCTTCTGCCGTTTTTATATATCGAACAAGCATATACAACTACAATAGTTACGACTGGATGTACAACGAAAAGCGATGTGTTTTACGGTCGCGTAAACCTAAATACAGGCACATTTGAAGAATTTTCAGCAATACCTATTCTTACCGAAGAGCAGGCTTATGCAATAATCGAGTTGAGAGAAAAGATTCATTATTTTTCCCATTACTATGAGCTTTTATATGCCGAAGGCTTTGATGAAAAGCTTGTTGCGGCACTTGGCGAATATGTTTATGTAGAAAACTCAGATCAGTAACATTTCAGATTTAACACACCTTTAACTTTTCTGCTGTATTATAGTATAATATATAATAGTGCGTTTTAAGATAATTACGATTTTATGCCAACGCACATCAATCAACCGTATAGAAAGTGAGTTAAAAATATGAAAAAAGCACTTGCTGTTATTATATCCCTTTCATTAGCAATGGGAATGATATCATCATGTTCTCAGAAGGATACCTCGGGCGAAAGCGAGGTTTCTGTTGTTTCCGTGTCGGTTCCGGATGAGCTTAAGGCTGATACGGATGATTCATCCGCATCAGGCGCTGATACAAGTGAAAACGAATCCTCCGAAAGTGAATCTCAAAACAACGAGGGCAGTACCGGTGAAAGCAAATCTGACAGTCAATCAGAGAGCAAATCACAATCTGACAGCAGTTCACAGTCTGATTCTGAAAGCACCTCCGAAAGCGGTGATTCATCAGCCTCGCAAAGTGAGAGTCAGAACACCTCAGAACCGCAGGAACAGGACAACTCAACATCACAGCCCACAGTAACAACTGCCCCTGACAATTCAGGTTCCTCTACCGCAAAAACAACAACCACTTCAAGAAGTAATTCATCTTCACAATCCACCACAACAACAAGAGTGACAACAACAGCAAAAGCGACTACAACGACTACGACAACGGCTCTCAAGCCCGCAACCACCACCCACGCAACTGCTGTAACAATTTCCGCTTCATCGACGGAGTATCCCGAAGGTGCAATCATTATTGACCTTGCTTCGCCTTCAAGCTGCGGTGATTCCAACGTTTCCGTAAGTTCCGGCAAAATCAGCATAAATGCAGGTGGTGTGTACTATCTTACAGGAAATTACAGCGGACAAATCTATATTAAAACCGGTGAGGGCAACGCCGGCGAAGCTGACATTGACCTTTATCTGGCAGGAGTTGATATTTCCTGCTCCAACGGCCCTGCAATTCTTTGTGACAACGCAAAGCGTTTTGAGCTTCACCTTGTTGAAAATACCGCCAACGTACTTGAAGACGGCGGCAGCGATGCTGTAAACAACGGTGCGATTTTCTCTAACGATACAATCGAAATCAGAGGCAAGGGAACGCTGACTATTTACGGCAACAACCGTGAAGGTATTGCCAGCGATGACGATATATTCATCGAAAACGGTAATATTTACATTTTCTCAGGCGATGACGGTCTTAACGCAAACGACTGCATAACCATCAACGGCGGATACACCTATATCGAAGCCAACGGCGACGGAATCGACTCGAAGGGTACAACAGTTATGTCGGGCGGCACGGTCATTGTCGCAAAAACCGGCGCTGCTGAAAGCTCGATTGAATCCGACAGTACCTATACCTTAAACGGCGGAACGCTCGTTGCAATCGGCGGAACAGGTCTTGTCAAGGGCGCCACCACCTCATCAACGCAGGGAATAATCACCCTCAGTATGGGAAGCACTCTTGCCGCAAAAACTCCGATATGCATCAAGAGTTCGGGCACCTCACTTGTAACCTTTATGCCTGTATCATCCTACTCTGCATTTACATTCACCTGCCCCGAGCTTATCAAGGGTTCGTCATACGATGTATATGCAGGCGGCTCAATCACAAGCGGAACTTATGAATTTGGCGTTGTTTCAAACGCAGTTCTTAACGGAGCAAGTCTGCTCACAACAGTTTCCGCTTCATAAAATATCAATGCACAAAAAACGGCTGTGAACTAAACTCACAGCCGTTTTTTTATGTCGCTATCAATCCTTTTCAAGAGCCTTCAACGCCTTGATTTCATCCTTATTCACACGAATCTGTCCATCTTTTATGACAGTTACGTCATTTTTATTCATTGTGACGGGCACATCGTTATTATCAAGCTTTATTGTCAATAGACCAGTCAGAAGGTTTGCATCCTGAACAATGCCCTTTCCCTGAACCGTCTTGACCAGCGCACCGATTTTCGGAGTAACCTTCAAAAGCTCCTCATAACTTGCCTGCTCGTATTTCAGGCAGCACATCAGTCTTCCGCAGGTACCCGAAATCTTAGTCGGATTCAACGAAAGCCCCTGCTCCTTTGCCATTTTTATAGACACGGGCTGAAACTCTCCCATAAAGCCCTTACAGCAAAATTCCCTTCCGCAGATTCCCAGACCACCGAGCATTTTTGCCTGGTCGCGCACACCTATCTGGCGAAGCTCGATTCTTGTTCTGAAAACAGCCGCCAAATCCTTTACAAGCTCACGGAAATCAACCCTGTTTTCTGCGGTGAAGTAAAACAAAAGCTTATTGTTATCGAAGGTACATTCGACATCAACAAGAGTCATAACAAGACCGCGTGCAGCAATTTTTTCCTCGCAAATCCTGTAAGCATCCTGCTCCTTCTGCTTGTTCACCTTAATACGGTCAAGGTCAGCCTTTGTAGCGGCACGAATAACAGGCTTAAGCGGAACGGTCAGTTCCTCGTCGGGCAGTGAACGATTGGAAATTACAACCTCACCGCTTTCTACTCCCCTCGCAGTTTCGACAATAACAATATCGCCGACCTGCGTATTGACACCGTTCGGTGAAAAGTAATATACCTTGCCTGCGCTTTTGAAGCGCACACCTATAATTTCAGTCATTATATTTTTCCTTTCATAATTAAGGCTAATTAAAAATCTGTGAGCAAAGCAGGCAGAGCGCAAGCTTTGGCGAAACATTCATTTTGATATCGGAATATGCCGCCAAAACACATTCATAAAGCCTGATTACAGATTTATGACTCATAGTCTGAGAGAGTGCATACGCGCCCTTTCTATAAATACTGATAGAATTATCAGAATCAATGCGGCAAGCTGAAATATCACGCACAACCGCAATCATTTCAGACAGAACGTTTTTTGTCATCTCCGAATCTGTTTCGATGCTGTGGCACACCTTAAGAAAACCATACTCATCTCTGTTAATTATACAATCGACAAGAGCAGCAACTGTCTGACGAACTTTTATTCTGTCATCATCATTGATACTCAAAAGGCATTTTCCGATATTTCCGCCGTTATCCTCATAGGCACGCTTTGCATCTTCCGTAGGAATACCGTGCTCTGCAAGTGCCTTCAGACACTCGCTCTCAGAGCATTCACCCACGCCTATTGAAACAATACGGGAGAGAATAGTCGGCAGAAAAACCGATTTTGACTGTGCCGTAAAAATGAAATAAACATTTTCCGGCGGCTCCTCAATAATCTTGAGCAGAGCATTCTGCGCAGCCGCTTCCATTGCATCTGCATCCAGAATAAGATACACCTTGGAATCAGACGTATTCGGAGCTATGCTTGCGTCAGCGCAAAGCCTTCGGACTTCGGCAACTGAAATTCCGTTTCGTTTTCCGCTGTGCTCGGCAATAATCAAATCAGGATGAGAATCAGATTCAAGCAGTGTGCACGACGTACATTTACCGCACGCAAAGCGCTTCGAGCCACTGTGACACAAAAGCATCGCCGAAATTTCTTTAGCACTGTATTTTTTGCCGACTCCCGAATCACCGTAAAGCAAAACAGCATGCGGAAACCTGCCTGCGCTCAGCATATTATCGACGGTTTCTCTCAGAGCAGAGTTCATTACTTATGCCTTTTCAAAGCGTTCAACATCAGTTACGAACATTGTAGCGCCGCCGACAGTAATCTCAACAGGAAGTGAGCCGGGCATTGAGCTTGTCGAAACCGACTGCTTTCTGCGGTGGCACTTTTCCTTTATAACCGCAATAATTTCATCGATCTTGTCATCCTCTGCACAAATGAGGAAGGTGGTATTGCCCGCCATAAGAAAACCGCCCGTAGATGCCAGCTTTGTTGTCATCACGCCCTGCGAAGCAAGGGCAGCCGCAACGCAGTGGCTGTCATCATTATTTACAATAGCAAATATAAGCTTCATAATTGCCTCCGTTATATAAGTTTAATAATCGGATAAAAAACCGATATAATCACCATAAATATATTTTACCACAAAAACTCTTCTAAGCCAACCCTTTTTTTAATATTATTAAATATCGGATTCGTCCTGCTTTGAAACCAAGTTCCTCTTGACAAGAAAGCCGAGTCTTGTTCGTATCTTTGTTCGTGCCGCCTTAAGTGTACGCGAAACGGTCGATTTGTTCACCCCAAGCTTTCGGGCAATCTCCGTCTGGTCACAATCATCAAAATAATACATCATCAGCATCTGGCGCTGCCTTTGAGTCAGCCCATTATTGATGGTATAAAGAACAGCTGTTTTCATAAGCTGTTTATGCAGATGGGACGTTGAAGCATCCTCCATGGCGCAGATAAAGCTTTTGTCAAATTCCAGCGCCGCACTGCTTACCCTTTTCATTCCCATAAGCAGCACTCCCGAAATGTGTCTATGAATATGCCTTGATGCAAATACATTTTTATCACCTCGCTGTTTTTTGTCCTGTCAGGCAAGTTTATACGAACAATATGTTCGTATTCCTTAAGAACAAGTATACAGCTTTATGAAAAAAATGTCAATAGAAAAATGCAAAATCATATTTATATGTACAAAAATGCGTACAAACAGAGCTTGTTCGCATATTTCATCATTTTCAGTCATTTCTCCTCTTGACAGGAACTTTATTTCCGTTATCGTCAAGAACATAACAATTATCAAGCGAAGAATTGAGATTTGATATTATACTTGCACGGTATTCATTGCGAAGCTGCTGACGCTCTGCGATTTCCTCGTCAGTCAGTCCGATTGTTTTTGCCTTTGCGGCAAGCTCGTTAATTCTGTCAAGCTTTTTCTGTTCCATATCAGTTATCCTCTGCTATATTCTTCAGCGCACTGTTGACTGCTTCGCAAAACGTTTTCAGCGCATTG
This sequence comes from Oscillospiraceae bacterium, assembly GCA_017435565.1. Taxonomy (GTDB): domain Bacteria; phylum Bacillota; class Clostridia; order Oscillospirales; family Ruminococcaceae; genus RGIG3077. The sequence goes on along the minus strand of JAFSEU010000026.1, from coordinate 109,730 downwards.
ATATCATCACATTTATACCCGAAAAGTGCATCGGCGTCATCAGGACAATCCTTCGGGTCAAGAGCGCCCTGCGGTGCATTAAATCTGTACAAAAGGTCTGTTTTCGAGATGTAAAAGCACAGCTCCATCATTCCGAACCCGTCAATAAGCTCGGAATTTATAGGCGGTGCCTCGGGGCAGTCTTCAAAATCTCGCCTGCGCCAATCATCTGCGGATAGAAAATTGCAGAAAATCACAGCTCCCAGCGGAATTGTCCAGCAATAATACGGGCATTCGAGAATTATCTCGCTATCCGTCCAGATTATGTTCATTCCTTTGGATTTATCTACCTTTTCAAGAATTTCATATCCGATTACCTTCATTTCAAACCCACCTGACAACAATAATAATGCATAATATTTATTTTAACATATATCGACAAAAATTGCAACGCAAAAAAATTCATATTTACTATTGAAAAAAATAACGAAATGTGGTATATTGTATATATTGATTCAGAAAGTGAGGGCTTTGGATAATGGCGATACAGGAATCGGGAGAGATGTATCTCGAAACCATTTATGTTCTGAAAAAGAAAACAGGCAGCGTCCGTTCAATAGATATAAGCGAGCATATGGGATATTCAAAGCCGAGCGTCAGCCGTGCCGTAGGCATTCTGAAAGACGGTGGATATATTGTCATTGACCCCAAAGGCTACATTGAACTGACAGATGCAGGCAGTGAGCTTGCCAAAAAGATTTTTGAGCGCCACACCATTTTGTCAAAGGTGCTTGTTTCTCTCGGTGTCAGCGAAAAGACCGCTTCCGACGATGCCTGCAGAATTGAACACGTCATCAGCGACGAAACCTTTTCGGCAATAAAAAAATACGCAGGCAGTCTTTAATTCGAATCACACTTTACAAAGCAACACGGTACAACACAAGAGTTGTACCGTGTTTTTTTCAGTTTACCCTCTGCGCAATCGAAATTGTAAGCCCACTCTCACAGGCGCCGACAAGTGCCGAATCACCGCTTTTCATATCACCCTCAAGAATTTTCTGCGAAATAAGACTTTCCGCATTGAGTGATATGCGGCGCCGAAGCGGTCTTGCACCGTAGATTTCCGTTTCGGGAGCATTTGCGATAAAATCAATCGCTTCATCGGAAAAGCTTAAGGTTATCCCGATATTTTCTGCACGCTCGCACAGTGCTTTGAGCATTTTTGCCGCAATGCTGCGCAATTCATCATGCCCTAATTTTTCAAAAACAACAATAGCATCAAGCCTGTTGATAAGCTCTATTTTCAGTGTTTTTTTCAATTCATCCACAGCCTTTTCCCTGACAGACTGAGAATGCGCTTCTGACTGCGCAAAGCCCAGATGCCGTGATTTTGTAAAATGCTGCGCTCCGATGTTTGAAGTCAGAATAATCACCGTATTTCTGAAATCGGTTGTTCTTCCGTGAGAATCGGTAAGAATTCCTTCTTCAATAATCTGAAGCAGTATATTCATAATATCGGGATGTGCTTTTTCTATTTCATCAAAAAGAATGACGGAATAGGGCTTGCGGCGCACCCTTTCGGTCAACTGCCCAGCTTCATCAAAACCGACGTATCCGGGAGGAGCACCGACCAGTCTTGAAACTGAATGCTTTTCCATAAACTCCGACATATCAAACCGAATCATACTGTCAGCAGAATCAAACATAACCTCGCAGAGCGCCTTGCACAGCTCGGTTTTTCCAACGCCTGTCGGTCCAAGAAATATAAATGAACCGATAGGGCGGCCTGCATCCTTCAGACCGACACGACTGCGCTTTATGGCGTCGCACACACCCTTTACAGCGGCATTCTGACCGATTACACGCCGCTTTAGATTTTCCTCAAGCTCAAGAAGTCTGTCGTTTTCTTCACAGCTTAAGGTTTCAACAGGGATTTTTGTCCAAAGCGAAATTACAGAACAGACCTCGGCTGCTCCGACAACTGCTTTTTCGCCCTGCTCGCGTGCAATTTTTATCGGACGCTTTCTCTTCAGATATTGTTTTGACAGCTCCTGAAGCTCTTCAAGCGAAACTGCTTCGTCGATGTGTTTTGTAATACTTTTGGATTCCTGTGCCTTAATGCTTGCGGCAGAGCACGCCTCATCAATTATATCAATTGCCTTGTCGGGCAGAAATCTGTCGTGAATATACCGCTTTGAGCAATATACCGCTGCGTTTATTGCCTCATCGGTTATTCTGACATTGTGATACTTTTCATAGCTCTCACGCAGGCCGCCTAAGATATGCACCGCCTGCTCGGGTGAAGGCTCCTCGACAATCACGGGCTGAAAACGCCTTTCAAGTGCAGAATCCTTTTCAATATGGCATCTGTATTCATCAAGAGTAGTCGCACCAATCAGCTGAAGCTCCCCTCTTGCAAGCTGGGGCTTTAAGATATTGGCCGCATCAATTGCACCCTCGGCAGCGCCTGCACCGACAATTGTATGAAGCTCATCAATAAACAGAATAATGTTTTTGACTCTCGTTGCCTCGTCAATGCATGCTTTAAGCCTTTCTTCAAAGTCACCCCTGTATTTTGCGCCCGCAAGCATTGAAGGAAGATCAAGCGCAAAAATTCTTTTATCCTTAATCGCATCGGGCACCTCGCCCTTTATTATGAGCTGCGACAAGCCTTCAACAATCGCCGTCTTGCCGACTCCCGCCTCTCCGATAAGGCAGGGATTGTTCTTGTTTTTTCGTGAAAGTATGCGAATCATACGTTCTGTTTCATTTTCACGACACAAAACCGGGTCAAAAGCTTTTTCCGAAATAACCTCAGTCATATTCCGTGAATATTTCATAAGGTTTGGAATCATCTTTGCTTCCGGCTGAACAATCGGTGAATACGGGCTGTCTGCAGAGCTTCCGGAAATTCCGCTGCAATCGCTTAAGATTTTATTAAGATTTCCGCCCAATTGCTTTATGAGCGATGCGGCACTGCACGAGCCATCTTTAATAATTGCCGCAAGAAGCTGTTCGGTTCCTGCAAGTCTGTGATTCTGCTCAGAAGAAATTGTAACGGCAGACTTTAAGACACGGCGCAAAGCAGGTGTAATACACTCTTCGCCGAGCCTTACATTATTGCCGCTTCCCACAAGAAAGTCAAGCTTCTGCCGCAAGTCCGATTCTTTAATACCGTTCATTTTCAGAACCGCCGAAGCCACACAGCCATTTTCACGCAGAAGTGCCAGAAGCATATGCTCGCTTCCGACATAGGTGTGACCCATATTCCCTGCTGTCTCGATGGCAGCCGATATTGCCGACGCCGCTTTTTTTGTATAACGCTCAAATTCAATCATAAAAGCCTCCGTTGCAAAAATCCCCCTTAATGGTTATATATCTAATTATGCCAATTATTTATGGAGATATTTGTCAAAACACATATGAAGGCAAAAAAATTTTTAGCTTCAAATTTTCTGTAACACTTTTTTGCTGATTCCATATTATGTACTAAGCAGAACGCAAGCTAAAGCTTACGAAAACTGCTGAAAATACATTATATTTAAGGAGTGTTATTATGAATTGTGGATGTAACGGTGGATGCTGGTGGATTATCATTCTTATCCTTATCTTCTGCTGCTGCGGCAACAACGGCTGCGGTTCTTCATTTGGCAACAACAACAGCTGCGGCTGCAACACAGGCTGCTGCTAAGGTTCGAAGCACAAAAACCGCCCCTGCTCCGAAAGGAACAGGGGCAGTTTCTGTTTATACATACCAAATCAATTTTTCCTTGTAAAAACGAAGGCTGAAAAAGCAGCCGTCAGAGGAACTGCACATATAATGCCGATGCTGCCCGAAATCGCCTGAACAATTTCAATTGCGATCGTTTCGAGATTAAAAAGAAACAGCAGATCCTTGTTATATGCCACAAGCAGCAGCACAGTCACAAGGCTCGAACCGATATATGCAAGAATCAGCGTGTTTGTCATCGTGCCGATAGCGTCCTTACCAATGTTCATTCCGCTTTTAAACATATTTGCAAAGCTCTTTTTTTCCATATTGTCGGAAAGCTCCTGCATTGACGATGCAATCGACATTGCCACGTCCATTATGGCACCGAGCGCACCGATGACCATTCCGCCCCAGATTACAGCTACAAGGTCGATTTCAACCCCCGTATCAAGCAATTTCAGGCTCACAAAATCTTCATCCGAAAGACCTGTTATTTCAAGAACCGCATTCATTATCGCGGCGATAATTCCCGAAACAACAAGACCGCCCAGATTGCCGACAATTGCCGAAAGAGTCTTTTTATCCGCACCGTTGAGCAAAAGCAGGGTTGCAAGCGTTGTAAAGGCGCCGACAATAATTGTTGAAATATAGATATTCATCCCCTTCAGAATAGAAGGTACATACACAAGAAACACCGCAAGCGCAGTGATTATCAGCGAAATTATAGTCAGAACGCCTTTTGCGCGCCCGACAGCAATTATAAGCGCAAAGAACACCAGAACAAGCACTATAAGGCTTTGTGTACGGTCATATCCGCCGAACTGCCAATTATAATCATTTGTCGAAAAATCATAAATACTTGTGACGATAATTCTGTCGCCGACCTCAACCGGCTCAAAAACATACGCATACATATAATCGATATGCTGCACAGCGTCAATGCTCTTTCCTTTAGAATCGCCGCTTTTAAGCTCTGCCGTAAAATGTATATCTTCCGATATAAGCTCGCCCGAATCGCTGCTGTATACACTTTCGCTCTCAGAGCCTTCCTGAATTTGAGTTACAGTTGCGCTGTAATATACCTCGCTGCTTCCCAAAGCGCTTTTTTCGAGGCGGCAAAGCTTGTTACCGAAAAAAATGAACAGCGCAGAAAGCACAATCACAAGAAAAATACAAATGCCGAAATTACTGTTTTTTTTCTCCATATAAAGGATATCTCCCGGATATTTTTTTCAATAATAACACAAAATCCAAAAAAAAGCAATAGAAGTATTTTTCGCTATCATTGTGCAGATAATTACAAAGGCAGAACACAAATAAAAAAGGATGGAAAAACATGGCTTACAGAAGGCTTCTCTCGATTTTTGTCATTATATCTCTTTGTGCAATCACGCTGATCGTACGCACCGCAAACATAGCTGACGGCTCGCTGTATGCCAAAGCTTCATCATACAGTACAAGCAGAACGCTGAAAGTAAGCGCTGAGAGCGCGAGAGGAAATATCTACGACTGCAATATGATAATCCTCAACAACACGGATATTGTAAAAAACGCTGTTATTCTTCCCACGCAGCAATCTGTTGATATGACTGCGAAATACGCGGTGGATTATGAAAAATATTACGCTGACGCAATAATGGGCAAACCGTTTTGTGCCGAAATTTCATACGGCGATTTCTTCTGTGACAGTGTTCACGTCTTCGACATTGCAGCGCAAAATGACAGCAACAGGCTTTTAACGCACATTCTCGGATACTGTGACGACAGCACAGAGGGTGTCTGCGGACTTGAATATGCATTCAACGACACTTTAAAAGCATACAGCCTTGAAAACAGCGTGACATATTTGGTAGACGGAAACGGCTCTGTCATACCCGGTGAAAAAGAGCAGATCATACTCAACGAAAGCACCGTCGGTGGCATCGTCACTACGATTGATGCGCAGTTTCAGCTTATCTGCATTGAAGCTGCAAAGGGTCATATCGAAAAAGGCGCTATTGTGGTAATGGATATCGCAAGCGGTGATATCAAGGCAATGGCAAGCTTTCCGACATATTCCTATGATGAAATCGAAACCGTAATGTACGACGAGTCCTCACCGATGATTAACCGTGCACTTTACAGCTACAGCGTCGGTTCAATCTTCAAGCTTGTGATTGCGGCGGCAGCAATTGATTCGGGACTTGAGAACTTTGTTTACGAATGCAAGGGTTACACAAGCGTCGGATCGCAGATTTTCAAATGCCACGACATCGGCGGCCACGGTGAGCAGAATATGACGCAGGCTCTTGTAAACTCCTGCAACCCTTATTTTATTGAGCTAAGCTCAAAAATCGACGCTCAGACTCTGCGAAGCTATGCGCTTGCATTCGGCTTCGGAAAGCGAATCGAGCTTGCAAAATCCATCAATTCAGCGTCAGGCACATTGCCTGAAACAAGCGAGCTTGAAATTCCTGCAGAAAAAGCCAACTTTTCCTTCGGTCAGGGCTATCTCACCGCAACGCCCCTGCAGATTTGCACAATGACCTGTGGAATTGCCGCCTACGGCGAAATGCCTCAGCCCCGTTTATATCTCGGAACGACCGATGACGGTATCAGCATTGATGTTGAAAACAATACTTCATACAGCTATTGTGCTTCCATATCAACAGCAAGAAAGCTGCGTGATTTTATGGACGCTGTTGTAAACGACAACGAGGGATCAAATGCAAGAGCCTTCAACACAAGCTGCGGGGTAAAAACATCAACCGCACAGACAGGAAGATATGATGAAAACGGAAAAGAATACTGCCACGGGTGGATTACGGGATATTTCCCGTCGCAAAAACCAAGATATGCCGTAACGGTACTGGTCGAGGACGGAGGCTACGGAAACGAGGCGGCGGCACCCGTTTTCAGATATATCGCAGAGGAAATCACATCGCTTGAAAAATTGCGCACAAATGAAGAATAATCTGAGTGACATCGTTGTGCTGTCGGCTTTAATCGGTGCACGCACAATTGAAAACGGCGGCGAAATAGAAAGAGCCGAAGACAGCGCACAGCGAATCTGCACTGCTTACGGCCTTGAAAGCGTCAGCGTATTTGCACTGAATTCGGTTATAATCGTGACAGGCTCGGACAAAGTTTCCGATTTCACGCATACTGTCAGGATAAAAAAGGCAGCGCCCTGTATGGCAGTGCTTGAAAATATCAACGACTTTTCGAGAAGAATATGCAAAAATACAATCAGCACAAGTGCCGCACTCAATGAGCTTGAAAAAATCTGCTGTCAAAGTTCAACACGAATCAAGCTCTTCGGCGAAATAATAACTGCTCTGTCATTCACACTGTTTTACGGCGGTGGATTTACAGATATGCTCTGCGCGCTCGCAATCGGCATTATACTGCATTTTGAAAAAATCGGGCTTGAGCACATAAACCTGCGCCCGTATATAGGCTACGCCGTAGTGACCTTTGCTCTGGGAATCATAATACAGCTTTTAAATTTTCTGGGGCTGTGTGAGAATACGCTTTCGATTATGCTCGGCTGTCTTATGTCGATGTTCCCCGGAATCACACTTGTCAACGCATCATTGAGCTTTCTTTCAAGTGATACGATTTCCGCAATTCTTCAGTTGATTCATTCATTCCTTACTGCGCTCTCAATTGCCGCAGGGTTTGCTTTTTCGGTCGCCGTTACAGGGTTTATGCAATGATATATGATACTGTTCTGATGCTTTTTGCATCATTCGGGTTTTCTATGATTATCGGGACAAAACGCAGACACTACATTACCTGTGCAATTCTCGGAAGCGTCAGCTTTTGCATATCATCGCAATTGTTGGAAATTACAGATTCAATATTGATAACTTCAGTAATATCCTCAGCCATCTCTTCAATTGCGTCACAGACCATAGCAAGAACCGCAAAAGCTCCCGCAACTATATTTTTGCTGCCGTCGATTCTTCCGCTTGTACCCGGGCGCAGATTCTTTTACGCAATCAGCTCGGCACTTGCACAAAACAGCGAAAATGCGCTGGCATATTTTATACAGACCCTTGAATACACAGCAGGGATAAGCACGGGCATTATGCTCGGCTCATCCCTTTGTAAAATAGTATTGGCTGCTAAAGCAAAATAACATTGTCCCTGCCAAAGCTTTCAATCAGCTCGGCACAAAGCTCAAGACATATTCTGACGCCATTGATGCTTTTTGCACGCACCTGCTTTTTAACATCGCAAAGCCAGAAGCTCACCATTGAATCGCCTTCAAAGTCCTTGCAGATATCAAGCGCCCTCTGCATTGACACGGCATCCGTGCTTTCAAACTTAATGCACAGCCTTTTGGCGGCAAGCGCCACTTCAAATTCATCCTCAAAATAAACCTTGTCAGCAAGAATGCTCACTTCCTTCTGCTCGTTGTCAGAATAGCTTTCCCTTACGGAAACCTTTCCCGATATAAGGTATATCTTAGAGTTTTCAAGCCTTGGAGCAATCTCCTGATAGAGCTTGGGGAAAATTACACATTCAATCTGCTCGGTGTTGTCCTCAATTCCTAAAAAGCACATCTGCGCACCGTTTTTTGAGGTGTGCCTTCTTATGGAAAACTGCGCTCCGAAAACAATACACTCGGCTTTGTCGGAATATTGCTTTCCGCCTGCGTCTTCACTATGCGCAATATCGGCGATACACGGAAGGCGCATAGCATCGGAAAACGGTTTGTATTTCAAAATCGGGTGACCCGATATATACATCCCCGTGACTTCCTTTTCCATTTTCAGCAAGGTTTCGACGGGATATTCCGCTGTATTGTCGATTTTTTTCTCATATCTCACCTCAGCCGTACCGAAAAACGAAATCTGTCCTTCAATTGCGCTGTTGTATCCGCTTTGCATATCAAGAAACTTTTCAAAGTTTTCCATCATAGTTCTGCGGTTTAAGCCAAGGCAATCCAAAGCACCCGCCTTTATCAGACTTTCAACCGCACGGCGATTGATTCCGCAATTGCCGATTCTTTCACAGAAGATTGGAAGAGAAAGGTACTTTCCGTTTTTCTCACGCTCCGAAATAATATCGCAGATAACGCCTCTGCCAAGATTCTTTATAGCAAGCAGACCGAATCTGATATCCTTTCCGTTGCAGGTAAAGCCGACTCCGCTTTCATTTATATCGGGAGGAAGCAGCTTTTTTCCTGCCGCTTCCCAATCGTTGATATAATCGATAAGCTTGGAAGTATTGCTCAGCACACTCGTCATAAGTGCCGCCATATAATCACCGAAGAAATGATATTTAAGATACGCCGTCTGATAGGCAAGATATGCATACGCACAGGCGTGCGACTTATTGAACGCATAGGAAGCAAAGCCTGCCATATCATCAAAAAGCTCGTGGGCAGCAGCAACGTCTATTCCATTCTGAGCGCACCCATTGACAAAGCTCTCGCGCTCTTTTTCCATAACCTCATGCTTTTTCTTTGCCATCGCCCTGCGGACAAGGTCGGCTCGTCCGTAAGAATAATTTGCAAGCACACGGCAGATTTCCATAACCTGCTCCTGATACAGGATACAGCCGTAGGTTACATCAAGAATGCTTTTCAGCTGCGGTATTTTATATGATATACGAGCGCTGTTGCGTCTGTTGGCAAGGAATTTCGGAATAGCGTCCGCTTCCATAGGTCCGGGGCGATATAATGAAAGGCAGGCTGTCAGGTCCTCAATGCTCTGAGGTTTCAAATTCATCAGCAGCGAGCGCATTCCTGCACTTTCAAACTGGAAAACACCCATTGTTTTGCCCTGTGAAAGCATTTCAAAAACGCCCTTGTCATCAAGCGGAATATTATCTATATCAAAATCCCGATGATGCTTTTTCACCTCATTGACACAATCTCTGATAATCGTTAAATTGCGCAGTCCGAGAAAATCCATCTTCAGAAGACCTAAGCTTTCGATATCACTCATTTCATATTGGGTAATAATTGCCTCATCGCTTTTCGTCAGCGGAACAAGGTCACTGACAGGAAACTGTGATATTATAACGCCTGCGGCGTGGGTCGTAACGTGCCTTGGCGTGCCTTCGATTTTCATCGCCGTATCTATCAGCTCATGAACCTGCGAGTCAGAGTCATAAAGGTTTTTCAGTTCCTTTTCACGCTTTAAAGAATCGGCAATCGTTGCAAATCCATTGTTTGAAATCAGCTTTGCAACCTTATCGCACACAGCATAAGGAACACCCATAGCTCTGCCTGCGTCCCTCACCGAGCCCTTTGCTTTCATCGTATCAAACGCACAAATCTGAACAACTCTGTCACTGCCGTAGCGTTTTTTTACATATTCAATCACCTGAGCTCTGCCCTCAATACAGAAGTCAATATCAAAATCGGGCATACTGATTCGCTCGGGGTTTAAAAACCTTTCAAAAAGCAGGTTATATTTCAAAGGGTCAACACCTGTGATTCCGATGCAGTAAGCACAAAGGCTTCCCGCACCCGAACCTCTGCCGGGACCTACGGGTATATTATGATTTTTTGCGTAGTTTATATAATCCCACACAATGAGAAAATAATCGCAATATCCCATTGAGTTTATGACTTCAAGCTCATATTCAAGGCGCTTTTCAGCCTCATCATAATTCTCTTTATATTTTTCGGAAAGCCCGTCATAGCAAAGCTTTTCAAAAAACGCTTTGTTGTCCGAAACACCGGGCGCTTCAAACTTTGCAAGCTTTATCACGCCGAATTCAAATTCAACATTGCATCTGTCGGCAATTTTTACGCTGTTTTCAAGTGCACCTTCATATCTGCCGAAGAGTGAATACATCTGCTCATAGCTTTTTACATAGAATTCATCCGTTTCAAAGCTCATTGAATTCGGCTCGCCCACTCTCGAATTGGTCTGAATACACATCAGCACATTCTGCATTTTTGCGTCCGACTTTTCAATATAATGAGCGTCGTTTGTTGCAACCAGCGGAATCTGCGTTTGATTTGCAAGCTTTAAAAGCTTTGGCAGAACCTTTTTTTCAATATCAAGATTATGATTCTGAATCTCGATAAAATAGTTATCCTTGCCGAAAATATCCTGATACAAAAGCGCACATTCCTTTGCGCCCTCATAATCGCCATCGGCTATTTTCCGAGCTATTTCACCCGCAACACAGCCCGAAAGACATATAAGCCCTTTATGATATTTTTTCAAAAGTGCAACATCCACTCTGGGCTTGTTGTAAAAACCCTCGGTATATCCCAAAGATACAAGCTTGATAAGATTTTTGTAGCCCTCATTGTTTTCGCATAACAAAATAAGGTGATACGGAGAAGAATCCTCCTTATGCACCTTATCATATCTCGTTCTCGGGGCGACATAAACCTCACAGCCGATAATCGGCTTTATGCCTGCTTTTTTTGCGCAGTTATAAAACTTTATGGTGCCGAACATCGTCCCGTGATCGGTCACGGCAACGGCGCTCTGCCCGATGCTTTTTACATATTCAACAAGCCTTTCGATACGGCAGGCGCCGTCAAGCAGGCTGTATTCGCTGTGAAGATGAAGATGGACAAAATCAGACATATTTACTCCAGATCTTTTGCAATTTCAATAAGTCGGTTCATTCTGTGATTGACGCCCGACCTGCCAATAGGCTTTTCAAGCGCCTCACCAAGCTCACGCAGGCTCATTTCGGGGTTGTCAATGCGCAAAAGCGCAATTTCACGCAAATCGGATGAAAGAGTATCAAGCGCTCCGTGCTTTATAATTTTTTTTATCGCGTCGGTCTGCTTCTGCGAGGCTGACACTATTTTATCAATATTTGCGCTGTCACAGTTGGTAATACGGTTAACATAATTATTATCGTTTTTATCAATTTTAATCAGCATAACATCCATTGCCGATTTGGTCGCACCGACCATTGTAAGAAGCTCCTCAACGCTTTCGCTGTCCTTTGCATAAAGAACATTAAGTTTGCGTCTTGAGCTTTCGCGCAGCGAAACACCGCAAAAATTTTCTGTCATAGCTAAAAGCTCGGATTTTAATGCGTCGTTATATACCGCAAACTCAAAATGATATTCCTTTCTGGGATTACTGACGCTTCCGCAGGCAAGGAAAACGCCTGAAAAAAACGCATCAAGTCCGTTTTTCATCGCAAGATCAATATTGAGCTTGTCCCGCTTGTGGTCAATATTGAATTTTTCAAAAACGGCACTTGTGTCGGATATTGTATGAGTGTACGAAACCTTTTCGCCGCTTTTCTGCTTATCAAACGCAACCTCAAATTCTTTTGAAAAAAACTCCTTCATCAGGCTTTCAAAAAGCTCGGAGGAAGCAGGACATCCTGTGCGGAACTTTATTTCCTTTTCACCGAAATACTTGCAGAACATAAAAATACCGTAAAGACAAGCAAACCTGCGTTTGCTGTCGGTCATAGCTCTGCAAATTTCCGATTTTGCCGTGTGTGAAAAAGACACAGAAAATCCGCCCCCTTTATCAAAAATTATTTTTGTATATCACGGTGATTCTTGCGCACGTTTGAATACTGTGCACTTAAATGCTTATAGAAATATTCGGCAAAGGTGACCGAGCGGTGTTTGCCGCCCGTGCAGCCGAAAGCAATTACAATACGGCTTTTGCCCTCGCCAACATAAAGCGGAATAAGATAATCGATAAGGTCTTTAAGCTTTTGCGCCAAAGTCTGCGACTGCTCAAAGCTCATAACATAATCGCTTACAATGGAATCACAGCCTGTAAGCTTTTTAAGCTCGGGTATGTAATAAGGGTTGGGCAGACATCTGACATCGAATATCAGATCAGCTTCGGTTGCAATTCCGTATTTAAACCCGAAGGATAAAAGGTCAATCATCATCGAGTCGCTCTGACTGCTTAAGAATATTTCGGCAATTTTTGAATGAAGATTGGCAACAGAAAGCGCCGAGGTATCGATGCTGTAATCTGCCATTTCCTTCAAAGCCGCCAATTTTTCTCTTTCGATGGATATTGCAAGCGCCAAAGAGCCGTTTGACAGCTCGTCTAAAGGATGTCTTCTTCTTGATTCCTTGTATCTGTTAAGCAGAACGTCATCGGCTGTATCAAGAAAAAGAACCTTCAACGGAACACCCTGCTCCTTCAGCTCATTGAGATTGTCGGAAATATGGTTGATAAGGTCGCCGACTCTGATATCAACCGCAATTGCGACTTTTTCGACGTTTTTGCCCGTCTGAGCGCAAATATCGGCAAATTTGGATATAAGCTGAGGCGGGAGATTGTCCACGCAATAATACCCCATATCCTCAAGAAAATGCATAACATTGGTCTTTCCCGAACCGGACATTCCCGTTACAATTAAAAACTCCATAAAAACCCCGTTTATTTTAAAATTTCAGGCTCAAGTTCAAGCAGATAGCCTGTTTTTTCTTTGACTATTCTTTTAACCTCATCGGTAAGTGCGATAATATCGGCAAACGATGCACCGCCGGCGTTTATCACAAAGCCGCTGTGCTTTAAGCTGACCTGTGCACCACCTGTCGAGAGCCCTTTCAGACCGCACTGCTCAATCAGCAAGGATGCATATGAGCCTTCAGGGCGTTTGAACATACTGCCCGCACTTGGGTATTCAAGCGGCTGTTTATCGCGCCTTCTTTGCATAAGCTCATCCATTTTTGATTTAATCTCACTCTTGTCGCCGATTTTAAGCTTCACCGTCACGGAAAGAATGATTATATCACGTTTTTGCATAAAGATGCTTCGACGGTACGAAAGTGACATTTCCTCGGCGGTCAATGTCTTGATTTCGCCGTTTTCAAGGCACAGCGCACTTTCCACAACATCGCTCATCTGACCGCCGTATGCACCTGCATTCATAAACAAAGCGCCGCCGACGCTTCCCGGAATGCCATAAGCAAATTCAAGACCGCAAAGCGAATTGTCATATGCAGCCATGCACAAGGATTTTAGAGAAGCGCCTGCACCTGCGGTAATTTCACATCCGTCGCAATCAATTCCGGCAAGACTGCCTGTCAGCTTTATAACAACGCCGTCAAAGCCCTCGTCGGGAACAAGAATGTTACTGCCCCTGCCTAAAATAAAATATCTGACGCTGTATTTATTCATCAGCACAATAAGCTCTTTCAATATTTCGGATTCACTCACGCAGACAAGCAGCGGACAGCTTCCGCCGACCTTCATTGTGGTGTGTTCGCAAAGCGATTCGCCAAGTCTGGCTTCAAGAGCGTTTTTGGTGCAAAAATCAATAATATCGGAATGCATCTGTATAAAATATCCCTTTACTGTAATTATAGTTAAAAATCAAAATCCATTATATGTCAGTCTTCTTGATAACCTCGTGAGCTTCCATATTAAGCCCGAGATTGTCAAGAAGCTCCTGTGCGGCATTGTAACCGAGCTTCTTTTCACGGTTATTCATAGCGGCAACCTCAAGAATTACCGCAAGGTTACGTCCGGGCTTTACAGGTATCGTTATCGACGGAACGTTTACTCCGAGAATTGAAGTATATTCATTGTCAACGCCCATTCTGTCATAAATCTTGTCAGGGTCCCAGATTTCCATTTCAACAATAAGGTCGATTTTTTCTGTAACCTTAATAGCACCCATACCGAAAAGACGTCGTGCATTTATAATTCCTATGCCACGCAATTCAAGAAAATGCCTTATATTGTCAGGAGATGTACCCACAAGCGAAATATTTGAAACCTTGCGGATTTCGACTGCGTCATCGGCAACAAGTCTGTGACCGCGCTTTACAAGCTCAATGGCGGTTTCACTCTTACCGACACCGCTGTCACCGACAATCAGCACTCCTTCGCCGTAAATTTCTATCAAAACACCGTGACGGGTAATACGGGGAGCGAGATTGAGATTGAGAAAAGCGATAAGGCTTGCCATAAAGCTCGATGTCGAGTCGCTTGAGCGCAGCATTGGGACTTCATATTTTTCGGCAAATTCCATCATTTCAGGAAAAAGCGGCAGCTCTCTGGTAATAATAAGAGCAGGAATCCCCTGCGTAAAAAGCTTTTCTATACGCTGCTTTCTGACTTCCTCTTCAAGAACGGAAAGGCATGCAAACTCAACCTTGCCGATAATCTGAATTCTTTCAGGATTGAAATATTCGTAAAAATCCATAATCTGCAGACCCGGTCGGTTAACCTCAGTTTCTTCAATCAGAAGCTTTTCAGGATCCTGCGGCGTATACAACACCTCAAGCTTGAATTCATCAATAATCTTTTTTAAGGAAACATTGAATTTTGCCATATATTTTACACTCCTTGCGTTAAAATTATATATGCAATATCGGCGCAGATATGCTCCATATAATTTTACCACAACCAAACATAAATTTCAATATTATTTACATAAATTTTGCTGCATCGGAAAAATCAAAAAACACAGCCGATCGACAGTGCTTTACTAAACCGCAAAAATACTGTATACTTATAATCAATCAAAACCATGCCAAAGGAGCGATTCGATATGGGCAAGCTTTTCAAATTTCTGACGGGCAGACTTTTTTTGACAAGCATATTCATACTTATTCAGATAGCAACATTGTTTTTTGCGGTTTTCACTTTGTCAACCCATTCAGCCGCAGCGTACATTATACTTTATGTCGTATCGCTGATAATGGCGATTCTTGTCGCTTCGGGTGAAGAAAATCCCTCGTTCAGAATAGCCTGGCTCATTCTGATGACGGTTTTTCCTGTTTTCGGCTGGCTTTTTTATTATATGTTCTCATACCGAAAACCTTTCAAAAAAACTCTTTGCAGACTGAAAAATTATTCCGAGCAGATAAACGCCCTCGAAAAAGAGACCGAAAGTGTTTCACAAAATCTTGAGCTTGGCATTGCGGCAAGACGACAGATAAATTATCTTGAAAACATTGTAAAGTCAAGAGTCCGCATAAATACACAGACATTATTTTTCAAAAGCGGCGAGGAGTTTTTCCCGATGTATCTTGAAAAGCTCAGAAGCGCCGAAAAATTCATCTTCATAGAATATTTCATTATCAACAAAGGGATTATGTGGGACAGTATTCTCGAAATTCTGAAAGAAAAAGCGAAAATCGGCGTTGATGTGCGCATTCTCTACGACGATATGGGCACAATAAATCACCTTCCCTCATATTATCCGCAGATATTGAAATCATACGGCATAAAATCTTGTATTTTCAACAAATATCACGCCTCAATCGACAGCTTTTTAAACAGCAGGGACCACAGAAAAATTACTGTTATTGACGGAAAATTCTGCTTTACCGGCGGATTGAACTTAAGCGATGAATATATAAACGAAGTCACCCTTCACGGGCATTGGAAGGACTGTGCACTGATGCTTTGCGGCGACGCCGTTGACGATATGACAGCAAGCTTTTTAACTCTGTGGCATTTCTCAAAAAGAAAAAGAATCAAAGATGAAGAAGCGCAGTTTTTCTGCGCCGAAAGCAAAGAAAACGATGGTGTTGTGGTTTGTTTTGAAGATGAGCCTTACGATCGCATTACCGTAGGCAAAAGCCTTTATATGAACCTTATCAGCACAGCGCAGGACCATATCTATATATGCACCCCATACCTTATTCTTGATAACGAAATTGCAAAGGCATTGAAGCTGAGTGCACAAAGCGGCGTTAATGTAAAAATCGTCACACCGCATATCCCCGACAAAAAATGGGTGCATGAGGTTACAAGGGCAAATTATGACCGTCTGATAGAAAGCGGAGTTGAAATCTACGAATACACAAAAGGCTTTGTCCATTCAAAAATGATATGCGCAGACGGTGATAACGCAATTGTTTCAACGGTTAATTTTGATTTCCGCAGCTTTTATATGCACTTTGAAAACGGTGTTTATATGTATAAATCAAACGCTGTTTCGCAGGTTTGCGATGATTTTGCATCGCTGTTTTCACAATGCGAAAAAATTGCTTACGGACAGTTTTCTTCAAAAAATCCCTTAGTTGTTCTGAAAAGGCGTCTGCTCAAATTGTTTTCACCTTTGATGTGAAACTTTTCAAAAACTTCAATTTTAATTAAAACCAATGCTTTACTTTAATATAAAAATCTGATATAATTTAATATGTACGTTTAGTTTTTCAGACTGTATAGATTCAGGTGTAGCAATGGCAAAAAAAAGAAAAAGAAAGCTCAGGATTGACCGCATCGTAATACTTCTTGTTTTTCTTGCGGCAATTATTTTCATACTGACAAAAATTGTTTCGTGCACCGTTTCTGTCTTCAGAAGCGGCAAGGACACATCCGGCAGCAGTTCTACGGACGAGCAGGTCTTTATGTCAAATCAAAGCAGTTCGGAGGTTGATACCGCTGACAAATTCACTGTTGTTATAGATGCAGGTCACGGCGGCGATGATGCAGGTGCTGTTGACCCTCAGGGCACACGCTATGAAAAAGACGATGTGCTTGAAATCGCACTGCTCGTTGAATCTGAGCTTGCTGAATACGGTGACATCAACGTTGTTATGACAAGAAGCGATGATACTTTTCTTTCGCTTGACGAAAGATGTGCCGTTGCCAACGACATTGACGCTGATTTGTTTGTATCGATTCACCGCAACAGCGCTGATATCGGCAACGGTGTTGAAATCTGGATAAACAGCGAAAACAACTCGGATGACAAGCTTTTAGCACAGAAAATTCTAAGCAAATTCCCAAGCGAATCAATCAGCCAGAGCCGAGGCATTAAAGAGGGCTATCGTGATGACAACGGAAACGAACACAACTACTATGTAAACTCTGCAACGACAATGCCGAGCTGCCTTGTCGAGCTGGGATTTATTACCGACGAAAACGACAACTTGCTGTTTGATGGTTATAAAAACGAATACGCAAAGGCAATTGCCGATGGAATTATCGATGCGGCAAATGTGCTTGAACTGTACAGTTTATCATAAATACTTAAAGGAGAAATTTAAAATGTTTAACTTTGGAAAGAAAATGAAAGAAATTACAATTTCAATTGAAGGAATGAGCTGCAACCATTGCGTAGCTTCTGTAAAAAAAGCCGTAAGCGCACTTAACGGCGTAAAAAGCGTCAATGTAAGCCTTGAAAACAAAAGCGCAAGCGTAAAATACGATGAAGGTAAAATCAACGCACAGGCTATTGTAAAATGCATAAACGAGCTTGATTTCAAAGCAACGCTTAGGAAATAAAAGTATGACAGAAAAAATAAAGCTTAATGTCGGTAAAATGAGCTGTGTAAGATGCTCTGCCGCCGTTGAAAAGGCTTTGAAAGCAACAAGCGGCGTGCTCTCCGCAGAGGTTTCATACGCAAGCGCCAAGGCGGATATTGAATTCGACCCGAATGCTACCGATATCAAAAAAATCAGAAAAGCCATTGAAAAAGCAGGCTACAGCGTAATTGACGACCCGATTACCGCAAACGCAAAAAAGCTGAAGGCGCTTAAAATAAAATTTATAATTTCGCTGATTTTCGCCCTGCCTTTTCTTGTGATGATGGTTCTGATGCTGTTTGCGCCGAACGCATCAATCACACACAGTATGCATACAAACGGCTTGTGGCAGCTTATCTTGGCCATTCCCGTTCAGTTCATAATCGGTATGCAATTTTATATCGGCGCATTCCATTCACTCAGAAACGGCAGTCCCAGTATGGACGTGCTTGTATCACTTGGAACTACTGCGGCATTCGGTTACAGCCTGTATAATCTTATTGCAGGCAAAACCGAATTTTATTTTGAAGGTGCTGTTGTTGTAATCACGCTTATTCTGCTTGGCAAGACTTTGGAAACCAACGCAAAATCAAAAACATCATCAGCAATTTCAAAGCTGATGGATTTAAGCCCGAAGGAAGCCGTTGTTGTCAGAAACGGCGAAGAAATTACCATCGATGCTGAAAAAATCGAAATCGGCGACATCGTCATTGTAAAGTCAGGCTCAAACGTTGCGGTTGACAGCGTTGTGGTTTCGGGAGAAAGCTCTGTTGACGAATCAATGCTCACGGGCGAAAGTATGCCCATTTTGAAGAAAAGCGGCGACAAAGTTTTCGGAGGAACAACAAATCTGAGCGGTGCACTTACGATCAAAGCGGAAAACGTCGGCAGCAGTACCGTTCTTTCCGAAATTGTCCGAATGGTCGAAACAGCTCAGTCCTCAAGAGCGAATATTCAGAATATTGCAGACAAGGTCTCGGCAGTTTTTGTTCCTGCCGTGTGTGTAATTTCGCTTGTCACTCTTGTTCTCTCGCTGATATTCAATGTCGGCGTTTCCGAAAGCATTTCCCGTGCGGTATCGGTTTTGGTAATCGCCTGCCCCTGTTCACTCGGGCTTGCGACACCGACGGCACTTATGGTTGGAATAGGCTTAGGAGCTCAGAACGGCATACTTATAAAAAATGCCGATACTCTCGAAAAAGCCTGCCACATCAAAGCGGTCATCTTTGACAAAACGGGAACCATCACACAGGGAAAGCCTGAGCTTAACGGAGTTTTTACAACCGATAAGCTTGATAAAAATGAAGCCTTAAAAATCTGCGCTTCTCTTGAAAGGCTTTCTGAACACCCTCTTGCAAAGGCTGTGACAAAAAGCTACAACGGAGATTTTTATTCTGCCGAGGATTTTGAAGAAATCGCAGGGTTTGGCATAAAAGCAAAAATCAACCAAAACGAAATTACAGTCGGCAAGGCACCAAGCGGCAGCGGCGAGCTTTATCAAAAGGCTGCCGAGCTTGAAAAAGCTGCAAATTCGGTTTTATATCTTACAATAAACGGTGATCTCTGCGCTGTTTTCAGCGTAAGCGACACGATAAGAGAAACCTCAAAGCAGGCCGTTTCGCAGCTTAAAGATAGCGGCATCAGAACGTTGCTTATTACAGGAGATAACGAGCTCTGCGCAAATGAAATCGGAAAGAGCATTGAAATTGACGAAATTTTTGCAAGGGTTCTGCCACAAGACAAGCTTGAAAAGGTGAAATACTGCGCAGAAAAATACGGAATTACGGCAATGGTCGGCGACGGAATCAACGACGCACCCGCACTTGCTCAGTCCGATGTGGGCTTTGCAATGGGCACGGGCACGGACGTTGCTATGGAATCGGGCGATATTGTGCTCGTCGGTGCAAATCCGCTGCTTATCCCTAAGGCAATCAATCTTTCACAAAAAACAATGCGCAAAATCAAGCAGAATCTGTTCTGGGCATTTTTCTATAATTCAATCGGAATTCCGCTGGCGGCACTTGGTTTTCTCTCACCCGTAATTGCAGGCGGAGCAATGGCATTCAGCTCGGTTTCCGTTGTTACAAACTCACTTCTTTTAAAGCGCACAAAACTTTGATTTTTTTATGTTGACAAGTACCTTTCTATTTGGTATAATCACTTATGATATCGTTTTCATAAAACGACGAATACGGCGAGCCGCAACGCCGGAAATTTAGCGGAAAGCATTTTTTTAATGCTTTTAAAGGTTTGATATGGAAGACATCAAAAAAATACATTTAGGCAAGGCGCAATGCGCACTTGATATTACCGACGGAAGCGAGCGAGGCGAGTATGTCTGCCAGGATTATATCATCAACAAGCTCGGCAGACCTCATAGAAGCGTAAACCTTATGTACTGCTACTACCCTCTTGACGAAGGATTCCCCGAAAGAGCAAGCGTTGCTTTTGCAAGTGATGATGTAAGCTTTGCATGGGACTACCCCTATGATGATTATTTCACCTACAAGGGCGGTCTTGGCGGAGACAAAAGCGCTCAGCCGTTTGAACAGATGCGTGACATCAGACGCCACGGTCAGGATGTTACACTCACCCTGACAATTGACCCCAACGTTACCGACGAGCACCTTATTGCCGTTGCAAATGACCTTAAAACCTTCGGAAGAATGTTTTTGAGAGTCAACCACGAAGCAACCGGCAACTGGTTCTCATTCAACAAGCGCTGCACATACCAGGAAGTTGCTGACTTTTTTGTAAGAGTCACGAAAATCTTCCACGAATATGCACCCAATGTAAAGCTCATTCTCTGCATCGGCGGCATTGAACAGAAGGATGCCGAAAAAATCGAGAAGGAAGCTGAGTTTGCACAGGCTGTATGCGAAACCGACGTCTGGTCTGTTGACAAATATCCCGCACTTCACTGGGGCTGGCCCTATGACGTTGCAGAACGCGGCGGAAATTCGCACGCACGCTATAAAATTTCCGATATGTTCTATCTTACCAAGCGCAGTTATGAAAGATTTACCGAAATCAACGGCGGTCAAGGCAAGCCTATGACATTGGGCGAAATGAACGTTGACGGCGATGTTACAGGCCCTTACGAACAGGCTCAGATGGTCAAGGAGCTTTACGATACAGTCAAGAGCGAAAAAGCAACATGGCTTTCGTCTATCACCTTCTACCAGTTCCGCGACAGGGGCAGACTCGGACTTGAAATTGAAGACCCCTCCAATCCCGAATGCGGATTTGAACAGCCCGAGCTCGCTGTATATAAGGAAATCATGAAGGATGAATACTTCTCACCCGAAATTTCGGAAGAAGAAAATGTTCAGCTCCCCGCAACTTTACGTTGGGGCGGCGCCGAAGATGCCGAAGGGCTTGCAGTTAAGGTTCACTTTGAGAAGAACCCTACCTTCTGTGAGGCATATTTTGAGGACGACTCAAACCTTATGCTCGAAATCAACGGCAAGTGGTTCTACAAATCGCCGGAATGCAAATGCGTTGACTTTATGCCCGCATTTTTTGAAAAGCCTCTTGACGGCGAATGCGACCTTACTTTGAAGATTTTTGCACCCCCTGCTTCGGGCGAAAACGACCTTTCAATCGAAGGCGGCGATATGAACACATATACAACAATCAACGCTCTGCCCAATATCAGAGTAAGATTTGAACCTACCGAGCTTTAATTTTAAGGACTGAGATAAAATGAAAATCATCACCTGGAATGTAAACGGTCTGCGCGCCTGTATGACCAAGGGTTTTATGGATTATTTCAACTCCGCCGATGCCGATATATTCTGCATTCAGGAAACAAAAATGCAGAAAGAACAGGCAGAGTTTGACTTCGGGTCATACAATCAATACTGGAACAGCGCTGAAAAAAAGGGCTATTCAGGAACTGCTGTTTTTTCAAAATCTGCACCTTTGAATGTGACCTACGGCATAAATATTGAAAAGCACGACAAGGAAGGCAGAGTCATCACCTGCGAGTATGACAGCTTCTTCCTTGTAAACGCCTATATTCCAAACTCGCAGAGGGAGCTTGCAAGGCTCTCATACCGTATGGAATGGGAAGATGATTTCAGAGAATATCTTTGCTCTCTTGACAAGATAAAGCCCGTTATTTACTGCGGCGATCTTAATGTCGCACATAAGGAAATCGACCTGAAAAACCCAAAGACCAACACAAAAAATGCAGGCTTTACCATTGAGGAACGCACGAAGCTTTCAACACTTTTGGAAAGCGGGTTTGCTGACAGCTTCAGGGAAATTTACCCTGAAAGGCAGGGTGCCTACACCTGGTGGAGCTATATGTTCAAATCCCGTGAGAAAAACGCAGGCTGGCGTATTGACTATTTTCTCGTTTCAAAAAGGCTTATGGCGCACATTGAAGACGTGATTATCAGAAACGATATTTTCGGCAGCGACCACTGCCCTGTCGAGCTTGTGCTGAAAGAAAGCTTTGTTTAAAGCTTCCGCCTCTTGCAATTACAGAAAGGAATACTAATTATGATTAAAAAAATCCTTTTGTCCGCAGCAGTTTTAGCCAACGCAACTATGCTGATTTCCTGCTCGGGAACCTTCAACGCTGCCGAAGCGACAAACCTTGAAATATGGGCTAACGGTGTAAATGTCCAGGTTGCAAGTGCGGCAGGCAACAATGAATATGACGCCTTGGTAGAGGCATGCAGCGGCGCTGTTTACAGCGGCAAGCTTGATAGCTGCAGCTTCGGCGATGTTATGCTCACTTTCACAATAGGCGACGAAAAGGTTGTTTTATATCCTTGTACGGATGAGGATTGCGAATATATGGTAAAGGGCGATTTAGACGGCGAAAAATGTGAATATATCAAAATAGATGAAGATGACCGCAAGGCGATTTTTGACTTTATAAACGACTATGCATATTAAACCGGCAAAATCCCCGTACTACTGCTGCTGCATCTGCGAAAAAGGCTTACCTTCGCAAAACGATGATGCTGTTCTTGCAGGGAATGCTATCATCATCAACGGCGAGCACAGTTCAAATCCAAGCGGTGACTTTTTCGTCGGCGTTGCCGACGGAGTGTCAAATTCACAAAACGGCAGCCTTGCCTCGAGAAAAACTCTTGAGCTTCTCTCGTCCTCAAAGGCTTTTTCAAGGAAGAATCTCTGCAAACTGACTCTGGGTATTCACGAAAAAATCGCGCAGATTTCCAAAAAAAACAATTATCCTTCCAATATGCAGACAACGCTTTGTGCACTGCACGTTGAGAAAAGCGGCAGAATCCACTACATAAACGTCGGCGACTCGAGGCTTTATCGCTTCAGAAGCAACAAACTTGTACAGATATCAAAAGACCAGTCATTTGTTGAAATGCTGTATGACAAGGGAAAAATCTCGCACGAGCAAAAGCGTATTCATTCCGGAAGGAACCTTGTACTGACCGCAATCGGTGCCGACGATGGCAGCATTGAGCCCGAAATCGGTGAAATTTCAGAAAGTTTTGACTTCGGCGATATCTTTCTTCTCTGCACGGACGGGCTGACCGATTATGTCTACGATGTTGACATTGAGTCTATACTAACGCTTCCGCTGCCACTGACGCAGCGTATAAAGCAGCTTTATGAGCTTGCTTTGAAAAACGGTTCGCAAGATAATATTTCAATCGCAACACTTGCCAAGATAAAATAAAACAGGCTTCATACCGCGCAGTGTCGGTATGAAGCCATTTTATTTATGCGGATTTTTGCAGACATTGTTCGCCTTGCATTATGATTTCTTTTCCCTCGGAACATTCACAGTACTCCGAAGCATTCACTCCGCCGAGAGAAAAGATTATCATCGCCGATGCGAATATTCCGAGAATAAGCACCTTGCTCAGCGAAACCGTTCCCGAATCACTCAAAGCCGCCGCAACAAACAGCAGTACAACTCCTAAAATTCCTATTGTATCATATACCTTTTTCATAACAAATCAACCTTTCAAAATCAGATTTGAACTTTTGAGTTCACCGTGATTTTATCATTGATTTAAAAAAAGGTCAAGCTATATAAGTACGATTTATCGTACAGTTAACCGCAAGCATCCATATATGTGATTACTGGTATATTTTTTGTACACATAGCATTATTCGGAGTCAGATTTTTCACAAGACTTACGGCGCTTGACAATGAGATACAAAGCGTAGAAAACTATGATTAATGACGGAATCAGCACAATATCTCCGACGGTTGTATAAAGAGTTTTCTCCGGTATCATTTGATATGACGCCTTAACAGCGGCACTTTTCAGCTCCGGTGCCGTCACAATAATCCTTCCATGATTGTCAATTGCCGAGGAAATAGCCGTGCTGCTCGCCCTTAAAACATAGCGGTTGTTTTCAACTGCTCTCAGTCGTGCGTGAGCATGATGCTGATATAATGCAGGACTTTCACCAAACCACGAGTCATTGCTTATCAGCGTGATTACCTGTGCGCCTTTAACAACGGATTGACGCACAATATTGGGGTAGATCGATTCATAGCAGATTACGCCGCCGATAATTCCGCGGGACGTGGAAACTGCGCCATGTCCGTCCCCTGCCTTGACGTATCCGATAATTTCAAACAATTCGGGCCATCGTTTCATCAGAAAATCCGCAAACGGAACGTATTCGCCCAAGGGCACAAGAACCTGCTTATGATATGGCTCTGAAATTTTACCGTCAGGCTCAATGCACACGAGCGAGTTATAAACATCGCCCTCCTCCTCATAAAACACACCGGTCACAAGCACAATGTTATTTCGACTTGCAAAATCAGTCAGCATCAACAAAGATGCCTCATCCTGATAGAGACGAAAAGGTACTGCTGTTTCGGGAAAAACGACAAATTCAGTATTCTCATCGATTTTTTCCTCGGCAAGGCTTATATATGTGGAAATGATTTCTTCACGACTGCTTCGCCACTTTGAAAGACCCGAAAAATTTCCCTGAACAATCACCGCATTGCATTCGTCCGTTGGCTTTTCGGCATTTTCAAGCCTTATCACACCATAAAGCGTATTCGCACCAATCAGCAGCAATGCCGCAGAAACATATGCAATACATTTTTTCGGCGACCTGCAGCTGCAAAGCGCAAGACAAAAAATACAGTTGAAAAGCACGATAATCAGCGATACAAACAATCCGCCGAACAGGCTTGCACTCTGAATAAAGGCTGTAAAGGGTGTTGCGATTACACACAGCCTTGCCCAAGGAAATGACAGCGGATTAAACAGCCCGGTAAAGAATTCGCCTAAAATATACAGAAAATCGAAGACTGCACAGTCAACCAATGGGCCTTTTGAAAACACCCTTGCAAATATAAGCGCAAGTGAATAATAAATTCCGAGAAAGAGCGCCGAAAGCACAATCGCCAGCATAATCAGCGCATATGCAGCCGATTTCGGCATTTCTTCCTCAAGCACAGGCGACAGCTCAAGCAGCCAGAGCATAAGCGTTGAATAAAGCGAAAATCCATAAACAAAAAACGAAACCGCGCTCTGCCTGCAGTTCAGCTTCCTTATATAAAACCTGAAAGCAAAAAACATCGGCATTAACGAAAAAAAGCACAGAAACCAAAGGTTTTCAAACGAAAATGATATTGAGGTCATAACGCCCGAAAGAGCGCATAAACCAATTGATTTTAAAAAATTTCGGTTCTTCTCCATACTCCCCTCCTTATCACAGACACTTTAAAAATATATACAATATAATATATCAAATTCAAAAAAAAGTAAAGTCATATCTGAAATTTTTGCAGATATATAAATTTATACGATATGCTTGCAAAGCAAAAGTTTATGTGATATAATTGAATTTAATAATATCTATAATGGGGTAGATTTATGAAAATATCTCTGCTGGATACAACTCTGCGTGACGGGTCACAATGTGAAAACGTTTCGTTTTCGGTAAACGACAAGCTGAAAACGCTGAAGCTGCTTGATTCGTTCGGCATAAGCTATATTGAAGCAGGAACACCCGCTTCAAACAAAACCGACCGTGAGGTTTTTGAAAAAGCAAGGGAAATTTCCTTGAAAAACTCAAAGCTCTGCGCATTCGGAAGTACCGTGCGCAAGGGTATGAAGCCTGAAGAAGACGAAAATCTTAAAACGCTTCTCGAAAGCGGTGCCGAAGTCATCTGCATCTGCGGCAAGGCAAGCGAGGCTCAGGCACTTGAGATTATCGGCATATCAGGTCAGGAGAATCTGAGGCTTATCACCTCGACAATCGAATATATCAAAAGCAATAACCGTGAAGTGATTTTTGACGCCGAACATTTTTTCGATTCATATAAAACCAATAAAGATTATGCCATTAAGGTAATTGAAGCGGCAATTTCAGGCAATGCTGATATAATCTGCCTTTGTGACACAAACGGCGGCTGTCTGCCCGATGATGTTTCGTTGATTGTAAAGGATATTGTCAGACGGTTCAAGAACACAAAAATCGGAATTCATTGTCACGATGACACCGGCTGTGCGGTCGCAAATTCACTTGCGGCAATCAAGGAAGGCGCAGTTCATATTCAGGGAACATTCAACGGCATCGGCGAGCGCTGCGGAAACGCTAACCTCTCGACGCTGATACCGAATATCATGCTGAAAACCGATTTTGAAGCTGACGGAAAGCTTGACGCTCTGAGCCTTACTGCAAAGACCATTGCAGAAATCACAAACAAGCCGATACATTCAAACAAACCCTACGTCGGAAGAAGTGCATTCGCACACAAGGGCGGTCTTCATACCGAC
Organism: Oscillospiraceae bacterium; assembly: GCA_017435565.1. Lineage (GTDB taxonomy): Bacteria > Bacillota > Clostridia > Oscillospirales > Ruminococcaceae > RGIG3077. The sequence continues at coordinate 83,115 of JAFSEU010000026.1, read as the reverse complement.
GGTATGCTTAAGGAAAGCTCCTCATATGAGCATATCGACCCTGCTTTGGTCGGCAATGAAAGGCGTTTTCTTATAGCTGAGGTTTCAGGCCGAAGCACCGTGCTCGCAAAATACAGTGCACTTTCACATAACAAATCCATCACGAAGGACTCCCCGGAGGTTCAGTCCATTCTTGAAAAAATCAAGGAAATGGAGCACTTGGGCTATAGCTTTGAAGCAGCTGACGCCAGCTTTGAGCTTATCGTACTCAATGCGCTGTCGAAATACAAGCCCCATTTCAGATTGATTCTTTATAAGGTTATCGACGAATATCCCTGCATCGACGGTGAGCTGCAGTCAAGCGCAACTATAAAGATTGCGGTAAACGGTGAAAGCGAAATCACCGCCTCACTCGGAAACGGACCGGTAAACGCACTTGACCTTGCCTTGAGAAAGGCTCTGAGCGTGTTTTATCCGCAAATCCGTAATATGTACCTTTCGGACTATAAGGTGCGCGTGCTTGACGAAAACAACGCAACAGCCTCGCTGACAAGGGTTATCATCGAAAGCACGGACGGAGTACGCCAATGGTCAACCGTCGGCGTTTCGCCCGATATTATTGAAGCAAGCCTTATAGCTCTAATCGACTCTGTTGAATATTTTCTTCACACTACTGAAGAAGAAACAAAATAAATGCAATAATAAAATAATAAGGAGAACAAAAATGAAAAACTCTTCAAAAAAGCTCATCACTATCGCGCTTATATGCGCGCTTGGCAGCACTGCGCTTTGCTCATGCAAGGAAAGACTTGACGCACCTCCCGGTGAAGCATCAAGCTCCTTAAGCCAGAATATGCTTTATAACGATTATGCAAACCTTGAAAAAGTAACCGGTGAGGATGCAAAGGCACTTCACAAGGGAACCCTGACTATCACCTGCGGCGAGCAGCAGATTACACCTGTTGAGTATATCACCGCGCTCTACGAAGAGGGCGACCTGTTATATAACTACACAAGAGATTCGGTAGGCAATATGCAGAATCTTCCTGAAATTGACTGCACAGACGGCGCTCTTCAATTCGTTTTTGAAAACGAAACTTATAAGAATATAACATATCAGCTCTGGACACTCGACCAGAATACACTTGTCGATGATGACCACGACGGCAGCCCGTCTGAAAAATTCGTAATGCCGACGGCAAGCGGCACATATTTCGGTGCTGCAATCGTATTCTGGGAAGACGGCAACGGTCAGACCGTCCTTTCTGAATATTTCTTCAGATTCACCTGCTAAAGCTTATTCAAAACGAAAAAATGAAGGTTCTGTTTATAGGAGACGTTGTGGGCAAATGCGGCTGTGAATTTCTAAGTACCCACCTGTATAATCTCAAAAAAATGTACAAGGCTGATTTTACTGTTGTAAACGGTGAAAATTCAGCAGTCGGCAACGGCATTTCAAGAGAATCCGCCGAAGTGATTTTTTCAAGCGGCGCCGATGTAATTACAACCGGAAATCACGCATTTCATAAAAGCGAAGCTGCCGATATGTTCCGTGAAAACAGCAATATCTTAAGACCTGCCAACTTTCCCGAAGGCGCACCCGGAAACGGGTTTTGCGTTGTTGATTTCGGGCGAACTCAGATAGCTGTTATAAACCTTATGGGAACGCTTCTTATGGAGTCGCTCGACAATCCGTTTTATACCGCCGACAAGATAATATCTTCTCTCGATACTCCGAATATTTTCGTGGATTTCCATGCAGAAGCCACCTCCGAGAAAAAAGCATTGGGCTTCTATCTTTCAAAACGTGTAACCGCTGTTTTGGGAACGCACACACACGTCCAGACCGCTGACGAAGCGGTTCTTGAAGGCCACACCGCTTATATAACCGACGCAGGAATGACAGGTGCCGAAGATTCGGTAATCGGTTTTGACAAGGGTTGTGCCTTGACACGGATAAAGGAGCATTTCCCCGTTCGTTTCAAAGAATCCGAATCGTCCCCGTTTATCTGCGGCGTCTCAGTAGAATTTGACGAGAAATGCGGAAAAGCTGTTTCGATTGAAAGAATCATCCTCCGATGAGGCTCAATCTCATTGATTTGATTTATTGTTGAAAGTGAGGCTTTTATGGTCACTTATTATGTCAAAGCAAAGGACACTGCAGCTCGTGTAGCAAAGCTTGCGTACAAATCCGTAAAAGAATCACGTTGTATTGAGCTTCAGGCTCTCGGAAATATGCGCGTCAGCACAGCCGTGAAAAGCGCAACCAAAGCGCTTGGCATGCTGATGTCAGATGATATTATATCTACAATCGTTGTAAACTACGGCTCGACGGAATGCAGCGGAAAAGACCTATCCACTGTAAGAATACAGCTCAAAAAAGTATAATAATATCCGTCCGATTTTCAAAATAATCTACGAAAATCGGACGTTTTTCTTCAAAAAAACTTTTTTTGGGTTTTTTCAAAAAAACTCTTGACAAATATCATTGCATATGATATAATGTATGAGTTGGAAATCTGGGTGTGGCGCAGCTGGTAGCGCGCTACCTTGGGGTGGTAGAGGCCGCTGGTTCAAGTCCAGTCACTCAGACCAGCCGCATTAAGTGCGGCACAACAATTACGGATATCACTTAATGTGATATCCGTTTTCTTTTTATCTGAAAACATATATAATTTAACCGTTATTTCTGAAAACATATATAATTTAACCGTTATTTCCATTCTTAATCAGAAATTTTTTGCATGATGTAACCTTTGTCTATTAAATATTGTCAATTATAGTGAAGGGAGGTTTTGCAGTGAACGACAAGCAGATTATACAAATGTATTGGCAACGCAACGAAAACGCCATAACCGAAACTTTAAAGATTTACGGAAATTTATGCAAAAATACAGCAAGCAGAATATTGAGCACCCCCGAAGATATCGACGAATGCATAAACGATGCACTTTTGCAGGTATGGAACAGCATTCCGCCAACAAAACCGTTGAATTTTGCTGCATTTATAGCCACGATAACCCGCAATACTGCATTAAACAAATATAATCACATCAAACGCCAAAAGCGTAGTAGTAATCAGGTTCAATTGATTTATGACGAGATTAGCGACTGTATACATACATCAGAAGACATCGAAAGCGAAGTAAATGCACGAATGCTGACCGATGCGCTTGATAAATTTCTTGATACTCTTTCTGATGATGCACAAACGATTTTTGTTCAGCGATATGTTTTAATGCTGTCAATCAGCGAAATTGCAAAACTATATAACTATACAGAAAGCAAGGTTAAGGTAACCCTTTTGAGAACCCGAAAAAATCTGCGAAAATATTTAAAACAGGAGGGCTGGATATGACAAAAAGCGATTTACTGACCGCATTAGGTGATATTGATGAAAAATACATATGCAAGGCCTTTGAAAAAGCATCTGCAGAGAACGTTTTGATTCTTGATGAGAGGGAGACGAAAGGCAGGGTCGGAGCTATGGATAAAAAGAAATATATTAAAAATAAAATTGTGCCGATTGTAGCTGTTGCCGCATCTGTAATTCTGTGTGTGGGAAGCCTGATATATATAACACAACGCAATAACGACGATAAAATAACACCGCAGGATAACAGCGCAGTTACATCTCAATCCGAATCTGAACAAAGTGATAGTTCAACAGAAATTTCGGAAAGCACACCCGATTGTGTTTATGAAGTGTTCAATTGGGGAGATAACGAGGAATTTGCTGAGCATATATATAAAATTGTTTCTGATAAGGGTTTTGTAAACACAACCTACAAATTACAAGACGGAACAACCGAAGAAATAATATATTTGTATGAATTTGATTGCATTGAAGGTTATTCACTGTTCAGCCGCTATCAAACAGGTTCCAACTATGTATATTCATTTTACAGAAAAAACGGTGATAGAACAGGCTCGGCAACAAATGAAATTACTATGACATGGGAAATCGGAACTGAATCGCAAAGCGCACTGCAAAGTAAGATTGATTACTACAATTCGCAGGGCTATGCAGTAAACGAAATCAGCAATATGCCCGGATATTACTACGTTGATTTTGATGAATTTCAGAAGGTTATGTGGTGTGAGGCAGGCTATTATTTTGAATTGCAATTTCCTGTTTCAGTGGGCAGAATAAACACAAGCACACATGCATACACAGGAGAATATTTGTTCTCGCTGAAAAAATCACAATATATTATTGATGAAAGCGGCAACGCAACGGAATTGGATAAATATTTTTCCGAAAGTCCTTATGAGTTATTCCAAAAACGGCTGATAGAGCTTCAAACTCAAAACCCTAACGAGCCGATTGTTGAATTGACATATAACGATAAGCTTGGCGCTTTATCGGGTTATGGAATAGGTATACCGCAGGGTAACGAGGAAAATGTAAACTCGGTTGAACAAATAAAAGAATTTATAAACAACACCGATTTGGCTGGCGAAGAATTGGACGCAGCAATATTGGATATGGTTTATGACCTATACTATATAAAAATAGAAATGGGCTCCGGTGTATATTGGGATGAGCTTCTTATTGATAAGGATGGAAAACACATTGTAACCGACTATATGGGCACTGCTCGTTACAGGTATTACGACGTGGCAACAAAGACTTATTGCAGTGTGCCGCTATCAGAAATAGGTTTTCACGGAGAATTTGATGACGACTAAAGCGTTGATCAATACTAAAATCTCAAAAACACGCAGCAGCAAAAAAACGGACTTCACTTTTGTGAAGTCCGTTTTTTTATTTTTCATGTACTAAAAAAACTTTTATGTTTCGATTATGTTCTGGTTTGCCATCTATTCCGTAGATAGTCAACACTTCTTCCAATATATGATACAACGCTTCATTTGGAAATCTTTCTTTTAAACTGTATGGCACATCAATATTTATAATATCCCAACTTTGTACATAATCCACGTTATATATTTGTTGCATTTTTCGTTGCTTTTGAAACTCGATAGATATTCTTTTTAATGTTAAACTAATTATATTTTCAGAACCTATTCTATCACAGATAAGCACAAAGCATTCCTTATAATATTCGTCACGGTTGGCAACGCCACAATATATCAAAGCAATATTTTTTTCCCTGTCTATCGTCCATTTATTGGGTGCCAAAAATATTTTTGCCAAATTATAACGTGGGTCCGGAATTTTTGCTTCCTCAAACATTCTTTTTTCTTCTTCGGTTAGATAAGCATTAACAAACGCCATAACAACCCTCCTCCAACTTCACAAAAGCACTTATTTCAAGAAGCGTACCATACTTATTGCAAATCGTCAAAACAGATTTTTGTGCGCCTTTTAACATCCGATTCATTCTTTTCCAGAAAAACGTCGATTTCCTCTTCAACAGCAATCACCTGCGCAAGAAATTCTGAAGCCGAAACACGGTGTGCACCGTTTCCGAGAACGATAATCTGCTCTAATCCGTCGGAAGTTGCCACTCTCACACGATATTCCTTAGCCAGTGTATGTGATACCTGCTCAATATAGCTGTCGGCAGTTTCCGCTTCCTTTGTGTATACAACGTATAAATTCCCGAACTGTTCAACCGTGCGGTCCTTTCCCTTAACACGATATGCGTCAAACACGACAATCATATTACAATTGCGCCACGCTTGAAAATTACGCAGCCGATTTATCAGCTGACTGCGTGCATGCTCGAGATTATCATCGGCTATCTTTCTCAAATCATCCCAGGCATAAATGATATTGTAACCATCCACCAACAAGTATTCGGGAGCAATTGAAGCTTTTTTCAACGAAGCTTTGCGAACATACGCCGCTTCTTCTGCGCGGTCGCGGCGCATCGCTTTTCGCGTGTCACGGTTAATCTTTCCGTAAGTACGCTCATAAATCGCCATCAATTCATCATCGCCCGCTGATATATATGAAGATGTTTTTGGCATCGGCGGCAGTTCCTCATTTGTTTCTTTCAGCTTTTCACCGCAATACGGCAGGTGCATATGTCGGGGCACCTCGTCCCAGGGCACGACAAATCCCGCACCGTGAGAGCAGAATACGGAATCGGGCGAATTCTCTGAATCACTCTCAAAGCGATATCCGATTTGTGCAAGCACTTCTTCCGTATTATGACAGGGGCGATAGCCTGCTACCGAAAGGCTGAGGCTGCCCTGCCCTTTTGTATAGCTCACAACCTCTGCAGCGTAATCAGCCATTTCCGATACGGGAGCGCTGCCTTTCAACACAGACTGTCCGTCCTCAAGCAAAGGCGATTCAAAGCTTCCGCTTTTCATTTGAATATCATGCATTGCACGCCCCAGAGCATCCTGCGGAAGAGTCAGAACAAAATCATAATAGGGCTCAAGGAGAATGCTTTTTGCCAAAGCAAGCCCTTGGCGAATTGCACGGTACGTTGCCTGGCGAAAATCACCGCCTTCGGTGTGCTTCAGATGCGCTTTGCCCGCAACCAATGTCAGCTTCATATCAGTAATCGGCGAGCTGGTCAGAACGCCGATGTGTTGTTTTTCTTCAATATGCGTAAGAATCAGCCTCTGCCAGTTTCGTGCGAGCGTATCCTCCGAGCAGTTCGATTCCCACTGCAAGCCACTGCCTGCGGGCAGCGGCGAAAGCAGAATATGCACCTCTGCATAATGGCGCAGCGGTTCATAATGTCCCACACCTTCCACGGGTTCGGCTATTGTTTCCATATAGGTAACGGTTTCGCTGTCAAACGTCACAGCATAACCAAATCGCTCTGAAACCTGCTGGGTCAGGACCTCAAGCTGGACGCTTCCCATCAGCCCGACAAAAATTGCAGAAAGCTGTTCGTTCCAAAATACGTTGAGCTGAGGGTCTTCCTCCTCAAGAATCCGAAAATGCTTGATGGCATCCGCAGGCGATATATCGGAAGGCAGAACAGCACGATAACGCATTACGGGCCGCAGAACACTCTGTACAGAATCCGATACACACCCAAGGCCCTGTCCGGCATAAGCAGCCGACAGCCCCGTAACAGCACAGACTTCTCCGCTTACCGCCTGCTCTGCCGAGCGATATTTTGCACCCGAATAAAACCTGATGCTGCTGATTTTTTCGGTATATGTCCTGCGGTCCGCACCCTGATATACAAGCTCATCACGATTTTTCAGCACACCGCTTTGTACCTTCAAAAAAGTCAGACGGTTTCCCTTGGCATCGTTAGAAATTTTAAAAACACGGGCACCGAATTGAGTACCCGAAGACGTCTGAACGGTGTAGCACTCGAGCAGCGTCATCAGCCTTTCAATTCCTTCAAGTCTGCGTGCAGATCCGAAACAACAGGGAAAGACCTCTCTTTTTGAAACCGCTTCGGTCAAATCTGCCGTTGTCAGAGCACCGTTTTCGAGATAAGCGTTCATAAGAGTTTCGCTGCAGGTTGCCGCCTGTTCGGAAAGAGTGTTGTCATCATCAGTAAAATCAATACAATTTTCAGACAGCCTATTTTGCAGCTCACGAAGAATAACCTTAGGAGCACGCTGTGACACATCCATTTTATTTACAAACAAAAACACGGGAATATCATAACGCTTCAGCAAATTCCACAGAGTACGTGTATGACTCTGCACACCGTCGGTGCCGCTTATGACCAGAACAGCATAATCGAGCACCTGCATGGTACGTTCCGTTTCGGCTGAAAAATCAACGTGACCGGGAGTATCCAGCAAAGTCAGAGCCGTATTGCCGATTGTAATGCTGGCCTGATGAGAAAAAATTGTAATGCCTCGACTGCGCTCAAGCCTGTCGGTATCAAGCCATGTATTGCCATGGTCAACTCTGCCCAATTGCCGAATGACACCTGTTTTATAAAGCAGTGCCTCAGCCAAAGTGGTTTTGCCCGAGTCTACGTGCGCCATTAGCCCGACGGTGATTTGTTTCATGACATCCTCCGAATTATTATCTTACTGTATTATATCATTTATCATTATAACATATTTGCACCGTGTATGCAAACTCATTGCATCAAATTATATTGTCCAAAAGATGCTGGACATTTTTGTTTCATATGGTATAATTATAATAACAAATTATCTTTCAGACAGTTTACGCATAAATATCACATATTACATATGAAAGGAACGGATTTATGAGCACAAACCGACCTGAATGGCTTGACAACGCAATTTTTTACGAAATATATCCTCAATCATTCAACGATACAAACGGCGACGGAATCGGCGATTTTCAAGGCATTATCGAAAAGCTTGATTACATAAATGAGCTTGGCTGCAACGCCATATGGCTGAATCCCTGCTTTGAATCGCCCTTCGGCGACGCAGGCTATGATATTTCCGACTATTACAAAGCGGCTCTGCGATACGGAACAAACGCTGACCTGAAAAGGCTTTTCGACGAGGTTCACAAACGTGGAATGCATATTCTTCTCGACCTTGTTCCCGGTCACACTTCGGTCGAACACAAATGGTTCAAAGAGTCGATGAAAGCCGAAAGAAACGAATATACCGACCGTTATGTGTGGACGAACTCTATCTGGGAGGAGCCGCAGGGAATGGGATGTATAAGAGGAATTTCCGACCGTGACGGCTCGTGTGCGGTAAACTTCTTTTCACACCAGCCTGCTTTGAATTACGGCTTTTTCAAGCCCGACCCCGAAAGAAAATGGCAGCAGCCGATGGATGCACCGGGTCCTAAAGCTACACTTGATGAAATGAAAAATATTATGCGGTTCTGGCTGCAAATGGGCTGTGACGGCTTCAGAGTTGATATGGCAGGCTCCCTTGTCAAACACGATGAGGATGGCAACGGCACCATTAAGCTGTGGCAGAATGTGCGTGAATTTCTTGACAAGGAGTTTCCTTCGGCGGCAATGGTTTCCGAATGGGGCGAACCCGACAAATCCCTGCAGGGCGGATTTCATATGGACTTTCTTCTCCATTTCGGCCCATCGCATTACAATGACCTTTTCAGATGTGAAAGCCCTTATTTTTCGGGAAAAGGCGATGTATCGGAATTTGTTTTGAAATATATCGAAAGCTATGAAAAATCAGAAAGAAAAGGTCTGATTTGCATTCCTTCCGGGAATCACGATATGGATAGGCTTGCAAGGCATATCAAGGGTGACAGGCTCAAAATCGCTTTTGCATTTCTTCTTTCAATGCCGGGTGCACCTTTTATTTACTACGGCGATGAAATCGGAATGAATTATGTTGAAAACCTCACATCGGTCGAGGGCGGCTACGGCAGAACAGGCTCACGCTCGCCCATGCAGTGGGATGACAGCAAAAACGCCGGTTTTAGCAGTGCACCTAAGGAAAATCTTTATATCAGACAGGATGAAAGCCCAAACCGTCCGACAGCTAAAGAGCAGATAGCTGATAAAAATTCGCTTTATAACGAAATCAGGAAGATTATTTCGGTGCGAAATGCGCACAAGGCATTACAGAGCTTGGGCGAAATTGAATTTTTATATGCAGAAAAGAATAAATATCCGCTTGCATATATAAGAAGTCTTGACGACGAAAAAATCCTCGTCATAATAAACCCTTGTGATTCACAGGTTTCGTTTGAATGCAGCTTTAATTTAGCTGATGAAATTTACAGCTTCGGCGGCAAAGCTGTATCAGCCTCAGGTAAAATCACCTGCCCCGCCCTTTTTGCAGGATTTTACAAAATCAAATCCGAATAATGTGCATCATTGCCGTCTAATGCATAGATTAAGCGCTTTAATAAGAAATAAGAATCGGAGTTATTTGTCAGAAAATAGCTCCGATTTCTTATAAAATGAGTTTTTTATGAATAAAACTTTACTTTTTTCGACATCTGATATATAATATATGTAATTATATAAAAAAGGAATACTCAGATTTTATGAACGAAAACAATGCCATTCGCAAAATATTCGGCGAAAAAAAGCTGCAGATTTCAAGAAAGCCGATTATTAACCACGTTGGAATTTCCAACCGCATTGCTTCATCAAAATCCGGAATCCGAAAATACCGCGCTGTATTTCCCGACAGTTCTGAAAAATGCTTTATCGGCAAAACGAAATCATCGCTTATCATCGCCAACGGCATTAAGCTTCTGAGCGGTGGCAATCCGATTTTGTTTTTAATGCTGGTGATGAATCACAAAATTCTGGGATACAACCAAAGCTATGCCCGTGAGGCTGTAATTTACAACGGTTTTGATGATTCGCTGAAAAAATATCTGCCCGACATCATCGGATCGCTCATAAGCCGCTTCAATGGCAGTTGCTTTATTGCAATGGAAGAGCTCGGCTGTCACAGCTGCGATAATGCTGACCTTTATAGAATGACGGATGCAATTTGTGAGTTTCACGCACATTATTTCGGCGCTTCGGACTGCATCGGACGTTTAGGTATCAATTGCTATTCGCCCGCAGATTATCGCAAAAGCCGTGGATTTATCAAACGTTTATTCAACAGGCTTTCCGATGAAAACCTTGTTATTTTCGGCAAAGCAAAGCTTGATTTGATTTGCAGCTTCATTGATAATATGCATAATGAGTTTTCAGCTGTTGAAAAACGCAGAACGCTGACGCACAACGATTATTCTGTTCGCAACATTTATGCAGATGAGCAGCGAATTTGCATCTATGACTGGGAGCTTGCCTGTTACCAAAACCCAGAGCACGATATTATCGAGCTTCTCGTCTCCGTTATGACGGACATAGACGATGAAAAGGTCAAAAAAGTCCTTGAATATTACAGAGAAAAGCTGTCTGAGCTGACAAAAACCACGCTGACTGATGAAGAATATTCACACCTGCTGAGATTCAACACGCTTGAATTCTGCGTGAACAAGCTGAGCATTCTCCGAATAGGCGGTCAGTATCTCAAGCTTGATTATACACAGCAGCTTGCAAAAAATACATCCCGTATGTTTGATATTCTGAAAATCTGCTGAGAAAAGAGAAATATTATGGAAAAAGAGCTTCAAATTCTGGCGCTTGCCGATTACTATGAACAATTCAGCGTAAACGGCTGCAGCGCTTATCTTATTATAAACAAAAAAATGAACGACCATCAATGCCTTTTCGGCTTTACACAGCTTTCGGAAAATTTTGATGACGCTAAGGCGATGTTTTCTGAAATTGAAAAACGGGCGAAAGAGCTTGGATATAAAGAGCTGGTCGGACCTGTGAATTACTGCTCGTGGATGTCATACCGTTGGGCTATCAGCAATTACGAAACAAGGCTTTTCCCCGACTGCACAAATCCGCCCTTTTACGTTGATTATATCAGACAGCTCGGTTATCGCGAGCTTTATACATACCGAAGCGCACGTATTGATATAAACAACCCTCTATATGCCGTCGGAGAACAGCTGCTAAAGCAAAAAATCGACGAAGGCTTTACCTTTGAGTTTTACAAGGGCGAAAGTGCCTATGCGCTTGCTCAGGATGTGTTTTCAATTTCACAGGAGGCTTTTGCAGGCAGTTATCTCTACTGCGATATCCCCAAGGAGTATTTTGAAAAGCTTTATCTGAGCTGGACAAAGAACATTGAGCTTATTATGTACGTTGCATTTTATAAAGGCGAGCCCGTGGGATATGTAATGGGCTACGACAGCCCTTACGGCGACTGCTTTATTTCAAAAACAAGCGCTGTAAAGCCTGAATTTCAAAAACACAAAATTTATACTGCGCTGCTTTACCTCGGCTGCAAATATGTCATTGATATGGGCTACAAGGATATGATGTACCACTTTCAATGTGAACAAAAGGACAGCTTCAGGCGCTTTGAAAAGAATATTGAATCGAATGAAAAAAGATATGCCGTATTTATTAAGGAGCTGATATGAAGAAATGTACCCGCTGTCTTAACGACAGCACTGTCAGACGTATGAGCTATGACGAAAACGGTGTATGCAGTTATTGCAGAAGCTATGATACCATAAGCTCTAAGCTTTCGGACAAAGCACGCCTTGAAGAGCTTTTTTGCGAGCGAATCGAAAATGTAAGAGGCAAATATGATTATGATGCGGCTTTGGGGATTTCGGGCGGAAAAGACAGCGTTTTTGTCCTGCATGAGCTGATAAATCGATATAATTTAAAGGTCAAAACCTTTACACTGCTCAACGGCTTTTTCAGCGATGCCGCAAGAGCGAATGTAGACAGGCTTGTAAAGGAATTCGGCGTCGAGCACGAATATATCGAGATTGATTCTGCGCTGCTCAAGCGTTTTTACCGTTATTCAATGAAGCATTGGCTGACTCCGTGTGTTGCCTGCTCATATCTCGGCTATGCAGCCATGATAAATTACACAACACGAATCAACGCAGGGCTGTGCATTCACGGAAGAAGCCCGCAGCAGATGCTCAGATATTACGGCGATGACGTGTTCACCTCGCTTATAGATGCTGGCTTAAAGTCGGTGAGTGAAATAGACATCAGCGCTCTCTATAAAGAGCTTTTATCGTCAATTGAAAGCCGCATGGACGGCAATCTTCTTTCCGATGTCAAATCAATGCTTTATGACGGCATAGAGCAGAGCGACTTCCGTGAATTTGTTTCATATTTTCTATATCACGATTATGACGAACAAAGCATCGTTGAATTTCTTCGCCGAAACACCGGCTGGAAAACAGATGAGAATTATGACCATTACGACTGCCGTGTTCATAATGCGGCGCACTATATTTATCAATGCGCCGAAGGGAGGCCGCATTGCCTTCCCGAAATAAGCGTTCTGGTACGAAGCGGAAAAATATCGAAAAGCGACGGAATCAGGTTAATCGAGTCGGAGCGCTACTTACATAAGCCTTATGAAGAAATCGAGCTGCTGTGTGACACTGTTGAGTTAAAGCCCACACCAATATTGCTCAAAGCAGCGATTTATAACCGATTTATAAAAAAATGAAGCTGACACAATACCTTTTCAGAAAATTTATGCTGCCGATATATGTTATCGTTTCGGCAGCAATATCCATTATTTTTATACTTGCGTCAAATGCAGGTATTACTGCATTCGGGCGTATGCTCCCCTCAGTGCTTTGCCTTATACTGACAATCAGAATTGCAGACGATATCTTTGACTATGAAAAAGACGCACAAAGCAAAACACAGCCATTGAGCAAAAATCAGCTTATTGTGTTCGGTTGCGTCTGTGCCGCTGTGTTTGTATTGCTTAATACAGCATTTTATGGTGCCATAGGCATTTTAAGCCTTGCTGCCATAGGATATATCATCATTCAGGAAAAGCTTGAAATACTGAAAATCGCTTATATGGCGCTGATGTTCATATTCTATTTCTGCGCAAACTGCATATCAATCGGCAAAACACAGCTGATTGTCATTTCAGGATGTCTGATAATATCCTCAATTTATTATTTCATCAAAAGAAAGGTCAGAAAATGAACTGTATTCCCGAAAACACAAAACCTAATGCAGAAAACATCGGCGGCAAAGCGTTCAATCTTGAGCGTCTTTGCCGTATCGGAGCAAATGTGCCCGAATATATGGTGCTGACGTCAAGTCTGTTTTTTGAATTTCTCGGTAACGACAAAGCTCAGTATCAGCGCCTCATGTCCGATTACAGTGAAGAAAACCGCCTTGCCGTATTAAAGCTGATTGAAGGCAAAAGCTTTTGCGCCAACACCAAACAGCTTATTGCAGATAAAATATCTGCAACATTCGGCAGCGACGAAATGCTCTCTGTGCGTTCAAGCGCAACCGATGAGGACGGTGAGCATTTTTCATTCGCGGGTATGCTCGAAAGCTATCTCAACGTAAGCGGAATCGACAATGTGCTTGAAAGCGTGAAGAAGTGCTACCTTTCCTGCTTTTCACAGCGCATTATGGAATATCGTGCAAATCACGGCCTTATCTCGCCCGACATCAGCGTTGCCGTAATTATACAGCGTATGATTCAGGCGGACTGCTCGGGCGTCATTTTCACAATCGACCCCACTACCAATAATCCGGACGAAACACTCATAAGCGTTGTAAACGGGGCGGGCGAAAGCCTTGTTTCGGGCAAATGCGACAGCAGCGATTATATTGTTGATTGCACGCAAAGCATTGTCACCAGAAACGAAACAGACGCAAAAATCTCCGACAAGCTTGTGCTGAAGCTCTATAATACCGCGCTTGAAATTGAAAAAGGCTTTACGCCGAGAAAGGGTCAGGACATTGAATTCTGCATTAAAAATAACGAAATTTTCATACTTCAATGCCGACCAATCACAAATTACAGCCATATAGATAAAGACAAATTCCGCACCATACTCGACAACTCAAACATCATTGAAAGCTATTCGGGCGTTACCACTCCGCTGACATTCACCTTTGCCCGTGAGGTGTATTCAAAAATATACAAGCAGACCCTGCGCAGCTTTTATGTCAGCAGCGACGCCATCAGGTCCATTGAAAACGACCTGGACAATATGCTTGATTTTTATGAAAACAAAATCTACTACCGTCTGAACAGCTGGTATAAAATGACTGCTTTGTACCCGGGATATCAAAAAAACAAGCAGTATATGGAAAATATGATGGGCGTAAAAACTGCCCTGCATGAATCACAAGCGGCTGCCAAAACAAGGCTTGTAAGGATTTATGCAAGCTTTATATGCAAGCTTTTAAGAATGAAAAAGGACAGCCGCCGTTTTATTGAGCGTTTCAACAAGGTTACAAAGCCATACTATGCGAACGAATTTGAAGGTGTTTCAAACAGCGGTCTTCTTGAAATTTACAACACACTTGAACGAGAAATTCTTGACGATTTCATAACTCCGATTGCAAATGATATGGGCGCTATGATATTCTACGGAATGCTGACCGACAGTCTTAAAAACAAAAAAATCGAACGTTATGAGGGACTTATCAGCAGCGTTATAAGCCGACAGGGCAACGTGGAAAGTGCTCAGCAAAGCGAGGCTCTTCTTGCAATCGTCGAAGAAATCAAGAAAGACAACAGTCTTTGCGAGCTTTTCAATTCCGATAATGAAACAATCAAAGCAAAGCTCAAGGATGACCATGCCGTATTCAGAATGATTGATGAATATATCTATCGCTACGGTGCAAGAACAATGGATGAGCTCAAGCTTGAAACGGTCACTCTTTTTGAAGATCCGTCATTTTTGCTTGATACCATCAAGGGATATCTTAAATGCGACAGTCTTCCGACCTGCGGTGCAGAAGCTGACAAGAATGCCGAAAAGGAGCTTTTGGCATATTTCGGCATCATAAAGCGGCCTTTCATAAAGCTTCTTCTGAAGGTGACAAAGTTTTTCATCCGCAACAGAGAATCGCTTCGCCTGAGAAGAACGTACATCTACTCAATCGTGAGAAATATCTATCTGCGCATCGGCAAAAACCTTGAAAATAATGGTTTTCTCGAAAACTACCGTGATATATTCTTTATGACAAAGCAGGAAATTTCACAGATAGTTGCAAAGGGCGAAACCGACCCGAGCACAATGCGTGAAAGAATCATCGCACGCAGGAAAGAATTTGAGGATAACAAAACCAAAACCGTGTATGAGCGTATGTATTTTTACGGCGAGGTCTGCTCCGAGAATATGCTGCCGATTTATTCACGTCAGGAAGTATCAGACAATGATGTTCTTTGCGGAGTTGCAGGCGGCGGAAGAAAAATCACCGGTGTCGTAAAGCTGGTCGAAGACCCGTCAAGTGCCGATGTCGAAGGATATATACTTATGGCAAAACGGACAGACCCGGGCTGGACCGTACTCTTTCCTATGGCAAAAGCCATTATAATCGAACGCGGCAGCGTGCTGTCACACTCGGCAGTTGTCGCAAGAGAAATGGGCATAACTCTCGTTGCGGGAATACGGGGGCTTACCTCTGTAATAAAGGATGGTATGTCAGTTGAGGTTGACGGCATAAACGGAACAGTCAGAATAATAGGTGATGAAAATGAGTAAGGCTGACTTTTCCTTTATACGGTATTCAAACTGCTGGGAGGACACTGAAATTCTTCTCAAGGCCCTTGATATACAAAAGGGTGAGGTCGGCATCTCGGTAGCCTCTGCGGGTGACAATACTCTGGCAATGCTCACAAAAGACCCGTCGATGATATATGCTTTTGATGTCAACAAAACTCAGCTTTACTGCTGTGAACTGAAAATAGCCTGCTTTAAATACCTGTGTTACAAAGAAACGCTTACCCTTCTCGGAGTGTGCGGCGGAAAACGCTTGATGCTTTACAAAAGGGTGCGCTGTGCTCTTTCTGAGCAGGCACGACGTTTCTTTGATAAAAACATCAATCTTATCGAGCAGGGCATTATTCATGCAGGAAAGTTTGAACACTATTTTGACATTTTCAGAAACTATATGATTCCGCTTTTCTCAACCCGTGAAGAGTTTTTGCAATTTGCTCATATTGACAATCTGCACAATCAATATGAGTTTTATAAAAAGCACATTGACAACCGCCGCTTCAATGCGATTTTCCGAATCTATTTCGGATATAAGATTATGGGCAGGCTCGGTCGTGACAGCAGCTTTTATGACTATGTAAGCGACAAGGAAAAAAGCGGAAGTGATATACGAAAGCGCTTTGAATTCGGGATTAAAAATACGGTAAACGCTTTTAACCCCTATATCAACTATATTGTTTCGGGCAGATATACACCCTGCTCACTCCCCTTATATCTGCGACGTGAAAACTACGATATAATCCGAAAAAGAATCGACCGCATTAAGCTTGTCAATGCAGATATGCTTTCTCTCTGTGTCGGCAAGGTCGATTTTGCCAATCTTTCAGACATTTTTGAATATATGAACGAAGCTGAATTTGCAGAAAACACACGCAAATTAACAAATCTTATGAATCCAAACGGCAGGGTCGCTTACTGGAATATGCAGAACCAACGATATCCCGACACCAATGAGCTTTACTGCGACCACGAACTTTCCGAAAGCTTGTTCAGGCAGAATAACTCGTGGTTTTACCGTGATTTTCTGCTTTACCGAAGAAAGGATGCAACTTGAGCAGAATAGTCGAAGTTTTTGAAGAAATATGCCTTTCAAAAGGTCAGCAAACCGCAATTGTTTACCGCGAAGGCAAAAAAATCCGCCGAAAAAGCTTTTGCGAGCTTGACTGTGATGTCCGTAAAATGGCGGCATACCTTTCAAGCTGCAATGTTAAAAAAGGCGACAGGATTCTTGCATTTGCATCATCATCATACAAGCTTTGTGTGTTTATGCTTGCGTCGCTTGAAACAGGCGCTTCAATAATGTATGTTGACATATGGGCAAAGCAGGAAAAGCTTGCGCGTATTTTTGCAGATTACGAGCCGCAGATGGTACTTGTTTCCGACAAAACAAAGCACCTGAGAAAGCTTTTCGGAGAAATCGGAAAAATACGCCAGGTCATCAACATTGACCGTTTTGAAAGGTTTTCCGCAGAATCCTATGCGCTGACAGATATAGAAGAAGATACAACAGCATTGCTGACAATGACAACTGGCTCAACAGGAAAACCGAAAATTGCACTTCGCACGCACCGCGACCTTATGCACCAGCTTGAGCTTATCAACAGCAATATTACCTGCGGCAGTAACGAAACTGTCCTGACCACATCATACATATATGTTTTTGCAAATATACTCAACGGCTTTACTACCGTGCTACCGCAGCTGAATCTCGGCAAATACCGCAGCGGCAGAATAAACAGGCTTTTAAAGCTGTTTGAAAACGAGCCTGTCAGTATGATCATCACATCACCCGATTTCTGCCTTAAGGCGCAGAATATTTTTCCAAAGCTCAAAACCTTGTATTTCGGCGGTGCAATATTAAACCTGCACGAAGCAATGCTAATACGCAAAAAGTTCAACTCCTGTTTATGTCAAGTGATTTACGGTTCCACAGAATGCAATCTGATTGCGACTGCCAACCTTGACGAGTTTATCAAAGTACTCAAAGAAGAGCAGCGTTCCATTCTCGGACGTGCTGTCAACGGTGTGCGCATAAAGCTTGATGATAACGGCGAAATTCTTGTATCAAGCCGCGCTCTGCTGAAAAGCTATCTGACAAGCGACCCTTACACAAAAGAAACAGACGAAAGCGGCATTCTCTGGCACCGCACAAGTGACATTGCGCAAGACAACGGTGAGCTGATATATTTTCTCGGAAAAAACAAAAACTTCATAAATGTCGGCGGCAGTAAAATATACAGCAACTGCATTGAGCAGAAGCTTATAGCAAATTTTTGTGACATTCCCAAATGCGCCGTTCTTGAACATAACAATAGTGTTTATGTTTTTCTGCAAGGCAGTAAAAAATCCGTCGATATAACTGAAATAAGAAGATTTTTGCAAGATATCGGAATCGACGAACCGAAAATAAAATTCACAAAGAAAATTCCCTGCGATGCAAAGCATCACACGAAAATAAATTACAACAAGCTGAAGGAGCGTTTGAACAATGGCAGAATATGATATACACAGCTTGCTTATCAAGGGAGCTGTGCAGTTTAAAGGTCACGAATATATTTTTGAGAGAAAAGGTGACACATTCGAGGGCAAAAGCTTTGACTGCTTTGCGGATGATGTTCACAGAGTTGCCGCAACATTGCTCAGCAAAGGACTTTACGGCAAAAAAATCATCATTTTCGGAGCAAATTCCTATAATTATATGGTTGCAGACATTGCAGTTATGGGCTATGTAGGAGTAAGCTGCACCGTATCAAAAGAATGGTCATCACAGGATATCATCAATGCAGCAGAGCTTCTCGACGCAGGTGCGGTGATATATTCACGCCGGAAAGAAAGTGTTGTGAATTTGCTGAAAGAAAAGTTTCCGCAGATTCTGTACATCGTTATGGAAGAGCTTTTGCAGACAGCACAATCAGATTTGCCGGTTCCAAATCCGCTTGAAACCGACATATGCTGCAAAATCATCTTCTCGTCGGGTACAACAGGAATTCCGAAGGCAGTTATGCTTTCACAGGACAATATGTTTGCCAACTGGGAAAGCCTCAAAAAAAGGGCGCCGTTCTCTTCAAAGGACAAATGCTATCTGTTTTTGCCTCTCAGCCATACCTACGGCGGCATATGCAATTTTCTTTACTCGCTTATTTCGGGAATGAGCATATACATATGCAGTGACACAAAGCTCATTATGCAGGAAATTGCAATCGTAAAACCCACGGTATTCTGCGCTGTTCCACTGATATACGAAAAGCTTTATTCGGCGTGCATTGCGAACAACTTACCGCCTGCTGCGGCTCTCGGAGGAAACATCCGCTACCTTTTCAGCGGAGGAGCATATCTCAAAACTGAAATACGCAGATTTTTGAAAAATGCAAAGCTCAACCTTCTCGAAGCATATGGTCTGTCGGAAACATCATCGCTTATAAGCTGCGAATACTCCGACCCTTACGACTTTGAATCGGTCGGCACAGTTATGGAAACAATCGACATTCAGATAAGAGATATTGATGAAAACGGTATCGGTGAAATAACCGTCAAAGGCGACAATGTTTCTTCGGGTTATTTCGGCAATATCTGCGCCACAGAAAAAGCTTTTGACAGCGAAGGATTTTTCCGCACGGGCGACCTCGGCTTTTTAAGGGAAGGCAAGCTTTATGTAACCGAAAGAAAGCGCAGAATGATTCTGCTCTCAAACGGCGAAAATGTTTTTCCCGATGAAATCGAAAGCATTTTTATGGAATATTCCCAGATAAGCCACGCCAAGGTTTATGAACGCTGTGGCAAAATCTTTGCGTCACTTTTTGTTGTTTGCGAATGCGACGGTGAAGATATTGTTGCCGAAGTAAACAGCAGACTTCCGAAATATGCACAGGTGCAGGCACATGAGGTCATTGCTGACAGCACCGAAAAACGCCTCAAATAAACAAATACCCACAACAGACAAGTCTGTCTGCTGCGGGTATTTTTCTATAAGTCATAAAATCAAAGGTATTTGCGACTAATCACAATATGATATACATATTTTTTATATCTTCGCTCAATTCATCCCATTCATATTTTTCAAACATAACAGGCAATCTATTGGCGCGGGATTTTCTCCGTGTCGATATCCAGAATATCTCACCGCAATTGATTTTCATTAAATCCTCGTAAATTTCATCAACTTCCGGGTGCCAATGAGTAAGGGCATTTTCCTTTTTTCCGTCAAAATAATATGCGCAGATATAGCCCTCGCCCGGAGGAATGTTAATTGTGGATTTTATGATTATATCATTTGGCATTTTCCAGATTATCCAACCGTCTTCGTATGATAACTGACCTGTAAAATTCTCGCTGAGCATTTTCTCATATATCTCACACATTTTCTGAATTGCATTGCTATTATCCATTTTAACCCTCATCCTATGTATATATAAATTCAGTTATATTCCCGAAATTTGATTAAATCAGGCTTGATATAAAGATTTCAAGTCCGATAAAAATGAGAATTGAACCGCCTAAGATTCCGGCTCCGCCTGCAAGTTTAGTTCCTGCCTTTTTACCGATTGCAATGCCCGCAAAGCAGATAAGAAAGGTTACTGCGCCAATCATCAGACAGGCAAGAGCGGCATCAAGCAAATCATAATCCGCAATTGTAAAACCGACAGAAAGTGCGTCGATTGAAGTGGCAACTCCCTGCAGCAGAAGAGCACCGAATCCCACAGCGCTTTTTTCTTCATCATCGTCCCTGTTCTTTATTCCCTCGAAAAGCATTTTACCACCTATAAAGCCAAGCAAAGCAAGCGCAATCCAGGGTATGCATTTTTCAAACGCTTTGAAATACTGCATAGCGGTGGATACACATATCCAGCCTATCATCGGCATTGCAAACTGAAATGCCGAAAAAACACCTGCAATGCCGCACATTTTGGATTTTTTCATCTGCGGTTCATTCAGACCGTTGGCAAGCGACACCGAAAAAGCGTCCATAGCAAGACCTACACCGAGCAAAATACTGTTGAAAAAGAAAGCAAACCCCAGTTTCATTTTCTGTTCCTCCGTTTTTTGACAAAAAATAAACCAAGCACGGCGAAAGCCACGCTTGGCGTCAGGGCAAACACAAAGACTCCACGCATAGCACAAACCTGCTCAGCATGAGTCTCGCAATTTAAAACAAGCCAAACCCGCTTTGGGTTAGAATGTTGACTTGCTGCGCAGAATATGCGCCTGCTACTCCCTCATATTGCGATTATTATAGCACAAATATCTCGTCCTGTCAATACTATATTTTTCTCAGTATTAAAAGCTATGCCGCTTCTGACACAAAGTCTGAAGCGGCTTTTAATCTGTTTCAATATTAAAGCTTTATTTTCGGTTTTGCCGTTCCCTTTGCACTATCAGCGAAAACTTTGATTCAATCAGCTTATATGAATCCTTACAATGGCACACGGTGCAATCGCTGCAATCCTTGATGCCTTCGGGCAATATTCTGTAATTCCCGCCGCACTCGCTGCCGAGCATATATAAAGGGCAGTAGCAGAACATACAATTGAAATCATCGATGCTGATTCCGCTGTGGCAAGGAAAAAACTCGCAAGTTTTATTTTGAAAGAAAGCGTTTTTGTTCATTTTTATTGCCTCGCCCTTTCATTAACCGTTTTTTCCGAAATCGCAGGTATATACCCATTCTATCACATCGCCGGAATTCACTTTGCAATCACCGCAACCAACTGACGGCTCCTCACCGTTTACATAATACATCCAGCCGGAAAGCTCGCCGAAATCAAATTCATAAATGTTCGCGATTCCTTCGACATAAACCGAGCTGCCGACCGAGCTTGTTTCAAGATGTATTCCATTTTCGATTGTTGCCTGCAAAAGAATATCATATACGGTATTGCCGGAACTGAATTCAAGCTCGGTATCATTGAGAATAGTACCGTCATCGGGAATGTGCTCTGCGCTTTTATCTTCAATTTCGTCGCATCTGATTGAAATTATAACGCTTCCGTCGGCTTCGGCTTTATCTGACGCTACGTTGTAAAATTCATCCCTGCTCTTGAAATCAGTCAACAAAACAAAAGCAATGCACGCCAAAGCTATGATTATGACAACTGCAAAATTCTTTAAATTGCGGCGCTTGAAAACATACATCGCCAAGCAGACTGCCGTTGCAATTGCAGCAATCACAAGAATTACCCAAAGCTTATAGCTGCCTGCTTTCTCACTAATTGATGTATTAACCGAATTTCCGCTAAGGCTTGCAGATTCATTTTCTTGATCAAGGCTTTCTTCAGTCACGACAATCGAGCTGTCAAAATAAGATTCGCTTTCTGAATTTCCCACGCTGTTTTCACTTTTGAGATTGATTGAATCCAGTATATAAAGCGAACTTTCAGCATTGTTCATCCGCAGATAGGAAACCATTGAAAGAAAAACCTGCACAGTTGACAAATCGTTTGATTCTCCGCCTTTTATATGCGAAAAGCTGCCGTCAGGCAATTGGTACAGCATTATTCCGTCAAAAACAGTATTTCCGTTTTTGATGAATCTCGAATCCTGCAACGCGTCAATACCCAGCGATGAAAGCGCAATCAGAACCTGCGCTGTACTTTCGGAATTATCCGTGCCGTAGCTTGAATAATCACCCGTATCATTCTGCTGCTGCGAAAGAAAGTCAAGTGCTTTGTCCACACAAATCTTTACGTCTGAATCGCTGTCATAATACGGTGCAAGTGCCGCAAGCGCCATAGCGGTCGCATCCACCTCTGAGTTTGAGCCCATTACGGCAAACCCTCCGTCGGGCAGCTGCAGCGACACAAGCTTTTCCTTAATCTGCTGCAAAGAATATTCCTGCGATTCATAGCCGTTATTCAAGAGGTGCAGACCGAATATCCAGCTTATTATCCCCTGCTTGCCAATTGAATCATCAAGCACCTCGTTTATATACGAATCCGTGCTTGACGCCGCAACAAGCGCAAGAGCATATTTCTGGCGTGATGAAGCAGAGCCTTCGGTATTATTTTCAAGATATTCAAGCAGAGCCGCCCGATACTTTGAAAAATCATAATCCCCATACTGACTAAGCCCGATAACATACCATTCAGAGGCTATGCCTGCATTTTCCGTCAGAGCACCTTCAATCCATTCGTCTATATCCGATGCAGAAGACTCGCTGAGCTTGTACAACGTAATGCCGTCGATTGTATCCAAAGCCACATCGGCGGCATTTACGCAAAACTGTAAAGCGGACTGAGTAAAAAATATTACAAAAGCACCTAACAGGGACAAAAAACTAAAAAGCTTATTTTTCATATGATTTTTTTGATGATACAACAATCGCCGCAGCCATCATAACGGACAAAAAGAAAACTGCCGCGTAAATTGTTACGTTAGAGTCATCGCCTGTTTCGGGTGAAGAAACATCAGCAGCAGAGCTTTCAGGCTCGCTTATGCTTTCGCTTGATTCACTGTTCTCGCTTGATTCAACACTTTCCGATTCGGATGGTACGCTATTTTCCTCATCAACAACCACAGCTGAAATTTCGGCAACGCATACCGGCGGAACAATTATCCGGGTATCCGATTTCGCGCTGATTGTGTATTTCCCTTCGGATTCGATTGTAACAGAAACCTTTCCTTCAGCATCGGTAACATATTCCGTTTGTTCGCCGTTCAATGTAATTACAGCGCCTTCAACCGGCAAAGTTACAGAGTTCCAGTCAGCGTCATAGCCTGAACCTGAAAGTGTAAGTATAATTTCCTCGCCGGCGTCTGCGCTTGCCGTGTTCACGTCAAAAAAGGTATACATATCGGAATAATAATCAGTATTGCTGTAAATATATGCCGTAATATAATCACCGTCAACAACAGTATCAGCAAGACTGAAACAGGATGTGTTATTCTTGCAGTAACCAAAGTTTCCGCTGTCATCGCCCCAGAGCATACCAAGGGAAAGACCGTAATCACCCGTATATGAGCTATATCCTGCCTCTGCACCACCTTCATATACCGCTTCATGAAGGGCAAACAGAGCATCATCCACTGTCAAGCTGCCGTCATTGTCAGCATCAGAAACAACAACATTCTGCTGCACTGCGACAAGCTCTCCCTTATTTGATATCGTCACATAAACCGATGCAGATAGTCCATCTTCCGCTGAAGCAGCAAGATTTACACATCCTGAAAGCATTGCAATTGCAAGCGCTGTGCTAAGTAATTTTTTCATTTAAAAATACCTCTTTCTGAAATTTTTATCAAAACAGCATTTTCGCTGAAATTGAACAATTCACACGGCAAACAAGCCGTATTTGTTTTTAATGCGTTCCAGCTTTTCTCCTATCGGATTTGACAAAAGCAGGAGAAAAATCACATTTGAAACCACATATTCAACTGTCAAGGGGATTGCCGATACAGCCAAAGCCGCATATCTCTGCAGATTGAATGCCCCATCAGCCCAAAGTGTCGCCCAGACATCCATAAGCAAAGAAAAAGCAATACCGGCAAATGCGCCGTAAATGCATAAAGCAGCTCTGCTTTTTTTTAGCGGCGAGCAAAGCAATCCGGCAATAAATCCCAGAAATCCCCACGCAAACATCTGAAACGGCGTCCAGGGACCCTGCCCGAAATAAAAATTCGACACCACAGCAGAGAGCGAACCCACCACAAAGCCCGCTTCCTTTCCGAGATATACCGCACAGATTACAGTAATTGCCGTTACGGGCTTAAAGCCCGGCAAAAAGGAAAAAATAAATCTTCCGCAGACCGATATCGCAATCATAACAGCCAATACGGCAAGCTCTTTTGAAGAGCTTTCTCTCCGCTCAAATGCGTAAAACAATGGAATGCACGAAAGAAAAGCGACGCAGAGAGAAACAAAGGCGTAATACCTTTCCTTAAAAACAAGCGCTCCGACGATTACAACAAACGGAATTGCAATTGCCAGAAGTACAAACGTGGCAACATTCTTTCGTCTGTTCATTCACAATCACCGTCCTTCGTTCCGTTAAGGCGGCACAGCTCCACGACCTGCTCACACAAAATCGCACCGTCGTATATTCCTCTTGAAATGCGGTTTGCCGCTGTGGTATAAAAGCTGTTTTCGGAAAAGAATCTGACAGGTGTATCAACCGAAACAAACTGCCCGTCAAACAGCATTCCCACACGGTCGGCGCTCTGTGCCGCAAATTCAACATCGTGCGTGACGGTAATAATGGTGATTTCCTTCTTTGTAAGCTTTTGCAGAATCTGCAGAAGCTTTATCTTGGAGCAGGCGTCAATGCCCTTTGTCGGTTCGTCAAGCAGCAGAATTTTCGGATTTAGAAGCAGTACTTTTCCAAGTGCCGCCTTTTGCTGCTCGCCTCCGCTTAAATCATAAGGGTGCATATCCAGCAGATGCTTGATACCGAGGATATCGGCAAGCTCTTGAATTTTGCTTTGCGCTTGGCTGCTGCTGTACTTCATAATACAGCAAGTTTCAAGCCAATCCTCTTTGACCGTCTTTTCAAGAAAAAGTGTCTGCGGATTTTGCGGCAAAAGTGTGATATTATTTACATAAAGCTCATTCTTCGCATAATCCCTGACGTTCTTTCCATCAATCAGCACTTTGCCGCGATATGGCTTCAGAAGCCTTGAAGCAAGAGAAAGGGCAGTCGTCTTTCCGCTTCCGTTTCCTCCGAGAATGCAGAAATGCTCGCCTTTATATACAGAAAACGATGCGCTTTTGAGCACGTCCGGCAAATCCTTGCCATAACGAAAGAATACATCCTTGAACTCAATTGACTTATGATTGCTCGGAAAAAATTCCTTTTCCTCAAGAAAGGTTATTCTGTTTGAGTATTTTTTTGCGATATATTCTCTGCAATCTTTTACAGTCAGCGGAGCTTCTCCCCCGCCCTCAAGCTGTGAAAATATACGCATAGCGCTCGGCAACGCCGCCTTCATCGGGTCGTCGGGATTTTGGCTGAAATACGCCGCACAACGCTGCGGACTTCCAAAAAACTCATTTCTGCCGTCCCTCATAATAAGCACCTTATCGGCAATCGGAAAAAGCTCCTCCAGCCTGTGCTCGACTATAACAACGGTAAGACCCGTTTCGCGATTAAGCTTATTAAGCGTTGTGATAAAATTTGCGGCGGCTATCGGGTCGAGCTGTGCTGTCGGCTCATCCAGAAGCAGAATTTTCGGCTGCATCGCCATTACCGACGCAAGATTTAAAAGCTGCTTCTGACCGCCCGATAATTCAGCAGTTTTTTTATGAAACCACTCTTCAATTCCGAAATAGCTTGCCATTTCTGCAACTCTTCGGCGAATGACCTTATCATCGCATCCAAGGCTCTCAAGTCCAAACGCCAGCTCGTGCCATACCCTGTCGGTAACTATCTGGCTTTCGGGGTTCTGGAGAATAAAACCGATTTGTGCCGCAGATTCTCTCTCATCGAGCTTTTCAATCTCGGTGCCGTTATATAATATTTTTCCTTGAGTTTTTCCATAGGGAGAAAGCTCTTTTTTAATCAACCTCAAAAGTGTGGATTTACCACAGCCCGACTCACCGCACACAACAACAAATTCGCCTGCGCTGACCGAAAGATTTATATTGGAAAGAACGTGTTTTTCCGATTGTGGATAGGAAAAGCTCAAATCCTTGATTTGCAGTATTTCCACATCAAATCCTCCTTTATCTCAATAATCAGCGGCAGCAGGCACAGCAACGCAAACGCCACAAGCGCCGAAAGACTGCATACGTAGGAAACAAGCGGATAGAAACTGAATTCAAGCCACTGTGCGCAAAAGGCAAAAATCACAAATATGTCCAGTGCCGCAACAAGCACCATCATCAATGCGTCACGCCTTGTAAACCTATAAAGCGAATAATGCGTTCGGGGCTTTAAGCCATAACCCCTTGCCTTCATGGAACTGCCCGTATCAATTGCATTTTCAAGGCTCCAGGTGATTAATGCGGAACAGACTCTCAGCGTGCCCTTAAGCTTGTCCGTCCAAGCGCTTGAAGCATACAGACCCATTGTAATCTGCGAAGCCTTTATTCTTTCACCCTGTGATTTTAAAAGCGGTATGAACCTTAACGCCGAGGAAATGAGCAAAGCGATTTTCGGTGAAGCATTACCCAGCAGATATAAAAGCTTGTCAGATGTGAGCACCAGATTCAGACATTTGAACCAGTATATGACCGCAGTGAGCATAACAGCATTATTCAGCCCGTATAATATTGATTCCAGAGTTATGGGATTGTTATTGAAGAAAAACAGAACAGTAGCGCCCTTATGTGAAAACAGCGGATTTGTTATTGCTATCAGAACAAACAGCAAAAAGGAAAAGCCTGTTTCCTTTACAAGGCAGATACCCTTTTTTGTCTTAGCATAAAAGACAAATGCTCCGACAAGCGCTGCAACATTCAAAAACGGATTTGATAAAAACATTGTAATAAATAAGACAGAAGCAAAATACAGTGCCAAAGCTGTCGGGTGAAAATATTCAAATCCATTCATCGGCATTTCCCCTCCGAAGGCTTTTCACTTTTTTTCTTTCCGGCTCTTCTGCGCTTTGAGCAAGCACCCTGTTTTCGGCTTGGTTCTTTAAGACCTGCCGTTTCAAGCGCCCTTGGCCACGGGCCGAGAAATGCTTTTATTCGTGAACGTGTACTATCATCAAAATCTTCCTTTTTCGGAAGCCTTTCAAGCTCTTTTGATTTGCTTTGCAAAACAAAAACTGCCCATTCTTTATTTTTGTCGGATGTCAATCGCCATACCTCCCTGAAATAAAAAAACTCTTTTGCCTTTTTTACAAAGGTCAAAAGAGTACAACTGATAAACCGCACACAAAAACACAGCCCCTTATATTGGATGCAAATGCAAAATACAAAGCCGGATTTTTTGTCGATAAACCGGTTGCACTCTTCACACCAAAGCTGTGTTAAACCCGAAAAAGATACGGCAGGTATCCTGACTTATGACGCAGCGGCAAAACCCGCAAAAAATGCTTGCCTTCTCAGAGTGGCGGCATTTCTACCTCGTACCCCAATGGCATATAAGCAATTCATTTTAGTCAAATACAGTAATGGCGGTTGTTCCGGACTCGAACCGGATTCCCTTTTACATCTACTCAGCAAACAACTTTTCAAACCGTATCTTCTGTTATCATATTCACTTTTTTATTATCATAACACATAATTTCCGATTTTGCAATAGGCAAAAAGCGAGAATACTTAATTCTTTGCATCACTGAAAACCTGCTGTAGCTCAGCTTATATACAGCTCAGCTTATATAATAGAGCCGACAAAAAACATCATTATTTCAGCAGAAAAGTGCAATCCTCAATGCCAACGAGCAAAAAAATAACAGTTTTGCACATATATTTAATCGAAATCAACATTGAAAAGAGCCTTAATGTATGATATTATTCTTGTTAAATTGATAATAATAAAGGGATATTATATTTTCAGGGAGGATATTTACTATGGGCGCAAGAAAGCGTTTCAGAAAAGGCATTACCTGGATTGCAGCATTGGCTCTCTGCCTTAATCAGACAGGTATTGCAAAAGTTGCCGCCGAAACCTATTACGGTACATACGGCGGATATTTCGGTCTTGAAAACACAGCGGTTGTCGATACAGGCAACAGAATTACGGTTGATCTTAACGCAAATGACGGCAGAAAGGCCTCATTTACCCGCAGCGCAGACAACTGGTGTGTTGTCGGTGGTTCAAGTGCATCCGTAACATTGAGCGGACTCAGCTACAAACTCAGCAACGGTGGTGGCGCAAGCGGCGACATCAGAAGCGTGAACTATAAGGTACTGCAGAAGATGAGCGGCATCTATCCGTATATGACAATGGACGGCGTTACTATTGACAATTCAAGCGGCGGCGGTATCATCAAGCTCGAAATCTCAGGGCTTTCCGCAGGTACACACTCTCTGAAAACGTGGCACAGCTGCGTTGATAACGCAACTGTCGGAACAATGAGTGTTACCATCAACGGAACAAAAACCGCTTCGGGCATTTCGTGCCCCACAAGGGTAACGGACGAAGATGACGCAGGAATCTCATATTCCACATTTACTGTATCTTCAGGTCAGACGGTTACAATTCTGATTTCACCCGAAGGTTCGGGATATAACGCATGGCTCAACGGCTTTGAAATTGACGGTGGCGACCCGATATACGGCATTTCCGAAATTTCTCCTGCCGACCAGGAAGCGCACCACGAACGTGAAAACGGCCTTTCGTGGACAGCCGGCAAGAACGCAAAAAGCCACAATGTATATATCGGCACCGATTATGATACTGTTTTCAATGCAACAACAAGCTCTTCTGTATTCAAGGGCAACCAGACAGGCACAACATACGCACTCGATGATTCGTATCAATCCGTAAACACATATTACTGGAGAGTTGATACTATTGATTCAAGCGGCAATGTTATAAAGGGCTCGGTAAACTCATTCAACGTTGCAAGACTTGCATTTCCCACAGCCGAAGGCTACGGCAGATACGCAAGAGGCGGTCAGGGCGGTGTGGTTGTCCACGTTACAAATCTTTTGGATGACGGCAGCGAAGGCTCACTGCGTTGGGCTCTGTGTGATGATCAGTGGAAAACCGAGGATTGGAGAGGCGTACCCAGAATCGTCGTATTTGACGTCGGCGGCGTTATTTCCCTTACCGATACACTCTGCATTCCTGACAACGGCGGCAGCGTTTATATTGCAGGACAAACCGCACCCGGTGATGGAATTACGCTTATCAATTACGACTTCGGTGCAATGGGCTCTTCTGACGTAATCATCCGCGATGTAAGAGTGCGTGTCGGAGATATGAACGAAACATCCACAGGCGGTATGGGCCTTTCAAGCTGTAACCACACAATTATCGACCATTGCTCGATTTCGTGGGCAACCGACGAAGGCTTCAGCTCCAGACAAGCGCAGAATATCACCTTCCAGTGGAATATTATCGGTGAAACACTCAACAATTCCGTGCATTACCTCGATTCCGACCGTACACAGACCGAGCGTCATTCATTTGCTGCATCTGTCGGCGGATATACAGGAAGCTATCATCATAACCTTCTCATCAACAACACAGGTCGAAACTGGTCACTTGCAGGTGCGCTTGAGCAGGATGGCAAAACCTACGGCGGTCAGGCAGATATCACAAACAATGTTGTTTACAACTGGAAAGACAGAACAACCGACGGCGGCGTAAGACGCCTTAACTTTGTAAACAACTTCTACAAAGCAGGACCTGTGTCCGACACAAGCCTTCACGTTGTTCAGATTGACGGTGCCGAGCAGGATACAGGTGATGTGCAGATGATGTACGTTTCCGGCAACGTAATGACAAACACAAGCGGCTCCTATGTGCTCAAAGCAACTGACGATGCGTGGGCGGCAGGAAAGGCTAAAGCAAATCCTTCTTTCGGAGAGACTGAAGCACAGGTCAGAAGCAATTCACCTTTCTTTGAATCATATGTAGATACACAGTCTGCTGATGAAGCTTATAAGAGCGTTATTGCAAACGCAGGCGCAGGCGGCACATCATCAACCGGCTGGGATTATATTGATTCCCGTTACATCAAAGAAGTAACAAACGGCACTTATACATATACAGGCAGCAAAGACGGTCTTAAGGGTATTATCGACAGCCAGACCGATGTCGGCGGATATCCCAATTCATCCACATTTGCACACAGTACCAACGGTGCTACGAATTCAACAAACGATACTGACCGCGACGGTATGCCCAATGTATGGGAAGAAGAACACGGTCTTAATCCCAACGACGGCAGCGACGGTTCTGTCTGCACACTCTCTGCGGACGGATATACAAACGTTGAAATGTACCTTAACGAGCTTATCGGCGACCCTGTTGAATACAACGGAACCACCGTCAAGCAGGGTGCAGTTATCGACACAACATACAATTATGCAATCAAGAATTCAAACAGCGGACTTTACCTTCAGGTAGATGATTCTGTTGCAGCAAACGGCACAAACGTTTCGCAGGGTACAACCGGCGCTGATGTATGGTCATTAGAAGATGCAGGCGACGGCTACTACAGACTTTATTCCGAGGTCGGCGACGGCAAGACATACCTTCTCGACCTTGACTACGGCAAGGTGGACAACGGCACAAACATCGGAATCTGGAGCGATACCGCAAGCGATGCCCAGCTCTTCAAGTTTGTAGACAACGGCGACGGAACATACACAATTACTACAAAGGCAACAGAGGATGCAAGCTGTCTGGGCGTTGTTTCAGGTTCGGCTGAAGAAGGTGAAAACGTTGTTCAATGGGCATCCGACGGTTCTGCAAACCAGAAATGGATTCTGGAAATCAGACTTGACCCGATAAACGGAAATCTGATTCAGAACCTTGTGCCCAACGACACATCGCTTTACAGCTACTGGTCAATTGACACGGATTTGCAGACGGGCGATATTGTCTTCGGCGACCGCGAAGGTGTAACCTATTCAACATTGCCTTCGGAGCTTATCGGCGCAGAATGCATCGTTACTCCGTGTGACGCAAAATTCCTTACAGAAGACCTTGCTTCCTTTACAGCAGGTGCAGATATTACAGTCTATGTTGCGCTTGATTCCAGAACTGTTACAAGCTACGGCGTTCCCTCGTGGATGTCGGGTTGGACTGATACGGGACTGTCAGCAGTAAACAGCAAGGATGTAACCTTCAGCCTGTATTCGCTTGATGTTGCTTCGGGCGAAAGTGTGACGCTCGGCGAAAACGGCGGTTCCTCGGGCTGCGTCGGATATACTGTCTTTGCTGCCGAGCAGCAGATAGAAAGCGACATTATCTGGGGCGATGTAAACTTTGACTGCGTTGTCAACTCAATCGACGGTACAATGGTTACAAGACATGCGTTGCAGAGCCTTACCCTAAGCGAAGACGCACAGAAGGTTGCCGATGTTAATCAGGACGGTGTTATCAATTCAATTGATGCCACCATCATTGTCAGACACGCACTGGGAATAATTTCCTCACTCCCCGTATGATTTAATACATAATTATAACGGATTGATATTATGTTTCATAACAGCATAATATCAATCCGTTTTTTTATATGTTTTTTGACAATAATATATAATGCCGAATACATCCCGTACCGGGCACTTTCAACAAATTACAGCAGTCAATTTTATAAAAATTTACAAATTGAAATATTGCATAGATAAGAAATATGTGGTAAAATCTAATTTGTGTAGTTATAACTTGTGAGGTAATCGGATATGAAGCTGTTCAAAAACGCCGACCCTGCTGTGATTTCCGAAACCAGATATATTGCACTGTGGGCACTGCTTTTAAGCGCAATTATGCAATCGGTTTTTCTTTTAATCGGCAAATGGGATTATACGGTAATTCTTGGTAATCTTCTTGGTTTTTCAGCCGCCGTCGGCAACTTTTATCTTATGGGGCTGACAGTTCAATCTGCCGTTATGAAGGACGAAAAGGAAGCCGCTGATACAATAAAGCTTTCTCAGACGCTGCGATTTATGCTGCTGATAGTAATTGCCGTAATCGGCTGCGTCGCTCCGATATTTAATACTATCGCACTGCTCATTCCGTTTTTATTTCCGAGAATAGCAATCGGTATGAAAATGTTTTTTATAAACAAATAACGCTTTTTATTTATATAATAATTTGATTTTTCAAAGAGGTGAAAAAGTTGGCAGCCATTAACCGAAAATTCAAGGTACTGGACGCTTTTTATATTGCTATGATGATTCTGCCGATTCTATGCGGAATTGTTCTTCAGGTGCTTACCAAGCCGCAAAGCGAAGGTATCACCCTGACCGGCGCACGAATCTTTTTTACAATACCGATGCCGATTCAAAATTTTCCCGTTACTGAAGCTCAGGTAAACTCGGCTATCGTAATGATATCAATATTCTTTTTGTGCCTGTATCTTACCCACGGTATGAAGGAACATATCGAGCTTAAACGTCAGCATTTTGCCGAACTCATTGTTGAAAAGGTTGATGCACTCGTCAAGGACAATATGGGAGAATACTTCATGGGATATTCCGCATTTGTCATTTCAATTCTGGCTCTTTCCGCTTTTTCAAGCCTCTTGTCGCTTTTCGGACTGTTCCCGCCGACTTCTGATGTAAATATCGTAGGCGGATGGGCAATTCTGGTTTTTTTCCTTATAATGTACTACAAGCTCAAATGCGGGCCTCTGTATTATCTTAAAGGTCTGACCGAGCCTGTTCCCCTGCTTGCGCCGATAAATCTGATAAGCGAGCTTTCCACCCCGATTTCAATGGCCTTCCGTCATTACGGAAATGTGCTTTCGGGAACGGTAATCTCAATACTTCTTGCGACGGCACTCGGCGGCCTTTCATCGCTTGTCCTCGGTTCCCTTCCGGGAATCCTCGGCGATATTCCGCTTTTTCAGATAGGTATTCCCGCTGTACTTTCAATATATTTTGACGTTTTCAGCGGCTGCCTTCAGGCGTTTATATTCGCAATGCTTACTATGATGAATATTTCAAGCGGCTTTCCGCTTGAGGAATACAGAAAAAGACAGCTTAAAAAGAAAGCCTGAAAAATCAACCGGCTTTCTCAAAAATAAATAATTTTACTGGAGGAAATCAAAATGGAACTTGCAATTGGTATTATTTTAGGTTGTTGTGCGCTTGGCGCAGGTATGGCAATGATTGCCGGTATCGGCCCCGGCATCGGTGAAGGTAACGCAGTAGCAAAAGCCTGCGAGGCGATTGGTCGTCAGCCCGAATCAAAAGGCGCTGTCACATCAACTATGCTTATGGGCTGTGCCATTGCCGAAACAACAGGTATTTATGCACTTGTAATCGCAATTCTCCTCATATTTGTCGCACCCAATATCCTTGTTGACATTCTTGTCGAAACAATGCAGTCGCTCTAATATAACAGTCTGAATAATCGGAGTTTTAGCTTATGCAAACGTTAGATGTTATTTCAATAAATATCTGGCAAATTATCGTATCTCTTTTAAATCTTGTAATTTTATTCCTGATTATAAAGAAATTTCTATACAACCCTGTAAGGAAAATGCTTGATGCACGTCAGCAGACTATAGACGCGGCATATTCAGACGCAGACAGAGCCAGAAAAGAAGCTTTGCTTGACAAACAGGCTTATGAACAAAAGCTCTCCGAGGCTAAGTCTGAAGCGGACAGTGTAATCAAATCAGCTGTTGATTCTGCCAGAGAGAGAGAGAATGAGATTATTGCCAAGGCAAAATCTGAGGCTGACGGCATTGTCCGACAGGCAAAGGAAAACGCCGAGCTTGAAATCAAAAAGGCACAAAGTACAATCAAAAGCGAAATCGTTGATGTTTCAACCATTCTTACGGAAAAGCTGCTTGAACGTGAAATCAAGCCCGAAGATCACAGAAACCTTATCGATTCCTTTATTGATGAAATAGGTGACGCACAATGACGGGTATTGCCAAGGAATATGCACAAGCACTTTATATGCTTTCTGCTGAAAACGATAAAACAGATGAGTTTTTGCAGCATATATCTCTCATCGGGGACATTATTCGGGAAAACCCCGATTATCTCAAGCTGGTTGATTCTCCCGCTCTGCTGCTGTCAGAAAGGCTCTCGCTTATTGAATCGGCATTTTGCAATGCTGTCAACGAACATATAGTTTCATTTTTACAGCTTATGTGCGAAAACGGGCATATAAAATTTCTGCCTGAATGTATTGATGAATTTTCAATTCTTGCAAGAACCGCACAAAACTGTACTCAGGCTATGGTTTATTATGCACAGCCACTCAGCGATTCTCAGAAAGCGGCACTGAATCAAAAGCTTGAAAAGCTGACAAAAAAGTCCGTCGAAGCATTTTATATCGAGGATAAATCTCTCATCGGCGGTGTTAAAATAGATATTGACGGCAAAACATTGGATGGAAGTATTTCAGGCCGCCTCAACAAGATAAAGGGAGTGATTAACAAATGAATAAGGCAAGCGAAATCAGCAGTGTTATAAAATCCCAGATAGAAAACTATAAGGCACGCACGGAAATGGCCGAAACAGGCAAGGTAATTCTTGTCGGCGACGGCATAGCAAGAGTTTACGGACTTTCCAACTGCATGGCCAACGAGCTTCTTGAATTTGAAGACGGAAGTTTCGGAATGGCACAGAACCTTGAGGAAGAAACAGTTTCGGTAGCCGTGCTTTCAAATAAAAACAATATCAGAGAAGGCTCTACGGTAGTAAGAACCGGCAAGGTTTTGTCAGTTCCGGTAGGCGAAAAGCTCCTTTCGAGAGTTGTCAATGCGCTCGGTGAGCCTATTGACGGCAAGGGACCGATTGAATATTCGGGAACGCGCCCCATCGAGTCAGAAGCCCCGGGCATAATCGAAAGAAAAAGCGTAAGCGTTCCTCTCCAGACAGGCATCAAGGCAATTGACGGTATGATTCCGATCGGCAGAGGTCAGCGTGAGTTGATTATAGGTGACCGACAAACGGGTAAAACCGAAATTGCAATCGATACGATTATCAATCAGAAAAACACAGGCGTTATATGTATTTACGTTGCAATCGGTCAGAAAAGCACCTCTGTTGCCCAACTTGCAGACGAGCTTATCAGAAACGGCGCTATGGAATACACAATTATCGTTTCGGCAAGTGCCGCAGAAAGTGCGCCCTTGCAATATATCGCACCATACAGCGGCTGCGCAATGGCGGAGTATTTCCGTGAGCAGGGCAAGGATGTATTGATAATTTATGATGATTTAAGCAAGCATGCCGTTGCATATCGCGCTTTATCACTTCTCATACGCCGCCCCCCGGGAAGAGAGGCTTACCCGGGCGATGTATTCTACCTTCATTCAAGACTTCTTGAGCGTGCAGCCTGTGTTTCCGAGGAATACGGCGGAGGTTCGATTACCGCCCTTCCTATTATCGAAACACAGGCAGGCGACGTCTCGGCATATATCCCGACAAATGTTATTTCTATTACTGACGGGCAGATTTTCCTCGAAACCGAACTGTTTCATTCAGGAATAATCCCTGCAATCAATCCGGGTATTTCTGTCAGCCGTGTCGGCGGCTCTGCTCAGCTCAAGGGTATGAAAAAGGTTGCCGGCGAGCTGAAGCTTCTCTATTCACAGTATCGTGAATTGCAGTCGTTCGCACAGTTCGGAAGCGATCTCGATGCGGACACCAAATCAAGACTTGCCTTGGGTGAACGAATTGTTGAGATTCTCAAGCAGGGAAGAAATACACCGGTAAGAGTCGGCTGTCAGGTTGCGATAATTTATGCCGCAATCAAGGGATATCTCGACGCTGTTGAAGTCAAAAACGTGCACGAATACGAAGCAAGGCTTTTTTCAAAGCTCAATAACCAATACGGACATTGGCTTGAAAGAATCGAATCGGGTCAGTTTGAGCCTTCCGATGAGGAAGAATTAAAGTCCATTCTCAGCGAAATGCAGGTATAAGCCCATGGGAGGAAACACAAAGGCGCTGCGAGTCAGAATCAAAAGCGTCACTTCGACCCTTGCGCTCACAAAGGCTATGGGACTTGTTGCGTCTTCAAAAATAAGGCGCGCAAATGAAGGTATGTCCAATGCAAGGGAGTATACAGCTTCGCTTGAAAAGTCCATTGCACTTCTTACAAGCTCAGGCGAATGCCTCAAAAGCCCCTATATGAGAAATAGTGAGAAACAGCGCACAAAAATAATTGTAATTGCAGGCGACAGAGGAATGGCAGGCGGATATAACGCAAACGTATTCAGATTATGTGCCGAATTTCCCGAAGCTGAAATGATTCCGATTGGAAAGCGTGCCTGTGAACGGTTCGGCAAAGCGGTTATATCGTCCGAGCACTATTCATTTTCGCAAGGCTATGAGCTTGCAGATGAGCTTTGCATACAATTTGCCAATGAGGAATTTGACCGCCTTGGCATTATATATACAAAATATATCTCCGTTATGTCGCAGGAAGCGCAGATTCGTTGGATTCTTCCGCTTCAAAAAAGCGACATCACCGTCGGCAGCGAAGTGGTTTTTGAGCCCGATCACATCTCGGTTCTGAATATGACCGTGCGGGAATATATCGCAGGTATGCTGACGGCATATATAAGAGAAAGCTTTGCAAGCGAAGTTGCCGCAAGGCGCCTTGCAATGGACTCTGCCGGAAAAAATGCAAGGCAGATGATTGATAACCTTGCGCTTGAATATAACCGTGCAAGACAAAGCACAATCACTCAGGAAATTACTGAAATCGTTGCGGGTAGCGGCGATTAGTCAGAGGTGAATAAAATGGAAAAAACAAATTTCGGAAAAGTTGTTCAGGTAATGGGACCTGTTGTTGACGTGCGTTTCGGTGAAAATGAGCTGCCCGAAATTCTTAATGCGCTTACAATGCCTATTGGCGACAAAACGCTTACAGTCGAGGTTGCTCAGCATATCGGAAACAGCACCGCCAGATGCATTGCGATGTCGTCAACAGACGGTCTTCAGCGCGGCGTTGACGTAACTGATACGGGCGCGCCGATAAGCGTACCGGTCGGAAAAGAAACTCTGGGAAGAATTTTCAATGTTCTCGGCGATGCCGTCGATAATATACCCACCCCGCAAACCGAGGAGCGCTGGAATATCCACAGAAGTGCCCCCTCATATGAAGAGCTTTCCACCAAGGCTGAAATTTTTGAAACAGGTATTAAGGTAATCGACCTTATCTGTCCCTATTCAAAAGGCGGAAAAATCGGATTGTTCGGCGGTGCAGGCGTCGGCAAAACCGTACTCATTATGGAGCTTATCAACAATATTGCAAAAGAGCACGGCGGTATTTCGGTATTTTCGGGAGTCGGCGAACGCACCCGTGAAGGCAACGACCTTTACAACGAAATGAAACAATCAGGTGTTCTCTCAAATACTGCCCTTGTGTACGGACAGATGAACGAGCCGCCCGGAGC
The DNA here is from genome assembly GCA_017435565.1 of Oscillospiraceae bacterium. GTDB lineage: Bacteria > Bacillota > Clostridia > Oscillospirales > Ruminococcaceae > RGIG3077. Next base: position 45,296 of record JAFSEU010000026.1, on the reverse strand, counting down.
CCGTATGCGTGTTGCACTTTCGGGATTGACAATGGCAGAATATTTCCGTGACACACAGGGTCAGGATGTTCTTCTGTTTATTGATAATATTTTCAGGTTTACTCAGGCAGGCAGTGAGGTTTCCGCCCTTCTCGGACGTATGCCCTCCGCCGTCGGATATCAGCCGACGCTTGCTACCGAAATGGGTGCGCTGCAGGAACGCATTACTTCAACGAAAAAGGGTTCAATCACTTCAATTCAGGCTGTTTATGTACCTGCCGATGACCTTACGGACCCTGCCCCTGCAACAACCTTTGCCCATCTTGACGCTACTACGGTTCTCGCAAGAAATATTGCGTCACAGGGTATTTACCCCGCAGTTGACCCCCTTGAATCCACAAGCCGCATACTCTCTCCCGACATTGTCGGTCAAGAGCATTATGAGGTTGCAAAGGAAGTTCAGCGTATTCTGCAACGATACAATGAGCTTATGGATATCATCGCAATTATGGGTATGGATGAGCTTTCCGACGAAGATAAGCTTCTCGTTTCAAGAGCAAGAAAGGTTCAGCGCTTCCTCTCACAGCCGTTTGACGTTTCTGAAAAATTCACAGGGTTTAAAGGAAAATACGTCACAATTGCCGAAACCGTCAGAGGCTTTAAGGAAATTATCGAAGGCAGGCATGACGATCTTCCCGAATCGGCGTTTCTTTTCGTAGGAACCATTGACGAAGCCATCCAAAAAGCAAAGAAGGTGCAAAGTTGAATACATTTCATCTTACCGTATCTTCACCCGACGGGAACAAATTTGACGGCGATGTTATAAAGCTTGATGTCAGGGGCGTTGAAGGCGACCTTGCAATAATGGCGGGGCATATTGCTTTTATCACCTCGATTGTCGAAGCCCCCTTAACAATATCGCTTGAAGACGGCACAAAAAGAACCGCCGTTTCCAAGGGCGGTCTTCTGACAGTATCAAACAACAGCGCAGTTTTGATTTCAGGCTCATTTGAATTCGATTAACTCTATAAATAAAGCAAGGTACGTTCTGAGTTTGAACGCACCTTGTTTTTTATTTATCGGGCAAAAGTGCCAAAAGCCTTGCGTGCAAATCGGGGTTTGCGTAATTTAGCCGCAAAAGCTTTCCCTCTGTGCTTAAAAAGCAATGCTCCGATGTTGCGCTGAAAGCAATTTTTCCGTTTTTGCAATTCCTGATGACGTATTCAAAGCCAATTTTGAAGCCGTTGTATTTTGCGATTTCAACCTCAATTTCAATTTCGTCATCAAATGTAGTGGTATCCTTATATCGGCAATCGATTGAAATCACAGGTGAAATTATACCGATTTCTTCCAGCATACCAAATGGGCAGCCGTTTTTTTCAAGAAAATGCACTCTTCCCTCTTCCATAAAACGCACATAGTTTGAATGATGAGTTATACCCATTCTGTCAGTTTCATAATAGTTTATTTTTCGTTTTAAGCTAACCATTTTTTACACCTCTTATTTTATAGATATATTATACACCGTTTTCGGCAGTTTGAAAAGCATTTTTCGCAAAAATATCATTGCAAAATCCAATATTATATGGTAAAATTACAATAAATTTAAGCAAAGGAGCGAAAGTGATGGATATATTTGATATATTGGAATTTATATTTGATATTTTAGATATATTTACGTTCGGTTTATTAACCAATTCGGGCAAGAAATCAACCGACCGTGATTTCAGTGCTGCATCCGGTAGTGTATGTGTACGAAACAGCATAAGAAACTTTCTTTTCGTAACGGTAATTCTTTCAATCATCCTTACAGTATGCCTGTGGAAAAAATGTTTCTGGTGTGGACTGCTGTTCCTCGCTCTGTCAGTTTTTATTACATATTTTGTTCTTTCGCACTCAATCGACCGATATGATGATGAGTTTGTCATTAGCTCCGCATTCGGCAAAACTTACACCTACAAATATACAGACATAATATTTCTTGCAATTAACGACAATCGCCTTAAATTCAAAACAAACGACGACAGAGAATATGAATTCTCCCGCATTTTTGCCAATATTGATAGATTTTACAATATTGCATCTCAATATGTAAAATAAGCTTGCGTTTTTATAAAATCACTTTTTCATTGCAATTTGGCAAAATATATGTTATACTGTTCTATACTGGATTTTTACGGAAATATTTTTAAAAAAAAGGAGTAATTTTAAGTGAACGAAAAAGTACAGCGAATTATGGAGCTCATTAAAGAGCACGACATCAAAATGGTTGACTTCAAAATGGTTGACATTCAGGGTCAGTATCGTCACGTTACAATCCCCGCAAAAGACTTTAACGAGGATGTAATGAAAAACGGTATCGGCTTTGACGCTTCAAACTACGGCTATGCTGTGGTAGAAAAAAGCGATATGGTATTTATCCCCGACCCCGACAGCGCCGCAATCGACCCTTTCTGCGAAATTCCCACTCTTTCTATGGTCGGAAACGCAATGATTATTGATTATCCCGAAAACCGTCCGCTTGCTCAGTATCCCAGAAATATCGTTCTTGCTGCTGAGCAATATATGAAGGACTGCGGCGTTGCTGATACAATGCTCATTCTTCCCGAATTTGAATTTTATCTTTTTGATAACATCGGCTGGGATGTAAGCGCTAACGAAATCGGCGTTTCCATTGATGTTTCCCAGGCTCACTGGAACAGCGGCAGAGAAGGCTTCGGCTGTGTTGTACCCAAGCAGAAGAACTATCACATTGCAAAGCCCTTTGACGTTTCATATGAAGCTCGAAGCGAAATGTGTCTGCTTATGGAAGAAGCAGGAATCGGCATAAACTACCACCACCCCGAAGTTGGTGCGGCAGGTCAGTTTGAAATTGAGCCCAAGCTCGGCGTAATGTCAAAAATGGCTGATGCAACAATGCAGATTAAATATATCATTCACAACACCGCAAAGAAATACGGCAAAACCGCAACCTTTATGCCCAAGCCTGTAATGGGCGAAGCAGGCAACGGAATGCATGTTCATATGCTTCTTCTCAAGGATGGCCAGCCTGTTTTCTCCGATGATGAAGGCTATGCACACCTCAGCCGCGAGGCTCACTACTTTATGGGCGGTCTTTTAAAGCACATCAACTCTCTCTGCGCTATTACAAATCCCAGCACAAACTCCTTCAAAAGACTTGTTCCCGGATTTGAAGCGCCTGTAACAGTCGGCTATGCAACCTCAAACCGCAGTGCTGTTATCCGTATTCCCGCTTACTCAAAAACTCCCGACCGCAGAAGATTTGAGCTCAGAAACCCCGACGCAACCTGCAACCCCTATTTCTGCTATGCCGCAATACTTATGGCAGGTCTTGATGGAATCAAGAACAAGATTGATCCTCACGAAAACGGCTGGGGTCCCTATGATATGAACCTCTTCCACCTTTCCGACGAAGAAAAGGCTAAGCTCAGCCACCTTCCCACTTCGCTTGACGAAGCTCTCAATGCTCTTGAAGCTGACCACGATTATCTTACAGCAGGTGGTGTATTCCCCGAAGAGCTTATCAGCAATTTTATCGCAACAAAGCGCCAAGAGTGCCGTGAGCTTGCCGCAATCCCCCACCCTGCAGAATTTGACCGTTATTTTAATCTTTAATATCAAGCATTGTAATAAGAAACGCCTCCGAAGAAAAAATGAACAAGTCCAGTAAAAACGGACAATAGAAAAAAACCACCCTCTTATGGTAGAATTAAGAAACTACCATAAGGGGGAATTTTTATGTCAAGAGGATATGGATACATTAAGCAATTTGAAAATGAAATATTAGAAATGAAAAGTACAGGGTTAACACAAAGAGAAATTGCAGATAAATTAGGTTATAGTAACAGTATTGTTGCCTACAAGACCGGCACCGAGCAAAACGTCAATCTTGTGTTGAATACGATCAGGGAAGCCAAGAAAAAAGAGAAGGTCACCGCAGAGCTGCAACTCCACAGTGACCAAGGCTTTCAATACACATCCCATAGGTATTTTAAGCTAACTCAAGAATACAATATTACGCCCTCAATGTCAAGACGGGGCAATCCATATGACAATGCTTTGGCCGAAAATTTCTTTTCAATTCTCAAAACAGAATGTATCTACCGCGTCAAAAACAAAACTGACACCACTTGAAAAGCGATGCCAGTTCGTTGCTTAATTTTTAATTTTAACTACCATAAGAGGGTGCTTTTTTCTATTGTCCGTTTTTACTGGACATGTTCAAAGCCTTGCGACGGCTTATATAACTGTGCAATTCTTATCTTTCGTAGAAAGGGAACCTTCCGATCATAGCTTTTTTGCCGAGTTCGCTGTCGCAGTCGGTAATAGCAATTCCACGGTCGCCCGCCAGAGGCTTGATGATATTTCCGATTTCGGTATAAATCTTTTCCTTATCTCCGTTATAATCAACAACAACAAGGAACGAATTCTTGTTATCGTGCATCATTGCAAGAAGATAGGCTGTGGAAACAGCACATGAATCATCAAAATATTCGGTCAGCTTGTCAATAATTTCCTGCGGGGGGGTCTTGAAGTCACCAAGCTTGACATCAGTTCCGACCTTCATCTCGGAAAGGCCGGGCTTCTGCTCTCTCATTGCCTTTTCAATGATATTTACAACGCCCTCAATAAGCTGCTTGGGCATTACAAGTCCATCGCTGAAGGGGTTGAGCACAAAGCCTTCCGCACTCTCAGGATTCTTGAGAATGAGGTTTGCAATTTCTCTGAAGGGCAGAACAAGCGTATTCTGATTCTGTGCGTGAGGTCCTTTTCTGACCTCATCCCAATGTGAAAACACGGGATAGTATACTACGCCGCTGTCATTCTTCATCAGGTGAAACGTAATCTTGGAATTTTTGGGAATCATGGTTCTTCCCTGCTCATCCTTCTCCGTCGGGGGCGGGTCAATCGTAACAGGGGTGATAAGGCGTGACTTTACAAGAACATTAAGAAAAGCGTCCTGCGCCTGGGGCGTCTTGTCAGTCTTGACCTTGAGAATTGCTGCTTCAAGCTCTTTATTGAATTCAGCCGCATTATTTGTGCCTGCATTATTCGGTGTATTGTTATCCATTTTAACCTCCGTGCTAAAGTTATTTTTAATATCATAACACATACCCGAAAAAAAAGCAAGCACTAAAATACAATTTCAATTTCTGCGATTTTTGTGTTCTGATAATAATGAAACAGAATTTCATTATAGCTGTATGAATTCTTTGCCATTTCATTTGCACCGTGCTGGCTCATTCCGACGCCGTGACCGAAGCCTTTGCAGGTAAACACAAAGCCCTGCTGTTGTGAAAACGAAAATTCAAATGATGCCGAACGCAGACCGAGCAGCGTACGGAGCTGAGTACCCGAAACAGTCACTCCCCCGATTTGCATCTGCAAAACAGTCTGTGACTCACTTATCGATAGAATCTTTATCCATTCTTCGGGCGCTTGCCCCAAAACAACACCCTCAATATTATCATCAAGTATCTGCCGCATATCTTCGGCTGCGATAACCGTCTGCGTTGTAAAATCGGTGCAAAGTGTGTCCCAGGCGCTGTCAACCGCAACGAGATAATCTGTCTTGTGTCCCCAGATGTTCTCAGCGTTTTCGGTTCTGCCCGATGACATTGAATGAAATGCCGCAACAATCGGCTCACCTTCATATATCAGCACCTGACCGAAAACCTCATCAACCGCACTGCACACCTTTGCATAATATTCATCATAATTCTCACCGTAAAGCGCTTTTATCTGTTCATCATTATAAAAAGCAAGATGTCGGTTGGGGTCGTTTGTGAAATTTGCTCCGCAAAGCTCCTCGGTCGGGTTTTCCATCTCATCAAGCGTTTTTCGCACGGCGTATGTATATATCGCCACGGCCTGCGCCTTTAGTGCTTCAGCTTCAAAAGAAGCAGGCATTTCTGCACAAACCGCACCGACAACATAATCACGGGCGGAAATCTCAAAAACAGTATTTGTTTCACAGTCAAGAACCTTGAACTGCGTAAAAGTATTTTCATTGAGTGCAATCGCATCATATTGCGCAGCCTTTGAAGCACCGCCTCTGTACCAGTGGTGTTCATAGCTTACAAGCGACGAGGCGACGCCTGCATCATCTGTTTCAATGTTTGCAGCGGCGGCTGCGGGAATAAGCATCGCCGAAAGCGAAATTACAAGTATGTATATCAGAAACGGTTTCATATTTTCTCCCTTCGGTTTCCATTATGTCAAATCAAGGCGAAATCTATTGACAAATGACGGAATATGTAGTAGAATTAATTAGTTAAAGCAACGAATATCATTACATAGCGTTATGCTGTGAAAGGCGGTCTTTGAAAAATGATTTATAACGGTCATGAGTCGGTTTTGAATTTATGCGACAGCTACGACATAAACGGTGCAATCGACCCTAAATATTACGAAAAGTTCCATGTCAAGAACGGTCTGCGCCGCAGCGACGGCACAGGAGTTGTTGCCGGCATTACAAATATATGCAACGTTCACGGTTATATGATGAGCGAAGGTGAAATGGTTCCCATTGACGGCGAGCTTATATACAGAGGCTATAACATCAACGACATCGTGTCAAATGTTGAAAAAGAAGACAGGTTCGGCTTTGAAGAAGTTGTTTATTTGCTTCTGTTCGGAAAGCTGCCGACAAAATCACAGCTTGAAACCTTCACGAAATATCTCGGTGCGGCAAGACAATTGCCCGATGATTTTGCAATTGATATGATTTTCAAGGCTCCCTCGCCCAACATTATGAATAAGCTGGCTCGCTCTGTGCTCGCCTTATATTCATATGATACAAGCCCCGAGGATAAGAACCTTGAAAGCGAAATGAGAATGGCTATCAACATAATCGCAAGAATGCCGATTATTATGATTGACGCCTATGAAGCAAAAAGGCGTTCTTATGATAACAAGAGTATGTTTCTGCACCCTGTGCGCCCCGAGGAAAATACCGCACAGACAATCCTTTCAAATCTTCGTCCCGACAGGCAGTACACCAAGCAGGAAGCACAGCTTCTCGATACCGCGCTGATGCTTCACGCAGAGCACGGCGGCGGCAACAACTCAACCTTTACCTGCCGAGTTATGACATCATCGGGCACGGACGCATATTCGGCATATGCCGCTGCAATCGGTTCGCTTAAGGGCCACAGGCACGGCGGCGCAAACATCAAGGTTATGGAAATGCTTTCCAACATAGAGGCAAATGTCAAAAACTGGGAAAGCGACGGCGAGGTTGCAGACTATCTTACCAAAATTATGAAAAAGGAAGCAAATGACGGCACAGGTCTGATATACGGAATGGGACACGCCGTTTATACGCTTTCCGACCCAAGAGCCGTAATTTTAAAGCGCAAGGCTTTTGAAGCGGCCAAAGGAAAAGAAATCGAAGCTGAATTCAGGCTTCTTGAAAGAATTGAAAGGCTCACACCCGAGGTTTTCAAATCAATCAAGGGCGACAGAAAATCGGTTTGCGCAAATGTTGATATGTATTCGGGTCTTGTCTACAAATTTCTCGGAATTCCGCTTGACCTTTATACCCCTCTTTTTGCAATTTCAAGAATTGCAGGCTGGTCCGCACACAGAATGGAAGAACGCCTTACCTGCCGAAAAATCATCAGACCTGCCTACAAGGCAATCAACAAAAACACAGAATACATACCCTTGGAAAACAGATAAAATATCAAGGCTGTATCAGACCCTGTGCCGCACAAGCGTCACAGGGTCTGTTCATATTTTATAATATTTGGCTTAATTTTATATTTTAAATTCGATTATGATTTGTTAATATTATAAATACATAAAGTGCTATAATTATATAGTGTATAGGTATGTGAAATTTTAATGTTTTTCGAGGATTATAAATTGAAAAAACGCATTTTAGCCTTAATGATTGCCATGCTCACGCTGCTCAGCGGATGTTCTCTGACTTCCGGCATAGATACGTTGCTTGCTCCACCGAAGCTTTCTGAGGAGCAGGAAGAAATATATTCGGCGCTACTTGAATTCACCGGTTCAAAAATCACACTGCGCTACCCAAAATCAGGCTCATATCTTTCCGCATTTATAGTAGAAAATATTGACAGCGAGCCCTCGGACGAGGCAATCGTCTTTTATGAGCGCTCAGGTGCTGCCGTGAGCGACAGCTCGCTGAGAATCAATGTGCTTGATAAAATCGACGGTCAGTGGCAGTCGATTTATGATATGGCAGGTGCAGGAACCGACGTTGAAAAGGTTATGGTCACAAAGCTCGGACAGTCAGACATCACAAGCGTAATTGTCGGCTACGGGCTGATTTCCGAAAGCGGAAAGGCACTGAAAATTTACAACTATGTGGACAGCATCCTTCAGTCCACATATACCGACACATATTCGCTTATGGACGTGGTTGACGCCGACTCAGACGGAACCTTTGAGCTTTTTGTTGCCGCAATGGACAAAAGCGCTTCGAGCGCAATCGCAAAGCTCGTAGTAACCGACAGCGCGGAAACATATTATGTCAATTCATATCAGCTCAGAGCCAACACAAGCGACTTCGTACAGCTTCAAATCGGTGATATTTCCGACTCAAAGCCTGCGTTTTTCATTGATACACTAAACTCAAACGGTCTGCTTCAGACTGAAATACTCTGCTACCGCAACGGCCTGCTGCAAAGTGCATATCTCACCGATGAGAACGAAACCGATTATGTAGAGATGAGTGTGCGCTCGCCGGGATATCTTACAACGGACATTGACGGTGATTTGCAATACGAAATACCTATTCTCACCGACTTTCCCGGATATGAGGATTATTCCGAATCCGAAAAAGTCAAGATGACCCTTTGGACTAATTACGAAAATGGTGCGCTCAAATCAAAAAGCCCGTCATATTACAATATTTCAGGCGGATATATGTTCATCCTTCCCGACGGCTGGCTCGGAAACGTCACAGCCAAAATCACGGGAAACGAAATCATTTTCTGCGAATTTGACCGCACAGCCAATCACGAAATCAGTGATGAGCTCAGCGAAATTTTAAGAATTTCCTCTGCACAGAACCAAAACGATGCCGACACTTTAAAAAGCGCGGGCTACAGCGTAATATATGAAAAAGGCAGCAACGGATGCTATGTCAAATATCCATCGGCCGTGTCGGAAAAATACAACGTTTCGGCAACGACGCTGCGCAGCTGCTTTATAATTTTCTGAAAGTCAAAAAAATATATACGGAGGTCAGTAATATGAACAGAGTTCTTGTTTGCGAAGATGAAGACGTTATAAGAGATTTTATCGTGATAAATCTCAAGCGTGCCGGCTATGAGGTCGTCGATGTAAACTGCGGTGAAGACGCAATTAAGGTTTTTGAGCAAAGTAACGGCGATTTTGACGTAGCTCTGCTCGATATTATGATGCCCGGCATCGACGGCTTTACCGTGTGCAAAAAGCTGCGCGAAAAAAGCGCTACAATGGGCATAATCATGCTCAGCGCAAAGGCACAGGAAATGGACAAGGTCAACGGCCTGATGATCGGCGCTGACGATTATATAACCAAGCCCTTCTCCCCTTCGGAGCTTACAGCAAGGGTTGACGCAATTTACAGGCGTGTTTGTATGAGCTTTTCTTCAAACGACAAGCCGATGTATCTCGAATCGGGTCCGTTTATGCTTAATCTCAAAAGCAGAACCGTGACGAAAAACGGCCAGCCGATTGAGCTTACTCAGGTTGAATTTCAGATTCTCGAATACTTTCTGAACAATCAGAATACGGCTCTTGACAGAACAAGCATTCTGAAGCATATCTGGGGCGAAAGCTATTACGGCGACGACAAAATCGTTGATGTAAATATCAGACGAATCAGAATGAAAATCGAAGACGAACCCTCCACTCCGAGATATATTCTGACAATATGGGGCTACGGCTATAAATGGAACGCAAAATAACAGTTTCATAAGTTTTGAGAAACCGAGGTGAAATAATGGCAAAGTCAAAGGTGCGCGTAAAAAAAGGTATTACAAGGCGCTGGCTGTTTAACAATCTGGGCATTTTTCTGCTCACGTTAATCATCATCGACCTTATCATTATATTCACCATTCAGAATTATTATTACGGCTCGGCAGAGCAATATATGGTTTCCAAGCTCAATTCGGTTGTAAGCGTCCTTTCGCGATATTCGCAGGACGCGAGCAAGAATATCAACACGGAAATCAGAACGATTACCGAAACCTTTTCGGACAAAGACAAAATGGAGCTTCTGGCGATTGATTCAAAGGGCAGAATTTCGCTGTCGTCATCGGGCTTCAATCAGGAAAGCTACTCGGAAATTCCCGACTATTACCTGACAATGGACGACTATAACGAAGCCGTCGAAAACGGCGTTGTTTCAAGCTTTACGGGAAAGCGTGAAAACGGCGAGCGCATTATGGCGGTGAGCTATCCGATTTCATCGATAAGCCCCGATTATTCGGCCATTCGAATCGTAGCCTCACTGAGCGAAATCGACAACCAGATTTTCAGCATCACCATTGCAGTCACTTTAATTTGTCTGGTAATACTTTTCCTGATCGGCATTTCGGGCATTTATTTTATCGGATCAATTGTCCGCCCTGTCAAACAGCTTTCGACAACAGCTTCAAACAAATTTGCAAAAGGCGATTTTTCAGCGCGAATTCCAAAGCAGAATAACGACGAAATCGGTGAATTGTGCGACGTTATCAATCAGATGGCTGAGGAGCTTTCAAAAACCGAGGCTATGAAAAATGAGTTTATCTCAAGCGTATCGCACGAGCTCAGAACACCGCTGACAGCGATTAAAGGCTGGGCGGAAACCTTAAGCTTTGAAAACGACCCCGAGACCCAGAAAAAGGGCATTGAGGTCATCATCAACGAAACACAGCGTCTTTCACAGATGGTTGAAGAGCTGCTTGACTTTTCGAGAATTCAGGGCGGTCATTTCACGCTCAACAGCGAAACGACCGATATTCTTGCAGAGCTTGGCGACGCTGTTATAATGTATGTTCAGAAATGCGAAAAGGAAGGCCTGAGGCTTCATTATTCCGAGCCGGAGATGCTGCCCTTTGTTTACGGCGACAAGAACAGACTGCGTCAGGTGTTTATCAACATAATCGACAACGCAATAAAATATTCGCGCGAAAACGGAAACATTACCATCAAGGCGTTTGAAAGCGGCAATAACATAGTAGTTTCGATAGCCGATGACGGCGTGGGTATCAGCAAAAGCGACCTGCCGAAAATCAAGACAAAATTCTATAAGGCAAACCACTCAAAGCGAGGCTCAGGGATAGGGCTTGCCGTTGCTGATGAAATTATCACGATGCACGGCGGAACGCTCGAGCTTCAAAGCGAGGAAAATGTCGGAACAACCGTCACAATTACGCTTCCTGCAATGAAAAGTCCGTCAAATCAGGAATAAATAAAAGAGATTACCAAGGAGATACCAAATGAGCAAATGCAAAGATAATAACGAATGCGGCAAAGAATTGCGCAAATCCAAAATCGGCGGTCAGGCGCTTATTGAAGGCATTATGATGAAGGGCGTCTACAACAGCGCAATGGCGTGCAGACTTCCCGACGGCACTATTGATGTTGAAGTCTGGGAAAACAAATACGGTAAAAATATGCCGTGGTACAGAAAAGCACCGTTTATCAGGGGCTCTGTCAATATGGTTACTCAGCTTATCGAAGGCTACAAATGCCTTATGAAATCGGCTGACAAGCAATTTAACGAGGACCTTGAGTTCTTTATTGAATGGTATAAAAAGAATAAGGTCACAAAAATGGAAAGATCTGCGGCAATTGACGCTTTTAAGGGATATCTTATATCCAAAAAGCGTGATGTCGAAGGTCTTGATATTGAAGCCCTTTACGATAAATACCTTGAAGATATGGAAAATTATCAATATGAAGAGCCTTCAAAGCTTGATATCTGGCTGACCGAAAAGCTCGGCGACAAGATAATGCCCGTAATTTCTGTGATTTCAATTGTTCTGAGCCTTATCATATGCGTTGCACTGTTCAAGTTTCTGCCCTCAACAATCGGCAATCTTGTGCGAATGCTGATTGACAATGAAATTGTTGTGGCAATTGCCGAAGGCTTTTCAAAAATCGCAATATTCATCGCATATTTAGCTCTGACAGCTCTAATGAAGGATATCCGCATAACCTACGAATATCACGGTGCTGAGCATAAAACAATCGCCTGCCTTGAAGCCGGCGAGGAGCTCACCGTCGAAAACATCAAAAAACATTCAAGGTTCCACCCCAGATGCGGTACAAGCTTCATTTTTATTGCACTTATAACAAGCATCATCGTGTTTATCATACTGTTTTCAATACTTCCGGAAATCTCGCTGGGAAGCAGCATTCTCAATACGCTTGCCAGAGTCGGCATTCAGATTATATTCCTTCCCTTTATCGTCGGAATCTCATATGAGCTGATAAGACTTGCCGGAACACACACAAACGCTTTTACAAAAATTCTTTCAGCTCCCGGTCTTGCAATTCAGCGCATTACCACCAGAGAGCCCAGCGACAAGCAGATTGAGGTCGCGATTGCGGCAATTAAGCCATGTATTCCTGAGAATCTCGAGGATGACCAATGGTAAACGGGTTTTATTCGCTTGCCAAAAAAGCTCTTTCGGAAAACGGTTTTGAAGAAGCCGTTTTTGAAGCAAGGCTCATCTGCTGCAAGGCGTTTGGAATTACGGAAAACAAGCTTCTTTCAAAAAATGCCGTATGCAATGATAACAGCGCCCTTGAAAATGCCGAAAAAATGCTTTCAAAAAGGCTTGAGCATTATCCCTTGCAGTATATATTGGGACAATGGGAATTTTTCGGTCTTCAGTTTTCCGTTGACAAAGGTGTGCTCATACCAAGGGCGGATACCGAAGTGCTCGTCGAAACCGCACTTGAAATTATCAATGATAAAAAATTAAATGTTATTGACCTCTGCTCCGGTAGCGGATGCATTGCAATTGCCTTAAAAAAACACAGCAGCTGCAAGATTTGCGCTGTGGAATTGAGCGATGACGCTTTGCGAGTATTAAAGCATAACGCCAAAGAAAATGGCGCTGATATCGAAATTATCAAAGGCGATGTCTGCGACGGCGGATTTGCGCAGAATTTTGGCGATATTGATATTATTGTAAGCAACCCGCCGTATCTTACAAGTGAGGATATGGAAAATCTGCAGGCGGAAGTAAAATTTGAGCCGGAATGTGCGCTGTTTGGTGGAGATGATGGGCTTGATTTTTACAGAAATATCACAAAAGTATGGAAAAGCGCCTTAAAATGCGGCGGATACATAATTTTTGAGGTCGGTATGAATCAAAGTGCCGATGTTTGCAAAATCCTTGAGGAAAATGGATTTAAAGTCAAAAAATGCGTAAATGACCTTAACGGTATCGAAAGAGTTGTTTGCGCTCAGCTAAATTAAGCAAATATGCAGAAAGGAATCGTAATTTATGGCAAAACAGGATAGCAAGAAAAAATCAACATTGGCTGAAATGCCCACCACCAAGGAGGACAAGCAGAAGGCTCTTGCCAGTGCGATTGCACAAATCGAAAAAGCATACGGCTCAGGTGCCGTAATGAAGCTCGGCGAGGCCAAAAAGCTTAATGTTGCGTCCATTTCAACAGGCTCGCTCACACTTGATATGGCACTTGGCATAGGCGGCGTTCCCAGAGGAAGAATTGTCGAAATATATGGCCCCGAAAGCAGCGGTAAGACTACCGTTGCACTGCACGTTGCCGCAGAAGCTCAGAAACTTGGCGGCGAGGTTGCATTCATAGACGTAGAGCACGCTCTTGACCCTGTATATGCGCAGGCTTTGGGCGTAAACATTGATAACCTTCTTGTTTCTCAGCCCGACAGCGGCGAGCAGGCGCTTGAAATTCTTGAAGCGCTTGTGCGCTCAGGCGCAATTGACGTTGTTGTTCTCGACTCGGTTGCCGCTATGGTAACCAAGGCGGAAATCGACGGCGAAATGGGCGACAGTCATATGGGTCAGCAGGCGAGACTTATGTCGCTTGCTATGAGAAAGCTGACTGCAGTTATTTCAAAATCAAACTGCGTCGCAATTTTTATCAACCAGGTGCGTGAGAAAATCGGTGTTATTTACGGAAATCCCGAAACAACACCCGGCGGACGCGCGCTTAAGTTCTATTCTTCGGTAAGAATCGAAGTAAGACGTGTCGAGGCAATCAAAAACGGCGGCGAGGTAATCGGCAACAGAACAAAATGCAAAATCTGCAAAAACAAGGTAGCGCCTCCCTTCAAGGAATGCGAATTCGACATTATGTTCGGCAAGGGCATTTCCAAGGTCGGCGAAATTCTTGACATTGCCGCCGAGCTTGACATTATTGTAAAAAGCGGCTCGTGGTTCTCTTATGAAGGACAGAAAATCGGTCAAGGCAGGGACAATGCGAAGCAATTTCTGCTTGACAACCCCGACATTATGAACGAGGTCGAAAAGCGCATCAGAGAGAACGCCGAAAAGGTCGAAATGGTCTCTTCCAAAACCAAGAAAAAAGCAGAGGTCAAGGCGGCTGCCAAAGCAGCTTCAACGCAGTCGGCTCCTTCCGTTGCAGTCAGCGCTGAGGACGACGACGATTTTGAAGAGTTTTCCCCTGCTGAATAATTCTTTATATGACTATAACCAAAATTGAAAAATACAAGGGGCAGACCTACCTTGTAGAGATTGATGCGGAAAATACATATTTTCTGCATCAATCAATTATTGCCGAAAACTCGCTCCATAGCGATATGGAAATTGACAGTGATGATTTCGACGATATTCTGCGCCAATCATATTTACGCAAAGCTTATGAACGTGCACTGTATCTTCTGGATATTAGGGATTATTCATATGCAGAAATGTTTGAAAAGCTCAATTCCAATTATGACGACGATGTTTGTTATGAAACGATGGAAAAGCTTGTCAGGCTGAATATGATTGACGACAGAAGATATGCGGAAAACCTTGCGCGAAAGCTTGTCGAGGTAAAAAAATACGGCTATCATAAGGCTGTGTTTGAAATGAAAAGAAAAGGCATTGACCGAGAGCTTTGTGAAGAAATGCTTTCTGCATACAGCGATACGCAGGATGAAAGACTTTTGGAACTTATAAGCCGAAAGTATTCACGGTATTTTGACGATGAAAAAGGCATTACGAAGGTAAAAAATGCCCTTGTGCGGCAGGGCTACAGCTTTGACAGTATAAACCGTTGTATCAAAGCTTTTATGGAAGAAAATGAATTTTAAAGGTAAGATTATTTATGGCTATTAAAGTTAATATAACCTCGCTTGGATGCAACAAGAATCTTGTTGACGCCGAGCGTATGCTCTATGATATAAAAAGTGCGGGATTTGAAATTGTGACGGAGCCCGGACTTTCGGATGTTGCAATTGTCAACACCTGCGGATTTATTCAATCGGCAAAGGAAGAAGCTATTGAAACGATTCTTGAGCTTATCACCTTGAAAAACGAGGGAAGAATCAAATCGGTAATCATTACTGGCTGTCTTTCCGAACGATACAGAGAGGAAGCAGCAGAGCTTTTCGTCGAGGCCGACGCCGTAATCGGCATCGGCGACAACAAGGATATTGTTGAAATTATCAATGCAACGCTTAAAAATCAACGTGTTATCAGATTTGGCAGTAAGTACGACCTTGCGCTGACGGGCAAGCGAATTATCACAACGCTTCCCTTCTTTGCATATGTAAAGATTGCCGAAGGCTGCAGCAACTGCTGTTCATACTGTGCAATTCCCGCAATCAGGGGCAAATACAGAAGCGTTCCGATGGAAAAGGTTATCGAAGAGGTAAAATGGCTTTGTGACAACGGGGTTACCGAAATCATTCTAACAGCGCAGGATACCACACGCTATGGTGAGGACCTTTACGGCGAATGCAGGCTGCCCTTACTTATGAATGAGCTTTGCAAAATCGAAAACTTAAAATGGCTGAGAATTCTCTACTGCTATCCCGAAAAGGTAAGCGATGAGCTTATCGAGGTGATGAAGAATCAGGAAAAGGTTGTGAAATATCTTGATATTCCGATTCAGCATTGCAACGACAGGATTTTAAAGCTGATGAACAGGCGCTGCGACAAGGCTTCGCTGAATGCGCTTTTTGAAAAGCTGCGCCGTGAAATTCCCGGAATTACGCTTCGTACAACACTTATCACAGGCTTTCCCACGGAAACTGACGAGGAATTTGAAGAGCTTTGCCATTTTGTGAAGGATATTGAATTTGATAAATTGGGCTGCTTTGCTTATTCTGAAGAAGAAGGCACGAAGGCAGAAACCTTTGAGCAGGTTGATGAAGACATCAGAGCAAAGCGCGCCGAGATTATTATGGATATGCAGAACGTAATTTCGGAGCAGAAGAACAATAAAATGCTCGGAAAGACCGTTACAGCTGTTGTCGAAGGCTTTGACAGATACAGCGAATGCTTTTTTGGCAGAACAAGCGCCGATGCGCCCGATATCGACGGAAAAATTTTCTTTACCTGCGACAAAAAGCTTAAGCTCGGTCAATATGTAAATGTAAATATTACCGACACACTTGAATATGATTTAATCGGTGAAGCAATCTGCTGATATTTTTAAGGAGAATTATTATGAATTTACCAAACAAGCTCACTCTTTTGCGTGTATTTATGGTTCCTGTTTTTCTTTTGATGATGTATCTTGATATCCCGTTCAACCTGTTCTGGGCTCTTGTGATATTCGCCGCCGCTTCAATCACCGACGCAGTTGACGGACATCTTGCAAGAAAGCACAACCTTGTAACAAACTTCGGAAAATTTATGGATCCGCTTGCTGACAAGGTGCTTGTGACCTCGGCACTGATTTGCTTCCTTGAAATGGGTTATATGGGCAAATTCGCAGCTGTTGCAGTAATCATCATCATCGCAAGAGAATTTGCTGTTTCGGGTCTGCGGCTTATTACTGCGGGCGAAGGCGTTGTCGTAGCGGCAGGCATCTGGGGAAAACTCAAAACTGCTGCAACTATGGTGACAATCGTGTGCATTCTCGCAATGCAAGGAATTATCAAGGAATTTGATATTTCCGCTTCGCTTTGCGATACCTTTAATATAATCGGCATTGTGCTGATATGGGTTTGCACCGTTCTCACAGTATTTTCGGGATATACATACATCAATGCCTATAAAGGCTACATAAATCCGAAGGACTAAAACAAAAACCGTATTCCGAGAATTTCAGAATACGGTTGTTTTTTTGCAGATATTTTTTCTACTTTAAAGGTGCGGCATTTTCTATTTTATCCGCCATATTTTCAAGCCAGTCGCCCTCAAAAAGCTCAATCATACCTTTATCGCAGGCGCCGGCAAGCTTTTTGTTGAACGGTATCTTTGAAACAGTGTCGATGGTCATATTCGCGGCAAGCTCATCAATATGGCTTTCACCGAAAATATAATGCCTTTCGGAGCACTTGTCACACTCGAAATATGACATATTCTCAACGATGCCGAGCACGGGAACATTAAGCATTCCTGCCATCTTAACTGCCTTCTCGACGATCATTCCGACAAGCTCCTGCGGAGACGCCACAACGACGATTCCGTCAACAGGAAGCGACTGGAACACCGTCAACGGAACATCGCCCGTTCCGGGAGGCATATCGACAAACATATAGTCAACATCATTCCAGATAACGTCTGTCCAGAACTGCTTTACAACACCTGCAATTACAGGTCCACGCCAGATTACAGGGTCGGTTTCGTTTTCAAGAAGCAGATTTATTGACATTATCTGTGTTCCCAGCTTGCTCACCGGCGGTATTATGCCGAGGTCGTTTCCTGCGGCACGCTCTCTTATACCGAAAACCTTAGGGATCGAAGGGCCTGTGATGTCAGCATCGAGAACAGCGGCATTAAAGCCCCTTCTCTGCATAGTCACCGCAAGCATTGAGGTAACGAGTGACTTTCCGACGCCGCCCTTGCCGCTGACAATTCCGATTACTTTTTTTACTTTTGAAAGCTCATTAAGCTTTTCAAGAAAATCCTGCGGTGATTTTCTTGAAGCACAGTCGCTGCTTGCACAGGTTGAACAATTATGTGTACATTCGCTCATTTATATACATCCTTTCATATTCAAAACGCAAAAATGCGTAATTTTTCAAATAAAAATTATATCACTTTTTTGATGATATGTCAACTTCAAACATTGAGATGCCACTATATACATCATAAAACCTCTAAAAAATTATTTTTTCAAAAAAAATTGAAAAAATACTTGACAAATAAAAAATAGTATGATATAATCTTAAACGTTGCAGAGAGATGCAACTGAAAAAGTGCGAGGGTGGCGGAATCGGCAGACGCACTAGCTTGAGGGGCTAGCGGGAGCAATCTCGTGTGGGTTCAAGTCCCATCCCTCGCACCACCAGCCAAACGCTGGGCGAATTTCGGATATCACTTTTGTGGTATCCGATTTTTCTTTTATCACGAAAAGTCATGTCATCTATTTTGGACAAGAGAGCCAAAAAGAAACGACAATTTTCAACAGAAGATTGTCGTTTCTTTTTGTTCTTTTCACCTTTCTCTTTGCATTCTTCTCTCTTCTCTCAAATTGTCGTTTCCGGATAAAAGATAAGAGAGAAGAGATAAAAGAAAAGGTAGCTTTGCTCCGCATAACAATGTATATTTATGCAAAAAGCATTGACTTTTATGTTGTATCTGTGTTACAATAATATACAAATATATCGATTCGGAGGGAATTTTATGAATGATACAATACAGATTCTGGTAGCCATGGTCATCTATATGACTGCAGTTATATCGATAGGTTTTCTGTATGCCAGGCGTGCCAACAAAAACTCCGAGGAATACTTTCTCGGTGGGCGTTCGCTCGGACCATGGGTCACTGCAATGAGCGCAGAAGCCTCTGATATGAGCGGCTGGTTGCTTATGGGTCTGCCCGGCGTGGCATACTGGTGCGGTCTTGCCGATGCTGCATGGACTGCCATCGGTCTGGCGGTGGGTACATATCTCAATTGGCTCATTGTGTCCAGACGTTTAAGACGGTATAGCATACGAGCCAATAATTCCATTACCCTGCCCGAGTTTTTCTCAAATCGTTTCCGAGAGAAAAATAAGCTCATTATGTTAATCTCTGCCGTATTCATACTTATCTTTTTCACTGTATATGCTGCAAGCTGCTTTGTCACCTGCGGAAAGCTGTTCTCCACTCTGTTCGGTACACCGTATCAGCTCATGCTGATAATCGGCGCAATTTTCGTATTGCTTTACACAATATTGGGTGGATTTCTGGCAGAAAGTATTTCCGATTTTATGCAGGCGATTATAATGCTTATAGCCTTGTCGGTTATCGTTATTATCGGTACTGCGCAGGCAGGCGGTCTCAGCAAAGTCGTTGAAAATGCCCGTGAGATTCCCGGTTTCTTTGAGTTCTTCGGCATGGCAGTTCCCAAAGTAAATGCCGACGGTCAGCAGATTGTCGAAGCAGGCAAGCCGTTGTTCAACGAGCCTTCCGACTACAGCTTCTTAAGCATTTGTTCAATGCTGGCGTGGGGTCTCGGCTATTTCGGTATGCCGCAGGTATTGCTGCGTTTTATGGCAATCCGCAAAGAAAGCGAGCTCAAGCGTTCACGACGAATCGCTATGGTGTGGGTTGTAATCTCACTGGCTGTTGCTGTGTTTATTGGCATGATCGGACGTCAATTGTTCCCCACTGAACATCTCACCAAATCAGCTGCCGAAAATATCTTCATCACAATGTCCAGAGCCTACCTGCCGCCCCTTCTTGCCGGCTTTGTAATGGCAGGAATTCTTGCTGCCACTATCAGTTCTTCTGACTCCTACCTGCTGATTGCGGCATCCGCTTTCTCCAAGAATATGTTCCAGGGAATTTTCAAAAAATCCGCCACCGATAAGCAGGTTATGACGGTTTCCCGTATTACACTGTTGGTGCTGACTCTTATCGGCGTTATAATAGCGCTTGATGAAAACAGCGTAATCTTCGAGATTGTATCCTTCGCTTGGGCAGGCTTCGGAGCCACCTTCGGGCCGGTAATGCTCTTTTCACTTTTCTGGAAACGCATCAACAAGCCCGGTGCTGTTGCGGGTATGATAAGCGGTGCGGTTATGGTCTTTTTCTGGAAGTTGGTGCTCAGCCGAATAGGCGGCGTATTTGCTATCTATGAATTACTTCCCGCATTCGTCTTCTCGTCCATCTGCATTGTTGCGGTTTCGCTTTTGACCAAAGCCCCCTCCAAGGAGATTGAGGAGGACTTTGAGGCTGTCCGCACCGGTGCTGTAGACGACGGTCAATAATCCGACAAAATATCTTTTTCAAAGCAGGCTTCTTTTTGAAGCCTGTTTTTGTTTTCTTAATTCCGGGCAGCCTCTTGATTTATTGCATTTTTCATGCTATAATTACATAAAGGAGAGTGAATATGATGAAAAAGGTTTTATCAGCCATTGGCAATGTGTTTTTAAATATTATAGCAGTATTTTTTCTAATCATCATATTCGTCGGAATGATACTTTCCACTCCTATTGATTTTATAAGATACCGAATGTCAGCATATTATAAAAACACCAAAGAAAAATACAGCTGGCACGTTACGTCCTTCTCTCCGTATTATCGTATCTACAATATAATCCACAAGCACAATTTACCTGTTGAGTATGTGAGAAACGCAGAAAATCCTGTTGACCGCTACGGCTATTTTATATATAACAACTCTTTGATTCTTCCGGACTGCTGCTGGGAATATACGGACGAAAAAGGATGGTGGTTCTTCGAGGACGATGAAGACGGCAACGAAATCGAAATCCACGCTCAATCCTATGTTGATGAATGTATAGAAGAGTACAACAACTTCAGCGGAATGAACACTTGCAATTTTGCGTATATACTTACCAATAACTCTGATATTCCCGAAAATGCAGTCACTCAATTTAAAAACCACAGAATTATCACCTATAAAGACGATGATATCCTGTCTGCATTAAAAGCTATTATAAACTGCGAAAGATAAATCCACAGCACTATACGCTGTGGATTCTTCTTTTGCCGGAATGCACATAAACGCTCAATTTTCCAAAGGATTCGCATATTACATTCCATTTGACATTTGTCGATATGCGTGGTATAATTAAGAGGATTGTGAAATAATACCATTTTTTGGAAAATAGTTATTTAAGGAGCTGCATATTATGAAGCTGATTATTCAAATTCCCTGTTATAACGAAGCGGAAACTCTTGAGATTGCACTCAACGACCTTCCCAAGCATATTGACGGTATCGACGAAATCGAATACCTCATCATCAACGACGGCAGTGCTGACAACACAGTTGAGGTTGCAAGAAACTGGGGCGTGCACTATGTGGTAAACTTCAGGCAGAACAAGGGGCTTGCCAAGGGCTTTATGGCAGGAATCGACGCTTGTCTGCGCAACGGTGCCGATATTATTGTAAATACCGACGCAGACAACCAGTATAACGGTGCAGATATCGAAAAGCTGGTTCGCCCCATTCTTGACGAAAAATATGATATTGTCATCGGCGAACGCCCCATTGACCAGACAGAGCACTTTTCTCCTTTGAAGAAAAAGCTCCAGCATTTCGGAAGCTGGGTTGTAAGAAAGGCCTCAAAAACCGATATACCCGACGCACCCAGCGGATTCAGAGCATACAGCCGCGAAGCCGCAATGCAGCTTAACGTTACAAATGAATACACCTACACACTTGAAACGATTGTTCAGGCGGGCAGAAACAAAATTCCTATGGGCTCCGTCCCGATTCGTACAAACGGTGAGCTTCGCCCTTCCAGACTGTTCAACAGTATGATGGGCTATGTCAAAAAGTCAATGTTCACAATTCTGCGTGCCTATATTATGTATAAGCCCTTGAAATTCTTCACGATTCTTGCTCTCGTTCCCTTCCTCATCGGAATGGGCATCGGCGTAAGGTTTCTTGTGTTCTTCGCAATGGGTGAGGGCGGCGGACATATACAGTCGCTGATTCTTTCAAGCACGCTGATGATTCTCGGATTTATGACGTTTATCATCGGCATTCTCGCAGATATTATCGCCGCAAACAGAAAGCTTCTTGAAGATATTCAGAAGCGTGTCCGCAAAATTGATTATGACCAGACAGCGGAAAATGCAAAATCAAAGGTTGAGGAAGCTTAAATTTATATGAATTTTGAAAACAAGCGTGTTCTTTTCGTCACAACAAAAAATCTCGATTACCTGAGGAATGTGCAGGAAATTGAGCTTATAAAGGAAACCTGCAAGGATATCACCGTTATCGGAAGCTCCGAAAAGAGCTATTTCAAGCGGCTTTTAAAGGTATACACAAGCCTTATAAAAACCAAGAAAAGCTCGTTTGATTTAAGCTTTGTCGGATTTGCGCCGCAGCTTGTCGTGCCTGTATTTAAATCAAAGTTTAAAAAATCACCGCTTTATATCGACTTTTTCATCTCAATGTATGATACATTGTGCCTTGACAGGCAAAAGTTCAAGCCGAATTCGCTTGTGGGAAAACTCCTCAAAAGCATTGACAAAAAAACACTTGGTGCTGCTGACGTAATCATCAGCGACACAAAAGCCCACGCAGAATTCTTTGTGAGTGAGCTTGGTGCTGATAAAAGCAAAATCAACACTCTTTATTTAAAAGCAGACGAATCAATATACTACCCCAGAGAAAAAAGCACTGACAACCCGAACTGCTTTACTGCGCTTTATTTCGGAAGTATTCTGCCGCTTCAGGGAGTTGACGTTGTCTTAAAGGCGGCAGATATCCTCAAAAACGAAAAAGATTTCCGCTTTATCATCGTAGGGCCCGTAAGCGATAAATTTTCAAAGCCCCAAAGCGAAAACATTGAATATCACGATTGGCTGAGCCAGGAGGCTCTTGCGGAAAAGATTGCGCAAAGCGACCTTTGCCTCGCGGGACATTTCAACGAAAAAATCGGCAAGGCAAAGCGTACAATTCCCGGAAAGGCCTATATTTACAGAGCAATGCAAAAGCCGATGATTCTCGGCGAAAATTGTGCCAACCACGAGCTTTACAAGGATACCGACGAAGGCATTTACTTTGTAAAAATGGGTGATAGCGACGCTCTTGCAACACTTATAAAAGACATCAAAGCTAAAAAAATTGGAGATTAAGATGAAGGTAATTATCACGAATCAGCATTGCGATAATAGGGGCGATGAGTCTGCAACAATCGGTCTGATAAAGCAGATTTACGAAAATTTCGGAAACGATGCCGAAATAACTATGCTCCGCCAGACCCAAGGGTACACATTCATCCCTGAAGAATACGGCATAAAAGAACAGGATATGTGCAGGAAGCTTTTCTTCTTTGCTCAGCTCTGTTTATGGTGTATGTTCAAATCAATCGGGCTTGACACACGCCTTTTCGCAACAAAAAGGGTAAAAGAATTCTTAAAGCTGCACGAAGAAGCCGACATAGTTTTTTCTTCCTGCGGCGGTCCTTATATCGGTGATATTTATATCAACCACGAAATTCTGCATATTATCTATACGCTCGTGCCCGAGCTTCTTGGCAAGTGCGTAGTGTTCTCCGCACCCTCAATGGGCCCCTTCAAAAAGCGTTTTATGAATCCTTTGCGCCGCAGCATTTTAAAACGTGCAAAGCTCATTGTTCTGCGTGACAGCGTTTCATACGGCTATGTCAGAGAGTTTATGAAGGATTCGCACGACAAGATTTTTCTTGCTGCCGACGCATGCTTTGCACATAAGCTTGACGGCGTTGTCAAGCCTTCAGAGCGCAGAAATACAATTGGCTTTACCCCCCTTTCATATAAATATCCAAATAGTGCAGACCCTGAAAAAGACAAAGAAAACTATATGTCCTCGCTCGTAAAGTTTTTTGATATGCTGATGGAAAAAGACGAAGCCCTTTCTGTTGAGTTCTTCCCCCAGCTTTACAACAAGCACAGCGATATGCCGCTTATAAACGACTTTATCAGTCGTATGAAATATCCCGACAGAACAATTGTTTTTTCCGATAAGGAATCGGGAGTAAAGCAGCAGATGGAAATTGCAAATATGAAAATGATGGTTGCAACACGCTATCATTCCGCAGTATTTTCGTGCAAAATGTGCGTCCCCTGCCTTTGCATCGCCTATGAACACAAAGCATTTGCCATGATGAAATCCTTCGACCTTGAGGACTGCACAATTGACATAAACAACGTTTCATATGATTTGCTTGCGGAAAAATACGACTATATCCAAAGCAATTGCGACAGCATTTATCAAAGACAAGTCTCTCACCTTCCCAAGGTGACCGAAAATGCTCAGAAAACCGTTTTGCTCGGCAAGGAGTTTTATGAAAATGGAAAAAAGCAGAATAATTGAATATTATTCGCAAATCAGCGATAACGCAATTCTGTGCCGTTCATGCGGAATGTGCGCGGGAGTATGTCCGAAAGGCGCCGTTTCGATGGAAAAGAACGAGTTTTCGCAGTATATTCCAAAGCTTGATACCGACCTTTGCGTCGGATGTTCAAAATGCATCAATGTGTGCACAGCAAGGAAAAGCACAATATCAAATCAAAGCGTAATCGGAAAATTCATAAAAATATTCCTCATAAGAGCGACTGACAAGGATATTTCCGAAAAATCAAGCTCGGGCGGTGCTGTGACTGCGCTTTTGAAATACGGCCTGGAAAACGGATATTTCAGCTCAGTATTAACGCTTGACAGCAAGAACGCCCCCGTGTGTGCTGAACCTGTAATCAAAACCGAAATCACAGCTTTGGACGCAAGCTCAAAATATGTCTGTGCACCGCTGTGTACAAAATACAGCACAAATTTCAAGAATGCAGCAGCAACGGTTCTCCCCTGCCAGGCACAGTCAATCAGAAAAATTGATTCCGACACATTTTTGTTCGGGCTTTTCTGCTCAAAGCTTTCAACTCCGGATTTAATCAGAAGAATGTCCAAGGGTAAAAGTGTTGATACCATCAAAAGAACGGCATACCGCGAAGGCGTATGGCCGGGAAATTTTAAAATTGATTACTCAGACGGCACTCAGGTTTCACAAAAGCTGAACCGTTCGCAGTTCGGTGCTGTATATAACAGCTATCTCTACGCCTGCCAAGGCTGTCTGCTTTGCAACGATTATTTTGCTGAATACGCCGATTTAAGCTGCGGTGACCCTTGGGGAAAAGCTCAGTATAACGAAAATTATATCGGGCAGACTGTGGTTGTGGTTCGCTCGCAAAGGGCATTAAGCCTTGTTGAAGCAGCACACAAAAACGGTGCGATTGAAGTCGAGGACTGCTCGCTTGAAGAGGTCATCAAGGGACATCTGAAGGAGATTTACAACAAAAAAACCGCAATTTCACAAAGGCTTGAATATGCAAAAGCAAAAACCGACGCACTCGCAGATTTTGGCGAAAGCTCTTTCATAAACGCACCGTCGTCAAAGCCATTAAATAGATTTTCAATCAACAACTGCCTGAAAATCAAGGAAAAGGGCAAGTATGAAAAAACCTTTTCACAAAGCGACAAGGTGCTTTTTGTCAAGCGTTTTTCACACGCATATCTTCTGAAAAAATATCTCAAAAACAAAGGACATTACGGCATTTACCTTAAAATTGCCGCAGACGAAAAAACGGAGGCTTAAAAATGTTCAAAGGCGTAGGCTATCATTCAATTGCAAAAATTGCAGTTGTTCTGGCAGCATATGTACTGCACTTTCTGCTGGGAAAAATGCTCTCGCTGGCAGAATACGGTGTTGTGGGAACGATCATCTCATTCTGCAACTTTTACTATATGTTTCTGACAAACGGTGCACGGCAGGCAATTTCCAAGTCGATTTCCTCGGAAAAATACAATGCCGGTGAGGTTTTGAAAAAAGGCTTTGTCTTTCAGATAATTTTCGGAATTGCTCTTTCTTTGCTCAATTTCGTTCTGGCACCGATTTTTGCAGAGCAGTTCGGCGACCCTTCACTCACAGGCTATTTCAGACAGCTTAGCTTGCTTATTCTGGCAACAGGAGTTTATTTTGCCTTAACGGGCGGTCTAAATGGCGCCAAGCTATTTCTTGCCGAGGCAATCGTTACAATCGTTTACCCGATTTTAAGGCTTTCCTCGGTTCCGCTTGCATATGTATTTAAAAGCGACAAGCCAAGCGGCGTAATCTGGGGCTTTACTTTAGCATCCGTTCTCAGCGCTTTGCTTACCTGCTTTTTTCTCAGGCGTTCCGATGTTCTCACAAAAAAGAGAGAGAATGCGCAAACGCTGACGTACAAGAAAATTGCAAAATCCTCGGTTGAGTTTATAAGCTTTTTCGCCGCAATCACGCTCGTGCTCAATATGGACACTTTCTTTTTGCAGTATGTGCGAAAGGATATGGAGCTGACGGGACTTTACACGGGTGTGCACACCTTCTCGCTTGTTCCGTATTATCTTGTTTCGGCTTTTTATCTTGTAATTCTGCCGTATGTTTCTGAAAAATGGACTTTGGGTGACAAAGCAGGCGTTGCAGAGCTTGTGAAGAAAAACTGCAATATTCTGTATATGCTCATTCTTCCCGTTGTTGTGCTGATATCATTAACGGCAAAGCCTTTGCTTGTCAGCTTTTATGACAGCGGATACGAAAGTGCGGGTTCTGCGCTTTCACTGCTTTGCTTCGGCACATTTCTTTTGTCGTTTTATGCGATGCTCTCCGTCGTTCTCAACGGAATCGGAAAGAAAAAATTCTCAATAATACTTTCTGCCGTCGTTCTTTTAATCGACATTCCTTTGCTGTATTTTCTCATTCCTCATCTCAAGCTCATCGGTGCGGCTCTTGCAACAACAATTTCTGCCTTTGTCGGCTGCAGCGCAAGCTATATTGAGCTGAGAAGAAATCTCGGCGGTCTTTCTTCACCGAAAATTCTCGCAAAAATGGCAGGCGTAATCGCTGTCTGCGCGGTTGCCTGCATAATCGGAATGAAGCTGTTCACATTTACAAATCTGGTTCAGATAATGCTGTTTTATATTGTTCTGGGGATTATTTTTGTATTTTGCTTTGCAGCGTTCAAGGTCGTGGATATAAATCCGCTTGTGAAAAAAATACTGAAAAAATAACAAAGCATTCAGCTAAAATCAAAAGCCGCCGCTTTTCATAAGAAAAGCGGCGGCTTTTTCAATTAAAAAACAATCAGACTGTCAGAATCAAGGTTTTCATCATTCATATTGATTCCGACAATATTCGGGCAATCATATAATTTATAGTAATAAATGCCGTTGTCAGCATCCATACAAGCGGAATACAGCGTATAATAATCCTTGCCGTTTCCGAGCTCGATGCTTCCGCTGACTATACGAACCGAATCGAGTATATGAAACATCTGCACAACGTCAGAGCCTTCATATTTTGAATTTTCAAGAAGAAATGCTGCTTTTACAAAACGTGACTGTGACGAAAAATCTCCCGGCAGACCAAATGCACCAAGCCCCTTTCCGATGGTTGATTTTTCCGTCAGACTGCATTTTTTCATATCATCCGGGTTTTGAGCCTTCAAATTACAATAAAGCCCGTAATTCTGAAGATGATATTCAAACGGCGGATTGTTCGTGAGAATCCCGAGAGGATTGTCATAAACAAAATTGCCCTGCCTTGTGCATTCAAATACTAGCGACCCGCTTTTGTCGGCAAAATGCCAATGAAGCTCAGTTAATCGCAAATTATCATCAAAATCAATTCCGACAAGGTTTGTGCGTGAAAGCAAACTCTTTGTCTCGCCTAAATCCTTGCATCCAGAAAGGACAAAGGGTATCAGCTCGAAGGGAGAAACATTGTATTCGTCGGATTTAACAGCCTCGGAATAATGCGCATTATCGGGGAAATTCAGCCCCGCGGCGACAAGTCCGCATTCATTCACCGCATCGGCATAAAGCGGATAATTATCCTTTACAGCCGCCATTCCGATTATTGAATAATGGCTTGCCACATCATCGCATTTTCTGAACCTGAGCTGAAAATTCCTCGGAACAATCACAACACTCTGACCGAAACCACATTCGATATCCATATTTCTGCCAAAACAGAACACCTTATTACTCATTGCGACAGTAGTGCACATAAAAATCACCCCTTTTGAGGTAATATGTACTTAAAACAGCTTAATATACATCAAAAGCCGCCGGCTGATATTCTCAGCCGACGGCTTTTTTAAACTTCAATCAATCCAGAGTATCAAGCAGATTTCCGAAATTGATTCCGTCTTCATCGGAAGACTGAACAAGACCGATTTGAGTCCAGAGGTCATAATAAGCGATATACTCATCAAACGGCGGTGTAAGTGCTGCATACTGAGCAGAATACTTAGCGGCATATGCTGCGTCCTTAGCATCAATGCAGTTGTAAGCATCTTCACCGATATATGTGATATCCTCATTAGAGTTTGCAAGGAATCTCGAAAGCGAATCGTTCTTGGCGTTGAATACGGGCAATTCAAAGCTCGAAGGATTCTGTGCCGCAAACCTGGCTGAATACGAAGCCATCAAAGCGGCATCCTTCGCGTCTATGACGTGGTCAAGCGTTGCGTCGCCGCGCTGGCCTACGGTACAGCTGATTACCCCGAATTCAGCAGAAACTCTGCTGTCATAATCATAGTAAATAATTCCATCCAAAAGGTCAATATCAGCTTGATTATCGACACTGAGATTCAGACCGACTGCAGAATTTATATTTTCAAACAGCGTGTCGATTGCGTCAAAATCGAAAATATACGCAAACGCAAAATCAAACTTATATGCATTTTCGGAGATATAGTAACTCCAGTAGATATCAAAGGGCGAAACATTTTCATCACCTTTTCCGAGAACTACGGTATCAAGCGTTCCGTCAACATCAGCAGGGTTGACTATAATGCTGTCCGTAATGTCAACGCTGTGGTGTACCGGTTCATTTCCGCTTTCGTCATAAATGTAGATATCAAGCGCAAACTCAGCAGTTGAACTATCAAGAACACTGTAAGTATTGTCGGCAAAGTATGTGCCAAGCTCAACATTGACCTTATTGACATTAAACGAAATACTGGTTGTTGTAACTATATTCGGAGTGACGTCAATCGTACCATCCGTAATATTGACAGTTGCCCTGTCTGCACCCACAACCTGCATATCTCCATCAGTAAAGCTGAAGGTTACATCAACAATATCAACGGGAACAACCTCATCCGGCGCATCATCGGGCACTGTTATGCTGATCGTAAAGAAATCGTCCGAAATATTATCAATAATGATATCTGAAATCGAAATCGTCGCAACATTTCCGTTTATGATTGCCGACAAATCACCGGAAGCAATCATATTGCCAAGAGCAATGCTGTCAATTGTATATCCGGCAGGAACATTAAGCACAAACTGCATTGAAGTTGCATCATTAAAGCCTTCGGCGCAGAATCCGACATCAACGGTTTCACCCGCATTCGCCGAAACATTTTCACCGACAATATCAATAACATAATTTCCGGGAATCGTCGTAGTAGTTGTTGTGGTAGTAGTGATCGTTACAGATGTGGTTGTTGTGGTAAGAGCAGTCACCGAAATCGAACCATCGGTTATACTGAGCTCAACTCTGTCCTTAGTGACATTCTGCATATCATTATCGGTGAAGAAGAACATATCTTCCGAAATATCAACAAGAACCGTACCTGTTTTTGCATCATCGGGAACAGTCACGCTGACAGTTATAAAATCATCGGAATTACTGTTAATTACGGCACTGCTGATTATTACAATTGCCGTATTATCAGCGGTCTTACTGATTGTAATAGTTCCTTCCTCAAACATATCACCTAAAGCAATATCATCAATTGTATATCCGGACGGAACGCTTATAACAAACTGCATAGATGTTGCATCACCAAATCCTGTTGCGCTGAATCCAACATCAACGGTTTCGCCCGCATTTGCCGAAATATTTTCGCCGACAATATCAATAGTATAATGTGCAGGCAAAGTTGTAGTAGTGGTGGTGGTTGTTGTAGTGGTGGTTGTTGTTTTAGTAGTTGTTGTTGTGGTGGTGGTTGTGGTGGTGGTCATTGCAGTTACCGAAATTGAACCGTCAATCACCGAAATATCTGCTCTGTCCTCGCCGACAATGAACATATCCTTATCGGTAAAGACAAACATATCTTCCGAAATATCAACTAAAACCGTACCTGTTTTTGCATCATCGGGAACAGTCACACTGACTGTGATAAAATCGTCAGAGTCGCTGCTGATTGCAGTATTGCTTATAATAACGATTGCGATATTGTCAGCAGTTTTGTTGATTGACAAAGTACCTTCGATAAACATTTCGCCCAAAGCAATATCATCAATAACGTATCCGGACGGAACGCTTATAACAAACTGCATAGATGTTGCGTCGCCAAAGCCTTCAGCGGCGAAATTGACATCAACGGTTTCGCCCGCGTTTGCCGAAACATTTTCGCCGACGATTCCGATGTTATATGTCTTCAAAGAATTTACAAACTCCGCTGATACATCATAAGTATTATTGTCTTCATCATATGATACAACTGTATTAGCTGTGCCTATAACATCTGTAATTTCAAGCTCGCCGTCCATATCATCATCGGTAACAATAATATCAAAAGCATTTACTGTGTCATCATAATGCATACCGTCAAGATCTCCCGAAAGCTCGGTCATACGGAATGAATAGGTTCCGACATTGACAAATTCAATATTACTGATTACATCGGAAAAATCAAAGCTTTCAAAGCCTTCTTCTGTGCTGTATTCCACAGTTTCAAGGTCAAGCACGCTCCATGTGCCATCATCATTCTTCATTTCAAGCAAGAATCTGAAATAATCTGACTCCTGCCAATCCCTGCCTGTAAGAGATTTTTTACCGACGACGTTGATGTTTTCAGCCGTTACAGATTCAGGCGTATATTCATTCACAAAATTGACAAACGTTGTAACATCGGAAGAAACAGTCGCTGTCTGTACGCTCTGCTGTGTGCTGAAGCCTTTTGAGGCTTCAAGCTCTGTTACAGTAACCTGCGTACCCTCGTCAATATCATAAACGATAATATATTCATCAGGCTTTATGGAAACAGAAAGTACACCGTTTTCATCAGCAGCTATACGCCCTTGTGAAGTTTCAAACTCAAAGCCCGAATAAATCTGCCCAAATTCAATTTCGAAATCAAATTCTATATATTCAGGTATTTCATAATCCTCGCCGAGGTCGTGCTCAACTGTTTTTGTCACGCACAAGCCACAAGGAATTGTTTCGAACGGCAAAAAAGTATTTTCAACAGAATCAGATGTGGCAATGATGAACGCCGATGTAAGCTGATTCATCGCCAGAACACACGCAAGCACCGAGCCCAAAAGTGCCTTTGTCCTTTTCTTTTTTATCAAACACGCCGCCTCCTTTCGGAAATAAGTATTTATTAAACTTTTTGTTGATTTTTAAAAGCAATCAAAAGGCATAAGGTAAATGCCATTATGCCCTTTGATTGCCTCCCACTCTGTAAAGAAGAGTGGGGGCAAATAGGAGAAGTAGATATATAATTCAAAAATTGAATTATTATTTTAGTTATTGCCTGAATATGCGGAAATTGCAACGCCATCAGCAATATAGATATCATCCTGACCGTTGTAATCTTCATATACAACGTTAGCATCATATGTGCCGCCGTAGAAGTTGAGTCTGCCGGAGCCGCCATCAGCACCATTTTGATTCTGGTTCCAAATATATGTCAAACTAGCTTCTTCGTTGCTCTTAAACTCGCCGCCATAAATATTCAATTCAGCATCAGCGCCAACATTATATGCATAGTTGCGGAACAAATTGATTGACTTTCCTGCAACAGCAAATGTGCCGTCATAGATATTAGCTTCTGCCTGTGTGGAAGAACCGCCCGAATAGTTGTCAATAATAGCAGCAATAATCCATGTATGTCCGGTTGTAGCATCAGTTACTCTATAATTACCGCCATTAATATTAAGAGTGCCATTGTTTCTGAAAATCACGCCATAACGGTTGTCGGTTGTAAATTCACTATTCATAACAACATCACCATCGCCTTCAATGGTAAGAGTTGCGCCGGATGCAATAGTAAACATACCATAATGTTCAGTACCGCTATATGCGCCTGTAATATCATTTCCGCCGAGAATGATAGTTGTATCTTCAGCAATTGTCAACTGTGTATCGCCAAGATCAAGATCTTCTGTAAGGAGAATAGTTCCGCCATCAGCAATAGCAGCTGTAAGTTCGTCAACAGAAGCTACTCTTGTAACGCCGGTCGATTCAGACTCGCTCCAGGGATTTTCAGGCAAACCGGAAGCAGCAAAAGCTTCTGCAGCAGAATCATAACCTGATGCCTGAATAGCCTGTGCAAATACAGGAATTACAACGCCCTGTGAAAAATCATAATCAATTGCAGCGCCGTTTAATGTATAAACGCCGTCTTCACAGTTTACATCTTCATCAAGATAGAAGCCGACGATAGAAGCAAGGTCTGTTACATCGTCCGATTCAAGTATATCGGTATAAGTGAAAGAATAAAGGTTATATACAATACCATCAATTTCAGCAGTTCCATTTTCTGCATATGTAACTTCTTCATTCCAATGGCTCTTTTCGAATGCTGTACCATCATTGAATGAACCGTTACCTGTAGCATCAAAACGGTTACCGTAATTCCAATGAAGTGCGTTGTCATTAGCGGTTGCGCCTTCAAGAGCAGCAGGAACACCCACGATAACACGAACATATGCATCGGTTTCACCGATATTGCCAACTGTTACAATCTTGTCCACATAATTTTCTGCAATAGGCATACCAAATTTATCTTTTGTACCCTGTGCAGAATCGCTCATAGGAAGAAGCTCCTTGCCCTGTTTGAAATCTTCAAGAGCTGTTCCGTCATCATTTCTCTGCTGTTCGATAATTTCAATGTCAACACCTTTGCCGACTGTCATTACGTTATCCTGAGTTTCGGAATCGGTAAAAAGAGCCATTGTTCCGCCGATAGCCAATGCTGCAACTGCAGCATAGCTTGTACCTGTAAGGAGAGCTTTTTTGATATTCATAATATTTTTCCCTTTCGTTTTTAAAAATTTATTTTGTGCTGTTTTGCTCAAAACAGCTTAAAGCCTTTTTTGATTATTCAAAGTTGAATGCGCCGTCTTCGCCGCCGAATGCACTTGTCATAGCATCAAAGCAGGAATCAAATCCGCTTGCCTGAACAGCATAGCCATCAACTGTAATTTCCATTGTGGCAAGCTTTTCGATATCCTCGTTTGTGTAATCAGCAGGAACTGTGATTGTATCGAAAAGTGTAACTTCAGCTTCTGCTGCCTGAGCTTCTTCAACAAAAACATAAAGAACCCATGTCCGGTTAGCAGCATCTGCTTCCTGATAAATTGCATATGTATCGCCTGCATAAACCATTGAAAGTCCGTTCCAATCGAACTGCTGAGTTGAAGCATCGTTCATCAAACCGCCGGAAGCAAGCTGTGTAATATCGATATTGTCATAACCTTCTACACCGATAAGGTCATAAATATCGCCGGTAATTGTTACCTTTGCGGCAACATATGCATTTTCGGAATCTTCAGCAATAGTGATTGTAGGGTCTTTGCAGATTGTCTGTCCCGGCAGAAGCTTGTATTCCTGACCGTCTTCGTCACGCTCGCCGCTGTCAACAGCAACGTAATTGCCGTTTTCATCCTGCTCAACAACTGCTTCATCGAGAGTGATTGAAACATCGCCAGCAGTAAATGTGTTGACTACCTGCTTCTCATCAGTAAGATAAGCAACAGTACCTGCAACAGCAACTGCAGCTACAAGAGCCATGCTTGTGCCTGTAAGAAGCACTTTTTTAATGTTCATTTGTCTTTCCTCCCATAAAAATATTATGCAACGAAGCTGATTCGTTTACATCAGAAAAATTACTGAGAATCAGTCTTTGCCAATTCCCAAGCCTTTGCAGCTGTGTCGATATCTTCGAGCTCATCGCTGCGCTGCACTGCATATGCTTTGAAAGTAAGTGTGGGGTATGCGCTGTTCTCATCAAGAGAATTGAGCATTTCCTTTGTTACATCCGAATTTACAGTAACAGTATTATTTTCAAGAACATAGAAGCCCTGGTCAGCATCGGACTGTGAAACCTCACGGTAATACACATTTTCTTCAAGCTCTGTCCATCCGTCAGCCAACTCAAATGTCATAAAATCATCAAAGTTTTCAGACTTTGTGAGTTCAACAAACAACCAGCAATCCTCGCTGTCGGCAACAACAGTAACAAGAGGGTCCTTAGTAACAGTGTTTCCGGGTATCATTTCATATGTATTGGTGGTGGGGTCATCATCGCCGTCATCAGTCGGTGTTTCGGTCAAGGTTATATCAATATCACCGTAGGTAAAGGTATTCGTAACAGATTCAGTTGTGCTGATAAGATATGCTACAGTTCCTCCGATTGCGGCACAAAGTGCCAGAGTGAGTGAGGCAGTCATAACCAGTGCCTTCGGACCGAAAGTGACCTGCTTCTTATCTGAATTGCGCATTTCAGTTTCCTCCTTTCCAAAAAAATGTTTTAAATATATTTCAACAGATGCTGTTTAATAATTCATCTGTACGAAACATCAGTTCAATTATACTATTGCTTGTCCTCAGTATTTTGCTGTAATTTGTCGTCATTTTTATCTTTGTCCGTTTCTTTTTTCAGCTCATCGGAAATATACGACATAAAAACAACTGCCGCGGCAGATACTATCAAAACATAAAGCCCGGGCGGCTTTTGAATATAATCTGAAACAAAGCCAAGATAAGGTATGTTGAACACCGCTTTGCCAATGACATCATCAGGATTTACAAGACTGCCGTCAGGTATATCGTTAGCGTCACCCTGCGTTCGGTACATAAGCTTTCCCGAGTCATTTACAATTTCAACAATTCGGTGAGTGACAACTGTTCCGCCTGACAACTTAAAGGTTATAGGGTCGCCGCAGGCAAGCTCGCCCTCATCGGCGTTTACAACATAAATCACCGAGCCGGTTTTATATGTAGGCTCCATCGAGCCTGATAAAACCGTATATACCTTTATGCCGAAAAGCCTTACTCCGACCATCAGTACTGCATATATTACAGCCATGGCAATAAGTGCCGCTGAAAACATCTTCAATACAATTCTTATTTTTTTTATAGCAGATTCTCTCATAAATCCTTCTTCTCCGTATAATTACATAAACCGAAATTGAAAAAGCGATATATCCGATATATGTTGAATATCTATATCATTTATTCAATATGTAAACAAAAAACAGCTAATTTGCACAAACGGACAAACAAAAAATAAATATCAGTGAACTGCGAATCAATGATATATATACATACACAAATAATAAGACTCAGCCAATCCACTAATATACGTCCGGTGAGCATATTATATCACTCAGTTTACTATTTGTCAAGATGAAGTTTTCTTTGAGAAATATTATATATCCAATGTCTGTGTTATACTAATGAAACAGGGGTTGATATAAATGGAAAAAAACACATTAGGCAGCAGAGTCAGGCAGCTTCGGCGAAGCAAAGGGTTTACACAGATTCAGCTTGCAGACAATCTATATATCAGCGAAAGCTACATTGCATTGATTGAAGCCGATAAACGGAATCCAAGCATAGATATCGTTTCCAAGCTTGCTGACTTTTTCTGCGTCACCACAGACTATCTAATCAACGGAAAAAAGTCTGACACAGAGAGGCTTCTTCTGAAGGAGTGGGAAAAGATTATCAGCGGCCGCAGTGAAAAAGAAATCAAAAGTGCGCTTTCACTCGTCAAATCATTTTTTGACTGCCTTGATGATGAATAAACGAACTACTCCGAAACGCTTTTTCAACAATGAAAAGGCGTTTTTATTATATTATCAGAATATCAGCTCCAAAAACAATATCCGGTCGAAAACGGCGGCTGAAACGGCGAAAAAGAATTTGCCAATCAAATTAAATCTTCTCTCTAATATATATCGGTAAAAAATTCAGTTTTGATTATTTTTTTTTGGTTTTTTTAGTTTTTTCTACTTTTTGCACAAATTCTCGCCGGCGTTACTGTGCATATTCAACACACGCCGAACTAAGAACAAACAAAAAAACGCAGCAGATTTTATAATCCGCTGCGTTTTTATTATACGTTGATTTGAAGCTTAGAATCAATAATTCTCAGCGCGAACCTCAAAGAAGCTCTGGGGGTGCAGACATACGGGACAGACCTGAGGAGCCTTTTTACCCATTACAAGGTGACCGCAGTTACGGCATTCCCACATTGTCATTTCGCCCTTTTCAAATACCTGCTGCATTTCAACATTCTTCAAAAGTGCGCGATATCTTTCTTCGTGAGTCTTTTCAATTGCAGCAACTGCCTTAAACTGTGCAGCAAGCTGTGTAAAGCCCTCTTCCTGTGCATCCTTAGCAAACTGCTCGTACATATCAGTCCACTCATAGTTTTCACCTTCAGCGGCAGCAGCAAGGTTCTGAGCTGTGTCACCAAGCTCGCCGAGTGCCTTGAACCAAAGCTTTGCGTGCTCCTTTTCGTTTTCAGCAGTCTTCAGAAAAATTGCGGCAATCTGCTCATAGCCTTCCTTCTTGGCAACGGAAGCAAAATATGTGTACTTGTTTCTTGCCTGGCTTTCACCTGCGAATGCAGCCATCAAATTCTTTTCTGTCTTTGTACCTTTCAGTTCCATATCGGTAACTCTCCTTTAAAAGCATTATTATTTTAAATCCGCTTTTTGCGGAATTATAACCTTATCTGCAGCAGCTGCATTTACCTTCAAAAATAAGCGTATATCCGGTAATTACCAGTTCCTCGCCGGCGCTTATCTTCTCCATAATATCAAACGCATCTGTTCGCACGTCAAATATGCGCCCGCACCCTGTGCACAGCATATGATAATGAGGCATTGTATTAAAATCAAACCTGTCACTTGCATTCGGCACGGCAATCTTCAAAACCTCACCACTTTCGCTCATAAGCGAAAGATTACGGTAAACCGTTGCCTTGCTTATATTCGGTGCAGATTTTACAACCTGCTCATATATCTCATCGGCGCTCGGGTGATTCTGCAAAGCATATACAGCCTCAAAAATAAGCTGCTTCTGTATTGTATTTCTACAATTCTTTGTTTTATTCACGATAACCAATCCTTATTGATAACTTATCTTAATTAGGATTATATCACACAAATTCTTATTTGTCAATAGGTTTTGTAAAAAAATTCAAAAAAATTTCGGGTGTGCATTTTTCAGTGCACACCCGAAACACATTTTCTCTTGTTCAGAATATTTTTTTATCTCTTATCATTATCTGTAATATTCTTCATAATCAACAATTTTTGAAAGAAGCAATTCATCTTCAAGTGCCTCATAAGCCCAAGCTTCAACATCATCGCCCACGCTTTTGTCATAATAATAGCTCTCAACCGAGCCGTCCTCATAGGTAAATTCAATTGAGATTCCGTAGATCATAACATCGCCGTCTTCCAAATCATATTCATAGCTGTAATCGCCGAACAGAGCCTCATAGCCTTCGTTTTTGTAGTTGTTATATATCATTTCATTGAATCGGTCGCACGCAGCGCCAAGCTTTGCAATTGCTTCTTCATCGGTGAACGAAGCGCCGTTTACAAGCGGAGACTGCATAATCTCATTTGTATATATCGGGTAACCGTAATCATCATACTCTGTGGAATCCTCCCAGGCATTGATGCTGAGATAAACCGATGTGACGTCATCAGTTTTGATTGGCGTGTCATATGCATTCTTTATGCCGATTGTCGAGCCGATTGCCGAAATTGCAATTCCGACAACAAAAACCGCAGTAAATCTTACCGCACCCTGAATAATGCGCTTTTTGGTGGGGCGCTTTTTACGCTCTGCAATAACCTCGACCACAAGAAATGCAAAGAATGAAACAAGCAGAACCGTAATCATAACACCGTGGTAATAAGTTCTGTCATAAGGTGTCTGTGTGCTGAGATATGACATGAAAAATCCGACACCCGAAAGCAGAAATGCGATTGATGTGATAATGTAATAGAAAGGCTTATATGCAAACGGCTGTCCGACGTGCTCGGACTTGCGCTTTGAATGAAGCAAAAATGAAAGTGCAATCAGTACAAGTGCAATCGCAAAAATAATGAGATAGTATGAAACAAAGTCATCCTTTGCAATCTCATTACCCGTCGGAGGTTCACCGTAATAATTATAAAAATACGGCGTAAGAATCAGCTCATAGCTGTACAGCATCAAAGGCGAAAACGGCGAAAGATAATGAAGAATCATCGGTTCGTTGCCGTAACTCCAGTAATAGTTACCGCTGGCACCCTGAGTAATCGAATAGGAAATGTAGTAAATAACCAGTGCAATAGCACTGAAAACACCTGTGTAGACAATCGAGTCAAAAAACTCACCGCAGCAGCAAAAAACAAACAATGCCGCACCAAACATAAACAGCATATTTGCAAGCTGTGCAAAGCCCAGATTTGCAAACACCCAGATAAAGTCGCTATCGGTAATCTTCGAGTTTTTCAGCATTTCGTCAAAATACTGCGAAGCTCCCGTTGAAGCCGAATAATACACAATTGTCATCAGAATCGAAATAAGCATCGGAACAACAATCATGGCAAAGCTTGCAAGAAGCGAGCCGATAAACCTCTGATTATTGGAAATCGGCAGTGCATAAACCGTGTCGGCAATACTCTTTTTATAAAGATGTCTGAAATTCTTTGCAAGCACGGCAAACACAAGAAGATAGCACAGAAACATTATACTCCTATACACATCGGAGATATAAGCGGTCTGTGAAACAAAATCAATAACCGAGTCTTTGCCGTAAGCATAATTCGTCAGCTCATTTATCTGCAGCAGATTGACAAAGAACATCAGAATGATAATCAGAATACCGAAGACCATCGACCTGGATACCTGCTGCTTAAACCAGATAAAGGTCGGATTTTTTCTTTTATTCACCGATTGAGTCGAAGTCATAGCCAAGTCCCTCCATTTCGTAAATAAATATTTCATCAAGCGTCAGATCAATCGTATCAACAAACGACGGCTCGAATTTATCAAGCTTTGCCCTGACCTCATCAATTTCGCCCTTGATAATAATGTTGCAGACGCTGCCCTTTGCATCAAAATGCAGAACCTCGATTCCCTGTTCAATAAGCATTTCAGTCGTAACCTCCTGCGCAAATGCAGTCTGAATCTTGATGATATCGTGGCTGCCAACCTCGTTGGAAAATACGATTTTTCCGTTGTGTACAAGCGCCACTCTGTCGCAGAGCTCACTCATCTCCATAAGGTTATGCGATGAAATAATCGCTGTAAGATTGCGGCTTGCCATAGCGTCAATAATCATTTTCTTTACGATTATTCGCATTGTGGGGTCAAGTCCGTCAAACGCCTCGTCCAGCATAATGTAATCGGTCTGGCACGCAAGGCCGACAATCACAACCGCCTGACGCTTCATACCCTTTGAAAACGTCGAAAGCTTGCGCTTTTCGGGCAGCTTGATTATTGCATTGAGCTTATCAAAAATCTCGTCGGAAAAATTCGGGTAATACGGCTTATAGAAATTCTTAAGCTCTTTTAAAGTCATTGTGGTGAACTGAATCGTTTCGTCGTTAATGAAAAAAATGCGTTCCTTCACACTGTTATTGTTATAAACATCAACACCGTCAACAGCAACCTTGCCCCCGTCACATTCATAAACACCGGAAATCATTCTCAGCATTGTTGATTTTCCGGCACCGTTTGAACCGAGAAGGCCGAAGCACGAGCCGGTCGGAATCTGAAGATTGATGTTGTCAACAGCTACTTTATCATCAAATTTTTTTGTAGCATCCAAAAATTCTATCATAATATTTATCCTCCTTTATTAGGTAATATCGGTTTTCTTGCTCAGAGTATTGATTCTATCCACCAGAATTGAAGGGCTTATTCCTGACTCAAGTGCATCGAGTGCGCACCTGTCAAAATCGGCAAGCAGAAAATCTGCAACCTTTTCAAGCTCGACTTTAGCCACAAAGCTGCCTCTGCCCGAAAGCGAATAAATAATTCCGTCCTTTTCAAGCAGTGCATATGCTTTTGTGATAGTATTTGGATTTACGCTGATTTCGGCAGAAAGCGCCCGAACAGACGGCATCTGATCGTTTTCCTTCAGTTCACCCTTGATTATAAGCTCAACTGTCTTTTTATAAATCTGCTCATATATCGGGGTTCGGCTTTTCAAATCAATCTCAAAAAACACCATAAATTTCACCTCACCATCTGCATTAGCTGTACTATCCGAGCTATTACACTTAGAGTATAACACACACATATCACTTTGTCAAGCATTTTTTTAAAAAAAATAAAGCGGACTGCTTTAAATGCAATCCGCTTTGTACTCACAAGCGATAATATTATTCAAGAAAATCCTTTACCTTGCGGCTTCTGGATGGATGGCGCAGTTTACGCAGAGCCTTTGCCTCAATCTGGCGGATACGCTCACGTGTTACTTCAAACTCCTTGCCGACCTCTTCAAGAGTGCGGGACCTGCCGTCGATAAGACCGAAACGCAGACGCAAAACCTTTGCTTCGCGCTCGGTAAGTGTGTCAAGAACCTCATTAAGCTGTTCTTTGAGAAGCATATTTGAAGCAGCCTCAGCAGGTGCAGGTGCGTCATCATCGGGAATGAAGTCGCCGAGATGGCTGTCCTCCTCCTCACCGATAGGTGTTTCAAGAGAAACAGGGTCCTGCGCGATTCGCATAATCTCTCTTACTCGTTCAACAGGCATCTCAAGCTTTTCGGCAATTTCGTCAGCCGTCGGGTCGTGTCCGTTTTCATGCAGAAGCTGACTGGATATTTTCTTTACCTTGGTGATAGTTTCAACCATATGCACGGGGATACGGATAGTCCTTGCCTGGTCGGCAATTGCTCTTGTAATAGCCTGTCTTATCCACCAGGTTGCATAAGTCGAAAACTTGAAGCCCTTTGTATGGTCAAACTTTTCAACAGCCTTGATAAGACCGAGGTTACCCTCCTGAATAAGGTCAAGAAACTGCATTCCTCTTCCCACATAGCGCTTTGCAATGCTTACAACAAGTCGCAGATTTGCCTCGGCAAGACGCTTTTTTGCATAGGAATCGCCATTTGCCATACGCTGTGCAATTTCAATTTCTTCCTCCGCCGTCAGAAGCGGCACTCTGCCTATTTCCTTCAAGTAAATTTTTACAGGGTCGTCAATGGCAATGCCTTCCGTAGAAAGAGACAGCTCCAGATCGTCGGTAAGATTACCGTCCATTCGCATTTTGAGGTCGTCATCAAGCGAAAAATCCTCTACAATTTCAATATTAAGACTTGCGCAGCTGTCATAGAACCTATCCATCTGCTCAACATCATAGTCCATTTCCTCAAGCGCATCTGTAATTTCCTTTGTCGAAAGCTTGCCTGTCACACGTCCGTGTTCAATAAGACTATCGATGCTATTGTGT
Source organism: Oscillospiraceae bacterium (assembly GCA_017435565.1). Classification (GTDB taxonomy): domain Bacteria; phylum Bacillota; class Clostridia; order Oscillospirales; family Ruminococcaceae; genus RGIG3077. The sequence continues at coordinate 3,760 of JAFSEU010000026.1, read as the reverse complement.
TTTTCTGACATTATTGACATTCCTTTCATTTGTGCAGCAAAAATACCGCTTTATATTTTCAGGATTTATCTGAATCGCTGTAAGCCTGCTGGATTCTGAGCAGTTCCTCGTCCGATATATCGCCGCCTCGCCGAACCTCGGAAAATGTGTGATAATCGGAAAGAGTGCGCACGCATTCGGCAAGCTGTTTCTCGCCAAGCGGAATACCGCTGAATTTCGCCTCTATTCCCGTTATTCTGCCCATTTCACCGGGGGTCAATTCACTTGCAAGCATACTCAGACAGAAGTCGGTGCTGCTGTTGATCGCATAAAGCAAAGCCTTATACAGCTTTTTGTTAAAATCGGTGACAAACCCATCGGGCGGAATTTTCGCTTCAATAGCCTCTGCCTCATCCTGAAAGCGAAGCAGATAAGCGATAATCCCCTCCTCAGCACGGCTTTGGCGCAGCATTGCAGCCGACTGCGGGTTCAGATCATCCTTTGCCGTAATAGTGGAGGCAATGTTCTTGCGTTCCTTTCTTTCACGGTTTATATCACGGCTTTTTATGCTCCGCGCAACAGAATTGCTTAGAACAGCCGGATTTATCTCCATTTCATTTGCAAGCTTTGAGGTATAGACCTCGCGCTCAATAGGGTTATTGATGTCGGCAAGAATTTTCACACATCGTTTCAGATATTCACTCTTGCCGCTTTCGGTCTGCAAATCAAGCCCTTGCATACAGCGTTCGAGCTGAAAATTCACAGCGTCGCCCGAATGATTGACAATGCGCTTAAACTCATCGCTGCCGAATTTTTTGATAAACTCGTCAGGGTCCTTTGCATCGTGAATTTTTAAAACTCGCGCCCTTATTCCGACCTCGCTCAGAATATTTATCGTCCTTGCAATAGCAGTCTGCCCTGCGGCGTCAGCGTCGAGCGCCAGAACTATCTCATCGCAATAGGGCTTGACGATTCTCGCCTGTTCAGCGGTCATAGCCGTTCCTAAGATAGCACAGGCATTATCAAAGCCTGCCTGGTGCAGCGAAACCGTATCCATATATCCTTCGGTGAGAATAAGCTGTTTGACGTCGGATTTTTTTGCGATATTGAGAGCAAACAGATGCCTGCCCTTGTGATATATTATATTCTCCCTCGAATTGAGGTATTTGCTTTCTTTCTTGCCATCAATGCGCCTTCCGCCAAAGGCAATCACATTTCCCCTTAAATCGACAATCGGAAACATCACTCTTGCCCTGAAAAAGTCGAAGGTCTTTGCAGATGCGCCCTGTCTTGAGCTTTGCGTCACAACGCCTGCAGCCAAAAGCTCGTCCTCATAAAAACCGAGTGACAGCAGATGCTTTTTCAGCGAATCCCAGTTATCGGGAGAAAAACCGATTCCGAATTTTTTGACGGTTTCCGCCTTTATGCCTCTGTTTGCAAGATATGCCCTTGCCACTTTTCCTTCATCGGAAAAAAGATGTTTGTAATAAAAATTTGCAGTCTGCCGATTTATTTCAAGGCAGCGTGATTTCAACTGTGCACCTTTATTGTTGAAATTATCCTCAGGCATAGGTATGCCTGCTCTTTGCGCCAGAAATTTAATTGCCTCGACATAATCAAGATTCTCGGCAAGCTTTATAAAGGTTATTACGTCGCCGCCGGCATTGCAGCCAAAGCAATGGAAATACTGCTGTGCCGGGTGAATATAGCACGAAGGAGTCTTTTCCGAATGAAACGGACAGCAGCATTTATACTCACTTCCCGTCCTTTTAAGCTCGGCATATGAAGCCGCTACGGATTCAATCGGATTTGCCTGTCTGAGCTGATAGATAAACTCTTCCGAAAAAGCCAAATCCAACCCCTCCTTGCGATATTATCTGAACCTTCCCCAGCTTTTGGGAATGTACAGTTCTGTAAACAAATCTATTGCATACTGGTCAGAAAGACCGGAAATAAAGTCGCACACAGCCCTTTCCTTGTCAAACCGCTTCATAATTGCAAGATACTCGCAGGGAAGCTTCTGCGGATGTGCGTCGTAATATTTATACAGCATTTTCACGATATGCATCGCCTTTTCGTCCTCTTGCTTTGCCTTCGCACTGCTGTAGACATTTTCAAAAAGAAAGCTGCGAAGCTCATCGTGTGCTTTTTTGGTGAGATCGTCCATTGCAATATTTTCAGCGCCGTGATTTACAACAGACTCAACCATCGTGCTGATTCTGCGGCTTTTAGTGCTTCCCAGAATGCTAATTGCAAATCCGGGCAAATCATTTTCATCAAGAGCCTTTGCAAAAACAGCGTCATCTATATCATGGTTTATATATGCGATTTTATCGCTCAGGCGGACAACATTTCCTTCAGCGGTCTGCGCAAATTTGTCGCTCCCGTGGCAGGCAATTCCGTTTTTGACTTCATACGTCAGATTTAAGCCTTCGCCGCAATTTTCAATATAATCCACTATCCGCACGCTTTGCAGATAATGCTTGAAGCCGTAGGGGCAGACCTCATTGAGCGCATATTCCCCTGCGTGACCGAAGGGTGTATGCCCTAAGTCGTGGGCAAGAGCGATTGCCTCGGTCAAATCCTCATTTAATTTTAATGCACGCGAAATTGTGCGCGCAATCTGCGAAACTTCAAGTGTATGAGTAAGTCTTGTTCTGAAAGTGTCGCCGACAGGCGCAAGAAAAACCTGCGTCTTGTGCTTTAAGCAGCGAAACGCCTTTGAGTGAATAACCCTGTCCCTGTCACGCTGAAATGCCGTGCGCAGGTCGCACTTTTCCTCAAAGCGAACCCTCCTTGCACTGGCGACATCTGCGGATTTGCAAGCAAATTCACACAAGGTTTCATTCTCGATCAGTTCAGTCTGTTCCCTGATATTCAAAACACACCGCCCCTTAAAGCATATCTCCCCACAAAGCTTTGGAAAGCTCAGTTGAAGTTCTCAAACAAAAGCTCTGATTTTGTCATCTCAACCGAGCCGTTCGCCGTATCGACAAGCTTTTTATAAAAATCGTCAAACTTTTCCGCCTTGATAAGCAAAGTCAGCCTGACAACGTCCGAAAAGTCAGAGCCTTCGGTAATTATCTCAAACTCAGGCAAAATATATGAAATTTTGCCGTAAAGCGAATAGTCGCATTCGACAGAGCAGCGGTAGCATTCACACATATTAAGAACTTCCGCAGCGCTGACGGAAATTGCCGCAGCGTGCGAATAAGCCCTGACAAGACCGCCTCCGCCGAGCAGAATCCCGCCAAAATATCTTGTTACAACGCAGCACACATCGGTAAGTCCGTTTTTGCTCAACACCTGCAGAACCGGCACGCCCGCAGTCCCCTGCGGCTCACCGTCATCACTGTAGCGTGAAGTATTTCCCTGTCGCAGAATATATGCATAGACATTATGTGTCGCTTTGCGGTGCATTGCTTTGATTTTGTTGATAAATTCAACCGCCTCGTCGTTTGTTTCAACGTGGCATATATAGCCGATGAATTCGGAATGCTTTTCAACAAACCTGTCCTCGGCGTTGCCTCTGATTGTGATGTATCCCATAAATAATAATATATGTCAAAAGCTTAAAATAATATTAAACTTAAAATATAAGCGAAAACAAGCCCATGCAACTGTGATATTGCTATGGGCCGGTTCGGTATAGTAATGTTCTTAGTCGATGTTGAAACGCTTCTTGAATCTGTCAACACGTCCGCCTGTATCAACAAGCTTCTGCTTACCTGTGAAGTAGGGATGGCAGTTTGAGCAGATATCAACACGTAAATCCTTCTTT
>JAFSEU010000025.1 GCA_017435565.1 Oscillospiraceae bacterium | reverse complement strand
TACAACTACAACCACTACCACAACAACAACTACTACAACAACTACTACTTCTACAGGTCTTGTAACCTTCGGCAGCCCTGCATTCAGCATTCAGCCCGTAGAGGTTGCACAGGGCGCTACAACCGCAACCTTTAATATTTATCTCACAGGCAACACCGACACAGGCTTTGCTACTGCAGAAGTCTGGCTTGCTCTTCCCGAAGGCTACACCTTCAAAACAGCAGCCGCAGGTGATATTCTTACATCCGACTATGCTTCGAGCATCGCAACATCCTTCTCAATCGGCAGAACAGGCCAGAACACCTTCGGCTTCAGCGCATTGACCGGCTATGGCGAGATTACTGACAGCGGTCTTATCGCAACAGTTACAGTAAACCTTCTCGGTACAGAAGCTGCAGGTACTGTTATTCCTGTTGATATTACCAGCTCAATACTTGCTGATGGATATTTCACGCCAATCGACCACCTTGCTGTCGGCAGCTCAATCACAATCGGCGGCGGCACAGCAACAACAACACCTACAACACCCGATGTAACTACAAGCATTTCTCTCGGAATTGAAACTCAAGCCGACTTTGACGGCGGCGTGTTCTGTGCAGACGACACATCAACCTTCGCAGGTGCTGAAACCGACGACTTCGTCCTCAACCTCTACATCTACGAAGATGCTGCTTCCGAACCTGATATTGTTCCGATTGACATCAGCAATTACATTCAGCAAAGCGTATATGCAAACGGTACTTACCTCTTTGCTGAATCTTCTGCACAAAACGGCGATTCGTCATATGACATAAGAATGACAGCAACCGGCGACAGCGGCATTTCACCGTTTGACGCATACTGGGCAGCATATAAATCACAGACTATTGAAACAACCACTAACTTCACTCTGACATACCAGTTCAACTCCTCTGATGATGAGAGCATTAACGCTGTATACGGCGCTATCAATGCGGCTCTCGGTCTTTCCGGTGCAGATGCGTACTCATATGCCAACTCCACACTTCTCGAAGGCGTGCTTTATGACGAGCTTATGACAGCACTCCCGCTGAAGTCGGGTTCGTGCAGAATTGCACAGCGCGGTGACGCAAGCCTTGACCATTCAATCGACGCAAAGGATGCTGCTGCTGTTGCAAAATTCACCGCACAGTCCTCAATGCTTTCTCCCGGAGCAGACGCTCCCACGCTCAACTCCAAGGACGATGAGCTTGCCAAGTTTATTGCAGACGCAAATGACGACGATTCTATCGACGCTAAGGACGCTGCAGCTATCGCTAAGTACGCATCAAAGTCCGCAAACGTTGATCCCGCACTTCCTTCCGCAATGGCTTACTACACATTGTGGGACGAAATTGTCGGTCTTAGCGACTAATCAATTGCTTTAACTGATTATGCTGCGCAAGATCTTTTCAGGTCTTGCGCAGCATAAAAAATATATGAAAGGCGTATTGGTCATATTATGAATTCAATTTTCACCAAGGTTTTTGCCGTTGCATCTTCAGCGGTGACGATGTTGAGTATGATTTCTTCAACCTGCCTTGCCGCGGACGATGCACAATCCACGCCCATAACCCTGTCAATCGGCAAGGTTTGCATAAGCTATGAGGCACTCTCTGAAAACAACTATACCGTTTCTGTTCCTGTGCAGGTTTTCGGCGCAGAGCAGGGCGTTCTCAGCTTCGACAGCTCCTATATAGCCTTCGGCGATATCGATTCGGGTGAATACTCTCTTGATATCGGAAACGTTTGCACACAGGCAGGCAAGCTTTCAATTTCGCAAGACGGTATCTCAAGCGAAGGCTATAACCTCACGCCATCGTTTGAAATGACATCAAAAGGCATCGACTGCTTCAGCATAAGCGGATATTGCAGTGAGAATCAGACCGGCAATCCGGTGACTCTTTGCGAGTTGACCTTTACTCTGCCTCAGACTGCTCAGACCGGCGACATTTATAATATTGTGTGGTACGACGCACTCAACTCATTTCTTTCGCCCGAAGTTTCATCGCAAAGTGGTGATTATGATATAAACTATTCAAACGGGCTTGTGTACATCGGCTCGCTCGGCGTGACTAACAATTCACAATACGAATCAATGTATCTTGCCGACGACACCAAGGCTCTGACAAGCTCTGTCAGCCTTGATATCAATCCCGATGTTCAGGGACACAGCGCCGTTGACATAAGCTCGCTGATAAGCTTTGGTATAAACGGCTGCGGGTCATTCGACACAACATATGCACAAGTCGGCGATGATGCCGTTTCGCCTTTTGATCTATACTGGGGCGCATATCAGAACGATAACAAAGCCAATGTCTTCAGCGGCAGCTGCAGCATCGACATAACCTGCTTTGATGAGCTTTGCTCTCGTGTGGGTAATGCGCTCGGCATTGAGCTTGACCCATCTGCAGACTTTATGTTTTTTGAAGGCGTGCTCTTTGACAAACAGCTTAATCCCATAGCTTTGGGCGATTTCAGCTTCAGAATCACGCAGCGGGGCGATGCCAATCTTGACCATTCGGTCGATGCCAAGGATGCCGCCGCAATAGCGAAATACAGTTCACTTCTGGCAACGCTTGCCCCCGGAGCTGATGCACCTACACTTTCACAAACCGATGATGCGCTTGCAAAGCTCGCTTCCGACACCAACGGTGATGCAACGCACGACGCAAAGGATGCGGCAAACGCTGCAAAGTATTCATCACAAAGCTCAATTTCTTCCTATGACGCTCCGAAAACCTATTACACAATCTGGAGCGGCCTCCTTGGTTGATTCAAAAAAAACACAAAACCGACGTGTTTCTTTTAAAACGGAATGCGTCGGTTTTTTGTTGCAATTGCATCGCTGTTATGCTATAATTATAAATGAATTAAACAAAAAAGGGATAACGGTATTTCATAATGACACTTCATACAAATGGCAATAAAATCTATGATGAAAACGGAAACAAAGTCATCCTTCGAGGCGTAAACTGCTCTGCGCTTGAATGGTCAATTCTGCGCTCATCAAGGCTCGAAAGCTGCATTGAACACGCGCTCACACAATGGGACTGCAACGTGATAAGGCTTCCGCTTTCGGCAAGCGCATGGTTCGGGCAGACTTCTGAGCAGAAGCGCTATGGCTTTACTGCACTTTCTTATCAGAATCGTGTAAAACGGATTGTTTCGCTTTGCGCAAAGCATAAAGCATATATTATTCTTGATCTGCACGGTGCAGGCGAAGGCGAAAGACTCGGCGGCTTTAAAAACCCAATGCCTGACAAGATAAGCGTAAGGTTCTGGCAAAGCGCCGCTGAAATGTTTTGCAACGAAGAAAACGTTTTGTTCGGGCTGTTTAATGAGCCTCGTGATATCGACGCAAGAACGCTGATGCTCGGCGGCGAGGTCGTGCTTGAAGGCGCTCGCTATGAAACAATAGGAATGAAGCCTTTGCTTGATGCTGTAAGAAGCACAGGGGCAAACAACATATGCGTTATCGGCGGAACCGACTGGGCATACGACCTGCGCCCGTGGACAAGCGAATTTGCTTTTAAAGACAATGCAGGAAACGGCATTGTGATCGACTCTCACATATATCCCTGGAAGGATACTGACTGGGAAAAGACCGTCGGCTGTGCTGCTGAAGATTATCCCGTAATTATCGGCGAATTCGGTCATTACGGTGATGATGTGATTCCGCACGAGGCGCCGAACAAAATCTGCTGTGATGAGTTTTTTGAAAAGCTCTTCTGCTTCATTGAAAAACACGACCTCGGTTTTCTGGCGTGGGATATGAGTCAGTTTGCAGGCCCCTGTCTGATAAAATCACAGATGACGTTTGAACCGACAGAATTTTTCGGCAGAAAATTTATTGATTTTATGAAAAAATATAACGGAAAGTGAGCGCAACAGCTATGAGATTTGACGGACGTAAAGAAAATGAATTGAGAAATGTAGAAATTATTCCCGATTTTACAGAAACAAGCGGCGGCTCAGTTTTAATCAACTGGGGAAAAACAAGGGTTCTGTGCACAGCTTTGCTCGAAAACAAAACTATGCCTTTTCTTGAAGGCACGGGCAAGGGCTGGCTCACTGCGGAATATGCAATGCTCCCCTCTTCAACATCGGGAAGAAAAAAGCGTGAAACCACTCGTCCCGACGGAAGGTCAACAGAAATCAAGCGCCTTATCGGCAGAAGCCTGCGTCAGGCTCTCGATTTTGATGCGCTTGGCGAAAAAACAATCTGGATTGACTGCGATGTGCTCTCCGCTGACGGCGGAACAAGAACCGCTTCGATAACCGGCGCTTATGTCGCACTTGCGCTGGGCGTAAAAAAATGGCTTAAGGAAGGGCTCATCGAAAAGAGCCCGCTTGTTCACAGCATTGCCGCTGTTTCCGTCGGAATCAACGACAACGTACCGATTCTCGATTTGTGCTATCGTGAGGATTCGGGCGCAGATGTGGATATGAATGTTGTAATGAATGAACAGGGTGAATTCATTGAGCTTCAGGGCACGGGCGAAGGCAGAGCGTTTGGCCCCGATGAGCTTAGCACGCTTATCGATCTTGCAAAGAAAGGCATTGCCGAGCTGATGCTTATACAGAACAAAGCTATTGAAAAATAAATCTCAGCAAACACAAAAAGGACGCAAATCCAAGCTAATGGATTGCGTCCTTTTTGCTACAATATTTGGTATGGAGAAAAGAGAATAGCATACATAAACCAAATAAAAGAGGGGGGTTCCCTGACGGGCGAAGTTGCAGCTCAACGCCCGCCAAGGCGATATAAAGGGATATTTAGAAAAAAGCAAATCTAAGTTTCAGCGTTCGTAAACCTTGTCGTCAAACTCTCTCACAATCAGGACAACCGTAAGATTGCCGTTGAGTGTGCGAATCTCATCAAGGAACGCCTTTTCGTCGATATCATTTTTAAGCTCCATATAATAAACAACCTCAAAGAGCGAGCCGAAATCGACTGTTTTTACTCTGTGGAAATGCCACGAAAGCGAGTATTTATTCAGAACATCATCGAATCTTCCGCGATAGTTCATATTTTCGGGAACTGTAACTTTAAGAACCATATGCGAGGTTCTCGGTTCGCCGTATCTTACAAAAGAAATAATGCAGATTACAGCGCACATCAAAACTCCGAACACTGCTGCATAGAGCAAATATCCCATTCCGCAGGCAAGACCTGAAGCAAGCGCAAAGAACAGGTATGCAATATCCTTCGGGTCACCGGGAACGCTTCTGAAACGTACAAGCGAAAAAACACCAAGCGTGCCGAGGGCTGCACCTGTATTGTCACCGACAATCATAATCATCAGGGCAACAATGGGCGGAAGGAACAGAATTGACCAGATGTAGCTTGCGTTATAGCCTGTTTTTCTGTGTGTTAATATGTAAACTATGCTGATTGCAAAACCGATTGCAAGAGCTGTTGCAACGCAGGCGAGAATCTGCCCTAAAGTAAGCCCGGCAGCCTGCGAATCGGTTATGACGTTAACAAACGGTGTGTCAAAAATTGTAAGCATATCTTTAATCTTTTATTGCGGATATCAAACCGGTTTTCAAACGGCGTGTCTGAAACCTTCGTCCGATATCTGTTCGGGCTTGGATTTTGCGGTTACCAAACCCATATCCTCCTTGATTTTATTGCTGTAAGCTGTTCCGTACTTGGAAAAGCTTGTTGTGAAAATTCCCATTTCTGAGAGCATTGTCGCCAGCCACATAGGCATAGCTCCGTTGATTTTAATTTCGAGAAGTCTTTCGTGTTCGCCCAAAAGCTTTTCGCCGTAGCTGTCATACCGCAGCGACAAATCGTTGCGCCTTGTTGTGATATCTCGGTCAAAAGTCATTCTGAAGCTTGAATCGTCCTTGCCGAAAAATGCAAAGCGTTTATAGCTTATATACTGCGTCGGCACAATAGAATACATCTTCATAAAGGTGCGGATTTCTGCAAGAACCTGATTGTTGATGTAGTCCTTCTCGTCGAAATTCGGCTCCGTTCCGTACATAAGAAATTCTTCAGCCTGAGAAAGTGTTGTAGTTATCCTTCTCTTAAAGACAATCTTCTCGCACTTCTTTTTCAGCTCAAGAAAACAAGTGTCATTGTCCTGCGCCGGGGAGCAGTAGGTTCTGAGCCTGATTTTTTCCTTATATCTTGGTTTTTGTAAAGATTCACGAATCAGATAAGAGTCCTGCGTGTCAAAATAGATGTTATAAACTCCGTATTCAGCCCCGCCGACACAATACTTGTCGAAATTCATATGTTCAAGAATTGTCGGCATCATTTCTTCAAGCTGCTTGTCAGTAACTTTGTACTTCTTTTCGTACCTTTTGAATGTGTTTATAGCCATTTGTGCAAACCTCCTTTCATAGCTGCATTTATTGAAAGAAAATCTCAATCTATAAATTTATTATTACTGCTGGGGTACCGGTTCTTCCTCCTGCTCCTGCTCAGGTGCAGGCTGCATATCCTGACAGTCCTGTGAACCGCCGTTTTCAAAATTCATAAATCCGCCCGACTGCTGCATCTGCTCTTCACCGTACAGATGTACGTCGATAGGCTCTTTATCGCGGTCGTCGTCATAATATCCCTTGCAGATAAATCCGTCAAATTCAAGCAATTCATAAGGCTCTATCAATTTTTCGTCGAGTGCCCGGCGAAGCGAAACACTTCTGCCATCAAAATCAAGCATCACCTTGTCGCTCTTAAAGCAGTCGAAATAATAATATATATTGTCATATTCAAAAAGAAATTCATCGCCCATATTCGGGTCAAAATCATCTCTGAACTGAGGGTCATACTGCGGGTCGTAATATCCGAAATCCTTGCGCTCAGGCTCAGCAGGCTCGGTCGGCTGCACAGCCGTTGTTGTAGTAACTGCCTGCGTCTGCGAGGTTAGCGTGGATGTTTGCGCCTTTGTTGTTGTTTGCTGCGGTGCGGGCGCTGTTGTTGTAACAACCGTCTGTGATTGAGAAGTCGATGTATTCACGGAAGATGTTGTAACAACTGTAGTCACGGCACTGCCGGACAAGCTTGCTTCTGTTTCGGAAACGGTAGTTGTTTCGGCCGAAATATAATGTGAAGAATCCTTGCCGTCGTTGGGAGAATCGCCCTCAAATGCGGAATGTCCCGCAGAGGCAAACGGGTCTTCGTTCTGCGGATTTGTGTTGCGCATTGAAACCATTGTGCAAAGAGCAGCTGTTCCGAGCACAACCGCAAACAAAGCACAGCACGATGCAAGCCTTTTATAATTGAATGTTTTCTTCCGGTTCACAACAGAGCTGCCCGACATCCCGATAAGCTCTGACCTTTCAATTGAATCGGACACTGAAAGCGTGCTGTACATCGCATTTTTTGTGCTTTCGATAAGCTTAAGGTCAGGATTATATTTATCCATTGATTCTTTATAAAGCTCTTTAAGCATCAAAACCGTCCTCCTCAATGTAATTTTTTAAAGCCTTTCGCGCTCTCGAAAGCTGCATGCGCACGGCGGCACCGCTCTTTTCGAGCATTTTTGCAATTTCTCTGCAGCTGTAGCCTTCATAGTAATAAAGGTGAATCAGCGTGCGATCGGATTCATCAAGCTGCGAAAGCGCCGATTCAAGCGAGACCGAAACGGTTTTATCCGAACAGATGTTCTCGCATTCGTCCAGCGATATACTGTCCTGACGCTCTCTTGTGCGCCAGATATCCTTGCAGCAGTTGAGCGTCACTCTGACAAACCACGCTTTTTCGTGCTCGTCATTCTCAAATTCGGGTGCGTTTTTTATGTAGCTCAGGAACACTTCCTGAAAAACATCATCCGCATCCTCCTTGGTGCGCATTCTTGCAAAAGCCAGCTTATATACGGTGTCCGAATATTTTTGAACGATACTTTCAACGCAATCCTTCTTCTTCAAAGCTTGTGAGCTCATTGCGCTTGCCGGACACCTCCTACATAAGGAATACGTTTCAAACTGCCAAAATGCAACATAATTTTTTTGCAAAATTTCATTTTCGGTATTCCTGTACAAATTTTAATTTCTGATTTTGTGTATATCTTACAATGCAAACCTTAAATTATACTTAACCGCCACAAAAACGCTTCCTTAGAGGTTTGCGTAGACAGACCTATCCAATAATATTATACCACAACATTTTTTTAATGTCTATAAAATCTACGTTTTTAGCACAAAAGAGAACATTTTTTGCACAAAAAAACGCCCTGCGGCAAATATTGCGCAAAGCGTTTTGCTTTCATTCGATATTCTCGATACCCTCACAATCAAGTCCGGCATCAAAAATTGCGTCGTCTATTATATCATCATCAAGGTCGGTTTCCACAAGGGCATATCCGCCCTTGACATCACATATAACACGCTCGATTCCGATTTCGCCGAGTACATCGCAGATATAGCCGACATCCTCCTGCTCAAAAGAATCAATATAAACCTTCTTTTTCATCAAAAAACCTCCTCGACCGTAATTCTGTCAGCAAGTGCCGTTACGTTCTCTTTTTCAGGAAAGCCTTCGGAAAACGCCTTTGCAGAGCCTGCCGCAACAGCATACCTGAAGGCGCTTTTCACATCGCCTTTGGTTTCATTATGCCAATATACAAATGCCGCAAGCATTGTGTCGCCTGCACCTGTGGAGTTTACAGCTCTGCCTTTAGGTGCATCCGCAAGCAATACTTTGTCGCCGCAAGCGAGAACGGCACCTTTCGAGCCTGCCGAAACCAGCGCATATTCTGCGCCCATTGCACACACCCTTCTTGCATAGAAAGGCAATTGCTCCCAGCTGACAGCTTCTCCAAAAAACTCACAAAGCTCATCGATATTGGGCTTTACAAGCCACACGCCGCTTTTTAAAGCACAGCCAAGAGCTCCCTTTGTACAATCAACAGCAACATTTTTACATTTTGTCGCTTCAATTATTTTTGCGTAAAAATCATCTTTTGCCTCCGACGGAAGACTGCCCGCAAGGACAAGCACGTCATCGCTTTTGATTTTTGAAAAAAAGCTTATAATCTCGCTGTTTGCTATTTCGGAAATTGCAGGGCCCTTTGCATTGATTTCGGTTTCAACATCATTTGAGTTGATTTTCACATTGATTCTCGATTCTCCGCAGGCATCAAACGCCTTGCACTCAAGACCCTCGTCACACAGCTCACGCATAATCCTTTCGCCGTTTCTGCCGCCTAAGACAAGCACTGTCAACGTTTTGTCATATCCGAATTTTTTGAGCGCAAGCGAAACATTTGCTCCCTTGCCGCCGGCTCTGATATGCGCCGAATCGGCACGGTTTGTCCTGCCGATATCAAGCATCTGCCGAGTTGATATGTAGTAGTCGAGGCAGGGGTTTGCGGTCAATGTATAAATCATAACTCGGTCACACCGACAGGTCTGATATTGAGAACGTGGCACATATTCTTGCCGAGAGTGTCTTCCATTATATTTTCAAACTCGTGAAGCAGATCAAGCGGAACAAACGCCTGAACCGTGCCTGCAAAACCGCCGCCGTGCACTCTGTAAGCGCCGCTTTCCTTGAGATAATCGGCACAGATTGCGAGCACACACGCAACCGCCTGCATTTTGGAATCCTTTGTTGAATAGACATTCTGCAGATTCATAAACGATGAATAGCCCGATTCTTTGACCTTTTTAAGAAAATCATCAAACAGACCGTGCTCGATAATGTCAACCTGTTCTTTTACGCGTTCATTATCGTCAAAAAAGTGCATTGCACGCAAAAACGCCCTGTCGCCGCATTTTTTCCTGATTTCAGCGCTGTTTTTTATAACCTCGGTCTTTGAACAGCGCGAGAGCACCTCCTGCCCGAAAACGGATGCGACACTTTTCATTTCCCCGGTAATTGCGGCGTACTCATCTGTAAGGTCAACATGGTCGGCTCCGCTGTCGATAATGCACAGCGCATAGCCTACATAGCTTAAATCAACCTGCATTTTGTGTATCTGCGGATTTCCCTTGTCATAAAAATCAATTGCAATCACACCGCCGACTGCGCACGCCATCTGGTCCATAAGTCCGCAGGGCTTGCCGAAGTAAACATTCTCGGCATACTGCCCGATCTGTGCTATTATCGGTGCGGAAAGCGAGTTCTCAAAAAACATAGCGTTGATAATCTGACCGACAAGCACTTCAAACGCCGCCGAGGAAGAAAGCCCCGAGCCTTTCAGAACGTTTGATGTAGTGTATGCGTCAAAACCGCGCACCTTGCAGCCCATTTGCACAAATTTTGCGGCAATTCCTCTTATAAGCGCGGCGGAGGTGTTGATTTCATCTTCGTGCACGCCAAGGTCGTCAAGGTCGATAACATCACACTCAAAGCCCTGCGACTTAATGCGGATTGTATTTGTACCGTTTTCTGCGCAGGCTGCGATAATGTCAAGGTCAACGCTTGCCGCAAGAACATTCCCCTGCTGATGGTCTGTATGATTTCCGCCGATTTCTGTTCTGCCCGGCGCAGAAAACAAACGCAGACTGTCGCTGTCGCCGAAATTTTCAACAAAGCCATCGATAAGCGCTTTGTATCTTTCAGGTGCGTTTTTTGCTTTATCGCCGTATAATTTCGCAAACATTTTTATATACTTTTCGTTATATAAAGCTTGTTTTAAACCGTTTGTATTCATTTTTAGCGCTCCTTTTGATTATTTGAACGAGAAATCCTCTTTGACAAGAGTCAGATTGGGATTATAATACGGGTCGCCCATATCAAGCTCCTTATGCCATTTTGAATCAAACCTCTTGACCTCGCCGGCAAATCTCTTCTGCTTTTCGGGCGTATCCTCAAGCCCTCTGGACTTTGATTCATAATGATAAAGCTGGGAATAGGGAGTGAACACAATGAGGTAGCCCTTTTGTCTTATTCGCATACACAAATCAACATCGTTGAACGCCACAGCAAATTCCTCATCAAGCCCGTTGATTTCATCAAATACAGCTTTTGGCATCATAAGGCAGGCGGCCGTACAGCAGCTTAAATTCTGTGCAATAGTAATTCTTGCGAAATAGCCGTCATCATTCCGGTTCATATATCTGTGTGAGTGGCCCGCAACGCCGCCTATTCCTAAAATTACGCCTGCGTGCTGAATTGTATCGTCGGGATAATACAGCATTGAGCCAACCGCGCCGACATCGCTTCGCTGCGCAAACATCAACATTTCCTCAAGCCATTCGGGAGTAATCACTTCAACGTCGTTGTTGAGAAGCAGAACATATTCACCCTTTGCAAATTTCATACCGAAATTGTTGATTGCCGAATAATTGAAGCCCTCTTCCCAGACGACAATGCGGAGATTATCGTGGCTCGATTTAAGCTCTTCATAATACTCAAAGGTTTCGTTGTCCGTGCTGTTATTTTCGATGATGATGATTTCAAAATTCTTGTAGGTTGATTTTTCATAAATCGAGTCAAGACATTTCTTCAGGTCGTCAATATGGTCCTTTGTAGGGATGACAATAGAAATCAGCGGCTCGCCCTTGATTTCATACTTTATGCGATATGTTGTCAGAATCTTCGAGTCGAGAACCTCGCCCTTAAGACCCACCCTGTGAAGATGTGCTTTAAGCGCCTTTTTTGCCGCCGTCACGGTATAGGGCTTTGCGGAAATATCTGACGCAACCGAATTCTTATGTGCACGCCAGTAGTAAAGAATCTTAGGGATATGAACAATTTTTTCCGCCTTTTCGGTCAGCCTTAAAATAATGTCATAATCCTGGCTGCCGTCATATTCGCTGTTAAAATATCCCACACTGTCAAGCAGCTTTCTTGAAAATACGCTGAAATGGCAGATATAGTTATAGCTGCGCAGAGTGTCGGGCGAATAATCAGGCTTGAAATGCGGATTATATGCATCGTGCGGGTGCTCGGAAAAGGTGTTTTCATCGGTGTATACATAGTCGGCATTTTGCGCCTCAATTACACTTGCAATTTCAAAAAGTGCGCTGGGATGAAGAATATCATCGTGGTCAAAAAGGGCGATATATTCGCCGCTTGCCAGCTTTATGCACTCATTGGTATTTTCGGAGATTCCTCCGTTTTTCTCAAGCTTTTTGTAAATAATGCGCTTATCGTCCTTATTGTATTTGGCGACGATTTTTCCCACATAAGTGTGGTCTGCGTCGCTTCCGTCGGCAAGGCAAAGCTCCCATTTTTTATAGGTCTGAGCCTGCACGGATTCTATCATAGCGCACAAGTATTCCTTAGGTGTATTATAAAGCGGAACAAGTACACTGAAGGTGATTTCGTCGGAAAATATTGTATTTTCCTGCTTTGAACGAACCTCGTCCGAAATATCGTAGTCGTGGTTCATTTCCTTCATCTGTGCCTTGGCGCTCTTGCGGTTTTTGATTTTTGCGATTGTGCCCTTGACGCCGTTATTTTTAAGCGAAGAGGCAAGTCTTCCCGGAACCGAACGTCTTGCAAGCATCGAAACGCCTCTTATCGGTGCGGTTGATTTCCAGCAAAACGAATTTCTTGTCTGATTAAGCGCCAAAGACAGCTGTGCAACCTGTGCGTCCTTGTCGCTCAGCATTGTGCTCATTTTGTTTGTTGCGGTGTTGAGCATCAAAACCTTATCATCAAGCTTTTTCTTTGTCGCTTCAAAGCTCTTGCGTTCCTTACTCAAGGTCGCTTTTGTTGAAGTTACCTCCGCATTCAGTTTTTCAATTTCTTCATCCTTTTGCGCAACGGTTTTATTATTGGTTTCAATCAGCGTATTTATATTGTTTGTCAGAGCGTTCAAAAAGGAAAGCTGTGCTGTGTCTTTAATAACCCATATATCAAATGACATTTCGAGCCAGATTGCGGCGTTTGCCGACAAATCAAGATAAATCTGGGGGTCATCGTTTGTAAAATAATATGAATCCGAGCTGTTGTCATAAAAATGTGCATTTGTATGTGAAATGCTTATCAGCCCCGAATTGCTGACTGCGCAAAAGTTTTTCACTGCGCAAAAAGCATTTTCAACAGGGTCCAGCCTTATTCCAATACAACCCGAAGGCAGATTGATGCGTTTTGTTTCAAAATGTCCTTCAGTAAAGGTTATACTTTGCTTTTCGTTCTCATTAAAGCCCTTTCCCGTGTCATAGAAAATCGACAAATCATAGTTGATAATTCTGCTCTGTTCCTGTTGCTTTTCACAGCGTGCTTTATCAATTCGTCTGTTGATTTCATATTCAAATATAACGTTGTCAATGTTATCCGCCCTGTTGAATTCCATCGCCCAGGGGCATATATAATCAGGCTCTCTCGAAACGTTGTGGAAGAAGCCGTTTTTCGCAAACTCCCTGCACCAGTATTCCGGCAATTGAACATTGCAGTGCGTTCTGTCGTCAACATCATCGGGTGTGGATGTAAAAATAATCGTGTCGGCATATCCGCACAGCCGCTTTATAGCAACAGCGCCGTCCTCGGGGAACAGATGTTCCAGAACTTCAATAGTTATTACAAGGTCAAATTTTTCGGGAAAGCTCTCGGGCAACGGGTCGGTTATCGACTGAGCGTTAAAATATGCCGACAGCTCAGCGGGCACCAGAGAGATTGCATATTCGGATATATCGATGCCGTAGGCCTCGACGCCGAGCTTTCTGAGCTCACAGACAAGATATCCCGTTGCACAGCCTGCGTCAAGCACCGTTCTGGGATTATAATTTTCCACGATGTTTTTTGCAATAGATGCAAAAAATCCTCTCCACAATTTTTCGTCGGTATAGTTTCCACCGCCGTTTTCTTCATAAAATTCATTAAAAAAATGCTTGTTGTAAACCCTATCCATAATAAATAAACACCTTTCGTTTCCCGATAATTTTGTACCTTTCGCAACCCAAAAATTCAGCGTGTGGTCGTGTTTTTATAAAGCTCGCACACCTCGGCGGTCTTTCCATCCATTTTTACAACGCCTTTTTCAAGCCAGACAACCCTTGAGCACAATCTCTCTATCTGGTCGAGAGAGTGCGACACAATAATAACGGTCGTGCCGCCACTCATCATATCGGCAATCCTCTGCTCACATTTCTGCTGAAACAAAAAATCACCCACGGCAAGAATTTCATCGACAATAAGGATATCGGGACGGGTTATTGTCGCAATGGAAAATCCAAGTCTTGCAACCATACCCGAGCTGTAATTCTTTATAGCTACGTCCATAAAATCACGAAGCTCGGCAAAATCGATGATTTCGTCCATTTTTTTCTGCATTGTCTGCTTTGAAAAGCCAAGAACCGAGCCGTTTAAAAAAACGTTTTCCCTTGCAGTCAGATCATAATCAAAGCCTGCGCCAAGCTCAATCAAAGGAGAAATCGTTCCCCTGACTGTTGCCGAGCCCTGTGAAGGACGCAAGATTCCCGAAATAACCTTCAAAAGCGTACTCTTGCCGGAACCGTTGAGCCCGACAATTCCCACAACCTCACCCTTTTCAATAGAAAGGCTGACGTTTTTCAGCGCAATGAATTCTTCAAAATTCAGCTGGCGCTTCATCATTTTTATAAAATATTCCTTCATACTGTCAACACGCTCTTTTGACATATTAAAGCGCATTGTCACATCTTTTACTTCAATTACGTTTGCCATTTTCCGCCACACCTCTTAAATATAAAGAATAAACCTGTCCTGCTGCTTTTTGAACACACACAGCCCGAAAACGAAGAACAGAAGCGCATAGATTATGCATATAAGATGCGTCTGCACATCGGGCACGATGCCATACATTACAACATCACGGAAATATGAAACGTAATAATACATCGGATTAAGGCGCATAACAGTCATAAGACCGTCGGGCAGAATGCTCACCGGATAGATAATCGGAGTGAGATACATCCAGGCCGTTGTCCAAACGGAATACAGATGGCCGATATCCCTGAAAAATACGTTGACCGACGACAGCATAAGGCTTAAACCTAAGCTGAAAACAAATGCGCAGACCATCGGGAAGAAGAACAGCAGCGCTGTCAGATGCAGCGGCATACGCTGAATAAAAATCACAATAATAACCGCAACCGATGAGAAAAGCATATTGACAAATGCAAAAAGGCACTTTTCAAGCGGGAAGATATATTTGGGTATATAGACCTTCTTTATCAGCGAGGCAGCATTCAAAACCGAAACAAGCGAGCTTGTCGTCGCTTCAGTCATAAAATTGAAAATCAGTGATCCTGTGAGATAATATACAATGAAATAATCAATATCAAATCTGAAAAGATTCTGGAAAACGGCGTTGATTACAAGCGCCATCAAAAGCGGATTTAAAATGCTCCACAAGAATCCGAGCATACTGCGGCGGTATTTTACCTTCAAATCCCTCGTAATCAGATTTGAAACAAGGTGCCTGTATTTGCCCGCAATCTCAGTATATCCCGAAAGTGAACCGCGAAGAAGCGTGAAAATCAGAATTGCAGACGCCACAAGAAGCAGACCGCACGAACAGATAAATATGC
This sequence comes from Oscillospiraceae bacterium, assembly GCA_017435565.1. GTDB lineage: Bacteria > Bacillota > Clostridia > Oscillospirales > Ruminococcaceae > RGIG3077. Next base: position 5,411 of record JAFSEU010000025.1, on the reverse strand, counting down.
TTGTGAAGCTGAAAACAAGACTTGTGGGGTTCAGTGTTGCGGATTTTACTTCAAAATCGCCTTCAAATTTCAAAGCGATGTGAAGATACGGCGAAGAACAATCAACCGTAATATAAGCATCTCCCCCTTTGAGCGAAACGTTTGCCAAATGGCCGTTTTCGGCAGCAAGAAGCTGTTCTTTTGTGTCAGAGGTGTAAAACGATGCGGTTTCTTCAATATTTTCGAGCGAGCCTTCAAATTTAAGCTGCCCGACATATTCTCCTTGCGTGGCAACGGTATATATATACGCATCGCCGCTTTGGGTTTCGTTCATATCGGCACTTAGAATTTCTGTTGTTTTATAGCCCTTTGACTTTGCGTCAAGATTAGCCCTGCTCGGCAGATAAACGCCGATTATCGCTCCGATTATGAATACAACCAGACAGATTATTGCGGAAATTTTTGTTTTTGTCATAACGTTTTGTAAACCTTCTTTAATGTTTATAATATATATAATGCGCTTTTCAAGACCGTTTCATTAAATATTATCTGCATGTGCACAGTATGAATTCGGTCGAATGTTTTCTTTTTCTGTGAAAAAAATACATACTGATTTATTGTATCATAATTTTTATAATAAGTCAATTGAAAACGCAGATTTCAGTGATTGAAAAACCTTGATTTTTGTGGTATAATTTGCATTGTGAAATTTTATTCAAGGAAAAGGGAATGCTTTTTATGAGAGAGAGTCTTCTTACTATACCCATAAGCGAGGTTTTCGAGCCGAAAACGGGCTGTCCCATATGCCGAATGCGCAATATGCTCGAAGCACGCACAGTCGAATACATAATGGGTGCGGCAATGATGGAGCCCGATGTGAGGATTGAAACCAACAAACTTGGCTTTTGCAACACTCATTTTCACCATATGCTCAGGCAGAAGAACCGCCTTTCGCTGGCGTTGATGCTGCAGACGCATATTGATCAGAACAAAAAAGAACTGTTTGAAAGAAAAAAACTCTTTGAATCAAAGAACGTAAAGAAAAAATATTTAAGCGATGTAAATGAGTCGTGCTTTGTCTGCTCAAAAATCGACTGGGGTATGGAGCGCCTTTTGCGCACATTCTTTGAAATGTATGAGCAGCGTGACTTTGCAAAGCTCTTTTCCGAGCAGGAATATATATGCCTGCCGCATTACGACCTTTTAATGTCGCAGAGCGAAAAATATTTTGCAAAAAACAAGCGCCTTTTAAGCGAATTTGAAAAAGCCTTGTCAGAGCTTGTCAAAAACCATCTTGAGCTTCTGTCCGGCGATGTTTCACATTTCTGCAAAATGTACGACTACCGCAGCTCAAATTCCGATGAGGACTGGGGCAACGCAAGGGACGCAATCGAACGTTCGATTCTGTTTTTAACATCAAGAGATTAAATTAATTGGAGTAAAAAATGTATATTGATTTTCATACACACGCCTATGCCGACAAAATCGCAAAGCGCACAATCGACGCACTTGTCGCAACAGCAAAAATGCCCTGCATCACCGACGGAACGGTAGCAGGGCTTGTAAGCGCACTTGACAAAAACGGAGTTGAAAAAGCTGTTGTTCTGCCGATTGCAACAAAACCGTCGCAGCACGAGGTTGTAAACAGCTGGGCAAAGCAAATCGAATCCGACAGACTCATACCCTTCGGAAGCGTTCACCCTTTTGGTGAGGATGCAATTGAATATATCGAAAAAATCAAAGAGTCAGGACTTAAGGGAATTAAGCTTCACCCCGATTATCAAGGCTTTGAATTTGACGACAAAAATGTATATCCGATATATAAAAAATGCGCGCAATTGGGGCTTATAGTCATAATCCATGCAGGCTACGACCCTGTTTCGCCCGACAAGATTCACGCAACGCCCCGTATGATTGCCAATGTTATGAATGACATTCCCGACTTGACGCTTGTTTGCGGTCACCTCGGCGGAATGAACCTATGGGATGAGGTATATGAAACCCTGGCAGGTAATTTTGAAAGCCTTTATTTCGACACGGCGTTCGTTTCAAGCTTTATCGACTTTGAGCTGTTTGAAAAAATCGTCAGAAAACACGGCGCACAAAAGATTCTGCTGGCAAGCGATATGCCTTGGGAAAACACAAAAAATGAAATTGAAGCCATTGAAAAAATGAACCTTACGGCTAAAGAAAAGTCCCTTATTTTCAGCGAAAACGCAAAGCGGATTCTAAAACTTTAATCAAGCGGCTCGATGGTTTTATAAAGCAGCAGCAATCCGAAAAGATTCGGGTATGCCATAAATCCGTTGAATATGTCGGAAAGCACCCATACTGTATCGGCCCTGTAAACCGCACCTGCAAACACGGCAAGCGAAAACAAAAGCCTGATAGGGAAAACCGCCTTTTCGCCGAAAAGGAAAACTGCCGATTTTTCCGCCGCAAGCGACCAGCCGAGAATTGTTGCCAGCGCAAAAAGACTCAGCGATATCAGTACAATATATTTGCCTGAATTCTCAAAAACCGCAGAAAACGCAGAGCTTACATCAAGCTCTTTGTCCGCGCACAAAACGCTGAGCGCTGTCAGCGTGCAACAGATTACTGTATCCACAAAAACCTCGAATGCGGCAAACGCACCAAGCTCCTTTTCACTGTGTGATGATGCGCTGTGAAACAACGGCGAGCTTCCCAGACCTGCTTCGTTGGAAAAAGCTCCCCTGCGCAGACCGATTCCGAGTGCGCTTGAAGCAAAGCCGCCCAACATCGCTCTGAAGTTGAATGCGTTTTTGAAAACGTCCGCCATTACCATTGGTATATTTTTGTAAAATACGGCAATTACAATCAGCGAAAGTGCCATATACAGCGCTGAAAGCGGTATAACGATTGCTGTGCTGGCGTTTTTCAAACGGCTTGCACCGCCGCAGATTATGCAGAAAACAAGCACGGCACAAGCCGTACCCGAAATTATTCCGGGCACATCAAAGCCTGTATGCAGCGCCTCGGAAAGCGTATTTGACTGAACCATACTACCCATTCCGAGCGACGCAAAAATTGCAGATGCTGCAAAAAGCTTTGCAAGCTTTTCTGATTTTACGCCGTATTTTAAATATGCGCTTGCACCGACAGCACCGTTTTTTGAAAATTTTGCGGAAAGGTAATTTTCGGTAAAGGCTGTTCCCATTCCGAAAATGCCGGAAACCCACATCCAGAAAACCGCACCGCTTCCGCCGATTGCAATCGCCGAACAAACCCCGACAATGTTGCCCGTACCCATTGTCGCACCAAGCGCCGTGCAAAGCGTTTTCAGCTTTTCTCCGCCGCCTTTTGAAAATGCTCCGCCAAGCGAAATCCGGAATATTTTTGCAAATTTTCTCGGCATATAAAGCCGCAGTTTTATAAAGCAGAGCAGACCTGTAAAAAGTAAAAGAGCTGTCAGCCCTGCCCCCCACACACAGGAATTTATTCTGTCAAGCAATTGACAACACACCACTTTCCCCTCAATCAAAATATATATTCTATATTTATTCGGCAGCGCATTTGCATATTATTAAACACCACAAACTTTTTCAAATAAGGGGTTTTGACTTATGAATTGGGAATTTGCGTTTCTCGACGCACTTGACGCCATACGATGCTCAGGTGCAGATGTCTTTTTTGAATTTATAACTCACCTCGGCGACAAGGGTTATATATGGCTCGCTTTGGGGGCTTTGCTGTGCATTTTCAAAAAAACACGGAAAATCGGAATTTGTGTATTCACAGCTCTGCTTTTAGGCGTTCTTGTCGGAAATCTGACCTTGAAACCGCTGATTGCACGCACAAGGCCTTTTGACGCAAGAGAAGGGATTTTGCTGCTGATTAACGCCCCAAAGGATTTTTCGTTCCCCTCAGGCCACACTCTTTCATCGTTTGCCGCTGCAACCGCAGTTTTTCTGCACAACAGGAAATACGGGGCAATCTGCTATATTTTAGCGTTTCTGATTGCGTTTTCAAGGCTTTATCTCTATGTCCACTACCCGACCGACGTTATCGGCGGAATGCTTCTGGGAATTGCGCTTGGCGCATTTGCCGTATTTACAGTTAATTCGCTGAAAAAGAAGAAAGATACTGCGGGAGAGTAAACTTATGTTTTCAATAAAAATTGCCGATCTGATAATAGGCATTGACGAAAAATACGACTATGTGAAAAAATTCTGCAAGGACTACATAGTACAAAGCGATGTAAATGATTTTTGTGCTAAAGCCTGTGACGATGATATTGAAAAAGAATATCTTGCCGGTTCAGGCAGGTTTTCAAAGCCCTATTGCGAAAGCATCTGCATTTATCGTGAAATCTGCAAAAGACTGCCCGATTATGACGCCTTTCTGCTTCACGCCGCAGTGATTGAGCTTGACGGCAAAAGCTACGCTTTTACTGCAAAAAGCGGCACGGGCAAATCCACGCACATAAAGCTGTGGCAGAAGGTTTTCGGACAGAGGTGCCGCATTATCAACGGCGACAAGCCGATTATCAGAAAATTCGGCGACAGCTTTTTTGCCTGCGGCACGCCCTGGTGCGGAAAGGAAAATTGGCAGACAAACGCAATATCGCCGCTTGTCGGTCTTTGCTTTCTGGAGCGAGGCGCTGAAAATTCAATTTCAAACGCTTGCCCCGATGAAATTTTAAGCCGTATTTTTCACCAGCTTTTTGTCCCCCAAAATATTGACTCGCAGAATTTATTTTTCGCCCTGCTTGACGATTTTCTGAAAAAGACCCCGTCATACATACTGCGCTGCAATATGGACGAAAGTGCTGCGCTTACGGCTTTTGAGGGAATGAATCCTCATCCCGATTCGACTTGATTTGTTGATGAAATGACATTTGCCCTCCCGTTTGGGAGGGATTTTCGTGTTTATATATACATTTATTGCCTTGCTGAAAAACACAAAGCCAAATTCTAAATATCACCTTTCCTCTCTTGCGCCTGATGGCGCTCCGCTTTCTCTGTCGAAAGAGAAAGCTCCAAAGAGTTCGCCCTCTTTTGGCTTGTCCAAAAAGAGGGGCAAAAAAGACAAGTTCAACTCTCCTCCGTGCCGCTTGTGCTCAGACAGTCCTCGAAAACTACGTTTTCTGCTCAAGGCGCACTTAACGCTGGGTTATATGAGGCTATTTTCATATCTCACCCAGTTTTAGTTGTTCAATGATTGCCGTAAGACTTTACCGCACGCACAATAGCGGCTCAGTAAGTTTTGTGGGATTTCAGCTTGCGCTGCGTTTCTTCAAATGTAATACTGGAGTGCAATATTAAAATATACAATTATACACCAGCGCAGACCGAGTTCCGCAGGATTTTTTTATAATAAAAATCCGAGGACTGTCTGAGGGCAAGCGGGTATTGGGCGGAAACCGGCATAAGCCTTCTTGCGCCGCTGAAGCATTTTTTGTTTTCTTTTTG
>JAFSEU010000024.1 GCA_017435565.1 Oscillospiraceae bacterium | reverse complement strand
GTCGTCATATGTATCATCGTCAAGAAGAACAGGGCCGATATCGTCATCGAGCGTCTTTCTCTCTCTGTTGCTATCGTCATAATCATCATCAACAAGCAAGATGGACGCCAGATCTTCGTCTTCAACGTCAGTTTTTGTTGCCGATCCTGCCTGATATACAGGTTCTTCCAACAGAACACCGCCCAAATCTTCATAAGCAGGCTCGGATTTCGGTGTATAGGAAACCTCCTCAAGCAAAACAGGCGCTTCGTCCTCTTCGGACGAATCATCAGAAAGTGCATCCTGATTATACTGAGCATTAGGGTTATATTCTTCAAACGGCAGCGACTCTGCAATTTCATCTTCCGCTTTTACGGTTTCTTTTTCGGCACGTTCCTGTTCTTCCTTCTGAAGTCTTACGGATATAAAATACTGGGCAAACTGCGATGCATATTCGCTTGCAATATTTTCCACAACGCCGTGAGAAACCGCATAGTTATACGTTGCCTGCGACACAGCCTCTAAATCCGTGCTCTGATTTGCGGCATATTCTGCGGCGTACTGCAATATTTCGGCGGCCTTGTTGGGGTCGCTTATTGAATTGGGCTGAATATTTTCTGCCATAGCTCTCTCCTGCGGCGCAAAATTTTGCGCCGTGTGCTTTTAATGGCAAGCACCTTGCCTTGTGTATTATTCTATAAAAATCATTATAGCAGATTTATCCGCGGTTTTCAAGAGTGAATTTATACAACAGCCCTAAAGCTAATCCTTAATATATTCCACAATGTCCTGCAGTTGACAATCCAATGCAGAGCAAAGTTTATCAAGCGTTTTGGTTTCAACATTCTCGTTTGCTCTGAGTCGGCGTACAGTCTTGCTGTCAATACCGCATTTCTCGCGAAGCATATACGTCGAAACGCCTCTATTCTTCATAGTTATCCAAAGTCTGTCAAATTTTATCATGCTTTTCTTTGTTCATATCTCATCGTTCTTATTATTTGTTATTTCGCAGAATATGTTTTGTGGTTTTTATCATTTCAGCCAGCGCTTTGATTTCTTCAGATGAACAGTCAACAATCAAATCATCAATAAGCTTAATCGAAACATGCGAGCTTTTAACCAAATTTCCATAAACCAACTCATCAAGAGTCACCTCAAGCGCATTGGCAATACTAATGAGTGTCGGCAAGCTCAGCTTTGTTGCCGCTCTTTCGATATGAGAAATATTTGAAGGTTCAATGCCTGATTTTTCAGCTAATTGCGCTTGTGTCCAGTTCCTTCTCTTTCGGAATTCACGTATGCGACTGCCAATAGTTGTATAATCGATTATCATAATACACCTCAAATCATATAAGCTTTACATAAAATTATTGTATATCTCAATCGGATATGATAAAATAACGTATATATCCTATTAGGATATATACGTTATTTTTTGGAGATGAGATGTTAAAATGACCTGCACATTCTTCGGACACAGAAATTCCCCTCAGACACTCGAGCCCATTTTAAAGGCAACTCTTACAGATTTAATTGAAAACAAAAACGTTAATACGTTTTATGTCGGAAATCAGGGAAACTTTGACTGTATGGTCAGAAAAATCCTGAAAACACTGAAAAATCAATATCCTCACATTGCCTACGCTGTGGTTCTGGCATATATGCCAACCAAACGCAAGGAATATGAAGATTATTCAGACACAATTTTCCCCGATGGTTTGGAAAACACACCGCCAAAATTTGCAATCAGTAAACGCAACAGATGGATGCTGAACCGGGCTGACTATGTTGTAACATACTCGACATTAAGTGCGGGTGCCGTAGCGCAGTTCAAGAATCTTGCCCAAAAGAAAGGTAAAGCTGTAATCAATCTTTTTGATGAATAAATCACACCAGACTCTCAAAATCCTCGGGCGAGAATTTCGGCAAAAGCGCACAGTTTATGCCGATTGAAAGCAGCTTTGACGACTTGTCGATAAGTCTGTCGATATTTCTCGGCGTTACCATCATATTCGGCAATCGCAGACCCTCGCGTGAGCCTGTCAGCCCCTCAATAATCGTGTGCATATCAACTACGGTCGGTACACCAACGGCAATCACAGGTATGCCCATTGATTTATATGAAAGCTCAGTGCGCTTGTTCTGCACACCGCTTCCGGGCGAAATTCCGCTGTCGCATATCTGAATCGTCGTTCCGAGCCTGCTTGCGTCCGAGCAGGCAAGCGCATCCACGGCAATTATCGCTTTCGGCTTTATGCGCTTGCAGATTGCATAAAGAATTTCGGCGCTCTCGATTCCCGTCTGCCCCAAAACGCCTGCGGATATGACAGAAATCTCGCGGAGTCCGCTGAATTCCTCAGCTTCGGGCAGCTCGTCGTTCAAATGCCTTGTAGCAAAAATCATCGATGCGGTTTTTGGCCCTAAAGCGTCAGGAGTAATCTGGCTGTTGCCAAGCCCTGCCACAAGCACGCCGCCCTCGGGGATGAGCTGCTTTAGCTCGGCAGCCAGCTCAGAAGCCGCCTCGACAAAATCCTCTCCTGTTATGGCAAGCTCGTTGCGCTCCATTGTGATATACCGACCCTTAGGCTTGCCGAAAGGTCTGCCGTGCTCGTCACTTTCAATCACTATTTCGGTAATATCAAAGCACTTTCCCCTTTTGGTGCGTGTGATTCCTTCAACGACCCGTTCGCCGACGCCTTCAAGCGCTAAGTCCGTTCTTGCATAATCGCTCATATAAATTTACCGCCTTTTGATATTATTTTAGTGTTTCTTGTACGAACTGCCGAAAAAACACTTCACTTTTGTTTGTATTTTCTAATGTTTTTTTTGAAAAACCTCTTGCAATTTGAAAAAAATAATGGTAAAATATCTTTTAGACTGTATACATCTGCGATTGCTCATTACAATCGCTGTGCATCGGGAGTGTCTGCGGAAATGAAAGTTTTCGACCCGTTGCTTTATTGTATGTCATTTGCATTAAAATATTATTCAAAAATTCGGTGTACTTTTTTGAATAGTGTTATTTTACCCATATTTTCAATATAAGGAGGTGCAGATTATGCCTAACATTAAATCTGCAAAGAAAAAGGTTAAGGTTATCAAGGCTAAGACTCTTGTAAACAAGGCAAGAAAGTCCAACCTCAAGACTACTATCAAGAAGGCAGAGCTTGCTATCAGCACCAACGCTGCAAACAAGGCAGAGGCTGTTGCTTACGCTTGCAAGAAAATAGATCAGGCTTGCGCTAAGGGAATTATGCACAAGAACTGTGCTGCAAGAAAGAAGTCCCAGCTTGCTAAGAAGCTCAACGCTGCAGGCTAATCGAAACTTAAAAGCCAAACGGGTTTTGCAAATACGCAAAGCCCGTTTTTTGTCTGCCAAAGACAATATGCTTGCATTTTTGCCTTGCGTTTGATATAATAATTTTATCAAAACAAAGGTTCGGATGCAGTTTTATCGGAGATTATCATATGAAAATAGATCACGTCGCAATGTATGTGAATGATTTGGAAGCGGCAAGGCGCTTTTTTGTAAAATATCTGAATGCCGTCCCGAATAATGAATACCACAACAAAAGCACGGGCTTTCGTTCCTATTTCCTGTCATTTGAAGGCGGCTCACGGCTCGAGCTTATGAACAAGCCGACTATGGAAGATATAAAAAAATCTCCAAACCGCACAGGGCTGGCTCATATTGCATTCAGCGTCGGGAGCAAGGAAAAAGTTGACAGTTTAACGCAGATATTGAAATCTGACGGCTATATAATACTAAGCGGTCCGCGAACAACCGGCGACGGTTATTACGAAAGCTGCATTGTGGGAATTGAAGAAAACCTGATTGAAATAACTGTATAAATTTCAGTTTATTTAAGGAGTGTATTATGAAACTGGACGGATTCGGCTTATTTGTAAATGATATGGCAACGATGGTTCGTTTTTACAGGGATGTTCTCGGATTTGAAATCAAAGAGGACGAAAACACATCAAATGTATATCTGATAAAGGATGGCACGCTGTTTTTGCTTTACGGCAGGCAGGATTTTGAAAAGATGACAAGCCGCAGATATGAATATACAAAAGGCGCAAACGGTCATTTTGAAATTGCATTATATGTCGATACTTTTGAAGAAGTTGACGCAGAATTTGAAAAGGCAGTAGCCAAAGGCGCTGTGCCAATAATGCCTCCTGAAACGGAAAGCTGGGGACAAAGAACCTGCTATATAGCAGACCCGGAAGGAAATCTGATAGAAATCGGCTCATTCAACAAGCCCTTTAACCGTTAAATACCGAGCAACACAAAGCCCGTTTTTTGTTTTTATAACATTCGCAGTAAAAAGGTAAATGTATGATAGATTTTTCCAAAAGAATATATATTTTCATTTCGGCAATACCTTTCATAAACATACTGTTATGGATTTTTATTGTGTTTTTTCTTATCAAAAATAATATGATAAAAGACAAAATAGTATCAGTTATACTCGGAAGCGCTATTTTATCACTTTTAATTTTTATGCTGCCACAGATGATTTTAAATGCTTTTGATATATCCCTGAAAATCCGAGAAATCTTGAATTTTGTCAATATTATTACAACTATTTTTGTAATTGACCTGCACCTTATACGGATTGCAAAATCTCATTAACCGCAAACTTCCCGACACAGTACAAACTCCCACGCAGAAAGTATCTTTCTGTGCGGGAGTTTTTTATTACATCTATATTTATTCAACTGCCTTCATCGATGAAGCCATATCGATATTCTTCAGCTTGATATACATAATTACATCAACCAGAGCGACAAACAGCAAGGTTACTGCAAGCGCAAGCAGATAGCAATAAAGCGGAATATCCCTTGCAAACATAACCACATCGACCTCGGCTGTGCGCACAACAAACTTTGTGAAGAACGTTCCCACAATGAGTCCTGCAAGCGCTCCCAAAAGAGCAGTGATTGTCGTTTCACGATAGATATACGCCGAAAGCTCACCGTCTCTGAATCCGAGAACCTTCAAGGTTGCCAGCTCACGCATACGTTCAACAATATTGATATTATTGAGATTATACAGCACCACAAACGCCAACGCTCCGGATGAGGCTATTATAACAAGCACAATATAATCAAGAGTATCGACAAGGTCCCTGAACGACTTACCCGAATCCTTCGTGAAGCTGATATTGAGTGACCCTTCACTATCGGCAAGTGCGTCTGAAAGCTCTGCAAAAAGAGCATCACCGTCAGCACTGCTTGCAAGATTTGCATAAACAACATTTGTGCTTTCTTCACCAAACAGCGAAGAATAAAGCGCTTTTGTCATATACACATAGTTGAAGGTGTAGTTCTCGGTAATTGCGGCAACCTTGACCTTTGTTTTCTTTTCGCCGATTTCAATTTCGTCGCCGATACCTACTTCAAGCACCTGAGCAAGCTTTTCGTTGATGACCGCACCTGCACCTGTAATGTTTATCTTACTGCCGTCTTCAGGATTCCTAAGATTGATGAATTCCTTAATGGCGTTGGCGTCATCGGGCACAACAACGTATCCGTCATAGCTTTTGCCGTTTGCCGACATTTCATAGCTCTTTTGCAAAGCGCTTGTATAATTTGTTATGCTTTCATTGGAATCAAGCGCAATGTCAAGCTGCTCAAGCTCAATCTTATCATCGTGATAAATAAGCACATCATATTTGAAGATTTCGACAAACTGCTTGTCAACGATAGCGGAAATCGCATATTTCAGAGTAAAGCCTGCCAGAAGCAACGCCGTACAGCCGCAGATTCCGATTACAGTCATAAAAACCCTGCTCTTAAATCTGAAAACATTGCGGGCGGTAACCTTAACATTAAAGCTCAGGCGTTTCCACACAAATCCGACCCTTTCAAGCAGAACTCTCTTGCCGTTTTTCGGAGCTTTCGGGCGCATAAGCGCCGAAGGTGTTTCACAAAGTGATCTGCCGCAGGAAACAAGCACAGCGGAAATTGTGCAGACAAGAGCAACAACAACACAGCCCACTGCATAACCAACGGGAAAATCAAGCTGCAAATCAGGCAGGATGTACATAAGCAGATATGCCATATATATAACCTTCGGAATCACGCTGATTCCGACTGCAAGTCCTATCGCAACGCCGATGATACTTGCGCTTGCCGCATAGGCTATATACTGCGCAAGAATCATTCCTCTGGAATAACCGAGCGCTTTGAGCGTTCCGATTTCAACACGCTCTTCTTCAACCATTCTTGCCATTGTAGTCAGGCAGACAAGAATCGCCACGATTATAAAGAATATCGGGAAGACCTTTGCAATTGAATCGACTCTGTCAGCGTTGGTTTCAAAATCTCCGTAGCCTATGTTTGAGCTTCTGTCAAAGCTGTACCATTCAACCTTGGCAGAAAGCTCTTCGATTTCAGCGTATGCATTGTCAATTTCAGCCTTCGCCTCATCAAGAAGCTTTTTCTGATCGCCGAACTGAGCGTCGGCTTCAAGCGTCACAGCTTCGATTTCGCCTTGTGCTAAAGACACCTGCTCGATATATCCGTCAAGTGTTGCCTGATTCGCATCGATTTCAATTTTTGCGGCATCAAGTGCAAGCTTGGTTTCTTCCAGTACCGATGCCTTCAGCTCATTTTCGCTGCGCTTTGCGGCAATATCGGTACGCTCGGCGGCAATACGTTCAAGCTCAGCCTCAATCCCCTTTTCCTTCAGCTCAATTACATTATCAAGCTCGGTTTTCGCCTGCGATTTTGCCGATGTATCCGGCAAAGCCGTTGCAAACGCTTCAAGCGCCGCACTAAGGCTTACTGCGCCGGTATCAAGAAGTTTTGCTCTTTCGATGGCGTCGCTAAGCGCTTGCGGATACGGCTCACTTGCGCTCTTGAGCCAATAATCGTTAATAACAAGATAAAGCCCGTCAATGGCTTCCTGCTGCGACAGCGAAAGCTCCTCATCAAGATTTGCCTGTTCCTCTCTTTGCAAAAGCTCAGCTTCGCTTTCCTCAATTTCGGCAATGCCTGCATTGTATTCAGCCATTGAGCTTTCGTATTCGGCAGTTGCCGTTTCAAGCTGAGCTGTATAGTCGGCTATCAAAACGTTGGTGTCGGCTATAAACTTTTCAAATTCTGCAAGCTGTGTTTCGTACTCGCTGTACGCTTCATTATAATCGGCAAGTCCCTGCTCATAATCATTGACAGCACTGACAAATTCAGGGTTGTTTACAGCATCGTTATAAATCGTTTCGGACTTTTTCTGAGCAAGCATTTCCATCTGCTCCTCAAAATACAGCCCCTTTTCCTCAGAAATATCCTTATATTCATCAGAAAACGGATTGAGTCCTTCAAGCTCTGAGCATTTAACATAAACAACTGTATAGGCCTCAACGCAGAAGGCTTCATCAGGCACCATCATAAACGCATTGACTTTACCGTTGCCGAGCGTTGTCGAGCCGCGCTCAAAGTCAATATACATCGACCAATCCACCGTGCCTACAACCGTAAACTCATCAGAGATAAGATAGTCGGAAACCTGCACATCCTCATCGCCCGAAATCGTAATTACAGAGCCTATCGGGAAATTGTCGGAAAGCTGACTGTCAACCACGCATTCGTTCGGATTCTGCGGCATTTTTCCCGAAGTAAGCGTCGGTTTGTTCAACTCGCCGCTTTCATTATAGGAATAAACCTTGATGATTGAATCAAATCGTTCATCTGATTTGTAGAAAAAATCTGCGCTGTATCCCGCTTCGGTCCTGGAAATGCCGTCAAGCGCCTTAATGTTATCAATATCGCTCTGCTCAAACCCGAGAGTTGAAACAAAGCGGAAATCCATCAAATTTGTATCTTCAAAATATTGCAGCGCCGTTGATTTCATCGAAGGCCCTGTAACCTTTACACCCGTGAAAAACCCGCTTCCTATTGCGATTATTGCAGTAATCGCCAAAAATCTGCCCTTGGTTTTCCACACCTTTCGAAAGGTGTTTTTTATAATTGCTGCGTTCATCTGTTTCTCCGTTCTTTATCGCTTTTAGCAAAGCATAAAATTACCACTCGATTTTATCAATGCTGACAGGATTTAAGTTTGTTGCAACGCTTGCAACACGGCTGTTTTTGATTTTTATAACCTTATCGGCCATAGGCGTAATGGCCTGATTATGCGTAATAAGAATAACGGTCATTCCATCGTTTCTGCATGCATCCTGAAGCAATTTTAAAATTTTCTTGCCTGTATTGTAGTCAAGCGCACCTGTGGGTTCATCGCAAAGCAGCAATTTCGGATTTTTTGCCAGCGCTCTTGCAATTGCAACACGCTGCTGTTCGCCGCCCGAAAGCTGCGAAGGAAAGTTGTTTGCTCTTTCAGACAAGCCCACCTGCTCCAGAACCTCATCAGCCCTTGCAGCTTTTTTGTTCATCTGCAAGGCGATTTCAACATTTTCTCTTGCCGTCAAATTCTGCACCAGATTATAGAACTGAAATACAAAACCGATATCGTTCCTTCTGTATTCCGTAAGCTGTTTTCTTGTGAATTTTGAAATATCTATATTATCAACAATAATTCTGCCTTCATCGCAGGTGTCCATTCCACCGAGCATATTAAGAACAGTTGTTTTTCCCGCACCCGATTCTCCCACAATTACAGCAAATTCGCCCTTTTCCACGGAAAATTCTATATTTTCCGAGGCGGATATTGTTACCTCACCCATTTTATATCTCTTGCAGACTCCGCACAACTCAACAAAAGCCATTTGTGCCATTCTCCTCTCATTATCTAATCAAAAAAGTTCACACTTTTTACAGTATAGCATAATATCCTCGCAATTTCAACACAATGCACCAAAAAATAAATGGCAGAAAGCATTAAAGCCTTCTGCCATTATAGTTATTGATAAATTTTAGAAGTTGAAATTACTTTTCTTCTGTTTCGTACATCTTAGCATATCTGCAAAGGTAATCATATCTATCCTTAGCAGCAGCTTCTGCCTTAGCGAAGAGTTCTCCTGCTCTTGCAGGGTTGGAACGAGCGAGAGAATTGTAACGAACCTCACCCATGATGAATTCCTTATAATCAGCCTTGGGAGCCTTGGAATCGAGAGTGAAGGGATTCTTTCCTTCTGCCTTGAGAGTAGGATTGAATCTGAAGAGGTTCCAGTAGCCTGCTTCAACAGCACGCTTTTCTTCTGTCTGAGCGAGAGCCATCTTGATACCGTGGTTGATACAAGGAGCATAACCGATGATAAGGGAAGGTCCGTTGTATGCTTCAGCTTCCTTGATAGCCTTGATACACTGGTTCATATCAGCACCCATAGCGATGTGTGCAACATAAACGTAGCCATAGCTCATTGCGATACCTGCAAGATCCTTCTTCTTAACTTCCTTACCTGCAGCAGCAAACTGAGCGATTGCGCCGATAGGTGTGGACTTGGAAGACTGACCGCCTGTGTTGGAGTAAACTTCTGTATCAAATACAAAGATGTTTACATTTTCGCCGGAAGCGATTGCATGGTCAAGACCGGAGAAACCGATATCATATGCCCAACCGTCGCCACCGAAGATCCAAACGGACTTCTTGCGCAGATAATCCTTATACTTGAGAATCTCATCTGCAGCCTTGTAGCCACTCTTTTCGAGAGCAGAGATAAGTGCATATGTTGCGGGAGTATTAGCCTCACCGTCATCAACAGTTGCAAGATAGTTGTCGATAGCTTCGATAACGTTCTTCTTCTTAGCTGTTTCCTTAAGCTGCTTGATAAGAGCGATTGCTCTTTCTCTGATAGTCTTCTGAGCGATGTGCATACCAAGACCGTATTCAGCGTTATCTTCAAAGAGGGAGTTAGCCCAGGCAGGACCCTTGCCTTCCTTGTTTGTGCAGTAAGGTGTTGAAGGTGCGGAACCGCCCCAGATTGAAGAACAGCCTGTAGCGTTAGCAATATACATTCTGTCGCCGAAGAGCTGTGTTATAAGCTTAGCATAGGGTGTTTCACCACAGCCTGCGCAAGCACCGGAGAATTCGAGCATAGGCTGACGGAACTGTGAAGCCTTAACAGCCTGCTTTTCAAACTTCTCGATAACTTCTTCCTTGATGTCAAGAGTCTGGCAGTAATCGTAAACTTCCTGCTCAGCAAGCTGAGTATCAAGAGGTACCATTGTGAGAGCCTTAGCACCCTTCTTGCCGGGACATACGTTTGCACAAGAGCCGCAACCTGTACAGTCAAGTGCGGACATTGTCATAACAAGCTTGTATCCGGGCATACCTGTAAGATCAACTGCTCTTTCCTGAACGCTTGAAGGAGCCTTCTTGAGTTCCTTATCTGTCATAGCGATAGGACGGATTACAGCGTGAGGACAAACGTAGGAGCAGAAGTTACACTGGATACAGTTTGCAGAGTTCCAAGCGGGAACATCAACAGCGATACCGCGCTTTTCAAATGCAGCAGAACCCTGGGGGAATGTACCGTCTGCCATATCAACGAATGTGGATACGGGGAGAGAGTCACCATTCTGAGCATTGCAGGGAATCTGGATGTTGTTTACATAAGCTTCAAGCTTCTTGTTGTCGCAGGTAACCTTAGCCATGCCCATAGCGCTATCCTTAGCTCTTGCCCATGACTTGGGAACCTTAACTTCAACAATATTCTTGTAACCTGCGTCGATAGCATCGTGGTTCTTTTTAACTACATCTTCACCCTTCTTGCTGTAGGAAGCAGTAGCTGCGTCCTTCATATACTTAAGAGCATCTTCGAAGGGAATGATATCAGCAAGATAGAAGAATGCAGACTGGAGAATTGTGTTGATTCTGTTGCCCATGCCTGTTTCCTTACCGAGCTTAACGCCATCGATTGTATAGAACTTGATATCATTCTTAGCGATATACTTCTTAACCTGACCGGGAAGGTTAGCTTCGAGCTCATCCTTGTTCCACTGTGTGTTGAGAAGGAAGATACCGCCGGGCTTGATGTCGCTTACCATATCATACTTTGTGATATAGGACTGGTTGTGACAAGCAACAAAGTCAGCCATATTTACAAGATATGTGGACTTGATAGGTGTCTTACCGAAACGCAAGTGAGAAACGGTTACACCGCCGGACTTCTTTGAGTCATATGCAAAGTAAGCCTGAGCATACATATCTGTGTGGTCGCCGATGATCTTGATGGAGTTCTTGTTAGCACCAACAGTACCGTCGGAACCGAGGCCCCAGAACTTGCAAGCTGTTGTGCCTGCGGGTGCGCTGTCAACCTTTTCTTCGATAGGAAGTGAGAGGTTTGTAACGTCATCTTCGATACCGATTGTGAATCTGGGCTTGTAGTCTTCACCCTTGAAGTACTTGTCGTTCCAGTAAACAGCCTTGATCTGAGCAGGAGTTGTATCCTTTGAACCAAGACCGTATCTGCCGGAAGATACAGGTACGTTTTCAAACTTTGTTCCCTTGAGAGCAGCAACAACGTCAAGATAGAGAGGTTCGCCGATTGCACCGGGTTCCTTTGTTCTGTCAAGAACAGAAATCTGAGTTACTGTTTCGGGAAGTGCAGCAACGAGCTTGTCTGCGCAGAAAGGTCTGTAAAGTCTTACCTTAACAAGACCAAGCTTTGTGCCCATTGTGGAGTTGAGGTAATCGATTGTTTCCTCAATTGTATCATTTACAGAACCCATTGCAACGATAACGTGTGTTGCATCGGGAGCGCCATAGTAGTTGAAGAGCTGGTAATTTGTGCCGAGTTTTTCATTAACCTTGCCCATATATTCTTCAACAATTGAAGGAATTGCATCATAATACTTGTTGCAAGCTTCTCTTGCCTGGAAGAAGATATCAGGGTTCTGAGCTGTACCTCTGAGAACGGGGTTTTCAGGATTGATAGCTCTGTTTCTGAATGCAGCAATTGCATCCTGATCTACCATGGAAGCAACTGTTTCCTTGTCCCAAACTTCGATTTTCTGAATCTCGTGAGAGGTTCTGAAACCGTCAAAGAAGTGAAGGAAGGGAACTCTGCCCTTGATTGTGGAAAGATGTGCAACTGTACCGAGGTCCATAACTTCCTGGGGGTTGGATGAGCAAAGCATTGCAAAACCTGTCTGACGGCAAGCATACACGTCGGAATGATCGCCGAAGATGTTGAGTGCGTGTGATGCTACGCAACGTGCGGATACATGAATTACGCAGGGAAGAAGCTCACCTGCAATCTTGTACATATTGGGGATCATCAGAAGAAGACCCTGTGAAGCTGTATAAGTTGTTGTAAGTGCGCCTGCTGCGAGTGAACCGTGAACTGTACCTGAAGCACCTGCTTCGGACTGCATTTCAACAACCTTTACAGGCTGGTCGAAAATGTTGGTCTGGCCCTTTGCTGACCAGGCATCAGTAACTTCTGCCATTACCGACGAAGGTGTGATGGGGTAAATAGCAGCAACCTCTGTGAAGGGGTATGACGCCCATGCGGCAGCATTGTTGCCGTCCATAGTTTTCATTTTTCTTGCCATATTTTTTCCTCCTTAGATTGTATGCCTGATTGTTAATTTATAAACAAAGTTAAAAGGCATATCCTAACTATTGATTTTATCACATATTTTCGTATTTGTAAAGTGTTATATATCAATTTTTTTAGAATTTCAGCGATTATTTTTTTAAATATGCCGCCTGTTGCTGTTTTCTTGACACACAAGCGTTTTTGTGGTAAAATTTGTTGTAAGTATATACCCTGACGAAATATCATTTTTTAAATTTTAAAGGCTTGATTTTATGATTGATATACTGATGGCCGTTTTCAACGGCGAAAAATATGTTAAAAAGCAGATTGAATCCATTCTGGCGCAAGATTGCTCCGACTGGCATCTGATTATAAGAGATGACGGTTCGACAGACAAAAGCGTGCAGATTATATGCGATATTATGAAACAGCACCCCGACAAAATCACGCTTGTGTGCGCCGAAAATTCCGGCAGTGCCAAAGCAAATTTCTTTGAGCTGATAAAGCTCTCCGAAAGCGAATATGCAATGTTCTGCGACCACGATGATTTCTGGCTGGAAAACAAAATTTCGCTTACTTTAAAAAGAATGAAACAGATGGAAAAAAAACTTGGCGCACAGATGCCTTTGCTTGTACACACCGATTTGAGCGTTGCTGACAAGAAGTTAAACAAAACCGCGCAGTCTTTTTTTGAATTTCAGGGGCTCGACAAGCGCGCACGTTCTCTTTCGCGATTGCTTGCACAGAACAACATTACAGGCTGCACAGTTATGATAAATAAAGCGCTCAGGCAATTGTGTGTTGATACCTTCCCCACAGAACTTGAAAGCGGAATTTTAATGCACGACTGGTGGCTGGGGCTTTTGGCGTCGTCGTGCGGCAAGGTTGGATTTGTAGATAAGCCCACTATGCTTTATCGCCAGCATGGCAACAATGAGCTGGGCGCTGTAAACACAAAAAGCCCTAAGTATATAATAAAATGCTTAAAGCAGCGCAAAACCTCAGGCAGGCTTAATGCAACCTATATTCAGGCGGCAACACTGTACACCGCATTGAAAGACACTGCCGACAGCGATGCGCTTGATACGATAAAAAAGTTTGTTACAATTCCTGCGCAGAATAAATTTGCAAAAATTCACACAATAATTAAATATGATTATAAAAAGCAGAATTTTGTTTCTCTTTTAGGACAATTGATTTTCTGCTGATTGATATAAAATATAAAGGAGAGAATTTTTTATGAAGCTTCTTATTACAGGCGCAAACGGCCAGCTCGGAAACGAGCTTCGCTCGATTATTTCTACAGGCGTTTCTGAAATCGGTGAGATTGATACAGAGGATTTTTATGCCGATTATATCGATGTTGCAGAGCTTGATATTTCAGACCTTGAAAAGGTCATCGAATTTGTCGGAATCGGTAACTATGACGCAATCATCAACTGTGCGGCATATACCGATGTAAACGGCTGCGAAACAAACATTGATACCGCAATGAAGGTCAATGCAATGGGTCCTCGCAATCTTGCAATTGCGGCAGAAAAAATCGGTGCTAAATTCCTGCACGTTTCAACCGATTATGTTTTTGAAGGCAACGGCACCAGACCCTATGTCGAATGGGATATCTGCGCTCCGCAGAGTGTTTACGGTCATTCAAAGCATCTTGGCGAATGCTATGTAAAGGACTTTTGCACAAAGTATTTCATCGTGCGCACATCCTGGCTTTATGGCAGCGTTGGCAACAACTTTGTAAGAAGCATTATCCGCAACGGCAGAAAGCTCGGCGCACTCAAGGTTGTCAACGATCAGCGAGGCAACCCCACAAACGCAAACGATCTGGCTTATCACATTTTAAAGCTTGTTTTAACTCAGGAATACGGCGTTTATCACTGCACAGGCAACGGCGAATGCACATGGTATGATTTCGCCTGCGAAATTATTGATCTTGCAGGTGTAAACTGCACTGTGAACCCCTGCACAACCGATGAATATCCCACACCGGCAAAGCGCCCTGCGTATTCATCTCTTGACAATGCGTCGCTTCGCTGCATCGGGCTTGATAAAATGCGTGACTGGAAGGATGCTTTGCGCACCGGAATTGTAAAAATCATCGCAAACGGAATTGACTAAGCATAAAAAATACAAAACAGATAAAGGACGAAATAATTATGGGAAAGTTTAATTTTATTGAAACAGGCATTGACGGGCTTTATGTTATTGAACCGACTGTGTTCGGTGACAGCAGAGGATATTTTATGGAAACCTATCAGCAGAGTGAATTTGCCGCAGGCGGTGTTGATGTGAAGTTTGTTCAGGATAATGAATCGTGCTCGTCTAAGGGCGTTCTGCGTGGTCTTCATTTTCAGAAAAACAATCCGCAGGGCAAGCTTGTGAGAGTTATTGAGGGCGAGGTTTTTGATGTTGCTGTGGATTTGCGCAAAAACAGCAAAACCTATGGCAAGTGGTATGGCGTGACATTGAGCGCCGAAAACAAAAAGCAGTTCTATGTTCCCGAAGGCTTTGCACACGGCTTTCTGGTCACATCCGAAGGAGCAACCTTTGTTTACAAGTGCACAAGACTTTATGACCCTACAGACGAGGGCGGGCTGATGTGGAATGACCCTGAAATCGGAATCAACTGGCCACTTGAGGGTATTGAAGAAATCAAGCTTAGCGAAAAGGACAAGAAAAATCCCACATTTAAAGATTTGGGATTTGCGTTTGATATTTAATTTTCAGTTTGAAAATACAAAACCCGGGAACAATTCCCGGGTTTATTTTTTGTTATTGAATATTATCACTCACTCTGTTTGCGATACATCTGCGCAAGCTTTTTCATATGGTCTGTAATATCAGGGTTCCAATGTATAACTTCAGTCAACTGGGCACACGGAAATTCTGCGCACAAGCCGCAAAACCGAACACCGTGCATCCGTGTGCAGGCGTGCACTTTACACCTGCCCGATTCCGCCCATTCGGGAATATATCCGTCTGTTTCAATACATCCCTTGCACAGACCTTCTGTTTTCTTTTTGCATTTCACGCAGCTCTCACCGCAGGCAGTCACCGCAGAAAAATCTATATTTTGTTCCATATCATTCTCTTTCATCATTGTTTATAATATCACAACAAACCTCGTCAGCTCATCATCGGAGCTGTAAACATCAATCTTTCCGCCGTGTTCATCGACAATGCCTTTGGCGATTGAAAGCCCAAGACCACTGCCGCCTGTATTCCGTGCTCTTGATTTGTCAACCCTGTAAAAACGCTCAAAAACCTTTTCCTGAGCATCATGTGGAATGGCCTCACCCGTATTTGCAACAATAAGTCGTACTCTGCCTTTTTTCTCGTCAGGGTCAAGCGTTACATAAAGTCTGCCTTTTTCGTCAGAATGCTTGAGTGCGTTATCAACAAGAATTGTCACAAGCTGCTTGATTTTGTCCTCATCACCGTTAATTATCAAATCAGAAGCAATTGCGGTTTCAAGCGTTCTGCCCTTTTCAAACACAAGCGATTCAAACACAAGGCAGACCCCGACAACGGTTTCGCTTATGTTAAACTTTTTCATAACAGCCTTTTCTTCGCCCGAATCGGTTTTGGCGATATACAGCAGGCTGTACACAAGCTTGGACATACGCTCTGTTTCCGTACGGATATAATCAAGCCATTTTTCCTGCGAAGCTATGGTCGATTCGGGATTTGACTGCACGACATCCATATTCGCCTCAATTACCGTCAGCGGCGTTTTCAGCTCATGGCTTGCATCAGCGACAAAACGCTTCTGCTTTTCCCACGCTTCTTTTATCGGGTTTGTAGCCCAGCGAGCCAGCGATATGCTTATAATCAGAACAATCAGAATACTCGTGCCCGAAATTGACAGAAGAATCACAAGCAGTCGGTTAAGCGTATTTTTTTCAATCGTTCTGTCAAGAAGAACGATATTTGTACGATAATCGTTCTTCACTTCACGCAGATACCTGTATTCGACATCTCCGACAAGCACAATCCCGTCGTCATCCTCCGAATCAAGGATATCATTGCAGGCTTCCTTCAAATCGTCAAGAGTAACAGGCTCGTTCATCTGATACTGTGCCGTAAAATTCTTGTGCCAGTCAACGCTTATAAGAATGCAGTTGCGGTACATATTATTATCGTCGATAAGACCGAACTTGGTGTCGTTGTTTTCCGGCGGCTGCGAATCAGGGCTGTTGTTCGGCACATCAACATTTCCCAGCGAAAGAGTCGCCTCCATGATATCATACGACTGCTTTATTTCAGAGGTTCTCATAAGGAAGAATATCGCTCCGACAATGGTCAGAATGAATACAGTCATTATCAGCATTATGATAAACACAAATCTTATTCTGAGTTTTTTTATCAACGGATTTTCCTCCTTTATGCAAAAATCTATTATTGCGCTTCGAGGCTGTAGCCTACGCCCCTTATCGTTTTAATGCTCACTCCCGATTTGAGATGCATAAGCTTTTTGCGCAAAAACGATATATAAACCTCAACGTTATTGTACTCAGCCTCAGAGTCGTATCCCCAGACCTTCTCAATAAGAATTTCCTTGCTCAATACTCTTGAGCCATAGCTGAGCAGGATTTTCATAATATCAAATTCCTTCAGCCCCAGCTTTACGCTTTTGCCTTTGCAAATAAGCTCAAACGTATCAAGATTCAGACTCAAATCCGAGAATGACAGCGTATTTTCACACACAGCGTCGCTCTTCCGTCTGATGAGCGCACGCAGCCTGGCGAGTAGTTCTTCGGTCGAAAACGGCTTTGTCAGATAATCATCGGCACCAAGGTCAAGCCCTGTTACCTTGTCGGATATATCATCCTTGGCTGTGAGCATCATAACCGGCGTAGTCACCCTTTCGGCACGCATTGTTCTCAAAATCTCGAATCCGCTTAATTTAGGCAGCATAACATCAAGAATGATTGCGTCGTATATACCCGAAAGCGCGTTGTCAAGTCCGCTTTCGCCGTCAAGTGAAATATCGGCTGTGTATTTGTTTTTTGATAAAATCTGAGCAAGAGCTTCGGCAAGGCGCTGCTCATCTTCAACAATCAGAATTCTCAAAGCATATCACTCCCTCTTTTTATATCTGAATTATAACCCTTCAAGCTTAAAATAAGTTTAAAAATAAGCTGCCTTACGAACAAGGCACAAGTCCGTGAAGCAGCCCTCAGTTTTTATTTTTAGTTGGAAGAATTGCGCTGAAAAGCTTTTTCGTCGCACTTTTTGCTCTGACATTCTTTTCATATCGCACAAAGCCTGCAGTGATATTGTCCTGCGCACCGTTTTTTGCACAATTGCACACAATTCTGCGGATTTCATTCCCCGCCGTATCCGCAGTAGCGCTACATATCACATCACACACAGCTTCGCTGTCCATATCGGCATAAAAGCCGTCGGTGCAGATAAACAGCGCCTGCTTGCTGCGCAGAACGCCCTCATCCGTATTCACGGTGATTTCACCGCTGCTGCCTAAGCATTGCGTAAGAACGCCGTTTCCGGCAGAATCATCCGTCGTCAGCTGATGCAGACCGTTTGAGTAGATATATATTCTACTGTCACCCACATTGATTACAAAATATTTGTCATCATACAGAAAAAATGCTGATATGGTAGTGGCACAGCGAAAATTATTCCTCTCGGCAAAATCCGCAATCAGCGAATTTGCCTTATAAGTATTCTTAATCATACTTTTCTTGAGGTAATCATAATCAACCTCGTTTCGATCTTTAAGCGCCATACGCTCAAACCAGTCGGACATAAACTCCGAGGCAAGCCTTGAAGCGACCTCGCCCTTTCGCAGTCCGCCCACTCCGTCACATACAACACCCAGACATATATCGACATTTCCGATTCTTGCAGAGCGAATCAGAATGCTGTCCTCATTCTTCGTTCTTTCGCCCTTATGCGAAAAGCTTGCATATATATAAGCCAAGCCGAACCACCGAAAAATCAGACCAAAAGCGCGGCTACGCCTGATGCGACAACGCCGAGCACCATCACTGCGGCAACAACAAGTATGAATATTCTCATAGCCAAAGGCTTATCACTGCTGCTTTGACTGCGGTTTTTCTTTGCCATTGTTAAAATCCCTTTCCGTTATATAAAACGAAAAAATCGTTATTATATATTTTACTCAACATTATTTATCGAAATAATTGTATATCCGTCGTTATATTTCGTCAGAACATACTCCATTGTCTTCTTGATGCCGGGGGTATAATCGGTATTCATAAGCTCCCAGTTCGGGGTCGGCTCCTGATAATCAACCGTCAATGTATAGCGCTCGCCGACTTTATCAATTTCACGCACAACGGGCGTGTTGGGAAAAAGCTGCGGCGACACAGGAACCTTATACGTCCTGTTCTCCGAATCGTAGAAAAACGTCAGCTCCTGCGAAAATGCTACCGTTGCGTGAACGATGTTGGTTGTTCCGAAAAGGCTTTTTGCGTGGTTTTCAACCTGAATGTACGGAACATACATATTGTTTGAGCCGTCACGCGTGTATTTTGAAACGTCATCATATATGATTATATCCCAGATTGCCGCCTTGATTATAGCCTCATCCGAAAGGTCGTTGACAGACTCGAACGCCGCAGGGTCGGCGACAACAACGGGGTATATATACTCGGCAAACTCCTGCTTCTGCTTAGAGTCATCCGAAACATTGGAAACAAATCTGACAAGCGACTTTGCTGTTACGACAATGCCGATTATTGACATTACAGTAAAAAACAGCCCAATGAAGAAGTAGAATGTCTGCGCCTTATTCTTATTCTTTTCAGGTGCGGTTTCATAAGAATGAGTTTCATCGTGGCTTTTTGAAACATACTCAAGCTCGATAACATCCTCATCAAGAGCATTTTCAAGCACATCAATAATGCTCTGCGAATTGTCCTCGTCTGTTGTTCCTACCTGAACTAC
Organism: Oscillospiraceae bacterium; assembly: GCA_017435565.1. Lineage (GTDB taxonomy): Bacteria > Bacillota > Clostridia > Oscillospirales > Ruminococcaceae > RGIG3077. The sequence goes on along the minus strand of JAFSEU010000024.1, from coordinate 72,524 downwards.
GGGCAGAGTGCGTTCTTCCTCGTCAATCAGATGCTTCCTTCTGCTGCTTTTTTTATTCTTTGTACGCTTACGCTTTTGCCCTTCAACGCTGTCTGATGAAGCTTTATTTGCTGTATCAGCGATTGATGAATCAACACCGAATTCGACCTTCATTGCTTCCTGCTCATAGGCCTTGCGCAGGATTTTTTCGGTCAGTTCCCTGTCCCTTCTCAGCTGTTCCTGCAGCCGAAGCTCTTGCTCATCGGGCTTGTTATCGTTCTCAGAGGGCTTTGTGTAAATTTTAGCGTTTGATTTCTCATGCTCTCTCAATCGGCGTACTCCGACGCTTGCCGTGTCGGAAAGCCTTCGCTTTGTTGCAAAGCTTATCTCACTCGTACGATCCTTATATTTGGGCAAAGGCTCGCTCGATGCGGGTTTACTCTTAGGCTCAGGCTCAAGATAGGGCATATCGAACTTGACGTCTTTTCTGAAAAAATATTCGGGGTCAAGCGGTTCGCTTTTTTCTTCAATCTGCTCAGCTTCGGATATTACCTGCTCAGGTTCGGATATTACCTGCTCAGCTTCGGATATTACCTGCTCAGGTTCGGATGTTACCTGCTCAGGTTCGGATGTTACCTGCTCAGCTTCGGATACTACCTGCTCAGGTTCGGGAAAAGCTTCGGTTATCGGCTCGGGCTCGGATGTATCTTCAACATTTTCGACCGGCTCCGATTCGATATGCAGATTCCGGGGCTCGGGAATTTCCTGAGCAATTTCCTCGGCAATACTATCTTCGTAATATTCTTGCGGTTTCACCGCATCAATAAAGATTTCTTCTCTGTTTTCCTGCTCAATAACAGCCTCTTTATCGGCAGATTCACAAGCATCCGCTTCCTGATGCGCAACATTCTCTGCGATTTTTGCTGATTCTGTATCAGGCGATGCAGTCACAGAGGTTTCGGAAATATCAACATCTGCGATTTCCGCTTCCTTTGAAAGAGCTTCTTTTTTCTTCTTTTCAGCCGCCTTTTGTTGTGCGGCAGTTCTTGTCGGCGACTGCGATGCACGCTTTTTCTTCGGGCTGTGCATATGCTTTGTGCCTTGCGAATGGCTTGCTAAAAATTCATCTAAATTAAAGTTCAAATCATCCTTAGCCAAAACAGTCGCCTCCTTTTTTATGTATATATTGCTTTTGGTTTATCTGATTTGCCCATCGCCCTCAATGAGATATTTCACCGAGGTAAGCTCATTAAGCCCCATAGGGCCTCTTGCGTGGAGCTTCTGAGTCGAAATTCCGATTTCGGCGCCGAATCCGAACTCGCCGCCATCGGTAAATCTCGTAGAAGCGTTTACATATACTGCTGCTGCGTCAATTTCACGCTTGAATCTTTCTGCACTTTCAAGGCTGCGTGTTACAATGCATTCGGAATGACCCGTGCCGTATTTTGAAATATGCTCAATGGCTTCGTCAATATTTTCAACAACCTTGACAGCTATAATATAATCGCCAAATTCCGTTGCATAATCCTCATCAGAAGCGTTTTCGATATCACTTCCCAGAATTGCACGGCAATTTTCACAGCCCTTGATAATTACCTTGTGTGATTTGAAGCGCTGCGCAATCATCGGCAAAAAGCTTTCTGCCGCATCCTTATGAACAAGCAGACTCTCGATTGCGTTGCACACCGAAGGTCTCTGCGTTTTGGCGTTGTCGGTAATGTTGACCGCCATTTCAAGGTCGGCGCTCGCGTCAACATAAACATGGCAGTTTCCGACACCCGTCTGAATTACAGGCACGGTCGCATTGCTGCAAACTGCGCTGATAAGTCCCGCGCCGCCTCTGGGAATGAGCACGTCAAGATACTGCAGGCGCATCATCTCGTTCGCACTCTCTCTTGAAGTATCCTCAACAAGCGCAACTGCGTCTGCAGGAAGACCTGCCTGTGAAATCGCATTTCTCATAATATTTGTCAGGCAGCGGTTGGAATTAAAGGCTTCCTTGCCGCCCCTCAATATAACAACATTTCCTGCTTTAAGGCAAAGTGTTGCTGCGTCAACGGTAACATTGGGTCTTGCTTCATAAATAATGCCGATAACACCCAGCGGCACTCTTGTTTTCATAATTCTCAGACCGTTCGGGCGCACATTTCCGCTGTCAATCGCTCCAACAACTTCTCTTGCGCTCACAAGTTCCATAACGCTCGAAGCCATCGCTCTGATGCGTTCCTCGTTGAGCATAAGCCTGTCCTGAAGAGAAACGCTCATATCATTTTTTACGGCATTGTCAAGGTCAATGCTGTTTGCGCTTATTATTTCGGGAATATTTTCGATAAGCGCCTTTGAAATTGCCGTCAATGCGTCGTTTTTCAATCTGGCACTCGCCGTTGCAACGCTTCTTTCAGCACGTTTTGCGTTTTTTCCGAGTTCTTCAATATAGCTCATTTTCAGCACCTCTTAATTTATTTGCACGGGAAAATCGTTCCGACTTCATCGCCGTCAAAAAGTCTGTATATATTTTCGGGGTCACGTCCGTTGATAATCGCCATATCAATTCCCGCTTCATTTGCAATCAGCGCTGCATCGAGCTTTGTCTGCATACCGCCGGTTGCAAATTTCGAGCCCTTGCCGCCTGCCGCCATATAAATATCCTCAGTGATTTCATCCACCTGATGAATAATATTTGCATTCGGGTTTTCATTGGGGTTTTCGTCATAAAGCCCATCAATATCGGTAAGTATAACAAGCAAATCCGCCTTGCAGAGCTGAGCAACAATCGCCGAAAGTGTATCATTTTCGCCGAAATCAAGCTCCAGCTCATCAATGGCTACCGTGTCGTTTTCGTTTACAATAGGAATAACGCCGGATTCAAACAGCTTTTCCATCGTGTTTTCTACGTTTTTGCGTCTGTCCTGCTGCAGAATGGTTTTGGTAAGCAAAATCTGCGCTACCGTAATTCCATACTTTCCGAAGCGCTCATCATACATATACATCAATTCGCACTGCCCGACAGCGGCTGCCGCCTGCTTTGTGGGCGTGTCATCGGGCTTTTCGGAAATTCCGAGTCTGCCGAGGCCCAATCCCACAGCACCCGACGAAACGAGAACAACATCCCTGCCCTGATTCTTCAAATCGGCAATGACACCGACAAGACTGTTCATACGTCTGATGTTAAGCCTTCCCGATTTCTTGTGTGTCAAAGTTGAAGTTCCGATTTTTATTACAATTCTTTTTTTATTCTTTATGTCAATCATATATTACTCCATACTGCCATTTTCGGAAGCTTCGGTCTGTGTGCTGTCTGCACCATCGTTATTGTCATCCTCTGTCGGTTCGTCATCCTTCTTTTCAGCTTCGGTCTGCTCGTTGCCATCATTTTCTTTTTTCTTCTTTTTCTCATCAATCGAATCCTTCACAAGCGAAACAACGACCAAAGTCATCAAAACGAGCTCGACTATACCGATGATGTTGTGCATTGATTTGCCTAAATACAACAAAAACGTCGCTCCGATTGCAAGTGCCATAAGAACCTGATAATTCCTTTTCAGTCTGTAATACTGAAAAAGGAAGAAAACAACACCCACAATTCCGAAAATCAGATGTTCTCTGAAAGCAAGCGGAAAAAATTCATTTACATTTACTGCTTCGCTGAGCATTCTATCATCTCCTAAAAATTTACGTCAGAATCAATAAGTCCAAATTTAATTATGCCATATAGCCGCCAAAAAAGCAAGCTTTTTTTGTCAAAACCCAAAACCTACATAATTCCTGTTGAGCCAAAGCCGCCTTCGCCTCTTTCGGTTTCGGAAATATCCTGCGCTTCAACACACTGAGCAAACTCACACGGCATTACGACGAGCTGTGCAATCCGCATTCCATGGCAAACGGTAAACGGTTCATTTGAATGATTTATCAGTCCGACGCAGATTTCGCCGCGATAATCGCTGTCAACAACGCCAACGCTGTTTGCAAGAGCAATTCCGTTTTTTACCGCAAGGCCTGAACGTGCAAAAATCAACAGCACGCATTTCTCTTGCGAAGGCTCGACGCTTAATTTTGTCGGGATTTTTACAATCTGCGAAGGATTTATCACAACATCGCTTTCAAGACAGGCGCAAAGATCAACTCCTGCGCTAAGCTTCGTCTGTCGCTGCGGAATAATCGCCCTTTCGTCAAGCTTTTTGAATTTCAATATCATTATTTAACACCTCTGTAGTAAAGACCTCTTGTATATTCTGCATCCTTCTGTCTTGTGCCGTATAAATAACGGTTTATAATTTCCTCACACTCTCTGCCGCTTTCATCATGAAAAATCAGTGTTGCAAAGTCAATACCTGCCATATCTGAGAGTTTATCGCTCATTTCAAGATTGGTACAGTTAAGAATTTCCGCATACCCCTCATTGTTTTTCGGGCACTTTATATCAAACGCACGGTTTGTTCTGTCATAAATTTTACCAAAGCAATTTTTGCAATCGCCAATCGGACAGTTTTTATTAAGCATAAGCGGGAGTTTGCCGAACGCAACGATTCCCACGGGAATATCACGAGAAAGTTTGTTTATCTGCGACGCCTTCAGTTCAAACGAGCATTCAATATCGCTCACGCCCAATTCCTTCAACGCCCTTACGCATTCGCTGTTTGCGCAATTCAGACCAAAGCCACCGTGAAGCGTCACATTTTCATTTATCGAAAGATATGCAATGTTGTTGCAATACAGCCTTTTAAAGCCGATGTTTCGTAGCTTTTCTATGCGCTTAAAGGTTTGCTCTTCATCATTTATAAACCTCGGCGGAACTATAATCACTTTGTCACAAAGGCTTGCCAGCTCATTACAATTCCTTTCAATCTGCGCCAGAGGAAGCAATACAAACTCAAGTGCATCTGCGGACACACCTGAAAGTTGCTTCACACTTTCAAAATACGCACGAAACTTTAAAGGCTTTTCTCTCTGCAAAGTTGCTGTTTCAGAATGTATATATTCAAAAGTTTGAGTGTATACCGAATTTTTCTTGACTATTTCCTCGGAAATATGCGCAATTATGTCCCTACGCAGAGCATTCAGCACAGAAAGCGGAAACCTTGCCGACTCAGGCGGAATATCAGAATTTATACTGCCAAGCTCAAAAATTGTATTGCCAAGCTTTGAAAGCTGTTTTTTCACAGCATCGTCTTTAAGCGGATTCATCGATGAATACTGAGAAATATCCGTTGATTTACAGACACAGACACTATCTGCTGTGGCTGAAAGCTCAAGCGACAAGCCTTTTAGCGTCAGAGCAAAATCAACGGTATAAATTTTCGGCATTTTTTCATAGCTCTTGCGGATATCGGATTGAACCCTTGAAGAATCAAGCACGTTTTCGTAATCGCGCATTCCGAACATCGCATTGCCCAAATTTGCCGTAAAATATCCGTCTGTAAAGCCCTGCCTTGAAAACACGGCGCTTAAATCAGATATATCATAATTTTTGCCGTCAATAGCCTTGCGATAAGCCGAAACTGCCGCCGCAACATATTCGGGGCGTTTCATTCTTCCTTCAATTTTAAAAGAGCAAACTCCGATTTCCTTGAGCTTGCCGATATGCTCGATAAGCGACAAATCCTTGAGAGAAAGGCAATGCTCATCACAGCCCTTTTTATGTGAAAACGGCAGTCTGCACGGCTGGGCACAGAGCCCTCTGTTGGCGCTGCGTGAGCCGAACATTGCCGACATATAGCACTGTCCCGAAACGGACATACACAAAGCACCGTGCACAAAGGCTTCAACTTCAATTTTCGTTTTGCAGATTTTTTCAATCTGCTGCATAGATAATTCGCGCGAAACAACAACACGGGAAAAACCGAGCTTTTTGGCAAATTCTGCACCTTGCGGAGTGTGCACGGTTAATTGAGTTGATGCGTGCACAGTCGCTTCCGGTGCGACTTTTTTTATAATTTCAAGCGCACCCAAATCCTGAACGATAAAGGCATCAACGCCGAGTTCTGCGCATTTTTTTATGCAATCGGCAAAATCGCAAAGCTTGTTGTCAAAAACAATTGTATTTACCGCAACATATACCTTTGCACCGAAAAGATGGCACAACGAAATAACGCCGTCAAGCTCCGAATAATCGAAATTGACGGCATTCTGTCTTGCCGAAAAGCTTTTCAGCCCGATATATATTGCATCTGCGCCGCAATAAAGCGCGGCCTGCACCGATTCAATACTCCCGGCGGGGGCAAGCAATTCAAAATTTTGCATTTTTACATATTTTCTTTAAGCTTTTTAAGCTTGATTTCATTTTCAAGACGCTGAATTTTCACTCTGAGCATTTCGATTTCGCGCAAAGCGTCATCACGTTCCATTCTCGCCTTGCCTGCATCGTCAACATAATCCTTAATCTGTGTTCTGATGTTGTCGATGCTCTCGTTTGCCTTATTCACGTCATCAAGTGCGGAAAGTGCAATCATAACAGCTGCCGAATATGTCGAAACGCCTTCATTTGCCTGTACCATATCGTTGATTTGATTTTCCAGATATCTGGCAAGATTGTAGACGTAGCTGGGCTGTTCCTCAGTCTGCAATGAATATTCCTTACCGCAGATAACGACCTTGATTCTATTAAGCATTGCTTTTTTCCGCCTTTCAGTTTGGTTTTTTCACAGCGCTTATGCGCCGACTTCTAATCATTTTTAATTATACTACACATTCACAAAAAAATCAATATGCAACCAAAATTTTTTAAAAATGCAAAAACCGCTTTGGCGCAAGGTGAAAAACCTTTACGCAAAAGCGGTTTTGTTTCTTATTGATAATTAGTCAACAAGCTTGATGATAGCCATCTCTGCTGCGTCACCACGACGGGGACCTGTCTTGATAATCTTGGTATATCCGCCGTTTATGTCCATATATTTAGGTGATATTTCATCGAACACTTTCTTTGCAACGCTCTCTTTAGTAACGTATGCATAAACCTGACGCTTTGAGTGCAAATCATCGTTCTTGCCGATAGTAATCATTTTTTCAGCAACAGCCCTTACTTCCTTTGCTCTTGTTACGGTTGTTTCAATCTGACCGTTTTCGAGCAAATAAGTTACCATACCTCTAAGCATAGCCTTTCTGTGGTCAGTAGGTCTGCCCAGCTTTCTTGCACCTGGCATTTGATTTCACTCCTTCTTTATAGTTTGGTTTTCGCCTTAGTTGTCTTCCTCTGAGCTGAGAGAGAATCCGAGTGACTGGAGCTTCTCCTTAACCTCATCAAAGGATTTTTTACCAAGGTTTCTAACCTTCATCATTTCTTCTTCAGACTTGTTAATCAAGTCGTCAACGGTATTGATTCCTGCACGCTTCAAGCAGTTGAAGGAACGCACCGATAAATCAAGCTCCTCAATTGTCATTTCAAGGATCTTTTCTTTGCCCTTGTCGTCCTTTTCTACAAGAACCTCAACAATGCTGGCTTCTTCAGAAAGGTCAACAAACAGCTTAAGATGCTCATTAAGGAGATTTGCTGCCTGTGATATAGCTTCCTTAGCGGAAATTGTACCGTCAGTCCATACTTCCAAGGTCAGCTTATCGAAGTCGGTAACCTGTCCGAGTCGAGTATCCTCGACCTTATAGTTTACCTTCAATACCGGAGTATAAATGCTGTCAACAGCTATTACGTCAATAGCGGGATTAAGCAACTGTTTGTTTCTGTCAGCCGAGACGTATCCGCGCCCTCTGTCAATGGTGATTTCCATATAGAGCTTTGCGTCCTTGCCGAGAGTTGCAATGTGCATTCCGGGGTTGAGAATGTCAACCTCAGAATCGGTCTTGATGTCGCCTGCAGTGATTTCGCACTCGCCCTCAGCCTCGATATATACAGTCTTGGGGCCGTCGCTGTAAAGCTTAGCTGTAAGACCTTTTATATTAAGGATGATTTCGGTAACATCCTCCTTCACTCCGGGAATTGTCGAAAATTCGTGGTGAACGCCGTCAATCTTTACTGAATTGACTGCAACACCGGGAAGTGAAGACAAAAGAACTCTGCGCAAACTGTTGCCAAGGGTTGTTCCGTAGCCTCGCTCAAGCGGAGCAAGAACAAACTTTCCGTATGTTCCGTTGCTCTTAAGCTCGACTGTATCTATTTCCGGCTTTTCTATTCTTTCAAGCATATATAACCCTCCTGCTCGCAATTACTTTTGTTCGTTGTCTGAAAAATCGTACGCAAGTAATTACGTATTACTTGGAGTACAGCTCGACGATCAGGTGTGCTTCAACCTCATAGTCCAAATCCTGAGGATTGGGCAATCTTGTGATTTTTGCGCTATAGGATTCCTTGTTGACATCAAGCCAAAGCGGAACCATTCTGCCCTGTGTCTGTTCAGCAATATCCTTGAATTTTGCATTGCTTCTGCTCTTTTCGCAAACAGCAATTTCATCACCTACGTGAACGCAATATGAAGGAATATCCACTCTCTTGCCGTTTACTGTAAAGTGACCGTGTGAAACGAGCTGTCTTGCTTCACGTCTTGTCAATGCCATACCCATACGGAATGCTACGTTGTCAAGTCTTGATTCAAGGCGAGTAATCAGGTTGTCACCTGCTTTACCTTCTGCCTTTGAAGCAAGCTCAAAATAATGACGGAAGGGCTTTTCCATTACGCCATAGATAAACTTGAGCTTCTGCTTTTCCTTCAGCTGCATACCGTATTCAGAAACCTTCTTACGGTTGTTTGCGTTAGGATTGCGGTTAGACTCCTTGTTTATACCCATTACCATAGGGCTGATGCCTAAATATCTGCATCTTTTAAGAATCGGATCTTTATTTACTGCCATAACTCATATCCCTCCTGATTATACACGACGTCTTTTGGGAGGACGGCAGCCATTGTGAGGAATGGGTGTTACGTCCTTAATCATTCTAACCTCAAGACCTACTGTCTGAAGTGCTCTGATTGCAGCCTCACGTCCGGAGCCGGGTCCCTTAACATAAACCTCAACTGTCTTAAGGCCGTGTTCCATTGCAGCCTTTGCAGCAGTTTCAGCAGCTGTCTGTGCAGCGAACGGAGTAGACTTTCTGGAGCCTCTGAATCCGAGCTCGCCTGCGCTTGCCCAGGAAATTGTATTTCCCTGAAGGTCGCTGATTGTTACGATAGTATTGTTGAAAGTGGACTGGATATGAACAGCACCGCTTTCAATGTTCTTACGGTCACGTCTTCTTCTGACGGATGAAACCTTTTTCTTCTGTGCCATTGATATCCCTCCTTACTTCTTCTTGTTAGCAATTGTCTTAACAGGGCCCTTACGGGTTCTTGCGTTTGTCTTGGTTCTCTGTCCTCTAACGGGAAGTCCCTTTCTGTGACGAACGCCTCTGTAGCAGCCAATTTCTACAAGTCTCTTAATATTCAGAGCAACCTCTCTGCGAAGATCGCCTTCTACTGTTACATTGTGGTCAATGTATTCACGAAGCTTGTTTGTATCATCTTCGGACAAATCCTTAACTCTGATGTCAGGATCTACGCCGGTTTCTCTGAGGATTTTTTCAGCGGTTGAACGACCGATTCCGAAGATATAAGTAAGACCGATTTCGATTCTCTTATTCTTGGGAAGGTCAACACCAGCAATACGTGCCATTAAAAAATGCACCCCCATATACTTTAATAAATGATTGTGTGTATCTTAACCAATCTGCAAAAAATTTGCAGACAGCTGGCAGCCGGTCACCGTCCACGCTTTCCCGCCGGATTGCTCTTTCAGCGACGTGATTTTTACACGCCGTAGCAGGAAACCGATTGCCGGCTTAACTTCTTGCAGCATAATTTTTATTTATGCTGTGGTATTTTTCTTAGCCCTGGCGCTGCTTATGCTTGGGATTTTCACAGATAACCATTACTTTTCCCTTGCGCTTGATTACCTTGCATTTTTCGCAAATGGGCTTTACTGAAGGTCTGACTTTCATCTTTTATTCTCCCTTCGTTATGTGGTGTGTTTTGCAAAGAAATACAGAAAATTTACTTTGCTCTCCATGTGATTCTGCCCTTTGTAAGGTCATAGGGTGACATCGCAACCGTGACCTTGTCGCCGGGAACTATACGAATGTAGTTCATTCTGAGCTTTCCCGATACATGAGCAAGAATTTTGTGTCCGTTCTGGAGCTCTACCTGAAATGTTGCATTCGGAAGTGCTTCAAGAACGACGCCTTCAACTTCAATTACGTCTTCTCTAGACATTGAAATCCTCCTCTTCAGGGTTATAATGCGGCATCATAGAATGCCGAAAGTACTTTTCGCAGTTTTTTATCCGTAATACCATCAATATCTGTTACAGTATTGGTCAGCATCAGGTGCTTTAGACTTTTGGTTTTAGGTTCTTTAAGCTTTCTTGTTTTTCCGTCCGCAATTTCAACAAATTTTTCACCAATATCAACTATCACAAAAAATCTGCCGCTGTCGCGTCCGGCAAGCGCCTTGACAACCCTGCCTTTTTCAATTTTCAAATTCCCGCACATAACTTACAGCGAAAATTCTCCTTTCCAAGGCTTGCCGACAATCAAATGTCAGGAGCTGTCAACACAATGGCTCCGCCTGTTGCGATAGCAATGGAATGCTCAAAATGAGCTGAAAGCGAGCCTGAACGTGTGACAACTGTCCAACCGTCTTTTAGTACTCTTACATCGTCGCCCTTAATGTTAATCATTGGCTCAACGGCGATGGTCATTCCGGCCAATAGTCTTTGTCCGTGACCTTTTGTGCCATAATTAGGAACCTCGGGTTCTTCATGCAGTTTTCTTCCGACACCGTGTCCGCAGTATTTCTTGACTACACCGTAGCCAAAAGACCTGCAGTATTCCTCAACCGTTGACGAAATATCGCCGATTCGCGCACCGGGAACAGCCGCTCCGATCGCAAGCTCTAATGAATGCTTTGTAACATCCAATAGTTTCTGAGCCTCATCGGAAATTTTCCCAACGCCGAAGGTTGCGGCGGTATCGCCGTGAAAACCTTTATAAAAAGCGCCCACATCGACACTGACAATATCGCCTTCTTTGAAGACGGTTTTTGATGAAGGTATTCCGTGGATTACCTCATTGTTCACCGAAATACAAGCGCTTGCGGGGAAACCGCCGTAGCCTAAAAATGAAGGCTTTGCACCGCATTTTACGATATAGTCATAAATAATAGTATCGAGTTCCTTTGTAGTCATACCTGCCTTCAGCTCTCTGCCGGCGAGTGCGAGAGCATTTCCCGCAATCCTTCCGGCATCGCGCATTCTGGCAATATCGGTAGCTGATTTAATAGTAATCATAAAGCTGATTACTTAGTCAAGGCTTCAAGTGTAAGCCTTGATGTATCTGCAACCTCTTCCTGACCTACAACAGTTACGAGCTTGCCCTTACTGTCGTAATATTCTTTAAGAGGTGCTGTTGTTGTATGATATACCTTGAGTCTCTCAAGAACTGTTTCGGGAGCGTCGTCCTTACGAAGAACAGTTTTTCCGCTGCACTTATCGCAAACACCGTCAACCTTGGAAGGTTTGAATTCGGTATGATACGAAGCGCCGCAGCCTTCGCAGACTCTTCTTCCGCCAAGACGCTGCTGAATCTTTTCGTCGGGAACGAAAATTTCAACAACCTTGTCAATCTCAACGCCCATAGCATCAAGTGCTTCGGCCTGAGGAACTGTTCTGGGGAAGCCATCAAGTATAAAACCGTTTTTGCAGTCATCCTCGGCAATTCTTTCCTTCAAGATGCCGATTACAACTTCATCGGGAACAAGTGCGCCGCTTTCCATCTGAGCCTTTGCCTTAAGGCCGTACTCAGTGCCGTTTTTTACAGCTTCACGGAGCATATTTCCTGTAGAAATCTGAGGAATGTTGAGCTTTTCGCTGATAACCTCAGCCTGTGTTCCTTTTCCGGCGCCGGGAGCGCCGAGAAGAATAAGCTTCATAGTCTTCTCCTTTCGGTTTTAAAGCGGATTATTCAAGGAATCCCTTATGATGACGCATCATCATCTGTGATTCGAGTGTTCTTGTGGTTTCAAGCGCAACGCTTACTACGATGAGGATTGATGTACCGCCCATCGAAATTGTCGAAAGCTGTGCAAGTCCGAAAGCATCTGTCATAAGCTTTGAGAACAGAATGGGGAATACAGCGATAATTCCGAGGAAGAAAGCACCGAACAATGTTATCTTGGAGAGTACTCTCTGGATAAAATCGGATGTGGGCTTTCCGGGACGGATACCGGGTATGCCGCCGTTGTTCTGACGAAGATTGTTTGCGATTTCTGTCGGGTTGTACTGCATCGAAACATAGAAGTAGTTAAAGCCTATGATGAGCAGGAAGTAAAGAATCGCATAACCGATGCTCTGGCTGTTGAAGAAGTCAAGGAAACCGTTGTAGAACTTCTGTCCGAAACCGTTGGGATAGTCATATCTGGGGACGAACAGCTCAATTGTGGAAGGAAGCTGCATAAAGGACATTGCGAAGATAATCGGCAAAACGCCGCTCATGCAGACCTTAATCGGAATATGAGTGTTCTGACCGCCGTATTGTTTTCTGCCGATAACACGCTTAGCATACTGAATCGGAATTCTACGCTCTGCGTTGTTCATAAAGACGATGAAAACAATGATTGCGATGTAGAGAACGAAAACAAGCGGAACAGCAAAAACATAATCTGCTCTTGTGTCTTCGCTGATCATCAGCTTGATAAGATTGTAGATAGTTACTGGATATCTTGAAATAATACCTGCAAGAAGTATCATCGAGATACCGTTGCCTATGCCCTTTTCATCAATAAGGCCGCCAAGCCAGATTATAAGCGAAGCGCCTGCAACGAAAATGAACATAATACAAATCATCGAGAAAATTTCTTCAAATCCGCCGTTTGTATATTCAAGAACGGATTTGCCGTCAGCAGTTCTCATTGTGTTCTTCATTGTCAGATAATAAGCAAATGAAGTAAACACAGCAATTACGAGGGCAAGAACTGTTGAAATGAAGTTGATTTTCTTTCTTCCCTCTTCGCCTTCCTTTGAAAGCCTTTCAAGCGGAGGCAAAGCGTATGTGAGCAGCTGCATAATGATTTGTGCGTTGATATAAGGTGAAATCGAAAGGCTGAAAATTGTAGCCCTTGAAAGTGCGCCGCCGGACAGCATATTCATGTAGGAAATAATGTTTCCTTCACTGTTTTCGGCAACCCAGGTTGAAAGTGCGGCTGTATCGACGAAAGGTGCCATAATAGCACAGCCGAGCCTAAAGATAATGAGGATAAGAACCGTATAGAGAATCTTCTGACGGATTTCCTTAACCTTCCAAGCGTTCTTCATTACCTGAAACACTTTACATCACCTCAGCCTTCCCGCCTGCTTTCTCGATTTTTTCCTTTGCGCTGGCAGAAAATGCAGCAGCCTTTACTGTAAGGCTCTTTTCGAGTTCGCCGTTTCCGAGAACCTTCACGCCGTCGCAAGCCTTCTTGATAAGGCCGGCCTGAAGCAATGCTTCTGCATCAACCTGCGCGCCTGATTCAAATTTGTTAAGATCTGCAACATTAACTATTGCATATGTCTTTGCGAAGATATTGTTGAATCCCCTCTTAGGAATACGTCTTGCCAAGGGCATCTGTCCGCCTTCAAATCCGATACGAACACCGCCGCCGGAACGTGCATTCTGACCCTTGTGACCTTTACCGGCAGTCTTGCCGTTACCTGAACCGTGACCTCTGCCGACACGCTTGCGCTCGGGCTTGGGCTGAACGGGGGATAATTCATGCAATTTCATTGGTGAGCACCTCCTTGCTTATACTTCTGTAACCTCCACGAGGTGAGAAATTACTTTGATTTTTCCTTCGGTCTGTGCATTATCGGGCTGAACTGTTACATCGCCGATTTTGTGAAGACCGAGTGACTGTGCTGTTGAAATCTGGTTAGCCTTTCTTCCGATAAGGCTCTTCTTGAGAGTAATCTGCTTAGCCATTTGCCTTACCTCCCAAAATTTCCTTTACAGTCTTGCCTCTCTTCTCTGCAACTTCCTTTGCAGATACGCAAGAACTCAAGCCCTGAATTGTTGCTCTTACAACATTGCAGGCATTGTTCGAACGGAGAGATTTTGTTCTGATGTCCTTAATTCCTGCCATTTCAACAACCGCACGAACAGGACCGCCTGCGATAACACCTGTACCGGGAGCAGCGGGCTTCATAAGAACCTCACCTGCGCCGTATTTGCCGATGATATCGTGGGGGATCGTTGTTCCTCTGAGCTGAACTTTGACAAGATTTTTCTTGGCATCCTCAATACCCTTGCGGATAGCATCGGGTACTTCACCGGATTTTCCGAGTCCGAAGCCTACGATTCCGTTGCCGTCGCCAACAACTACAAGCGCGGAGAACTTGAGAATACGTCCGCCCTTTACAGTTTTGGATACGCGGTTGATTGCTACAACCTTTTCGGAAAGCTCCAGAGCTGAAGCATCTATATTAGCCAAAATTGTATCCTCCTTATTTTTATTAGAACTGGAGTCCGCCTTCGCGGGCACCCTCTGCGAGTTCCTGAACACGTCCGTGATAGATGTATCCGCCGCGGTCAAAAACTACTTCGGATATTCCCTTGGCTTTTGCAGCCTCAGCGATAAGCTGACCTACCTTACGAGCGCCTTCCTTGTTGGAACCGCTTCCTTCAAAGCCCTTTGCCATGCTGGAAGCACTGCAAAGTGTAACGCCGTTCACGTCATCAATGATTTGCGCATAAATATGCTTTGCGGAGCGAAATACATTAAGACGAGGGCATTCGGGTGTTCCCGAAATCTTGGCACGAACTCTCTTGTGTCTTTTGAGCCTTGCCTTGTTGCTGTCATATGTTTTAACCATTGTAGCTCACTCCTCCTATTACTTTTTACCCTTACCGGCTTTACCTTCCTTGCGGATGATACGTTCGCCTTCATAGCGGATACCCTTGCCCTTGTAAGGCTCAGGAGCACGCTTTGAACGGATTTCAGCAGCGAACTGGCCGACAACCTGCTTATCAATACCGTTTACCACAATCTTGTTGGGGTTGGGTACATCAATTGTAATTCCGTCAATCTCAGAAATGATAACCTGGTGAGAAAAACCAAGGTTCATTACGAGATCCTTACCCTGCTTTGCAGCACGGTAGCCGACGCCTTCGATTTCAAGAGTCTTAGAATAGCCTGTTGAAATACCATAAACCATATTTGCAATCAAAGCTCTTGTAAGACCGTGGAGAGAACGCATACGCTTGTCATCGGAGGGTCTTGTAACTGTGATTACGCCGTTATCGTATTCAATGCCGAGAGCAGTATCAAACTGTCTTGAAAGAGTACCCTTTGAGCCCTTTACTGTAACAAGGTTGTTCTCAACGGTTACATCAATTCCGGCAGGAACACTAACGGGTAATTTACCTATTCTGGACATTATGTGTTTCCTCCTTACCAAATGAATGCAAGAATTTCGCCGCCAACGTGAAGTTCCTTAGCCTTCTTGTCTGTCATAATTCCCTTAGATGTGGAAACCAGAGCGATGCCAAGACCCTTTCTTACCTGGGGCATATCCTCGCAGCTTGAATATATACGCAAACCGGGCTTTGACACTCTGCGCAGGCCGGTGATAACAGGTGTTCTGTTTTCGCCGTATTTCAGAGTAATTCTGATAATACCCTGCTTTCCGTCCTCAATTACCTGAAAGCCTTTTACATATCCTTCGTCAACAAGAATCTGTGTGATAGCCTTCTTAACATTGGAGGCGGGAACGTCAACCGTGGCGTGCTTTGCAGAACTCGCATTGCGGATTCTGGTCAAGATATCAGCTATTGTATCTGTAATTTGCATACCAAAATGACCTCCTCGTCATATTTTATCACTTCTGCAAAATGCAGAAGCTGCTGTGTAGTTTTTACCAGCTTGCCTTCTTAACTCCGGGAATCTGACCGTCGTGTGCAAGCTCTCTGAAGCAGATACGGCAAATGCCGAACTTTCTGAGATATGCGTGAGGTCTTCCGCAGATTTTGCAGCGGTTGTAAGCACGGGTTGAGTACTTAGGTGTGCGCTGCTGCTTTAATTTCATTGCTGTTTTAGCCATTTAAGATTTCCTCCAAATCACTTTGCAAAGGGAGCGCCGAGAAGTGTCAGCAGCTCTTTTGCTTCTTCATCAGTGGTGGCTGTTGTAATAAAGTTGATGTCCATACCTCTTACCTTGTCGATTTTATCATAATCGATTTCGGGGAAGATGAGCTGTTCCTTAATACCTGTGGAGTAGTTGCCACGTCCATCGAAGGAGTTGGGGTTAATTCCGCGGAAGTCACGAACACGGGGGAACGCAACGTTGAACAGCTTGTCAACAAACTCATACATATTTTCGTTTCTCAAGGTTACCTTAACACCGATAGGCATACCTTCACGAAGCTTGAAGTTTGCAACGGACTTCTTAGCCTTGCAGACTACGGGCTTCTGACCTGTGATTGCTGTAAGGTCTGTGATGATTGCATCGATAACCTTTGAGTTTTCCTTAGCTTCGCCGGCACCAACGTTGATTACGACCTTGTCAAGCTTAGGAATCTGCATTACGCTCTTGTAATTGAATTTCTTCATCATTGCAGGAGCGACTGTTTCGTTATAGTAATCTCTTAATCTTGCCATAATTTAAGCCTCTCCTTATTCAAATGTTTCGCCGCAATCCTTGTTCTTGCAAACACGGAGCTTTCTTCTTTCCTTGCCCTCGCCCTCAAAAACGTGACCTACTCTTGTAGGCTTGTTGCACTTGGGGCAAACGAGCTGTACCTTGCAGGCATAAATCGGAGATTCAGCCTTTACAAGTCCGCCTTCCTGACCGGCGGTTCTGGGTTTAACGTGCTTTGTAATATAGTTAAATCCTTCGACGATAACCTTGCCTTCCTTGGGGCTTACTTCAAGAACCTTACCGGTCTTTCTTGCGCCGCCCTTAGCGTACTTATAATCGTACTTACCGGTCAGCAATACAACGGTGTCGCCTGTTTTAACGTGTACCTTATTGCTCATGTGTAACGACACCTCCTATTAAAGTACTTCGGGTGCAAGGCTCAATATCTTGAGATATTCCTTGTCACGAAGCTCTCTTGCCACAGGTCCAAAAATACGTGTACCTCTGGGGTTTTTATCTTCCTTTATGATTACGGCTGCATTCTCATCAAAACGGATATATGTTCCGTCATCTCTTCTGAGACCGCTTACCGAACGAACAATTACTGCTTTAACAACATCGCCCTTTTTAACAACGCCGCCGGGTGCAGCTTTTTTAACAGAGGCAACAACTACATCGCCGATATTTGCATATCTTCTGCGAGTACCGCCGAGAACTCTGATACACATAAGCTCCTTGGCTCCCGTGTTGTCAGCGACCTTGAGATAGGTTTGCATTTGTATCACAGCAAAAATCCTCCTTCCAAAGATTTAATCAATATTGTGATTTAATTATTTCGCCTTTTCGATTATGCGAACGACTCTCCATCTCTTATCCTTGGAAAGAGGGCGAGTTTCCATAATTTCCACGCGATCGCCTGTTCTGCACTCGTTGTTTTCATCGTGTGCCTTGAACTTAACTGTGCGCTTAACGATCTTCTTGTAGAGCGGATGCTTAACGTTGTCTACGATGGCAACAACAATTGTCTTATCCATCTTATCGCTGACAACCTTACCGACTCTGGTTTTTCTGAAATTTCTTTCCACAGTCATATCCTCCCTTCATTACTGCTCTGCGCTCTGAAGTTCCAGAGCTCTGAGCGCTGTCTTGACTCTTGCGATGTCCTTCTTGACAGCCTTTAAACGCGCGGTATTATCGAGCTGATTGATTGCGTGCTGAAAGCGGAGTGCAAAGAGCTCTTTTTTGAAATCATCGAGCTTTTCTGTAAGCTCTGCCTGAGTCATCTTATTGTAATCGACTTTTTTCATTACTGCGCTCCTCCTTCTTCTTTAACTATGAATTTGCATTTTACGGGGAGCTTGTGTGAAGCGAGACGCATAGCTTCTCTGGCAACTTCTTCCGAAACACCATCGATTTCGAACATTACTCTGCCGGGCTTAACTACAGCTACCCAATATTCGGGAGAACCCTTACCGGAACCCATTCGAGTTTCAGCAGGCTTTTCTGTAACGGGCTTGTCGGGGAAAATCTTGATCCAAACCTGACCGCCACGCTTGATATATCTTGTCATTGCAATACGGGCAGCTTCGATCTGGTTGGATGTGATCCATGAAGGCTCAAGAGCCTGAAGACCGAATTTACCGTATGTTACCGTATTGCCTCTGAGTGCTTTACCCTTAAGACGTCCTCTGTGGACTCTGCGGTATTTAACTCTCTTTGGAAGCAGCATTACGCATTACCTCCTTCTTTCTTTGCTTCTCTCGGAGCTCTGTTTCCTGCATTGCGGGGAGCTCTGTTGTCGTTTCTGCGGTTTCTGTTATCACGATTTCTGTTGTCTCTGCCGCCGCGGTTGTCTCTGCGCTTGGAGTTTCTGTCATCGGATTCAGCTCTCTTCATAGCTTCGCCCTTGAGAATTTCTCCCTTGTAGATCCAAACCTTAACGCCAAGACGTCCATAGGTTGTGTGTGCTTCAGCAAAACCGTAGTCAATATCTGCACGGATTGTCTGCAGCGGGATTGTACCCTCGTGATATGTTTCGCTTCTTGCAATTTCAGCACCAGCCAGACGGCCGCCTACTCTTACCTTGATTCCCTTAGCACCCAGACGCATTGCACGTCCGATAGACTGCTTCATAGCACGTCTGAAGGAAATTCTGTTTTCGAGGTCAAGTGCGATCTTTTCAGCAACAAGCTGTGCGCAAAGGTCGGGCTGCTTTACCTCAACAATGTTTATAGCGACCGACTTACCGGTCATCTTTTCGAGATCTGTTCTGAGCTTTTCAATCTCAGCACCGCCTCTGCCGATTACAACACCGGGACGAGCGCAGTGGATGTTGATTCTGACTCTCATCTGATCTCTGCTCTGGATTCTTTCGATTTCAATCTTTGCAACACCGGCTGCATAGAGTCTCTTCTTTGTGTACTCTCTTACTTTGTAATCCTCAACCAAGCAATCGCCGAAGTCGGATTTATTTGCAAACCAGCGGGAATCCCAATCCTTAATTACACCAACACGAAGTCCGTGCGGATTAACTTTTTGACCCATAATTTACCTCCTTCTCGGCTTAGTCCAAGATTTCCTTTTCTCTCAGAATTATTGTGATATGAGATGTTCTCTTGTTTATACGGAAAGCTCTGCCGTGTGCTCTGGGCTGAATTCTCTTCATGATAGGTCCGGGGCAAACGAAGCATTCTGCAACATAAAGGCTGTCTTTATCCATATCGTGGTTATTAACAGCATTTGCCATAGCGGATTTCAAGAGCTTTTCCAAGCATTCGCAAGCAGCCTTAGGTGTGTTTCTCAATGTTGCGAGAGCCACATCACAGGGCTTGTTTCTGATAAGGTCCAATACGATCTGCACCTTTCTCGGAGAGATTCTGGCGCTTCTCAAGTATGCCTTAGCTTCCATCAAAATTCCTCCTTCCGCTTACTTCTTGCCGTTGTTAGATGTCTTTGAGCCAGCGTGACCCTTATATGTTCTTGTAGGTGCAAACTCGCCGAGCTTGTGGCCTACCATATCTTCTGTAACATATACCGGAACGTGCTTTCTTCCATCATGAACGGCAAATGTGTGTCCAACGAAATCGGGGAATATAGTTGATGATCTGCTCCAAGTCTTGAGCACTTTCTTCTCGCCGGCTTCGTTCATCTGAACTACCTTCTTGTAAAGAGACGCTTCTATATAAGGTCCCTTCTTGACGCTTCTGCTCATCTATCTTCCCTCCTTATTTGCTGTTTCTGCGTTTTACGATATATTTATCGGTGCGGTTGTGAGTCTTTCTGGTCTTGTAACCAAGAGCAGGCTTGCCCCAGGGTGTGCAAGGACCGGGACGTCCGATAGGTGATCTGCCCTCACCACCACCGTGCGGGTGATCGCAGGGGTTCATAACGGAACCGCGGACTGTAGGACGGATACCCATATGGCGGGTACGGCCGGCCTTACCGATTTTAACGTTTTCGTGGTCAATGTTTGAAACCTGACCGATTGTAGCCTTGCAGGAAATCGGAACTTTACGAAGCTCTGTAGAGGGGAGTCTGAGCAGAGCGTATCCGCCTTCCTTAGCCATAAGCTGTGCCATATTGCCGGCACTTCTTACAAGCTGTGCACCCTTGCCGGGATAAAGCTCGATGTTGTGGATGAATGTACCAACGGGTATATTCTCAAGAGGAAGTGCATTGCCGACCTTGATGTCGGAATCAGGACCGCTTGTTACAACATCGCCAACCTTAAGACCGTGAGGTGCAAGGATGTATCTCTTTTCGCCGTCTTCGTAACAAACAAGAGCGATAAATGCGCTTCTGTTAGGATCGTATTCAAGAGTCATAACAGTTGCATTCATATTGTCCTTGTTGCGCTTGAAGTCGATGATTCTGTATTTTCTTCTGCATCCGCCGCCCTTATGACGAACGGTGATTCTGCCGTAGCTGTTCCTGCCGGAAGTCTTTTTCAAGGGTTCAAGCAGGCTCTTCTCCGGCTTTACCTTTGACAGCACCGAATAGTCGGTAACACTCATGTTTCTGCGACCGGGTGTTGTCGGCTTGTAGGTTTTAATAGCCATTAAAATTCACTCCTTACTTAATATCTTGAAATCAGAACATTCCGTCGAAGAACTCGATTGTGCTCTTCTTCTTGCCTGTGGGTTCGGGATTGAGAGTAACAACTGCCTTCTTCCATGAAGCTGTAAAGCCTTCGTTCATACCCAATCTTCTGTATCTGCCTCTTACGTTGATTGTATTTACGCAGATAACCTCAACGTCAAACAATTCTTCAACCGCCTTAGCGATTTCGATTTTGTTTGCCTTTTTAGCAACCTTAAAGGTGTACTTCTTGGCTGTCATGCCGTCCATGCTCTTTTCCGTAACAACGGGAGCAAGAATGATATCCTGTGCAGCTTTCATTATTTGTACACCTCCTCGATTTTAGCAAGAGCGTCTGTTGTTACAACAAACTTATCATAGTTGAGAATGTCATAAACATTAAGTGTTGTTGCGAGAGTTGTCTTGATTCCGGGGATGTTTGCTGCACTCTTGATAACCTTCTGATCAACTTCGGGAAGAACGATAAGTGCCTTTCCTTCGATCTTGAGAGCATCAAGCATAGCAACGATTGTCTTTGTCTTGAACTCTTCTGCCTTGATAGCATCGAGAACAACGATATTGGAATCAATAACCTTTGTGGAAAGAGCCGACTTCATAGCCAGTCTTCTTACCTTCTTGTTAAGTGTGTAATTGTAGGATCTGGGCTTGGGACCGAGAGCAACACCGCCGTGGTACCACTGAGGAGCTCTGATAGAGCCCTGTCTTGCTCTGCCTGTACCCTTCTGTCTCCAAGGCTTTCTGCCACCGCCGCGAACTTCTGTTCTTGTAAGTGTGGACTGTGTGCCCTGGCGCTGATTTGCAAGGTAATTTACTACCATTGCGTGCATTACACTTTCGTTCGGCTCAATGCCGAAAATTTCATCGCGCAGCTCGGTTTCGGAAACCTGCTTGCCTGTCATATCATATACTGAAATCTGCATTTAGCTTCCTCCTTCCTACGCCTTTTTTACTGCATTTACGATGGAAACAATTCCGCCCTTAGGTCCGGGAATTGCGCCCTTGAGTGCGATAAGATTATTTTCTGCGTCAACCTTTACGACAACAAGGTTCTGAACTGTTACGTTCTCAAATCCCATGTGTCCGGGAAGCACCTTGCCCTTGTAGATTCTCGAAGGTGATGAGCAAGCGCCCATTGAACCTGCGTGACGGGCTACAGGACCTGTACCGTGGGTTTCCTTGAGTCTGGAATTGCCGTTGCGCTTGATTGTGCCGGCATATCCCTTACCCTTGCTTCTGCCCTTGACATCAACGATGTCACCGATTTCAAAGGTATCAGCCTTGATAAGCGAACCGATTTCATACTGTGCACAGTCATCAAACTTGAATTCCTTCAATGTTCTCTTATAACCTGCGCCAGCCTTGTCGAAATGACCCTTTGCGGGCTTGTTGACTCTCTGCGCCTTTACGTCGCCATAGCCAACCTGTACTGCTTCGTAGCCGTCGCGGTCGGTTGTCTTCTTCTGGACAACAACACAGGGACCGGCTTCAACTACTGTTACGGGAATGACCTTTCCCGCTTCATCGAAAATCTGTGTCATACCGATTTTCTTGCCGATGATTGCTTTTTTCATATTTTTCCTCCTTTGGTTATTGGTTGGTTTCCCAACATGACCGTGGTCTTTGAATTTGTTATTTCAAAATACGGCAGAGTTTCAGCTTTCCGAAAGTTTAAGCGGCTGACTTTTGCCGTTGTTTCTGAAGGTGTCGGTCTTACTTGACCTCCATAACAATTTCAACGCCTGCGGGGATTTCAAGATTCTGAAGAGCTTCTGTTGTCTTTGCAGTGGGTCTGATAACGTCGATGAGTCTCTTGTGAGTACGGAGCTCAAACTGCTCACGGCTGTCCTTATATTTGTGAACAGCACGGAGAATTGTTACGATCTCCTTGTCGGTGGGAAGCGGGATAGGACCCGAAACTCTTGCACCGCTGCGCTTTGCTGCCTCGACGATCTTTGCTGCTGAAGCATCAACTATTGAATGCTCATAGCCCTTGATCTTGATTCTGATTTTTTCATTGACTGCCACTTAAATCGCCTCCATTAAATTATTTTTTGCTTGGGGGCACGGTAATACTTGACTATATATTATAATGTAACGGATTATAATTTTCAACACGCTTCCGTGTGTATCGTATTTTTTACATAACAAAAACCCGAAAAAGCAGGGGCTTTCCGAGTTTGGCAAGAACACGACAACACACAATAACTCACGCACAGGCACGCACTCCACTTATAGCGAGGCACATATCAAGCCTATGCATCAATCACATACTGTGTTCGGTATTACTTCCGCCCGGTTTAAAATCGGACATACTCTGCGGAAATTACCCGGCAAACCGCCGGCAACCTTCCGCTTCATCGCATATCTGTTGCAGTCACGCTCGTATATTATATCACACGATTTTCCCGAATGCAAGCCATTTTCAAACATATATAATAATTTTTTGTAAACTTTTAGTTAACAAAAATAAACGTGCGCTATTTGTTGTATTTCGCAGAAACAGCGCACTTATTTTTGTTTATTTTTCACAACACTCAAGACAATTCATATATATGGTTCACCCTGCCGAACACAACACGGTACCCGATATAATCAATATTCTCAAAGCGCGTATTCTCTTTCACAGAATCCAGCACCGAATTGTCGAGATGAGCATTTTTCAAAATTTGCTCATACTCAGCAATATCTCCGCTTGCAAACTCTGCGCTCACAACCTCGCTCATTTCTTCGGCGTATTCCATATCAAACATCGACTCTTCAAGAATAATAAGATAGACTTTTTCGCCGTTTCTTCCCGCTTCATCAAATTCAGACGCACAGCTTTCAAGCCGCGGATATTCAAATATATACAAAGAATCTGCGTTATACAAATCCCAAGGATAATAATGTATCTCGCTGCCGCCCTTGACCGCAACAATGCAGTCGGCACCGTCTGTTATAACATTCAGTTCGGTTCGGATAGCTTCTTTATCTGCCTGATTCTGATTAAACAGATACTGCACGTTGCCGTCGAGCCTGCTTCCGAGAACGCATCCGGCGCACAGCACAAACGCAGCCGGAGCGCAAAGCTTTGTTCCGACTTTCGGAAGTGAGCGCAAAAACATATAGACAAGGCACATAACCACCGCAATAAAAAGAGGATAAACCTGTACAGAGTAATGCGAGCTCGACTCCTCCATATACGCAATCGGCGAAACCAGACCGTTTATCGCAAACACCGAGAAAACCGAAACCGAAACGATAAGCAGAACGCCAAGCGAAATGCCGATTTTCGAACGAACAAACGCAAGCGTCTTTTTGATTCCCACGAAAAGCTTTGACAGAAACGCCTTGAACCAGACCTCGTTTCTGAAAAGAAAGCAAAGCGGCAAAACAACCGCTGCAAGGGCGACAAACACGCACAATATATAATTCCATATCGGAGTTTTTATAAGGTGAATGTCAATACCCGATATATCGTCGAGCATATATCTCAGAATAAAGTGCAGCTGCAAAGCAAAGGTTTTATGCTTGGTATTTGTGGCATGAAGCCCCATGACCTCGTTTTTGTCAAGCATATGCGACAGCATCGGCGTAAACGAAACCACCGCAAGCGCTACCGACAGCAAAAGGAATCCGCCGTATGCAAGCATTCTTTTCGGCTGCTTTTTAATAAGGTAATACACGCACATACAGGCCGCCATCGCACCTGCAAATATTATAAAGAAATACTGCACAAGACTTCCCAGATATGTAACAACGCAAAGTGCTGTCATCGTTTTCTTTGAAAAGCCGTCATATATGAGCCTGAGCGTCAGGTATGTATAGATAAGAGTAAACGCCATCAGAAGAACATACATCCTCAGATATACGCCGCAGGTTATTGCACCGCTTGAAAAGCCCCACAATGCGCAGACGCTCAGCCCTAAAAATCTGCTTTTTGATATTTTGACAACACAAAGATAAAGAAAAATCTGTGCAGCAACAAACGATACGGCATTTATTGAAAACGCGTACCACGGAGAAAAGCTGCCGGGGAAAAACGAGCATATCGTATGCAATATATAATAGTACAGCGGAGGGTGAACGTCATATTTCTGATTATAGTAAACAGAACCGTATTCAAAGCGCTCATTCTCGCCGACTGTCAGATATTCCCTGAACAAACTGCCGTCATTCCAATGGTTGTACTCGTTCCAGTCATCGATTCCGAACCTTGTATACATATGCGGCTGGTAATATGAGTTTGACAAGCCGTATGACCACAGCTCATCCATATGGTAGCCGTGTTTTTTCTCTGCCATATAATATACAATTATACCAAGCTGAACTATTATCATCACAGCAAGCGCCACAGCGCAAACCGCTTTGAACTTTTTGGAATCGGTTCCGATTGTCTTCATAACCCTTACGCCTTACGCCTGCTCGTCGATTGTAAGACCGAACGAGGGCATAAATTCCTCCATAAATATTTTGACCTCGGGCATACCAAGCCCGTCAACCGTTTTTTCGGTCGAAAGCCGCGCCTTTTCAAAATCCCGGTTACCCAGCGCACATTCATTCATACATTTAATGAGTGCCGAAAGCTTATCCGCCGCTTTAACAATTTTCCAAAGCTCTGCATCTTCATCATCAGGTATGATAAACGACGCAAATTCACCTTTGAGATAATCGGGCAGCATATCCACAAGCTTTTTCTGCGCCGATTCTTCTGCCTTCGCATAGGCACTGCGCAGATTTTCATCGAAATATTTGATAGGGGTCGGAAGGTCGCCCGTAATAATCTCCGTCGCATCGTGGTACATTCCGAGCACCGCCGCACGGTCACAGTCAAGACTTCCACCCAGTCTTTCATTCCTTATCGCACAAAGAGCGTGCGCAAGCATTGCAACCTCAAGACAATGCTCCGAAAGATTCTCTTCTTCGGTATTTCGCATCAGCCCCCAACGGCGGATATATTTCATTCGTGACATCATTGCAAAAAAATGATAGGACATAGAACCGCTTCTCCTATTCGCTCTGTTTTTTTCCTTCAAGATAGTATGTAGCTTCCATATCGGCAACGGAAAGCGCAAACGCCAAAGGAAACATCTCAAATGCGTCACCTATGCTGCGCTTGTCCTCAATTCCCGAAAAGCCCATATGATAACGCACAGCAAAGGCTTCTTCTCTCGAAAGCCGCATAAAGCCCGAAATAATATACACCGACTTTTCTCCGTGACCGTACGGCAGGGTATCTTCAAACTCATACGAGGGAACCGCGCGCCATACTCCGTCACTGCCCTTGACATTTCTTGTCGAGCGTTTATATGTGTTTATTTTGCAGATATCATGCAGCAGAGAAACAATTGCAATGGTCTCATCGCTGTAATTCATTTTATACAGCTCCCTGCAACGCTCCCTTTCAAGATACGCCTTAAGACAGTGATAAACATTCACGCTATGCTCAACAAGCCCGGAGTCATAGGCTCCGTGATATCTGGTCGAGCAAGGAGCCTCAAAAAAATCACTCGAAGGCGAGCAGAGATATTCAAGAAGCTTGGCAGCTCCCGCACGTTTAATGTGTTCGTTATATATAGCCAAAAATTCTTCCCTTGCACTCATTACATTTCCACTCCGTTTATCGAAATATTATATACAATATATATTACCACAAATAAAAGCAACTTGCAACACACTTTATTTTTTTAACTAATTATGAATTTTCGCAAACTTCTTGCAATATACGACATTTTGTGCTATACTCGAATATGAGTTAAAGTATCCGGAGGAAAAATGGAAAACGTTAAAAAAATCACGATTATTACAGGTCATTACGGCTGCGGAAAGACAAATTTTTCCGTAAATTACGCGCTTTTTCTTGCAAAAACAGGAAAAAAGGTCGTCGTTGCGGATTTTGACATCGTAAACCCGTATTTTCGCACGGCAGATTTTAAAGAGCTTTTTGAAGCAAACGGCATCAAGCTGATTGCTCCGCAGTTTGCAAACACAAATGTGGATATTCCCACAATAAATTTTGACCTTCTTGATATAGAAGACGACGAATATCTTATTGTCGATGTGGGCGGCGACGACTCCGGCGCTGTCGCTTTGGGAAGATTTTCGTCATCAATTGAAAATGATGATTATGACATGCTGTATGTCATCAATAAATACCGCTATCTTATGCAGGATCCCAAAGATTCGCTTTCAATGCTGAGTGCAATCGAAAATGCATCAAGACTGCGGCACACAGGCATCGTTAACAATTCAAACCTCGGCACCGAAACCACTGCGCAAACCGTCTGTGAATCATTCGATTACGCAAAGTCACTATGCGAGCTCAGCAATCTTCCTTTGAGATATACTGCGGCAATTGAGAACATCGGAATTGATAAACAGGCAGAAAATTACTTTCCGATAAAGGTCTTCGTGAAACCTGTATGGGAAAAATAAAAATACGGAGGAAAAGTCAATGGCACCGGTAAAAGCGATTTGCACTGTATGCGGTGAGCTTATCGAAGTTGACGCCGCAAAAGACGCTGCTATCTGCCCGAAATGTTCAGAAGCATTCGTTGTTTCAAAAGCAATCTCGAAGTACAATGAAACCGGCAAACCCACCGAAAATGCCGAAAACCCCGAATTCATCATCGAAGATGGAATTCTGCGGCAGTACACAGGCAACGATGTAAAGGTCATCATCCCCGAAGGCGTTGTCGAAATCGGCGAAAACTCGTTCGCCGGAAACGCACGCATTGTTGAGGTCATCGTGCCCGAAACAGTAAAGGTATTCGGCGCAAGCGCCTTCAATAACTGCCGTGCGCTTACCTACATAAACATTCCCGATGGCGCTGTAAAAATCAGAAACAGTGCATTTATGGGATGCGGAATCACCGAAATCTCGATTCCCGGAACCGTCAATAAAATCGGGGACAACTCTTTCCACGACTGTATCAGACTGAAAAGCGTCGATATTGCAGAGGGCGTGACAACAATCGGCGTTTATGCCTTCTGTAAATGTAAGAGCATAGAGAATATTTCACTGCCTTCAACAATAAAGTCGATTGAAAAGGGCGGTCTGAGAGGCTGTGCTTCTCTTTCCGAAATCAAGCTTCCCGACGGGCTTGAGCATATTGAAAAGGATGCGTTCTTTGACTGCACGGGCATCACGGAGCTGAAAATCCCTTCAAGCGTAAAATCAATCGGAATCGACTTTGTCGGCGGCTGCTCTTCGCTTGAATCACTCTCGATTCCAAACACAGTCAGATCATATTCAATAGGTGCTGATTCATTCTGGGGCTGTACCTCGCTGAAACAGATTTCTGTTCCAGGCTGTGTCGATGAAATCGGCGAAAACGCATTCAAGGGCTGTAAAGAGCTTTCTGTCGTAAGACTCCCCCGTTCGGTCCGCAGAATATGCAAAAACGCTTTCCGTGACTGTGTTGCAATTGAAGAACTCAACCTTCCCGAAGGTCTTGAGTGCATTGAAGAAAACGCATTTGCAAGCTGTGTTAATATACTTAAAATCACTCTGCCCCAGACTATTACCGAAATTCACGATAATGCTTTTCCCGATTGCCAGCGTATCGACAGAGTCGATGCACCCAAAATCTGCTACAAATGCTTCAAAAATACAGTATGGGCAAGGCGCGAAGGCAGATGGACCGGCAACAAGGGCTGTGCTATATGCGGAAAGCCCACAAATATTTTCGGAAAATGCAAATATTGCAACAGATAAATCCATATTTCTTTACAGATTAAGCCGAAGATATGACTTATCGTCGGCTTTTTCATAGATAAAGCGGCAAATTTCCACAAATTTCCGCTTATGGCAACTTTAATTTTGAAAGGAGAATCACCTATGGCAAAAATGGAGGTTCTTTTTGAAAAGTGCGAAGGCTGCGGCTTGTGTATAACCGCCTGTCCCAAGAAAATCGTTTCAATTCAAAAAGAGAAGAGAAATCGCCTCGGCCATTTCACTGCACAGTGCACCGACCAGGAAGCTTGCATCGGCTGCGCAATGTGTGCGATGATGTGCCCCGAATGTGCTATTCGTATTGAAAAATAAATTTTTCCAAAAAACAGTATAAGGAGTGTTGATTTAACTTGGAAAAGAAACTTATGAAGGGTAACGAAGCTCTGGCTGAAGCTGCCATCAGATGCGGCTGTAAATGCTTCTTCGGATACCCAATTACACCGCAGACCGAGCTTTCGGAATATATGGCAAAGCGTATGAACGCTTCGGGAGGAGTTTTCCTTCAGGCAGAGTCTGAAATCGCCGCAATCAATATGGTTCTCGGCGCCGCTTCAACAGGCGTAAGAGCTATGACATCATCATCCTCACCCGGAATCAGCCTTAAATCCGAAGGTATTTCATACATCGCAGGAAGCGATCTGCCCTGCGTTATCATCAATGTTCAGAGAGGCGGCCCCGGTCTTGGCGGAATTCAGCCCTCGCAGGCTGACTACTGGCAGGCAACAAAGGGACTCGGACACGGCGACTTCCACGTTCTCGTATTTGCTCCCTCTTCCGTACAGGAAGTTGTTGATATGGTAAGCTATGCATTTGATATGGCTGATAAATACAGAATGCCCGCAATGCTTCTTTCCGACGGTCTTCTCGGTCAGATGATGGAGCCCGTTGTGTTCCCCGAGCAGAAATCGGAAGCCATTGAAAAGCCCTGGGCTGCAAACGGTCACAAGAACGAGCGTAAACACAACATCATCAATTCCCTTTATATCGAAGCTACCGACCTTGAAAACACTGTTGTCGAAAGATATAAAAAATATGACGAAATCAAGGCAACTTTGCCCGATGCCGAAACCTATATGACTGACGATGCGGAATATATCATCACAGCATACGGTGCGACCGCAAGAGTATGTAAATCCGCTGTAAATCTTGCAAGAGCAGAAGGTATCAAGGCCGGTCTTATCAGACCTAAGACCTTATGGCCCTTCCCGTCTGAAATCATCAAGAACGCAACAGAAAATGCAAAGGCTATTCTTTGTGTTGAAATGAGCACCGGTCAGATGGTTGACGATGTAAAACTGGCTGTTGAATGCAAGAAGAATGTTGAATTCTTCGGAAGAACAGGCGGCGTAATTCCCACACCTGCCGAGGTTCTTGCACAAATCAAAAAGCTTGGAGGTATTGAGTAATGGCTGTTGTATTTGAAAGACCGAAATCACTTGCCGATATCAGACTGCACTACTGTCCGGGCTGTACTCACGGCATTATCCACAGACTTGTCTGCGAGGTTATCGACGAAATGGGTATCGAAGGCGATACTGTCGGCGTTTGCCCCGTAGGCTGCAGCGTTTTTGCATATAATTATTTCAACTGCGATATGATTGAAGCGCCTCACGGACGCGCTCCGGCTGTCGCAACAGGTGTTAAGCGTGCACAGCCCGATAAGTTTGTATTTACATATCAGGGCGACGGCGACCTTGCCGCAATCGGTACCTGTGAAACCGTTCACGCCGCAACCAGAGGCGAAAACATTGTTGTTATCTTCGTAAACAACACAATTTACGGTATGACGGGCGGTCAGATGGCGCCCACAACACTTCCCGGTCAGGTTTCCACAACAACCCCCTTCGGTCGTGACCCGAAACTCGCAGGTTTCCCCGTAAGAGTATGCGAAATGCTTTCCACTCTCGATGGCGTGGCTCTCGCTCAGCGCGTTGCCGTAGACAGCGTTCCCCACATCAGAGAAGCTAAAAAGGCAATCCGCAAGGCATTTGAAAACCAGCGTGACAAGAAGGGCTTCTCTATTGTTGAAGTTCTTTCAACCTGCCCGACAAACTGGGGCCTTTCTCCCGTTGACGCAATCAAGCGTTTGCAGGACGAAATGATTCCTTACTATCCTTTGGGTGTATATGCAGATAAGGAGGTAAAATTCTGATGACAAGTGAAATTCTTTTTGCAGGCTTCGGCGGACAGGGTATTCTGTTCAGCGGCAAAGCCTTTGCATATTGCGGACTTATCGCCGATAAAGAGGTTTCGTGGCTTCCTTCATACGGTCCCGAAATGCGCGGCGGTGCGGCAAACTGCTCGGTATGTATCTCTGATGAGCCTATCGGCTCTCCGCTGATTACAACACCTGATTATCTTGTTGCAATGAATATCCCCTCGTTTGATAAGTTTATTGGTACTGTAAAGCCCGGCGGCAAGGCATTTATCGACAGCACAATGGTTGACGAAAAGTGCGAAAGAACCGATATCGACTGCTACTACGTTCCTGCTTCACAGCTTGCAAGCGAGCACAATTTGAGTGCAAACGTTATTCTTATGGGCAAGCTTATCAAAGAAACAGGACTTTTCACCTTCGATGAAATCAGAAAGGGTCTTGAAAAATGCATTCCCGCATCTAAAGCACACCTTATCGATAAAAACATCGAGGCTATGAAAATCGGCTACGATTACGAATAATTAAAAAGGCAGAGCAAGGACAAAAATCCTTTGCTCTGCTTTTTTACTGTGCAAGATTTGCTCTGTTCTCAATGCTTCCCCTGTGGTGACGAATCACCCTTTCAATTGCGCCTTGATACTTGCTGTCAGCCATAATATTAAGCTTGGCGCTGCCTGCATCCTCTGTCTGATAATCGTTGTTTGCCACAGGATATATTCTGAAATAATCGGGGGCAATCGGCACGACAAACGGCGGCGAATTCAAAAAACCTGTATTCTGCGCAGTAGTTTCATCGCAGTATATGCCTGGATTTATTCTGCGTATTTCGCTAAGAGCTCTGTCAGCATTTTCAAAGCTTTCAAAGCCTGCTGTTATAATTGTATTCATATCAATATCTTCGTTTCCTCCCATGCAGTTTATGAAAAATAATGGTTTAGAAAGCAGCACAAAACCGTTTAATGTATATTTTGTCCGAAAATATAAAATATATATAAGTAAATCTTGCATTTGGCGGCAATTTGTGATATTATAGAACTAATCGGCGATTTTTTTAACAAGTTTATAAGGGGCTGTTGAAAATGGATGTCAGAATCGGTGATGTACTTATAATGAAAAAGCCTCATCCGTGCGGCTGCAACCGTATGATTGTGCTGCGCTCAGGTGCGGATTTCAAGCTTTCGTGCGAAAAATGCGAACGTGTATTTATGAGCTCGCGAAGCAACATTGAAAAAAGCATCAAAAAAATCGAAAGAAACGAAAGTTAAAAATATATTCTATCCCGAAGAAAGACAGATTTTATGTTTGAAAAACTGAAACTTACCGAACAGCGCTTCGAGGAAATCAGCGAAAAGCTCTCGTGCCCGGAAGTTGTTTCCGACAACGAGCAGTATAAGGCGTTGATGAAGGAATACAAATCACTTGAAGCTGTTGTTGAAAAATACAGAGAATATAAAAAAGCTCAGCTGAATCTTGAAGACGCAAAGGAATTGCTCGAGAATTCAGGCGGCGACCGTGAGCTTAAAGAGCTTGCGCAGAGCGAGCTTGAAGAAGCCAAGGAAAAATGCGAGTTTTTAAGCGAGGAGCTTAAATTGCTGCTTCTGCCGAGCGACCCTAACGACAGCAAAAACGTCATTGTCGAAATCAGAGGCGGTGCAGGCGGCGAAGAAGCTTCGCTTTTTGCACATTCGCTTTTCAGAATGTACTCAATGTACTGCGAGGCAAAGCGCTGGAAGCTTGAAATATTAAACTCAAATGAAACCGAGCTCGGCGGCTTTAAGGAAGTCAGCTTTTCGATAACCGGCGAGGGCGCATATTCAAGATTGAAGTTTGAAAGCGGCGTTCACCGTGTTCAGCGTGTGCCCGAAACCGAATCGCAGGGGCGTATTCACACATCAACGGTTACTGTTGCGGTTCTGCCCGAGGCCGACGAGGTCGAGCTTGAAATCAACCCGACCGATTTAAAAATAGACGTGTTCCGTTCAAGCGGTGCAGGCGGCCAGCACATCAACAAAACCGAATCCGCTGTAAGAATCACTCACCTGCCCACAGGCGTTGTTGTCGAGTGCCAGGACGAACGCAGTCAGCATAAGAATAAGGACCGTGCAATGAAGATTCTGCGTTCACGCCTTTTTGAAGCAAAGCAGCGCGAACAGGACGAAAAAATCGCAGGTCAGCGAAAGGCTCAGGTCGGTACCGGCGACAGGAGTGAGCGCATAAGAACTTACAACTATCCGCAGGGACGAATGACCGACCACAGAATCGGCTTGACGCTTTATCGCCTTGAGGATATCTTAAACGGTAATATAGACGAAATTTTTGATGCTCTTGCAACAGCCGACAGGGCTGCAAAACTGGCGGCACAAGCCGATGAAGTTTAATTATTTATCATAAAGAAGGTAGTCAGACAATGGAGCCTATAAAATATAATACAAAGCTGCTTTGTGCTGACAAAAACGGCATTGATACGGCATCAGAACTGATTTGCAGCGGCGAAGTCGTCGGTATGCCGACCGAAACCGTATACGGTCTTGCGGCGGATGCTTTGAACGAAAGTGCCGTAAAAAAAATATTTACCGCAAAGGGCCGTCCCGCAGACAATCCGCTGATTGTGCACATTGCACGGCTTGATGATATCTTTACGCTATGCCACGATATTCCGCCGAACGCTTTGAAAATTGCGAAGGCTTTGTGGCCTGCGCCCCTGACGCTTATTCTGCCAAAGCGTGACGTCGTTCCCGATGTCACCTCGGGCGGTCTTGATACGGTCGGAATCAGAATGCCCGACTGCAAAATTGCATTAGACCTTATCAAAAAAAGCGGCAAGCCCTTGGCAGCACCTTCGGCAAATACTTCGGGTAAGCCCAGCCCCACAAGTGCTGCGCACGTTTTTGATGATATGCAGGGCAAAATCAGCGCAATTATCGACGGCGGCGAATGCTCGGTAGGAGTAGAATCCACAGTAATCTGCTTTGAGGGAAACAATATACGCATTCTGCGCCCGGGTTTTATCACACCCGATGACCTTGAGCCGTTTTGCGACAAGGTTATCATTGACAAAAACGTTCTGCAGGAATTGGATGAAAATGCAAGGGCGGCTTCTCCGGGTATGAAATATAAGCATTATTCGCCAAAATGTGAGGTTTTTCTTGTAGAATCCACAGAAAAAGCTTTTTTTGAATATGCAAAACTAAACGCCGGACAAAATGATTATCTTATGATTTTTGACGGCGATATAAATACAACAGGCATTAAATCGATTACTTACGGCGCAAACGACAAAGAAAATGCCGAACAGATTTTTGCTTGCCTGCGCAAAGCAGATGAGCTAAACGCTAAGCGTGCATTTGTGCGCGCGCCCTCCAAAAGCGGCGTCGGACTTGCTGTTTACAACAGGCTTATCCGTGCGGCAGGCTTTAAAGTAATCACACTGAATTAACATATTTATCTGAATTTCGTTTGAAAGGCGGTGAGAGAGTGAACAGTCTTGAAGGCTTGATGGTTGTCGGGCTTACGGGTCAGACAGGGGCCGGCAAAACAACGGTATGCGAATTTTTCAAAAACAAAGGCTTTGCCGTTATAGATGCCGACAAAATCGCCCGTGATGTGACCGCGAAGGGAAGCCCTTGCCTTGCTGAAATCGGCGAATGCTTCAAGGAAAAGGTTATCACCGACGACGGCGAATACGACAGAACAAAAATGGCTCAGATAGTATTTTCTGACAAGAACAAGCTTGAAATGCTCAACAGCATATGCTATCCGTACATAACCGCCGAGATTCTGGAAAGAATAAGACAATGCGGCGACAGGGGCGAAAGGCTGATTCTTCTCGACGCACCGACTTTATTTGAAAGCCGTGCCGATGATTTCTGCGAGCTTATAATTTCTGTTATCGCAAAGGAACACAACAGGCTCAAACGCATTATGGAACGTGATAATCTCACAGCAGAAGCAGCAATGAACCGCATAAACTCCCAGCATGATGAAAACTTTTTTAAGAAAAATTCCGACTTTATTATAAAAAACAACAAGAGTGAAAAGGTTCTGAAAGAAGTCACAGAAGAGGTTGCCGACAGAGTCAAGGAATATTATCAGGCTAATTTTTCATAATGTAAATATATAAAAATCTGAAAAGGACGATTGAATTTATGAGTAACGAAATTGACGTAAAAGAACTGAAAAAATCACTTTTCTCAGAAAAGAAAAACGCCGGCGCGTTGCTTTGCGACGACGACATCAACAAGGCCGATTCTTTTTGCGAGAATTACAAAAAATTTCTTGATTTCGGCAAAACCGAGCGCGAGGCCTGCTCGTATTCCGAAAAATTGGCAAGGGAAAACGGTTTTGTTGAATACAAAAGCGGAATGAATCTGAATGCAGGCGACAAGATTTATCGCATAAACCGTGGCAAAGCTATTATTCTTGCCGTTATCGGCACGCAGGATATATCACAGGGTATCAATCTGTGCGCCGCACACATCGACTCACCCAGGCTTGATTTGAAGCAGAATCCGCTTTATGAAGAATGTGAAATGGCGCTTTTCAAAACACACTATTACGGCGGAATCAAAAAATATCAATGGACAACTATTCCGCTTGCGCTTCACGGTGTAATCATCAAAGCAAACGGTGAAAAGGTTGAAGTGTGCATCGGCGAAAATGATGACGAACCCGTATTCTGCATAACCGATTTGCTCCCCCACCTTGCACAGGACCAGATGAAGCGTACTTTAGCTCAGGGCATCAAGGGCGAGGAATTAAACATTCTCATCGGCTCACGCCCGTTTAAATCAGACGATTCAAGCGAGGCTGTAAAGCTTAACATACTCAAGCTTCTCAACGAAAAATACGGCATTGTTGAAGATGACTTTATCTCTGCCGAGCTTGAAGCTGTTCCCGCATTCAAAGCAAGGGACATCGGCTTTGACCGCAGTATGATCGGCGCTTACGGTCATGATGACAGGGTTTGCGCATATACAGCTCTCAAGGCAATTCTTGATTGTGAGAGTCCGCAGAAAACCGCCTGCGTTGTTCTTACCGACAAGGAAGAAACAGGCAGCGACGGCAACACAGGATTGCAGTCGGCTTATCTTAAATATTTCATTGCAGATATTGCGGAGGCTCTCGGTGCAAAGCCCAGGGATGTAATTTCAGCAACAAAATGCCTTTCTGCGGATGTAAACGCAGCGTTTGACCCCACTTTCCCCGAGGTTAACGAGCGCAGAAACGCCGCATTCATTAACAAAGGCGTTGTCATTACAAAATTCACGGGTGCAAGGGGCAAATCGGGTACTTCCGACGCTTCGGCAGAATTTGTCGGCGAAATCCGTTCGCTTCTTGACAAGGCAGGCATCATCTGGCAGACAGGCGAGCTCGGCAAGGTTGATATGGGCGGCGGCGGCACGGTTGCAGCTTATCTTGCAAACCTCAATTTCGAGGTCATCGACGCAGGTGTTCCCGTGCTTTCAATGCACGCACCGTTTGAAATTGTCTCCAAACTTGATGTCTATATGACCTATCGCACCTTCTGCGCATTTATGGGTGTGTGACTGATCTGATACAAAGCAAGAATCCACCGACCTCTGGTCGATGGATTCTTTTTTATATTATTCAATTAAAGCTCAATTGTAACGATGCCGTTTGCGGCACTGTTTACAACGATATCGGTGTTTGCAACCTTGATTCTGAAGGACTTGTCAGTTACG
This sequence comes from Oscillospiraceae bacterium, assembly GCA_017435565.1. Lineage (GTDB taxonomy): Bacteria > Bacillota > Clostridia > Oscillospirales > Ruminococcaceae > RGIG3077. The sequence goes on along the minus strand of JAFSEU010000024.1, from coordinate 36,286 downwards.
GTGTGCTCAACGGTAATTGTGTTTCCGCTGCGTTTTGCAACGATATCAAGCACCTTTTCAACATTTTTGTCATAAACGCTTGTGCTTGCACTCTTGCCATCTTCAAGATTGTAAATAACAAACTCTGCATTTTCAACATAATCATATTCAAAGTTGCCCTTAAAATCGCCGAATCCGATGATTGAATTAGGCTTTGCATATGCAGGAATTTCCATATATCCGCACTTTCTTGTGATATACTTTCCGCCTTCAACTGTATCGCCTGTGATGATGTCTGTCCATGTGCCCTCGGGAACATAGAATTCAGCAACGCCTTCTTCGCAAAGAACAGGAGCGATAAGCAGATTGTCACCGAACATATACTGTTTATCGCAGTAGAGTGCAGCAGGCTCATCTGCAAAATCAATAACCATTGCACGCATCATGGGCACGCCGACAGTATGTGTCTTTACTGCCTGATTGAAGAGATAAGGCATCAGCTTGCCTTTAAGGTCTGTGAAGAACTTGAGGACATCGCAGCTTTCTTCATCAAAGAGCCACGGCACACGATATGATGTGCTTCCGTGCAGACGGCTGTGTGATGACATAAGTCCGAATGCGCACCAGCGCTTGTAAATATCGGGTGTTGCAGTAGCCTCAAATCCGCCGATATCGTGGCTGAAATAGCCAAATCCCGAAAGACAGAGCGACAAACCGCCACGGATTGTTTCTGCCATTGAGCTGTATTCTGCCGAGCAGTCGCCGCCCCAGTGAACGGGGAACTGCTGTCCGCCTGCGGTTGCGCTTCTTGCAAACAGGCAGGCACCGTTTTCGCCATAGAAATCTTTAAGAACATTGAATACAGTCTTGTTGTAAAGATATGTATAGTAGTTGTGCATCTTAATCGGGTCGCTGCCGTCAAAATACTTGACCTTTGTGGGAATTCTCTCGCCGAAGTCTGTCTTGATGCAGTTTACGCCCATTTCGCAGAGCTTTCTGATTTTTGAACCGAACCATTCGCAGGCAGCAGGGTTTGTAAAGTCCACAATTGCCATTCCGGGCTGCCACATATCGCACTGGAATACGCTGCCATCAAGATTCTTGATAAAGTAGTCATTTTTCATACCTTCTTCAAAAAGTGCGCTACGCTGTGCAATATAGGGGTTGATCCAGCAGCTGATGGAAAGACCTCTTTCCTTAAGGCGCTTGAGCATTGCCTCAGGATCGGGGAACTGGCGCTTATCCCATTCAAAGTTTGTCCATTCAAATTCCTTCATCCAGAAGCAGTCGAAATGGAACACCTGCAGCGGGATTTCACGCTGTGCCATGCCTTCGATAAACGAGGTTACTGTTTCTTCATCATAATTTGTAGTAAAGGATGTGGAAAGCCACAAGCCAAATGTATATGCAGGAGGAAGTGCAGGCTTGCCTGTAAGTGTTGTGTAGTTGGAAAGAACCTCTGTCAAGTTCTCACCACCGATAATGAAATATTCCAATTTTTCACCGGGAATTGTGAATGATACCTTTGAAACTGTATCGGAAGCAACCTCGTATGAAACCTTATCGGAATCATTTACAAATACGCCGTAGCCTCTTGAAGACACATAGAAAGGTATGCACTTATAGCTCTGTTCAGAGCAGGTGCCACCGTCAGAATTCCATGTTTCAACAGTCTGGCCGTTCTTTACAAATGTAGTGAACTTTTCGCCAAAGCCATAAATGCACTCGCCAACGCTTAAAGTCAGCTGTTCTCTTAAATATGTAGTGTGCTCATCTGCAGGATAGCTCCAGAACGTATCATCTGCCTGCATATCAAGTCGCTTCTGTGCGTGGAACTGGCTTTCGTTGATAAGTGTTGTTGCACGCCATGCGCCGCCTGTAAGCTTCTTTTCGCCGTAATAATACTGAACGCTCCAGTCTTCCTTTGAAATTACAGCCTTTGTATTGCCTGAAATAATTTCGCAGTATTTTTCGCAATCGTTAATTGTGGGGGTATATCCGCAGTCTTCATTAAGCTCAAACTTGGGTGCGTTGTCGTTAAAGCCCTTATAATGCACGATGCTTACCTTGATAACATCCTTTGCGTATGAAGAAAATGTGATTTCAAGGTTGGGGCCGCCCAGAGTCATTCCTCTGTGGTAGATTTTTGAAGGTGTTGCAAGAATTGTAAGTGAATTCTTGTCATATGACACTTCATAAGCCTGGTTTGCGTAAGAAACTTCATATCCACGCTGATTAAGCCAGAAACCGTCTGCAAATTTCATAAAATTGTCCTCCTCAATACAGAGATTTTTTCGTTTTTCGGTTTTCGTAAAAGCCCTTGACAAGCATTTATGTAAACGGTTACATAAACGACAAAAAAACAAAGAGGCTTTTTCTAAAAACACTCACGGTGTCATTATACAATATGCAATAAAAAAAAGCAAGGGCTTTTTTGAAAACCCAAACTTTTTACACAATCGTAACAATTGTGCGTGACCGGTCGGTGACCCGACTGGACTTTTCGTCTTTTTGTTACTGAAAATGATTTTTGCCGTTTCCCGACCATATTTGCTTTTTAGTTTTTCTGTTGGTATTTTTCTTTATATAAACTTTCGACTTTTTCCGCGTTGCGCCGATGGCGCTCCGCTTTCTCTGTCGAAAGAGAAAGCTCCAAAGAGTTCGCCCTCTTTTTGCTTGTCCAAAAAGAGGGACAAAAAAGACAAGTTCAACTCTCCTCCGTGCCGCTTGTGCTCAAACAGTCCTCGAAAACTGCGTTTTCTGCTCAAGGCGCACTTAACGCTGGGTTGAATAAATCTTATTGTTCTTTCACCCTGTTTTTGTTGCTGAAATTTAAACATACAAGTTAAACCATACGCAAAAAATAGCGGCTCAGTAAGTTTTGTGGGATTTCAATTTGCGAAAATGTATTGAAAGACTTTGTTGGGACGAGCAAACCAAAAGCACGTATTAACGCCAGCGCAGACCGAGTTCCGCAGATATTTTTAATCGCCAGATTAAAAATATCGAGGACTGTCTGAGGGCAAGCGGGTATTGGGCGGAAACCGGCATAAGCCTTCTTGCGCCGCTGAAGCATTTTTTGTTTTCTTTTTGATGCTTCAAAAAGAAATTGAACTCTTTGCCTACTTTCTGTTTCAAGACAGAAAGTAGGTGCCGCCGAGTGACCTCGGCAGGACTTTTCGTCTCTTTGTTGTTTAATTGATTTTTGTTGCTTCCCGACCATATAAGCTTTTCGGCGGTATAAAAAACACACAGAGCATTTTCGGATTCAACCTAATATGAGAGATTTTTGTAAAATCACGACCGTGTCACAAAGCAAATACAAAAAATAAGCGAAAAAATATTGACTATTCCTGCGTTATCGTTTACAATAATAAGGAATGTACTTAAATTTCTTATGGAGGAAAAAATATGGGAATTACATATAACGAGCAAAACCGCACCTTTATGCTGCGTGCAGCCGATTCTCTCTATGCGATTGCAATTGTTGATGAAGGCTATCTCTGCCACGCATATTATGGCAAAAACGTTGCGGATGAAGACCTTACCTATCTTTTAAGACTGGACGAAAACCCCTTTGTCCCTTCAAAAAACAACCGTGACAGGGCGTGTTTTCTTGATGCAACCTATCTTGAATATCCGAGCTTTGGCATTGGTGATTACAGAGAATGCGCTTTCAGAATTATCGATGAAAACGGATTCTCCGCAACTGATTTAAGATATGATTCTCACCGCATTTTTTCGGGCAAGCCGAAACTCGAAGGTCTGCCCGCAACCTTTGCAGATGAAAATCAGGCGCAGACTCTTGAAATCACTTTAAAGGACAAGCGCACATCACTTTATGTAACCTTGCGATACAGCACTTTTGAAAATCTGCCCGTAATTGCGAGAAGCGTTTCTGTCGAAAACAAGGGCTGTGTGAATATCCATTTAAATAGTATAATGTCGGCGTGTGTTGATTTTGATGAAGACGATTATGATATGATAACGCTCTATGGCTCGTGGGCAAGAGAGCGCACAGCAAGCCGTGTGCCGCTTCACCACGGAAAGCAACTTGTTGACAGTGCAAGAGGTGAAAGCTCGCACCAGTATAACCCGTTCTTCGTACTTTGCTCAAAAAATGCCGATGAAGAAACAGGCGATGCTTATGGCTTTTCGCTTGTATATTCAGGAAATTTCAAGGCGCTGTGCGAGGTTTCGCAGCATAATTCCACAAGGGCAATGCTCGGCATAAATCCTCTGGATTTTGAATGGCTTTTAGAGCCGAATGCACGCTTTGACGCGCCCGAGGCAATTCTTGTATATTCCGATTGCGGTCTTGGCAAAATGTCACGCACATATCACGATTTATACAGAGAGCATTTAATCCGCAGTAAATATAAATACTCTCCCCGTCCGATTCTTATAAATAACTGGGAAGCTACATATTTTAATTTTGATGACAAAAAACTGCTTGATATTGCGAAGCAATCGGCAGAGCTCGGCATTGAAATGCTGGTTATGGATGACGGCTGGTTCGGTCACAGGGATTCTGACAATTCATCCCTCGGTGATTGGTTTGTTTATGAAAGCAAAATCAAATGCGGCCTGAAAAATCTTGTTGATGAAGTTAATGCTCTGGGAATGAAATTCGGCATATGGTTTGAGCCCGAAATGGTTTCGCCCGACAGCGAGCTTTTCAGAGAGCACCCCGACTGGGCTATTCAGGTGCCCGATATGGATATGACCCTTTGCCGTGAGCAGTATGTTCTTGACTTTTCGAGAAAAGACGTGCGTGACTGCATTTACGGCAGGCTTAAAGATATTTTGAAAAGCGCAAATATTGAATATGTAAAATGGGATATGAACCGCCAGCTTACAGAGGTGGGTTCTGCAATGCTAAAGGCAAATTGCCAGCGCGAGCTGTGGCACAGATACGTTCTTGGCGTTTATGATATGATGGAACGACTTGTGACGGATTTCCCCGATCTGCTGCTTGAAAACTGTTCGGGCGGCGGCGCAAGATTCGACCCCGGAATGCTTTATTACAGCCCTCAGATCTGGTGCTCGGATGATACCGATGCAATCGAACGTCTGCGCATACAATACGGCACATCGCTGTGCTATCCGCCTTCGGCAATGGGCGCACACGTCAGCGTTTGCCCCAACCACACGTCGGGAAGATGGGCACCCTTTAAAACCCGTGGCATTGTTGCAATGGCAGGCACCTTTGGTTATGAGCTTGATATAACCAAGCTATCCGACGAAGACAAGCAATGCGTTAAAGAACAGATTGCCGATTACAAAAAATATAACAAACTGATGATTTGCGGTGACCAGTACAGACTTGGAAATGTAAATTCTGACCGCAGTTTTGATGCGTGGATATTTGTTTCAAAGGATAAATCACAGGCAATTTTAAGCGTTGTTCAGATTGATTCGAGAATCAGCACACATTCAAGAAGAATCAAAATATCAGGTCTTGACGAAAACGCTTTTTACAAAAACAATGAAGACGGCAGCGTTTTAAGCGGAAAGGCGTTGAAATACTGCGGAATCAACATCAAGGGTCTTTACGGCGATTTTGCCGCAAAAACAATATATTTTACAAAATGCGACAACTAAAACGTAAATTTACGAAAGGAAAGAATCTAATGAAAACTTTTGCAAAAAGGTTCGGTGCACTTATTCTGGCCGCTGCAATGAGCGTTGGTATTTTCGGCGGCTGTGACAAAGGCGGCGAAACCGGCTCTTCGGCATCAAGCGGCACGGACGCCGACACGCTTATGGGAGCTACTATTGAATATGTATGGGACGGCGTCGATATCGGCGGCGGCGGCTACATTACAGGTATTGTATTCAACCCCACCCAGCAGGGACTTGTTTATTGCCGAACAGATATCGGCGGTGCTTATCGATATGATGTAGGCGCAGGCAAGTGGATATGCATTACCGACTTTTTCGGCAACGAAAGTGAATGGGTATATACGGGTATCGAAAGTATTGCAACCGACCCTGTTGAGCCCAACAGAGTTTATGCCGCTTGCGGAACCTATGGAGATGATGCACTTATCATCTGTTCGGAAGACTACGGCGCAACCTGGACAAGAACATATATCGAAGCCACCTGCGGCGGAAACCAATCGGGCAGAGGCTGCGGCGAAAGGCTTGTTGTTGACCCCAATGACAACAGCATTATCTATTTCGCAACAAGAAATCACGGTCTGATGAAGTCCACAGACTACGGCAAGAGCTTTGCCCCCGTTGAATCCTTCCCCACAAAGGGCAACTATTCGCAGGAAAGCAACTCCGTAGGCCTTACATGGGTTCTCTTCAACAAGGCATCAAGCGAATCGGGCAGTGCCACAAACCAGATTTTTGTCGGCGTCGCCGATACAGCAGGCAATACTGTATATGTATCAAACGATGCAGGTTCGACATGGGAATGCGTTGGCGGTGCACCCGCAGGTTATTATCCCATTTCGTCAGATATTTCCTCAACAGGAATGGTCTATATTGCGTACAGCAACACAGCAGGACCCAACGTCGAGCCCTCTTCGGGATATGTGTATTCTCTCGACTCGGCAACACTCGAGCTTAAGGATATCACACCCACAATTCCAAACGGCGTTTCAACGCACGGCTTCGGCGGTATTTCGGTTGACCCGAACGACCCGAACAGAATCATCACCTCGGCTCTTGGTCTTTACTGGCCTGTAAAGGGTATTCTTTACTACTCAACAGACGGCGGTCAGACCTGGTTTGACACAAGCACAAACGGCAAAACCATTGACCACTCACAGCAGGGCTGGGTAAATACCCTTGCAGGGAACAACACCGTCGGCTGGTGGATTACAACAGTTGAAATCAACCCCTTCAATTCAAACGAGGCTTTCTATACAACAGGCTACGCAGTAATGCGTGCAAGCGGAATCCAGTCAATGGAAACAGGCGGAACCTACATCGACATCTTCTCAAAAGGCATTGAAGAAACCGCCGTATTTGAGGTTATATGCCCTCCCGGCGACCCCGACCTTTATTCGATTATGGGCGACCTTGGCGGATTTGTCCACGAAAGTGTTGACGCAGCGCCCAGTGCCGACGCAATCTTTATGACCTCGCAGGTATCAAACGATATCGACTGCGGCTGGCTCAACACAGATGTTGTTGTGCGCTGCGGCAAGGGTGAAACCGCCGACCCTCTTGTATATTCAAACGACGGAGGATATACATTCCATTCGGCAAACCTTCCCGAAGGCTGCGAGGCAGCAACAGGCGGAAGCGTTGCCGTGGCAACTGACGGAAGCTCGTTCATCTGGGCTCCCAGTGGTGTTTCTTCAACAGCATTTGTAACAACCGACTTCGGCGAAACATGGACAAACTGCGAAGGTCTTCCCTACAAGTGTACAGTGGTTGCCGACAGAGTAAACCCGATGAAGTATTACGCAACTGCAAACGGAATGCTTTATTCAAGCACCGACGGCGGCAAAACTTTCACAATGGTCAACGGAAACGTCCTTGAAGGCGCACAGCTTTATTCGGTAACAGGTCATGAAGATGAACTCTGGCTCTGCGGCGGCGGATATATGTTCCACTCCACAGACGGCGGTGCAACCTTTGAAATTCACAAGAATATCGACGCAAACTGCATGGGCTTCGGCAAAGGTATCGACGACAGTACATATGCAATCTACTGCATCGGCACCACCGAAGAACACGGCTATGGCTTCTACCGTTCAACCGATATGTGCCAGACCTGGGAACGCATTAACGATGACTGGCACCTTTTCGGAAACACCTCGGCGAACTGCATCACAGGTGACCCTGATATCTTCGGCAGAGTATACTTTGTTTCTAACGGCAGAGGTATTATCAGAGGTGACGACCCTTCGTATTTTACAGAGCAGGCTGAATAAGCAGCCTTTGCCTTTGTAACCAATATGTAACAATTGTCATAAAATCAAAATCCCCTTAAAACGCTCAGTTTTCGGGGGATTTTTTATCACAAACCAATTCCGGTTGCTGCGCAGATCTGTAAAATTCGGTTACATAAATTATGCAGAATTACTGCAAATTATTACAAATTTCGCATTTGAGCACAAAACTCCGTTATGTATAATGTATTTCTAAAATCTCTATATTATATTAAATGACTCGTCGTTTTCTACAAACCGCACCTTGCTATTTTGTACATTCTCACAAAAAACGGCGCTTTTTTCGTAACTTAACACTTTGTTCATTGTTTTTGGACGCTGAAACGATATAATTATAGTAATGTAACTAATTTGTAATCAATTTGAAGGGAGGTTATCATTATGCACGACATTAAAGATTCTGAGTTTTTTCTTGAAGCTCAGGAGCTTGCCCCTAAAAAAAGCGGCAATCGACTTCTTGACGGCATCAGTAATGTAAAAAACGCGGTTATCGGTCTTTTTAAAGGAATGTCATCGCTCGGCGAAAGCATTTCAATGATAACCGTCCTTGCAGCCAAATCGCTTGCAAAAATGAGCCTTAACGCGCTAAAAAAGCTTGGCGCATTCTTAAAGCCCAATCTCAGAAAAGCAGGCGTTTTGTTCAAGTTGCTTTTGCTTAAGGCTATGATGCCTTTTGTAAACATATACTCCGGCTGCAGAACCCTTTCGCAGAGATACCGAATCGTAAAAGAAAGTTGCGGAAACAAATTCGCACTTCGTGACTGCGCACTCACCTCTGTGGGTATGCTCTGGGGTTCAAAGAAGCATCTTGCATCATTCTTCAATATAGCCGCACCGATTGCTTCAATCGTGTTCTTTTTCGGTCTTTTCAATTACATTTCCGGTCTTGAATACGCCGTTAGTGTCGAGTATAACGGCCAGGAGCTCGGATTTATCGAAACCGAGGGTGATATCGAGCAGGCCCAGGTCGAGGTTTTGAAGCGTATTTCCTATGTTGACGGCAACGAAACAGTCAGCTTCACCCCTAAGTTCTCACTCAAGATTATTGATGCCCAAAGCCATTATATGGGCACGAATGAGCTTGCCGATAAAATGATTGTGAATTCCTCTGAGGAGCTTGCACAGGCATACGGTCTGTATATCGGCGAGGATTTTTACGGCGCTGTTTCTGTTGAAGATTATGAAACCGTGCTTTCTCAGCTCAATACTATTCTTGATTCTTACAGCTCTGTCAGCGGCGCTTACAATGTGCAGTTCGTCAATGAGCCTGTACTTACATCGGGTCTTTACCTTACAGAAAGCATTATCTCCACACAGGATTCGCAGGAGCTTTTTGACAGCAAGGTTACCGTTCAGACCTCATACACAATTCAGAACGGCGACACACCCGAAAGCATTGCTGTGAAAAATAATATGACAGTTGAAGAACTCAGCTTCCTCAACCCCGATGTTGAAAACATTTGTTACGCAGGTGCCAAGGTTACAGTAACAAAGGAGCAGAGCTTCCTTCCTGTAACATACTGCATTGAAAAGAAAAGCACAAGCAACATCGCTCATACATCGATTTCTGTTGACGACGCCTCACTGACAAAGGGCACTGAGGAAATTGCCGTTGTCGGTGAAGACGGAATTCTGGAAACTACAGAAGAGGTTGTTTATATCGACGGTGAAATTTCAACCAGAAAAACTGTTTCCACAAGCGTCATCAAAGAACCTGTCACAGAAGAGGTTCGCATTGGTACAAAAGAGCCTGTTCAGTATGCTTACTACCCCACCAGCGAATATACAGGAGCTATTGAAAATCTCGGCACGGGAACCTTTATCAGACCGTGTACAACAGGCTATGTAAGCTGTTATTTCTCATCATGGCATCACGGCGTTGATATCGCTACCGATTACGGCACACCGATTTATGCCGCCGATGACGGAACAGTAATTGTTTCGGGATGGCATTACAGCTACGGAAACTATGTTATGATTGACCACGGAAACGGCTACGTTACACTTTACGCTCACGCAAGCGCATTAAATGTTGAGGCGGGTGCTCAGGTTACCCAGGGAACAAAAATTGCCGAAATCGGCAGCACAGGTAACTCAAACGGCAACCACGTTCACTTTGAAGTAAGGCAGAACGGCGCTTACACAAACCCGCTTAACTACATTGCAGAATAAATTTATAAAGCAGAGTCAACAAAGACTCTGCTTTAATTTTGGTAAAAACCTAAAAACTGCAAAAAAGCTATTGCATTTCGACCACAAAAGTGATAAAATGATATGTAATGTTTTAATTAAAAATAAGGAGAAGAAAATTATGTTTAATATAAAAAGATTATTAGCTATAATGACCTGCGCACTTGTTCTCTGCTCAGCTATGTCGGCTTGCGGCGATAAGGACAAGGATAAGGATAATTCTGACGGATTTACTATCAGCGAGGTTACACCTTCGGAAAACAGCAGTGTGCCTTCAGGCAACTCCGAAATCAACTCTGCCCCCGATGCCGCAGACCGCGAGTACGAAGAAACACTCGGCGTGATTGGAGAAGAATATGATTATTACGGCATTAAATATACTGTAAACAAGGTCTCCGAGCTTGAAGTTGAGCAATATCCGGGCGGAAAGGTTCTTCTGATTGACGTAAGCCTTACAAACAATTCCGAATATGACCAGACAGCAGGTATCTATATCAATTTTGATGTCTTTGTAGATGGAGAAGGCAAAACTTCCGACTTCATCACCGCACAGGTTATGACGATTGTCACAAGATATTTCATCGCACAGGGAATCGATTGCAGTGTTTTCGGAACGGGCGAAGCTCCCATTGTCAAACCCGGCGAAACGGTAACCGGCGTTCTTCCTCTTGCTATAACAAGCGATATCATTGATTTTGAGACGATTACATTAAGTTTTCTGCCCGACATTGAAGCAGGCTCATACAACAACATCACCATCGATATCACACCCGAAGACATCGTACCTTACAACTAAAAAAACACGAGGCTTTGCAAAATTTGCAAAGCCTCTTTCTTTTGTTTTGGAATATTTTATCAGAGTATTTCAAGCTTTCTTGAAGACGGTGCCTCGACCTTTTTAGGAAGGTTGAGTGCGAGAATGCCGTTTTCAAATTTTGCGCTTATGTTTTCGGCGTCGATTCCGTCAAGGTTGAAGCTACGCTTGTAGCTGCCGAAATATCTTTCCTTTCGGATATATTTACCGTCCTTGTCGGTTTCATCGTTTTCTTCAGTCTTCTGTGCCGAAATCACAAGCCTGTTTTCGTCAATATCAACGCTGATATCCTCTTTCGCAAAGCCCGGAAGCTCAGCCTCGAGCAAATATCCTGTGCCAATATCCTTTATATCGGTCTTAATGGGCATTTCCTTAGGCGGTGCCATATGACGGGGCGAGGTTGCAAAGAAGCTTCTGTCAAAATCGTCAAAAAAATCGTCAAAAAACAGATTTGTCTTTCTCTCAAAAGGTGTAAGCATAAACATATAATTGTCCTCCTAATTGTTCTGATTGGCAGCAATTGTGCAAAGGCTGCCGATAAATCTTTTGTCTTTCTCTTATTATCCTGCATACAAGAGCTCACTATGCATCGAAAGCTCTTTTCTTTTTTCTTTTGTCGACATCTATATAATAACCGATAGATGTGGATAAACAATATATTTTCTGTGTATAAAAAGTAAAAATTAGCACTCTCGATTCGAGAGTGCTAATTTTGTGTATTTCATTAAATTTTTAAACATCAGAGATAATATCTGCTGTTTCGGATTTTTACGATGACAATAACAGCCGCAACGACCGCGCCAACGCCAAGCACGCCAACAAGAATCATCCATGTTTTTATGCCGCCTTCATCCTTTTCGCCGTCATCATCAGCAACGGACGACGAAGTTTCCGACTCAGAAGTGCTTGAACTTGCCGAAGAAGATTCAGCCTCGCTTGCTGAGGAAGACTCCGACTCTGATTCAGACTCGGAAGTGCTTGAGCTTTCGCTTACCGGCTCAGATTCAGAAACCGATTCGGATTGTGATTCGCTCTCACTTTCGGAAGAAACTTCCGATTCAGACTCAGACTGTGATTCACTATCACTTACAGATGAGCTTTCTTCTCCGCCGCCGGAAGAACCTGAACCATCAAATCCCATACCGGAAACCGTAAACACGACCTTGATAGAATCTTCGATTACGATATATTCATCAATATCGGCAATTCCCGAGCCCGCCCAGTTGTCCTTTAAATAAACTCTGGTCATTTCGCCGTAATTATATTGATAATCGCAGGCTCTATCACTTTGAGTATAGTCAATAGCGGTTCCGTCTACGATAACCTGATCAACAGTAATCTGCAGATACGGATAGTTCATATTGGACAGATCATCAATAAAGATACACATAAACTCAGTTCTCGGGCCGTAGGAGATAGGCTGCATAACCCACTCGACCTCATAGGTTCCGTCACCGTCAATAACTGCAGTTGTACACTCCGGCGGAACAGGATAGTTGCCTTCACTGTCAAAAGACCATATTGCGTTTTCCTGAGCCTCGCCGTAAACACCGGCAAGATATGCATTATATCCTTCCGCGCTTGCGCTCAGCCCCGAAAGGCAGGGTATGCTCAGCAACGCCGCAGTCATAATAGCAAAAACTTTTTTCAGTTTCATTAAATCGCCCCCATCCCCCGTTTATACTTATAACGGGTTGTATAGTATTATTATATCACAAAAATATTTGTTTGTAAATATCTTTTCTATTCAAAACTAAGCCCCCTGATTTATGCAAAATAACAGAAAAAACGTTTCCATTATCTCCAGAAAACAATAAAATCCTTTATTTTGCAGTACAGCTCGGGGTTCTCCCTGATTAAGGGTACATCCTCAATCGACAACCCAAACAAAAGTAAAAACACCGCCGCCTGAGCAAAAATGACAGCACATACAGCACTTGACGGTGCAGCGAGAATTCTGTTATCCTTTACCGCATTATGGCATTCAAGCAAAACAGCTGTTGATATCAGCGTCAACACAGGAAGAATATCCATAACATAACGCAGATTGACCCCGCCAAAGCAAAAATCAACAAGAGCAACAATTACCGTTGAAACAATTCCAATTATATAAACCCATTTTTTCTCGTTGCTGCAGCCCTTGCGGCGAAGCACAAGCGCTGTCAATCCAACACCGGCAAGAATGGGGAGGAACCGAAACGCTCCGAAAATTGCTTCATTATAGACATAATGCCCGTAGTTTGAAAAATATATCAGGCGTGGCCCGATGAAGGGAAAATCGTCAGCAACATTAGCCGGTGCGATAAAATAGTGGAAAACTGCGGCAGGAATGCCTGTAAGCTCCAGTCGTTTCTGCGTCACATCGCAAACCGTCAGTTGATAAGCCATTCCGAAATCAAACGGCGAGCCGAACCTTTGAGCATTATATTTGCCGATAAGCGCAAGCCCTGTGAGAATCGGAACTGCGAATGAAAGCGCTCCGGAAAGCTTGGTCTTTATGCTGTATTTATCACAGCGCAGCATCGCAATAAAAGCAGGTATGAGCAGAATTGCACCGACTGCCAATACAGGCCGTGAGGCAACGCAAAGCGAAAAGCACACGCCCGAAACCGCAAGCTCTGCGCACCGCAGTATATTATTTTTTGAATTCACAGCGGCGAGTCCAAAAAACAACGTCAGAAGCAGATACATAATGCCGAATGCGGGCGCAATATTATATCCGTCACCAAAAAACAGCGCAATCGGTATTCCGCTCATAAACACCGCCGAAAACAGCGAAATCACAAGCATAATCAGGCTGACCCGAGGTGCATAGCGCTTCAAAAATTCCAGCACGGCGCCGAAAAGTGCAAAGATGGATATAAATGCCGCAAACATATGCGCCGTATTGACCGAAGGCAATTCGCCGTAAAGCGCCATATATGGCTTCCAGAATGTAAGCGTCGGCGCTATTCCGAAATAAGAATAATATTTTCCGTTATAAAATGCTCTGTCAAAAATATAAGGAGCCTGCGCTTCCTCACGCTGAGATATGTCATATACATTTTCAACCTCCAAAAGCTCGGGAGCCACCTCAACATCGATATGCGCAATGCCCTTTTCAAGCGAATCATACATCTGGGCATATGGATCCACATTGGCAACATATTCAAGAGGATATTCAAGGTTTTCCGCCTTAAAATCCTTGAAATAAATCACCGAGCCTGCACAAAGAACAGCCAGCGACCAGACAGCAAACTGATGGCTTGCTTTTCTTGCGTCAAACATAATCTTCATCAGGCTGAGTTCTTTCACAGCCAGTACGACAAGCACAGCAACAAGCAGCAAAAACATTCTTGAATGATTGAAAGAAAAGGGCTTTGCCGAAAGCAGAGAAACACCCTCAAATTCCAGTATGCCGTCAAGCTCGGTCACCTTAAGCTCTATTGCATAAAGCTTGCCGTATGGAGTTATTGTCATCCGTGCCATGCCGCTTGAAGCTGCAGTGTGGACGGAAGCAACCGAAGTAAATTTTTCGCTCTTATTGTCGTCCTTGATTTTTGCGGTAATTTTAAACCTTTCATCATCGCCCGAAAAACGCATCTGTATACATCCGACATTTGCGCCCTCGCCCACAATCGTAATTGTGCTTGTGTTTTCCAACAAGATTTCCGAGGACGATACAGGTTCGCCATCAATAAGTATTGCTTCATTCGGAATGTCGGTAACACTTTCACCTTTATAAAGACTGACGAAATTGAACACACACATTTCTGTCAAAAAAGCACAAACACAGCATATGCATATCTTTTTGAAAAACGGTAATGAGCTTTCAAGCGACGGATTGATTTTCTTTCCGAAAAGCCACAGCGCCAAAGATACCGCCAGCATTGCAATAAACGTCAAGGCATCGGCAGGTGAATCAAAAAAGGAACGCTCGACAATTGTGTCCATACTGCCTGCAATGCCATAAATCGCAAGTGCAACAAAGGCAGTTGGCAAAAAGAGCTTTTTTGTTATTTTACTTAACATTTTGAGTGTACCCCCTCCCTAAAAAATTAAAAAAACGTTAATATTTACAGTAAATTCGGCATTTCTGCCGAACGCTTTTTACATTATAACTCATTTGACGTGTCACTTCAATACCAATCTTCTCAAATCAGAATATTTTTTTGAAAAAACTCTTGACAAAAAGCTCACTTGGGGGTATAATATTCAGAGATGTAAAGGTCTGTTGCTTTACATAGATGATACAAATTTGAAAACGGCGGTGATTTTTTTGGCGAAGGATTATAAATTTGCGCTTTTGCTTGATTATTACGGCGATATGTTAACACCGAAGCAGCGCGACGTTCTTGATTTGTATTATAACGAGGATATGTCCCTGGCTGAAATTGCCGAGCACGAGCGCATTACAAGACAGGGCGTTCACGACAGCATTCACAGAGGCGAACAGCTTTTGGCCGAGCTTGAAGAAAAATTGGCTTTTGCCGAAAAAATGCGCAAATACGAGGACATTCTCGAAGATATAAAGGCTCTTTCCGAGAACATCTATACAGAATGCAGAACATATAATTATTCAAAAAGCATCAGCCAGAACGCTTCAATGATCATCGAGGCGATAAAATCTCTGGATGAATGATTTTCTCTCAATAAAATGCTTTGCCATACAGAAATGGGGTGTGATTTATGGCATTTGAAGGACTTTCCGAAAAATTAAACGGCGTTTTCAAGCGCCTTAAATCAAGGGGTAAGCTGAGCGAGTCCGACGTAAAGGAGGCTATGCGCGAGGTAAGACTTGCGCTTTTAGAGGCTGATGTCAGCTACAAGGTCGTCAAGGATTTTGTCGCTAATGTCACCGAGAAGGCAGTCGGTGAAGAGGTTTTGAACAGCCTCACTCCCGCACAGCAGGTTATTAAAATTGTAAACGACGAGCTTGTCGCCTTAATGGGCGAATCAAACGCAAAGATAAATATGCCCTCAAAGCCGCCGTGCATTATTATGATGTGCGGACTTCAGGGTTCGGGTAAAACCACACACAGCGCAAAGCTCGCTAAATTTTTCAAATCACAGGGTCATCGCCCGCTGCTTGTTGCCTGCGACGTTTACCGTCCTGCGGCTATAAATCAGCTTCTGGTCGTCGGTGAAAAGGCCGGCGTTCAAGTGTTTGAAATGGGTCAGATAAACCCTGTTGTGATTGCAAAAAAAGCCGTGCACCACGCACAGGACTACGGCAACGACATTGTCATTCTCGACACGGCAGGCCGTCTGCATATCGATACCGAGCTTATGGATGAGCTTAAGGAAATCAAGGCAGAAACTCAGCCACACGAAATTATGCTTGTTGTTGACGCTATGACCGGTCAGGACGCAGTAAATGTCGCAAGCGCTTTCGACGAGGCGCTCGGAATCAACAGCGTTCTGATGTCCAAGCTCGATTCCGATACAAGAGGCGGTGCCGCACTTTCGGTTCTTTCTGTAACGGGCAAGCCTATAAAGTTTGTCGGTATGGGCGAAAAGCTTGACGATTTTGAGCAGTTCCATCCCGAAAGAATGGCTTCGAGAATCTTAGGAATGGGCGACGTAATGACGCTCATCGAAAAGGCTCAGAACACTATTGACGAAAAGGAAGCCGAAAAGCTCGCAAAGCGTGTTCAGGAAAACAAATTCGATATGAACGACCTTCTTGATCAGCTAAAAAGCATCCAGAAAATGGGCCCTATCAAAAATGTTATTTCTATGCTCCCCGGAGTGAGCGAACAGATTAAGGATGTCGACATCGACGAAAGGCAGTTTTTACGCGTTGAAGCAATTATCCTTTCGATGACAAAGGCCGAGCGTGCAAAGCCTTCGATTATTGACCCCAAGCGCAAACGCAGAATTGCTGCAGGCAGCGGAACCAAAGTCGAGGATGTAAACAGGCTTTTAAAGCAGTTTGAGCAAATGCAGAAAATGATGAAGCAGCTTAAAAATATGAAGGGCAAAAAAGGCAAAGGCCGCTTCAGAGGGATTGATTTTTCCAATCTCGGAATGTGATTTCAAAAACTGATATTTAAGCAGAAAATTACTGCTTTAAATATATAAACGACTATAAGTTGGAGGTGAATATAAATGGCAGTAAAAATCAGACTCAGAAGAATGGGCGCTAAGAAGACTCCCTTCTACAGAATCGTTGTTGCAGATTCAAGATATCCCAGAGATGGCAGATTCATCGAGGAGCTTGGATACTACGATCCCACAAAGGAGCCTTCCGTTGTTAAGGTTGACGCAGAAAAGGCTAAGAAGTGGATTGCAAACGGCGCACAGCCCACAGACACCGTTAAGAAGATTCTCAAAGATAACGGCGCTCTCTAATTCATTCAGTAACGGCACAATGTTTGCTTGTGCTAATCGGAGGTAAAAATGAAAGAATTACTTATTGGTATTGCTCAGGGTCTTGTTGAAGACAAAACCGCTATTACCGTAACACAGGACGAGCCCAACGAGGAAGGGATCATCGTGTTCCATCTTTCCGTTGCTCCCGACGATATGGGCAGAATTATCGGCAAGCAGGGCAGAATCGCTAAGTCAATACGCACAATTATGCGTGCTGCCGCAAGCAGAAACGAACAGAAGGTTATGGTTGAAATCGAATAAACTTTTTTCGATTTTGCAGCAGTGTTAAGGGCAGCTTCGGCTGTCCTTTTGTATATTTACAAACCAAATAAAACTAACGGAGAATATTCTTATGGCACAAAGCAGACTTTCAGAATATCTTGAAATCGGTAAAATTGTAACCGTACACGGAATAAAGGGCGAGGTGAAAATTCAGCCGCTTTGCGATGACGCATCGCTTTTCTGCGAATTTGATTTGCTTTATCTTGATAAAAACGGCAAAACAAGTGTTAGAATCATAAATTCACGGGTTCAGAAAAATATGGTTATTGCTAAGCTTGAAAATATAGATACAGTAGAGGCGGCACAAAAATTGCGCAACAATATGCTTTATGTTGACAGAAACGAGCTTGCCCTTGATGAAAACACATATTTCATCTGCGACCTCATCGGTATGGAGGTTGTTGATGCTGACTGCGATAAATCTTACGGAAAAATTTATGACGTTATTGAAACAGGCGCAAACGATGTTTATTGCTGCCGCAGCGAAGCCAGAGAATACCTTTTCCCTGCCATTGCAGATGTTGTTATCGAGACCGATATCGAAGCCGGTATTATGAAAATAAGACCTTTGAAAGGACTGTTTGATGATGAGGATTGAGATTGCAACACTTTTTCCCGAAATGTGTCTTAATGTTCTTGATGAAAGCATTATCGGCAGAGCAAGAAAAGGCGGCAAAATTGAAGTGAACTGCCGTAATATCCGCGACTATACTCAAAACAAACACCGTAAAGTTGATGATTCACCCTTCGGCGGTGGCAAAGGAATGGTTATGCAGGCTCAACCAATCTATGATTGCTACAAAGCTGTATGTAACGATTTCGGCTGCGTACCGCATACAATATATATGTCCCCGAAAGGTAAACCGCTGACTCAGAAGCGCGTTAAGGAATTAGCGCTCTTAAGCGATATTCTTATCATCTGCGGACATTACGAAGGCGTTGACCAGCGCGTTCTGGACAAAATCGCCCCCGAAGAAATCTCCATCGGCGACTATGTTCTCACCGGCGGCGAGCTGCCTGCGCTTGTGCTGACCGATTCAATAGCAAGGCTTTGTGAGGGCGTTCTGCCCGCAAGTGAATGCTTTGAGGAGGAAAGCCACTGGAACGGTCTTCTGGAATATCCGCAGTATACCCGACCCGAAATGTGGGAAGGTATGCCCGTGCCTGAAATTCTGCTTTCAGGGCACCATAAAAACATCGAAAGCTGGCGCTTGCAGAAAAGTCTTGAGCTGACAAAGCAGCTTCGTCCCGATATGCTTGAGAGTTCGAAATAAAGCGAGATAATATGGCAAAAAATGCGTTGTGAAAATGCACAAATAACCCCGTTTTAAAATTGGCGACTATGAACAAGAGGGAGAAAATTGCCCTAAATCGCCGAATTCTTGGCAAAAACTGATTGACTATGGAAATATTAACTTGTATAATAGTAAAAGTGGTTTGATTACAATATATTTTAACCCAAAAGGGCTTTCGGTGCGGCATTATGCATACAGCGACTGCTATGCTTTTTGCGCCGTCTGCCTTATAGATTAAAAAGCGTCGCTGAGAAATGAGGCACTTATGTTTGTTAAAGACGTTATGGTTCAGAATCAGGTTGGTCTTCACGCAAGACCTGCTACTTTCTTCATCCAGAAAGCAAACGAGTTCAAGTCTTCAATCTGGATCGAAAAGGAAGAGCGCAGAGTAAACGCAAAGAGCCTTCTTGGTATTCTTTCGCTCGGTATCGTAGGCGGAACCGCTATCAGAATCATTGCTGACGGTGCAGACGAACAGGCTGCTGTTGATGCTCTTGTTGCACTTGTTGAAAGCGGATTCGTTGACGACAACAGATAAAAGAAAAAATGTTTTTCTTAAACAGGGCTTTTTTCAAAGCCCTGTTTCTTTTTGGAAAATTCCAAAAAGTCTTGATTTGTTCACAAATGTGTGTTATTATAGTTTTGTAAAGGCTATGCCTTTAAAACTTTTCAGAAAGGTGTTTTGAAATATGGCTTACAAAATTACTGATGAGTGCATTATGTGCGGCGCTTGCGTTGACGAATGTCCCGTAGATGCTATTGCTGAAGGCGATGGCAAGTACGACATCGATGCTGACAAGTGCATCGATTGCGGTTCTTGCAATGGCGTATGTCCCGTTGGCGCACCTGTTGCAGAATAATTTTACACAAACCAAAAAGAGGAGTGCAGATTTTTGCACTCCTCTTTTTTCGTTATATCAAATTATTTAAGCTCAACAATTGTAACGCCGTCTTCTCCCTCGCCGTATTTGCCCAGGCGATAGCTCTTGACGTTTTTGTGGCGTCTCAGGCGCTCGTGAACCGCCTTGCGCAGAATACCCGTGCCCTTGCCGTGAATTACAGTTACGGTCGAAAGCCCCGAAACTACACAGTCATCAATAAATGCGTCAAGCATATAAACGCCCTCGTCACTCGCCTGTCCCCTGATATCAAGCTCGGTAGAAACCTTTCGCGTTGCTCTGCCCGTAACGCCCTTGGTCGTCACGCCGCCCATAGTTACGCTGATTTTTTCTTCATCTGCAAGGCGCAGGTCGCTGAGATTAACCTTGGTTTTCATAATGCCAATCTGAACAAAAAGCTTGTCGGAATCAGGGTCGCTGACAACAACACCTTTTTTGTCAAGGCTTGCAACATAAACAGTGTCACCGCGTTTTAGTGCCCTCGGCAGAACATAATTCTCATTTTTACGCTTATCGACGGGGTTCGCCTTGTCATACATTTTGTCAAGTGCTGAATTTGCCTTTGACTTTGCATCCCTTGCTCTTTGCGAAAAGTCGCCCTTATCCTTGCTTTTTCTGATCACTTCAAGCTCGTCGATAAGTGCGTTTGACTGCGCCTTGGTATCCTCGATAATTCTCATAGCGACGGTTTTTGCCTTTTCTATCTCGGCGGATTTGACCCTTTCAAGCTCTTCAAGCTCATCTTTATGCTTTTTTGCAAGCTCAAGCTGCTGCAGCTTTGCTTTTTCAATTTCTCTGTTCTGGCTTTCAAGCAAAGTGCGCTGTGCTTCAAGGTCGGCAACTACCTGCTCAAACCTGGAATTTTCATCGCCAACAAGCTGTTTTGCACGGCTGATTATTTCACTCGGCATACCAAGCGTTTCTGAAATTGCAAAAGCGTTCGACTTTCCCGGCGCTCCGATAATGATTCTATATGTTGGTCGCAGCGTATCAACATCAAACTCGCATGATGCGTTTTCAACACCATCTGTCTGAAGTGCAAAAAGCTTCAGTTCCTGATAATGGGTCGTGACAAGCATTTTGGCACCCTGAATTTTAAGCTGTTCAATTACGGCAACAGCAAGCGCCGCACCCTCAACAGGGTCGGTTCCGCTGCCGATTTCATCAAGCAGAACAAGCGAATTCTCATCAGCGTTTTTCAAAATTTCAACAACCTTATTTGTGTGTGCCGAAAAGGTCGAAAGGCTTTCCTCAATGCTCTGACTGTCGCCGATATCAACAAGCACCTTTTCAAAAACCGAAACCACGGAGCCTTCGTTTGCGGGAATAAGCAGACCGCACATCGCCATTAAGGTCAGAAGTCCTACGGTTTTAAGTGCAACGGTCTTACCGCCCGTGTTGGGACCGGTGATTATAAGCGCATCATATTCCTCGCCGATTGTAATATCAATCGGCACAACTTTTTTAGAATCAATCAAAGGATGGCGTGCTTTTTTCAGCAGCGTCAACCCCTCGTCGGAAAGCTTGGGCACGCACGCTTTCATTCGCGAAGCCAAATTTGCCTTTGCAAAATACAAATTCAGAATGCATATCGTCTTGTATCCGCCAATGAGCAAATCATAATCATCAGCGCAATCGGAGCTTAGCTGCATTAAAATGCGGTCGATTTCCTCAACCTCCATACTCTCTAAAAGCTTGATTTCGTTGTTGGCTTCAACAACGCTCATGGGCTCTATGAAAATGGTCTGACCGCTGGAAGAAGACGAATGTATAAGTCCCGGCACGGAATTCTTATGCTCGACCTTTACCGGCACGACATAACGCCCGTCACGCATTGTGACAATCGACTCCTGCAGGCACTTCTGCACCTCGGTATTCTTTATCATCTTATCAAGATTTTCGCGCAGCTTCAATGCCGCCTTGTTCTTTCTGCGGCGGATATCAGCCAGCGCAGGACTTGCGTTATCTGAAATTTCATCCTCGGAAACAACAACAGAATTTATTTTTGTTTCAAGATATCTGTCGGTATTGATTTGTACAAACAGATAATCAAGCTCAGTTTCGGTAGAATCAAAATGTCCTCTGTAATCGCTTAAAATCTGCAGCTGCTTTAAAAGTGCGGCAATATCGAGAAGCTCGCGAAGAGAAAGCTTTGATCCCGACTTTGCACGGAATGCGCTCATGCTGACGTCCTTTACCGAATAAAACGCAGGACTGCCGTATTTGCAGGCAAGCTCAAACGCACTTTCGGTTTTTTTCAGCTCTGCCAAAGCTTCGTAATAATCATTCTTAGGCGCCAGCTCAAGCGCCATTTGCTTTGTTCGTTCAACGGCACATTCCTTTGAAAGCATCTCAAGAATCTTGCCTAATTCCAAAGCTTCATAATATTTATTCATAAACAGTACCTTTAAATATGTAACGTATTAAATCTTTTACTCCTGTGTGATGGATTTATAAAAATCCAGGGTTCTGAAGCTCTTGCCGACGTGGGTGAGCAGATACTGCTCGGCAACGTGCGAGAGCTTATTCTGGCTTAATGGCGATATTTTAAAGTTATAAAGCCTGTTGAAATCTGCCAGAACTATATGGCGGACAGCGCTTATTACCGCAGGCGTCAGGCTTACGATATTGTCAGATTCAGCGTCGGAAAAGCAATTCTCACAATAAAAGCAGCCGCCCGTCAAATCAAAAAACATTTTTTCGCTTTCAAATTTTCCGCATTCAATGCAGGCTGTGACGTTGGGCATCATTCCAAGCTCACAGACAAAGCGCAGCTCGAAAATGCTTTTTAAAAACGGCAAATCACGGGTCGAATTTGAAAGAAAATACAAGGTGTTGAGTAACAGGCGCAGAATTTCACCGCTTGATTCCTCATCCGGCACGGCATAGGCAATGACCTCGCTGAAATAGCAGGCAAGCGAGAGCTTATCAATATCCATTCTTATACCATAAAAATTCTTGATCTGCTCAGAGCTGTTAAGATAATACCTGTCGCCACGCTTTTTGACGCAAAAATTTGAATAGGTATAAAGCTGGGTTGCGGCGGAATTTGTGCTGTTAAGCTTCTTTACACCCTTCACGGAAACCTCGATAACACCGTTTTTTTCAGTCAGTATATCAACAAATTTGTCGTTTTCACCTATCTGGCGCTCCCTTATCACCACGCCCGCCGTTGTTATCAGCATTTTGCACCTTCCTGTTTTCAATTCCTTTATAGCTCAGATAATCCGAAATTTTTCCCGAATTATAAAACTTGTTCCATTTATCAAAGCTTTCCTTCATAACGTAAGATTACTCCTGATATATTTAAAAATTGCTCTATCAGAATTATCTGCGTTTTTTTGAAAGTTATTTGTGGATATTTTTGCAAAAATTACTCGCCAAGACCAAGACTTCGGATTATTCCGTCACGATTTCGCCAATCTTCACGAACCTTGACAAAACACTGAAGATTTACCTGAATTCTGAAAAAGTCTTCTAAGTCGCGCCTTGCCATTGTTGCGATTTTCTTGAGCATTGCACCGTTCTTGCCGATGACAATTCCCTTATGGCTTGATTTTTCGCAATATATAACAACGTGAACGTCAAGAATATCCTTGTTGTCACGCTCGGCAAATTTTTCAATCTCAACGGCAATACCGTGCGGAACCTCATCCTTTAAAAGCATCAGAAGCTTTTCACGCACCATTTCGGCGGCAAGATAAGTTTCACTTCGATCTGTAAGCTTGTCGTCGGGGAAATAATGCGGCGAAGGTGCGGCATATTTCAAAACCTGCTCCAGAACAAGGTCAACGCCGTCATTTTCGATAACGCTTACAGGAATTACCGCATCAAAATCAAATTCTGCGCAAAGGTCGCTTAATTTTTTTGCAAGAAGCGCCTTATCATCAAGCAGGTCGATTTTATTAAGCACAAGCACAACAGGTGTTTTTGCGTTTATCAGATTTGATATCATAGCCTTTTCCTGCTCACCCATTCTGCGTGTGCAGTCAAACACAAAAAGCACAACATCAACACCGCTTGCGCTTTCTTTTACGGAATTGAGCATATATTCGGAAAGCTTGTTTTTTGCCTTGTGCAGTCCGGGGGTATCCATAAAAACAAGCTGTGTGCCCTCAACATTCAAAAGGCCGGTAATTCTCGTTCGGGTTGTTTGTGTTTTATCGCTGATAATTGCGATTTTTTCACCTATAAGCGCATTCAAAAGCGAAGATTTGCCCGCATTGGTGCGGCCTGCGATTGTTATAAAAGCTGTTTTTGTTTCCATAAAAATTCCCTTTTTTAAACTTTCGGCAGCAATATGCAACAAAGCACACTGCCGCCGATTATGATTTTAGTTCTCTGTATTTACATAGCTGGTTGAGCGTGAAATCCCGATATTATCAAGAATCTGCTCTTCCTTTTCGCGCATAATACGTTCTTCCAATGTGCTCTTTTCATGGTCATAGCCAAGCAGATGAAGCATTGAATGCACCGTTAAAAAACCAATTTCTCTTTCAAGCGAATGACCATACATCTGCGCCTGTTTAACTGCCGTGTCAAGTGAGATTACGATATCGCCGAGCATAAGCGCACCTGTATCGTTGTTTTTGTCATAAACGCCGTTTTCGCCCAAAGGGAAAGACAAAACGTCTGTAACAGCGTCCTTTTCCCTGTATATTTTGTTAAGCTTTTTAATTTCATCATTGCTCACGAACGAAACGCTTACTTCCGCAGGCTCGCCGAAATCTTCATGCGTCAAAACTGCCTGACAGCAGCGTCTGATAAGCATTCTTATCCCCACAGGAACCTTAACCTCTGTCTGATTATTTTTTACATATACCTTTAAGCGTGTCATTGCTTTTTCTCACCTTTCTCGTGATATTTTTCATAAGCCTTGATAATGTCCATAACAAGCTTGTGTCTTACGACATCCTTGTCGTCAAACCTGTGAATATATATATCTTCAATACCCCGCAGCACCTTGATCGCTTCAACAAGACCGCAGCGGCGCTTGTCCGACAAGTCAATCTGCGTGATATCGCCCGTAATTACCATTTTGCTGTTTGAACCCAGTCGCGTCAGAAACATCTTTATCTGTTCGCTTGTGGTGTTCTGTGCCTCGTCGAGAATGATGAACGCATCATCGAGCGTTCTTCCTCGCATATAAGCCAAGGGTGCGACCTCAATCGTGCCTTTTTCCATATGGCGCGCAAAGCCTTCGGCACCTAAGGTCTCAAACAATCCGTCGTACAGTGGGCGCAGATAAGGGTCTACCTTATCCTGCATATCGCCCGGAAGAAAACCTAAGTTCTCGCCGGCTTCAACCGCAGGTCGTGTAAGAATAATCCTTGTAACCTCGTGAGCCTTGAACGCTTTTACAGCCATTGCAACCGCAAGATATGTCTTGCCCGTTCCTGCAGGGCCGACACCCAGAATGATCGTGTTTTTCTTAATGGCGTCAACATACTTTTTCTGCCCGACGGTTTTCGGGCGTATTACCTTACCCGTTGCAGTAAGGCAGATTCCGTCATTTGAAAGCTCTTTAAGCTCATCATCAAGCCCGTCGGAATACATAGCAATCACATAATGAATGCTCTGTTCGTTGATTTTTTCGCCCCGCCTTTGCATTGAAAGAAGGCTCTCAATAACCTTATGCGCCCTCTCAACCGCAGCCTGCTCACCTGAAATTTTCAAATCAGTCCCACGGTTAAGTATCATAACATTGTACTGGCGCTGAATAATATTTATATTCTCATCACAGTTTCCGAAAAGTGCCAGAACCTGTTCAATATTGTCAACGTTAATTATTATCTCGCTCATATACCATCCCTGTAATTTTGTCGATGTATTTTACCTACACTACACCACAATGATTATAACATATATATCACAATTTTTAAAGACCTAATTGAAATTTTTAAACAAAATTTCATTTTTTTCGCCGATTTCACCTTTCAGCGTATAAAAAATTTGCGCAACAGCCTTGTTTTCATCGATTATTATGTTTACCTTTTGCGATAATATCTCTGTATTTTCAAGAAAATTTTCCTCGTACCTTTGCTTTTGCTCATACAAAAGCGCCTGTGCCTGCTGCTCATCATACACTTTTTCTATATATCCGCATTCAATATACTCGTTTTCGTTTATGCATATGGGAAGGCGTTTCCCGAAAAGATATAGCTGTCTCTCCGAGGTTTTAAGGTTATAATCGGCAAACTCAACGCCATTGAAATACAGCGGAATTTCAAGCGAAAGCACATTAAGCACATTTTTTTGTGTTATGCTGTCAGTTTCCACTCTGACAAGCGACGAAAGCTCCTGCTCAAAGCTCACCGAAAGATTATATATGCCGACAACACTGCCAAGCGAATGCTTTACCGTAGTCAGTCCTTTGATGCCCTCTTGTACACCACTTATGAGAATATCGCCTTTTTTCACAGTATACCCCCTCTGAACGCAGGATACCCCTTCGAGCACGCTGATATCGACAATTTGCGCATCATACGCCGCAACTATATTGCAGGGCGTATTTTCATCAAGCATCAACGGTGCCTCAACCATTTCGTGAATATCAACCACCACTCTGCCTGCGCTGTGCCTTATCCCGACCCAGGCGATATCATCAATTGCCAGCAGTATTTTTCGCTCGCAGCTGTCAAAGTCAATCGACGGAATAAACGCTCCCTGCTCAATTCCGCAGTTTGCCAGCGCAGCGCTTACAACATCTGCCTCTACCGTTTCGCAGCCTGTAATCTCAATATGGGTGATTACGTTGGAAAAATAGAAAATCACCGCCAACGCAATCAGAATGCCTGCGGCAACGCCGAACCTCCGCCTGTATTTTATCGCCTTAAAAACCGCGCCCTTCTGTGCGACTGACGATATTTCCACGCCCATACACTTAGCGATTTCCTCAATTTCATAAAAATCTCTGCGATAGCAGGTCGCATACAGAACATCATTTTCCATTCTCTGGCGGCGGCACCCTACTTTTTTGTGACGAACCTCGTCAATAAAGGCATAAAGCCTGTCGCCGTGCGCCTTAAAATGCACAACGCCTCTCAGATTGTCAAACATTACATCACCTTTTCCAACTCAATTGATGAGATTTTTCCGTTGATTACAATGCCGCCTGTGCAGAAATCATCAACGCAAAGTCCGCTTCCCCACACAGCAACATCGCAGGTAGTTGTTTTTACCCGTACGCAGATATCGTTATATTCAAGAATTTTTCTGCAATTTTCAATTTCAACACGTCTGTTATCGCTGATATGTATCATAGAATTATAATACAGCGCTTTCTTTGATATCTCTGATAATTTGCCCATCAAGCCTCAGCCTCCGTTAATACGTTCCTTTATATTTATAATATGCCGTGAGGATTTTTCAATGCAAAAAACAAAAAATATTTTACTCACCCTTGTGCTGCTGTTTTTGATGCTGTTTTCGGTAATATATTCCGATTCACTTAAATACGCTGTCAGCTGCGGCGTCAAGGTGTGCCTCGAAACAATTGTTCCTTCGCTTTATTTTTTTATGGTAATATCATCGATGCTCGTCGATTCGCCGTTTATCGACATTTTTTCGAAAATATCAAACAAATTTGCAAAAGCAATTTTTGGCTTCGACGGCAAAATTTTTTCTATTTTTTTGTTGAGCCAATTCGGTGGATATCCCATCGGTATAAAACTCTTGTCATTACTTTACGAAAAAGGCGAAATCACACGGCGCCGGGCAATGCGTTATGCCTGTTTTTGCTTTTCAAGCGGGCCTGCATTCATACTCGGCGTTGTTTCTCACAAAAGTCAGCTCAGCGCAATTCTGATATCGTGCACACTTTCGAACCTTATTGCGGCGATTCTTCTTTGCAGATTTTCAACGGACAGCCAGCCTGTCTGCATTGCCCGAAAGCCTATCGGCATCTCGCTTGTAAAGAGTGCAAAAAGTGCCGCCGACGCACTTTTGAACATATGCATAATGATTCTGTTTATGCGTGCGGCGCTTTCAATTGTGCAAAATCTTGGAATAATAACGCTTATAAGCCGTCTTGCACACATTCCCGCAAGCATTGTGGCTTCTGTTTTTGAAGTAACATATGTTCTCACGGTGATATCCGTACCCGCCTGTGCGGCGCTTCTCTCGTTTGGCGGAATCTGCGTGGCGTTGCAGCTGCGCTCAATCGCCTCATTTCGCTTCGATATGGCAAAATTTGTCGCGGCAAGGGCAGTATGCGCAGTCATCTCCGCAGTGATATGCAATGCAATTTATGAACCGCCCGCAAAGCAATACATAAGCGTAATCGCTCCCGTGCAGAGCGCAGGAACGGACTCTGACATACTGCAATCATCGGCGCTGATTTTGATGTGCTGTATTCTGCTTGCAAAAAACAGTAGACAAATGAAAAATAATATGCTATAATGATAGCGTAATAAAGCGTTTTCACGCTTTCTCTTGAAAATCTATATAAGAGGTGTATCGTTTATGGCAAAAAAGAGATTGTTCGGTAATGACATAAAGCCCAGATGTGAATACTGCATTCACGGCAAGCTCAACTCCACAGGCGACAAGGTAGGCTGCGACAAAAAAGGTCTTGTAAACGCAGATTTCAGCTGCAAGCAGTTTACATATTCGCCCTTAAAGCGCATTCCCGCAAAGCAGCACACAATGTCTGCTGAGGCTGCACAGGCCGCTGCCGCAAAAGCTGCTGAAAAGGCCGCCGCTGAGGAAGCAGCTGCAAAGGCTGCCGCAGAAAAAGCCGCCGAAGAGGCTACTGAGCAGACTGAGGAAGTTGCTGAGCAGGTCGAAGAAATTGTCGAAGATGCTGCCGAAGAAGCAACAGAAGAAGCTGCCGAAGCTGTCGAAGAAGCAACAGAAGAAGCTGCTGAATCGCTTGAAGCGCTCGCCGCACTTGCTG
Source organism: Oscillospiraceae bacterium (assembly GCA_017435565.1). Classification (GTDB taxonomy): domain Bacteria; phylum Bacillota; class Clostridia; order Oscillospirales; family Ruminococcaceae; genus RGIG3077. Next base: position 7,664 of record JAFSEU010000024.1, on the reverse strand, counting down.
AGGCTGAAATCGATTCCGCTGAATCGATTGACAGCGAAGAAGTTTCCGAATAATGATTTTTTAAAGCAACAAAAAATGCACACAGGAATTGAATTTTCCTGTGTGCATTTTGTTGTTATAATTAATTTCAGTCAACAATAATTGATTTGCCTGACATTTCAGCAGGCTGCTCGATGTCAAGAATCTTGAGAATTGTGGGTGCGATATCTGCAAGCACACCGCCTTCTCTGAGCTTCACATCGCCTGCGCCGACAACCATACAGGGAACGGGATTTGTTGTATGAGCTGTGAAGGGCGCACCGTCATCCTCATACATCTTGTCTGCATTTCCGTGGTCAGCTGTAATGATTGCAACGCCGCCCTTTGCAAGAATAGCTTCGACAACCCTGCCAACGCACTCGTCAACAGCTTCAACTGCTGCCTTTGCAGCATCAAAAATGCCTGTGTGGCCTACCATATCGCAGTTTGCAAAATTGAGAACGATAAAGTCATACATATCCTTTTCAATGCACTCGCAAACTCTGTCTGTTACGATATATGCACTCATCTCGGGCTGCATATCATATGTGGGAACGTCGGGAGAATCAACAAGAATTCTCTCCTCGCCTTCGTACTGAACCTCTCTGCCGCCGTTGAGGAAGAAGGTAACGTGTGCATATTTTGTGTATTCGGCAATTCTGAGCTGTTTCAAGCCCTTTTTGCTGATAACCTCGCCTATGGGCATTTCAAGACTGTCGGGCTTGAATGCAACGAGAACGTTCGGCATTGTTGCGTCGTACTGAGTCATACAAACAAATGTAAGAGGCATTCTCTCTCTATCAAAACCTGCAAACTCACCGTCAACAAACGCTCTGGTGATTTCTCTTGCTCTGTCGGGACGGAAGTTAAAGAAAATCACGCTGTCGCCACTTTTTACAGCACCTTCCTTATCACAAACGCAGGGAACAACAAACTCATCCGTAACGCCGTTGGCATAAGAAGCCTCCATAGCCTTTACGGGGCAATCAAAAAATTCGCCTTCTGCCTTTGTCATTGCGTTATATGCTTTTTCAACACGCTCCCAGCGAAGCTCTCTGTCCATAGAATAGTATCTACCGCTGATTGTAGCGATTTTGCCCACTCCGATTTCATCCATTTTAGCGTAGAGCTCTTTAATGAATCCAAGACCTGAATCGGGCGGAACATCTCTGCCGTCCATAAAGCAATGAACATAAACCTTTGAAAGACCTGCACGCTTTGCAAGCTCTAAAAGCCCGTAAAGGTGAGTGTTGTGGCTGTGAACACCGCCGTCTGAGCAAAGTCCGCAGAGGTGAAGTGCGCTGTCATTTGCCTTGCAGTTTTCAATCGCTTTGACAAATTCAACATTTTCAAAGAAATCACCGTCGGAAATCGACTTTGAAATCCTTGTGAGTTCCTGATATACAATTCTGCCTGCGCCGATGTTGGTGTGTCCAACCTCGGAGTTACCCATCTGACCGTCGGGAAGACCTACATCCATTCCGCTTGCACCGATTAAAACGTTGGGCGAGGATGCAAAATATTTATCAAGATTAGGCGTGTTTGCTGATTTGATAGCATTGCCGTAATCGCTCGGATTGTATCCGAAGCCGTCCATAATCAATAAAATCAATGGTGTTTTCATTTTCAATCAGTTTCCTTTTTTGTAGTTTTATCAATAAGCTGTTTTGCATAGCCTGCACAACCGGCAAGAGCGCACACGCCGCCGAGCGCATAAATAATATTTGCGATATAGGTGAAAATGCGCATAAGCATAAGAACAAACGTAAAGTCGTTTATTCCCATAATCAGAAACGCAGTCGATGTGACATTCAGCGCTCTTACTCCGAAATACAGCCGCAAAGCGACATAGGCAAGAAACGCAATTTCGACAAAAATGTAAAATACATCAAGAAATTTGCCGTGGTCTTCGTCTGCGTTATCAGATTTAACCGAAAATGCTGCCGCAAGCCTTGTTGCGAGCCTTGCAAAGCAAACGCTCAGCACAATTACCACGGCAAACAGAAGCACCCTTACCACGCAGGCAAAGTTAAGATTTTCGCCGAAAAACGCACCGTTGAAGGTCAGCTTTTCGTTGGCAAAGCTCTCAACCAGATTGAGCAGTGCGATGCTCAGCGCAAACACAACGCTGAAAGAAAGAGCAAAACGAGCTTTGAAAGATTTCATTTTAAAATCAGCCAATTTCTGCAGCGTTGATGATTGCTGTAAAATCTGCAGCCTTTAATGAAGCGCCGCCGATAAGACCGCCGTCAACATCTGTCTTTGAAACAAGCTCTGCTGCATTGCCTGCATTCATAGAACCACCATACTGAATTGTGATTGTTTCAGCAACATCCGCACCATAAAGCTTTGCAAGCTCACCACGGATAAATGCGCAAACCTCCTGTGCCTGTTCAGCAGTTGCTGTTTTGCCTGTGCCGATTGCCCAAACGGGTTCATAAGCAATAACGCACTTTTTAAGGTCATCAGCTTCAATTCCGAAGAAATCAAGCTTAATCTGACGAGCGATAACCTCGTTTGTAATGTTGCATTCTCTTTCCCACAAAAGCTCGCCCACGCAAACAATGGGTTTAAGATTTGCGGCAAGTGCAGCCTTTGTTCTCTTGTTTACGGTCTCGTCGGTTTCAGCAAAATACTGACGGCGCTCGGAATGGCCTAAAACTACATATTCAACGCCCATTTCAGCAAGCATATCTGCAGAAATTTCGCCTGTGAAAGCACCGCTTTTTTCAAAATGGCAGTTTTCTGCGCCGATTTTGATATTTGTGCCTTCTGTAACGCTAAGAGCTGTTTCAAGGTTTGTGAAAGGTACGCAAGCTACGATTTCAACGTTCTTGATATCCTTTACCATGGGCACAAGTTCTTCCAGAAGAGCCTTTGCCTCGGGTCTTGTCTTGTTCATTTTCCAGTTGCCGGCAATAATTGCCTTTCTTACTGCTTTATTCATAATTATTCTCCTTTGAATTGAATTTATTATACTCGGTTATTATACTATATACCACAGATTTTGTCAATTGCAATAAGCCGTATTATTCTATATCCAAGGGACCTCAATAAATATATCGAATATGTAGAACACAGTGACAATAAACGCCACGAACCCAGCAATATCTTCAATTATATTATTTATTGTTTCAGCCTCGGTTTTTTCATTCAAGCACGACTTGCTCGCAAGCTGGACTTCGTAAGGGTTGTCTACATTGTAGAAGATTTCAACCTCATCCTCCATGCTTTCACTGTCCAAATAAGTGGTTACAGACTGCGTTCCGACATAGTACCTGATTTTCAGCCGATAGGTTATATGCTGCTTAAAGCCTTCGTTTTCATCGTAAAATTCGCTGATTTCCTTTTCGGCTTCAACAACCTGTGCGTCAGCTTTTACAAATTGTCCCTTTGGTCTTTTCTCGGTTCTTCTTGCTGTAAAAATCCATTTAAAATCAATCAGACCAATAATCCCTAATAAAGAAAAACCGTTTTCCTTTATATAATTACCGAATCTTTGAAAGTCGCAAAAGATATTTATTAAAAACCTTTCTAAAAACAACGCCAAAAAGCATATTAAAAACACTTTTACAACCATAGTTTACCTTTCATATACAACTCAAGAGCAAGGCAGTGCGCCCTGCTCCTGATTTAAATAAAAGCTAATTACTTATCCTGAATTACTGCAATTCCGGGAAGAACCTTACCTTCGAGATATTCCAAAGATGCGCCGCCGCCCGTTGAAATATGGCTCATCTTATCAGCAAAGCCGAGCTGAACAACAGCTGCAGCAGAGTCGCCGCCGCCGATGATTGTTGTAGCGTCTGTATCAGCCAGAGCCTTAGCTACAGCAATTGTGCCCTTTGCAAGTGTGGGATTTTCAAAAACGCCCATAGGTCCGTTCCATACAACAGTCTTAGCGTCTGCAACAGCCTTTGCAAAAAGCTCCTGTGTCTTTTCGCCGATATCAAGACCCATCTTATCAGCGGGGATTTCGTTTGAAGGAACTGTTTCAACTTCGATGTCAGCATCGATGGGGTTGGGGAATTCCTTAGCAACTACTGTATCAATGGGGAGAAGGAGCTGCTTGCCGAGCTTTTCAGCCTTTTCGAGCATTTCCTTGCAGTAGTCAATCTTCTCGTTGTCAACAAGAGAAGTACCAACCTCATAGCCCTTAGCCTTGAGGAATGTATAAGCCATACCGCCGCCGATGATAAGTGTATCGCACTTTTCGAGAAGGTTTGAGATAACATTGAGCTTATCAGCAACCTTTGCGCCGCCAAGAATTGCAACGAAAGGTCTTTCAGGAACTTCAACAGCGTTTCCGAGGTAAGCGATTTCCTTCTGCATAAGGTAGCCGACTGCTGTCTGGCTGATATAATCAGTAACGCCTGCAGTTGAGCAGTGTGCTCTGTGAGCGCTGCCGAAAGCGTCCATTACGAATACTTCAGCGATGGAAGCAAGGTCCTTGCTGAAATCTTCAATATTCTTTGTTTCTTCTTTTCTGAATCTTGTATTTTCGAGAAGAACAACGTCGCCGTCCTTCATTTCGGAAACAGCCTTCTTTGCGTTTGCGCCGACAACCTCGTCATCCTTGGCAAAAACAACTTCCTTGCCGAGCAATTCAGAAAGTCTTACTGCTACGGGAGCAAGAGAGAACTTGTCCTCAGGACCGTTCTTGGGCTTGCCGAGATGTGAGCAAAGAATAACTCTTCCGCCGTTTTCGATAAGCTTGTTGATTGTGGGAAGTGCAGCAACGATTCTGTTATCGTTGGTGATAACGCCATCCTTCAAGGGTACGTTGAAATCGCAGCGAACGAGTACGTTCTTGCCTGCAACGTTGATATCTTCAACCGAAACTTTGTTTAAACCTGCCATAATAGCACTCCTTAACATAGATTTGATTTGATTGTCTTTTCTTTAACAATCATTATTTCTATTGTATAATATTTTCCGCAAGTTTGCAAGACCTATAACACAAAAAATTGTAAATTTTTGCAATCGGGCTGATTTGCGCAAAACCGACATATTATGTTTGTACTCTGCTATGCAAAAGCAAACCGAAGCCTGCGCTGTGCAAGCCAAAGCTATATACTCTGTCGGCGCACACACTTTACCCGTGCAATCAAAAAAAGGAGTGCAGTTTTTGCACTCCTCTTTTTCGGTTATATAGGTTTTAAATATTCATCTTGGGGTTCTCGGTGCGTTCGAGCAGATAATCTACAGAAACATCGAAATAATCCGCTATTTTTATCAATTCATTTATACCCGGCTCCCTGTCCCCTGTTTCGTATCTGCTTATTGTATTCTGGCTCATATTCAAATCCATAGCTAACTTCAGCTGTGAGATTCCTTTGCTTTTTCTTATTTCTTTCAACCTCACAAAATCACCTCTTGACAATATTATCCCATAATGGTATAATATAAATATCCCGATATGGTATATTTTGTCGATGTTGAATACGGTGCTTATTATGAATACTATTTTTAAATATGAAACCGCATCAAATGCCGAAACGGCACAATTCAAAGAGGAGAATATCAATATGACTGAGAAGTATTTTAAGATTCGGGCGATTGTAGTGACGGTGTTTATTATCGTTACATTTGCAGTATTCGCTGTTTCTTGTGACAAAAACAGCGCGGAAACCGAAAACAGCAACACCACGACCACGCAGGTCACGACGACTACCTCTGATGAGGATGACGTGACCACCACCGCAAGACCTAAGGAAACCACGACCACCAAGGCAACCACAACTGCTGTCACAACTACCACCACAACAATGGCAACGACTACTACCAATGGGCAGACTACTGCAACTACACCCAAGGCGACGACTACGACCCCTCAGCAGACGACTGTAACGACAACTACTACCACTAAGCAGGAAGTATCAGAAAATGCTGAAATGGTAGCAGAGATTATTAGACAGCTTGGTGGAACTCCGAAGGACACATTGGAAAGCTATGTATCTTCTGCAGAAACCATGCAAGAATTAAGAGATGCTATACAGAAATACCTTGAGGAAGAACAGCCAGAGTATGAAGTGATAAGCGAGGTAACTAGAGTATCATCTGAAGAACTGCTTATGATGGTAGAGTATTATCAGACACCAGTTATTATTGAGGAAAATGGAGAAATAAAACTTTTCAGAGTTTCAGAAAGCTGGGAGTATGATAATTTAGCATGCAGAGTCATTGTGATTCAGAAGCAAGGGGAACTGTAAAAGCTTCCTTTTTCGTTTTATATAAATGCAAAAATAGCAAAATCCCACAAAGGAAAAACCTTTGCGGGATTTTTTGCGTTTTTATACAGATAATATTTTTTAGCCTTCAATCTGGCGGCTTAAAAACTGCGCCGCCGCCTGCACAAGTCCTGATTGCAGTTCGGTTGCGTTTGAAATGTTGCCGTTTTCCAAAAAGGCAACCGCACCCGAAACATCGCCCGCAGTGATAATGGGCACGCAGGCAACCGCCGCCTTTTCAACGCCTTCAACGGGCATCAGCTTTGCGTGCGAAGAGGCTGTCTGATAATAGCTTTTGCGGCTTTCCATAAGCTCTTCAAGCGCTTGCGAAACCCTGCGCTCGCTCAGCTCCTTTTTTGAAGTGCCCGATACAGCCACGACGTGATCTCTGTCAAAAACAACCACGGGGCACGATGCCAGCTTTGCTGTGATATCGGCAATCTGCGAGGCATTTTCGGACAATTCGCTTATGGCTGAGTATTTTTTGAAGATAACCTCGCCATCGGCACTTGTGTAAATCTCAAGGGGGTCGCCCTCACGGATACGCATTGTGCGGCGGATTTCCTTTGGTATTACAACACGACCGAGGTCGTCAATTCTCCTTACTATTCCTGTTGCTTTCATAAGTTTATAAATCTCCTTGTTTTGCAATAATAAATTTGGAATAACGCTACTATTATTTGTCGTTTTAGGGGATTTATACTTAATATAGTAGACTTATTTGTATATAAATAAACACATTGATTAGAACATTAACTTATCTGTTGTAGAAGTCATATCCCAATCGCTTTTCTGCTTCAATTAAAATCTTTTGGTAATTACTTGAATTTGTTGCTTTCATTCTTCTGTACCCACTAAAACTCCTTGGTGCTATGTCTGGGCATTTTTCAAATATTATGTCGTAAAATTCTTTATCAATAGCTGCATCTTCTTTTTCTCTTACTTCTCTTTCAAAAAGTTCTTTTTGTTCTTTTGTTTTTTCATATCAATACCACGAAATTATTTCAATTTTTGAAGTTTTAAAGTGTTTGCTATCACAATAAGCTGCATTCCTTTTTCAAGCGGAAGCGCAGGATCAACCGTTGTACTGATCTTATCACCGTTTCGTATCGCAACCACGTTAACAGAATATTTTTTGCGAAGGCTAAGCTCTATCAGCGTTTTACCAACCCACTTATCTTTTACGTCTATTTCTACCATAGACACTTCATCGGAAAGCTCTATCATTTCCGAAAAGCCAGATGTAAGCAGATTTTTAGCAAGCCTCGTTCCCGATTCTTTTTCGGGGAAAATCACTCTGTCGGCACCCACACGGCTTAAAATCTTTTGGTGCATTTCATCGCCACATTTAACGATAACGGTAGGCACGCCCGCTTCTTTGCAAAGCGTTACTGCCATAACGCTGGCTTCAAGATT
>JAFSEU010000023.1 GCA_017435565.1 Oscillospiraceae bacterium | reverse complement strand
TTTATTTTTTTGCTTGAAGATTGCGTGGTAAGCAGAAACATCGTAAATTGCCGCAAGGCAATTTGGATCACTTTGCGAGGCTTTGTGACATAATAAAAACTTTGTTATCCTCTCAAAACGGTTCCTCTTTTATTATATCATCATTTTGATACCGAGCAAAGGGATTGGTTCGTGAATCCATCTATCCCACCGACCAAACGCGGGCAAATCTCGCATATTGCTTTTAAAAAATCCGATTTTTCATTTGCCGCGCAAATTTTAGCTATCTATTCTATAAAGATATCACCAAAAAATAAAAGTCACCCTTGTGGTGGCTTTTATTTTTTTGCTTGAAGATTGCGTGGTAAGCAGAAACATCGTAAATTGCCGCAAGGCAATTTGGATCACTTTGCGAGGCTTTGTGACATAATAAAAAAGGATAAAAATTGTACAATTGGGTATTTACAAATTGAAAATTTTGGTGTATAATGTATATATTGCATTATATGTTCGTGCAAATATTTTTCAGAAAGGAAAAAATGATTATGAAAAGAACATTAAAAAGAGCAATGGCTTCTCTTACAGCAGCAGCAATTGCTTGCACAAGCATGGCTGTTACATCGTTTGCGGCTTTAACTACCGGCACTGATGCTGACGGCAACTATACAGCTACAATCGATCTTGCAACCACAGGCAACTGGTGGGATCAGGTTTCGATTACAGCTGATGAATTACTCGGCGGCTCTGAAAATGCAGTTCAGGTTGTATTTGAATCTGACGATTATGCTTTTTCTGTTGGCTACAACTCAGTTGAAGTTACAGGCACAGATGCTGACGGAAACGATTCCTACTGGTATCAGCCCGCGGCAGCAAACAGAATTGTTGTAGATGTTGCTCACATTGATTATCTGGATGATCCTGATAATTTTGCGTTCAACATCGGCGTAAGCACAGACCAGATTATTGATGGACAGGTTTCCTGGACAGTATACTCAGAAGAAGTTGAAGCACCTGTTGAACCTGAAGAACCTGAAGAACCCACAACACCCGATGGCGTTGTTGGCTTCACAAACTCAATTGATATTGAAGCTACAGGCTCATACTGGGATCAAGTATCAATCGGCAAGGCAGACCTTATGGGTGATATCAATGCATATCACGTTGTTGCAATTGTGTTTGAATCTGAAGATGCTTTTGGAATTGGCTATAACAGTACTGAAACAGGCTCGTGGTATCAGGCAACAGGTTCAAAATGTTATCAGGCAAGCGATATCGACTACTTTATGGACGCACAGTATTTTTCGATGAGCTTTATCGGTCAAATCGGAAGCGGCACAACAACTATCAGCTGGACTGTATACGTTACAGAACAACTTATTGGTGATTTGACAGAAGCTGATGGAAAGGTTGAATTTGGCAGCGATGAAGTTCGTGCATTGAATCTTTACGAAGTTGGCACATATAACCCTGCTGATATCACAAGCGTTATCTTCAACGTTACAATGACAGATTCAGGCTGGGGCTGGGCTAATGCTCAGGTTTATACCAACACTGATGAGTGGAGACAGGTAAGTATTGGCGGCGCTGATGCAGGATGCGATGTAACTCTTGAAGAAGGTGTTGCAACTGATATTGAAGTTGACTTTATTTCTGATTATTGGTATCAGGTTGGTGCTGTTTGCTACAACGGCACATTCGACATCAACTCCATCACATTCATGGCTGGTGATGAAGTTTACTACACAATGGAAGTTCTTCCTCTTGCTGAAAAGCTCAACGGCACATCCGCTTCTATCGAAGACGGCGTAATCGGCCTTAACTTCTTCATGAGCTTTGGCGAAGAAGTTCTTGCTGACGAAGGTGCTATGCTCTACATTACTTTTGCAGATGGTACTACTGAAGCATGGACAATCAGCGACGGCGAAGAAACAGAAAACGGCTACAAATATCCCGTTTATGTTGATGCTAAGGAAATGGCTGATGACGTTACAATTCAGGTTGCTATGAGTGATGGCACAGTAGGTAAGGAATATACACAGAGCGTAAAGGCTTATGCTAATGAAATTCTTTCTGCTGAAGCAGGCACATATACCGATGAAACAATCGCTTTGGTAAAGGCAATGCTCGTTTACGGCGGATATGCACAAGAATATTTTGGCTACAACACAGAAAATCTTGCAAGCGAAGGTCTTGATACAGACGTTTCATCCGCTACTGTTAATAAAATTTTTGCAAAATACAAGGAAGGCACTCTTCCCGAAGGCGTTGAATATATCGGTTCCGCACTTGTGCTCAACGGCACAACAAAGATTCGTCACTTCTTTACAGCTACAGATGTAAGCCAGCTTCCTGAAGGTTATTTACAGCAAGGTGATTATTACTATTATCAGATAGAAAACATTTACGCTGACGGTCTGGGCGGTATGTACACAACCACAATCGGCGAATGGTCTATCGAATACAGCGCATTGAGCTATGCTCGTGCAGTTATCAACAACAGCGATAATTACAGCGAAGAGCTTGTAAACCTTGTCAAGGCAATGGTTAAATTATACGAAGCTGCAAAGGCTGTATAATCCGCATAATAACAATATTGTAAATTTTATCAAGGAGGTAGAAGTCCGATGTTTGAATACAAAAAGCCTGAAATTGAGGTTGTCACATTTGACAACAACGATATCATCACAACCAGCAGTGATCAGACAGATATCGAAAACGAAGAATAATTATATTATTCTACAACGCAAAAACGGCAGTCATTATCTGACTGCCGTTTTTCTTTGTACTGCAACACATCCGCGCTGTACAAATGATTCTGAATATATCAAAAAGCACGATTGTTCTGCCGCCTGTACACCGCATACAAAAGCAACACAGAGCTGTTGTGTTTCAAGCACAAAAAAGCATCGGAAACGTTTTGATTTCCGATGCTTTTTGATTTAACACTTATTTTTAAGCTTTCTTGGCAAGTCTCTTGACAAGCTTGAATATTTCCATATAAATCAGAGGAACGACAGCAAGACCGAATGTAATCAGATAATGCACGACGTCAAGCTTAACCATACCGAATGCGGTTCTGATAGGTGTGAACACAACTACTGCCACGAGAAGCAAAGATACAAGTGACGCAATGTTGAGCTTCTTGTTAGAGAAGAAACCGATATCAAAGAGCGAACGCTCCGAACGCATGCTGAATGAGTGAATTGTTTCGAGAACAGCCAGTGTGATGAACGCCATTGTACGTCCTGCCTCTATAGAAACATTCTTGCCGATTACGAATGCAGAAACCGTAAGGATGGTAAACAAAACTGCCTGGAAGAAAATCTCAATACCAAATCCGTGTGCGAATATTCCCTCGCTTTTGGGCTTAGGCTTACGCTTCATAACCGACTTGTCAACAGGCTCCATACCGAGCGCAATAGCGGGAAAGCTGTCAGTTACAAGGTTAATCCACAAAAGCTGCATGGAAAGCAGGGGCGAAACCTTGAGAAAAAGCATCGAGAAGAATACGCTTAAAAGCTCGGTGATATTTGTTCCGAGAAGGAATCCGACAGCCTTGCGGATATTATCGTAAATTCCTCTGCCCTCTTCAACAGCCTTTACAATAGTTGCAAAGTTATCATCTGTAAGAGTCATATCAGCGGCACCCTTTGCAACGTCTGTACCAGTAATACCCATTGCACATCCGATGTCCGCAGCCTTAAGTGCAGGTGCATCGTTTACGCCGTCGCCTGTCATCGAAACGATAGCGCCCTTTGACTGCCAGGCCTTGACGATTCTGATTTTATCCTCGGGTGAAACTCTCGCATAAACCGAAATGCTTTCAACATTTGCGGCAAGCTCTTCATCGCTCATCTTAGAAAGCTCGGAGCCGATTAATGACTTGTCGCCTTCATTCATAATACCAATCTGCTTTGCAATCGCACAAGCAGTTACAACGTGATCACCCGTAATCATAACAGGGCGGATTCCCGCTTCCTTACATACGGCAACAGCTGCCTTTGCCTCATCACGGGGCGGGTCAATCATACCGACAAGACCGACAAGCGTAAGACCGCTTTCAAGCTCTTCGCTTGTAGGAGTGCTCGGAATTGTATCAATAGTCTTTTGTGCAACTGCGATGACTCTGAGTGCCTGCTCGGACATATTCTCGGTGATTTCCTTTGCCTTTGCAACATCGCCGCTTATGCATCTTGCAGAAAGCATATCAAATGCGCCCTTAACCGTTACAATATATTTTCCGTCAACATCATTTACAACGGTCATAAGCTTTCTGTCAGAATCAAAGGGAATTTCAGAAACTCTCTTATATTTCTTATTAAGCTCTGCCTTTTCAATGCCGTTTATGTGTGCACCATAAACAATCGAAGTCTCGGTCGGGTCTCCAAGGTGCTTTACTGTTTCGCCTTCAAATTCAACCGAACCGTCACAGCAAAGCGTTGCAAACTTCAAAAGCTCACGCACACTCTCGCTATTGTTTTCGGAAATATCCTCATAGATTTCGTTCTCACAGCAGTAAGCCTTAACAAGAGTCATTCTGTTCTGTGTGAGAGTACCTGTCTTATCGGAGCAGATTACGCTTGCACTGCCCAAGGTTTCAACTGCAGGAAGCTTTTTGATAATTGCATTGCTCTTTACCATTCGCTGAACGCCGAGCGAAAGAACAATTGTAACAATGGCGGGAAGACCTTCAGGAATTGCCGAAACTGCCAAAGAAACCGCAGTCATAAAGATTTCAAGCGCGGGAATGCCGCTTGCAAATCCGACAATAAATACAATCACACACGCAAGCAGTGCAACAATGCCGAGATAACGTCCCATAACTGCCAATTTGTGCTGCAAGGGAGTCTGCGAATCCTCTTCGGAATCAAGCAGGTTTGCAATCTTACCCATTTCGGTTTCCATGCCTGTTGCGGTAACAATGCCTCGTCCTCTGCCGTATGCAATCGAACAGCCTGAATAAATCATATTTATTCTGTCACCCAGAGGTGCACCTTCGGCAATTTCTGCCTGTGCGTCCTTGTCACTGGGAACAGACTCGCCGGTAAGCGCAGATTCCTCACTTTTAAGGCTTGCCGACTCAAAAAGTCTTGCGTCGGCAGGAACAAAATCCCCTGCTTCAACAAGAATTATATCGCCGGGAACCAATTCGCTTGCATCGATAACGCTTTCCTTTCCGTCACGCAGCACTCTTGCGTGCGGCGCACTCATCTTCTGCAATGCCTCAAGCGCTCTTTCCGCTTTATTTTCCTGAACAACACCCATAACAGCGTTGAGAACAACAATCAGCAATATCAGAAGCGGCTCGAAGAATTCCTTCGGATTCCCTTCAATAATAGCAACACCGAACGAAATCGCAGCTGCCACAAGAAGAATCAGTATCATAACATCCTTGAACTGTTCAAAGAATTTTACCAATGTAGACTTCTTTTTCTTTGCTCTTAATTTGTTTTCGCCGTATTTTTCAAAACGTTCCTGTGCCTGCGCACTTGTCAGACCAATTTTTATATCGGTCTGCGTTTTGCTTTCGGTTTCTTTGGAGCTTAAATTGTAAAAATCCATAGACTACCCTTTCTTACATATATAATATATTTTTTCCATAAAGAAAATTATGCAACAAACATTCTCTATTGTCAATATTTTCATCTGAGAATTTTTTGTGTATAATGTTTTAATTTTCCAAAAACTCACGCCGTTTCCATATTTTTACTGTCAGCGTCCGTCAATTTCGTTAATCATCACAAAAAACGAAGCAGAATTGTGCGTATTTTTTTGTGTGAAAAATAAAAAAAAATCTTGACGAATATTGTCAAATGGGAGTATAATTATTTTGTACGGAAAATTCAGATTATATTAACTCCGGTACTTACAAAAGCAATATAAAATCAGCAAATTCTGACTTGGGGGCAAATACAAAATGGCGCTGGCCGAAATATCCTTTCTCTACATTTTTCTTCCTCTGTGTCTGCTGTCGTATTATATAACAAAAAACGCAAAAGCCCGAAACGCCGTTCTTATTGTGTTTTCCCTGATATTCTATGCCTGGGGCAATCCGATAGGAGTTCTTTTCATACTCGCTTCGACGGTAATCAACTACATTGCAGCTATATTGTGTGAAAAATTTGAAGGGAAGCCTGTTGCCAAAATCACGGTAACCTCAACGGTAATCATCAATATAATCGGACTTGCCATACCAAAATATACGGCATTTGTCACAGAGAATATAAACGCAGTTTTCAAAACAGATTTTGAAATTCCCAAACTTATCGTTCCGATTGGAATAAGCTATTATACATTTCGTGCGATTTCATATATAGTTGATGCATACTGGGGCAAGGTAAAGGCTCAGAAAAGCTTTCCTCAGTTTCTTATGTATATGACTCTTTTCCCACACATCGTCGCAGGCCCCATCGTACGCTATTCAACCGTTGAAAGTCAAATGGCGGTGCGCAAGATCGACTATTCCGCGCTCAGCAGCGGCATCACACGGGTAGTTACAGGTCTTGCAAAGAAAGTTATAATCGCAAACAATCTCTATATAATCGTCGAGGACTTTTTCGGAAGTGCGACCTCGCAGGTTGTCATTTCTTCACGAACAGTTGCCGATACATGGTATGCTGTTACGATTTACGCTTTGTTTATGTATTTTGACTTTTCGGGATATTCCGATATGGCAATCGGCATTGCAAAGCTGTTCGGCTTTGATTTTGACGAAAACTTCAATTATCCATTTATGTGCCGCACCATAACCGAATTCTGGCAGCGCTGGCATATTTCGCTGGGCACGTTCTTCCGCGACTATCTGCTTTATCTGCCGATCTTCGGAAAACGCCGCCCCTATGCAAGCCTGTTTCTCGTATGGTTTTCAACAGGTCTGTGGCACGGCGCAAGCTGGAACTATATAATCTGGGGCTTGTATTTCGGACTGTTCATCTTTATAGAACGTCTGATAACCAAAAAACGCTTAAAGAAAATTCCCGATGTTATTATGCATATCTACACAAAGCTCGTCATAATAATAGGTTTCGGCATTTTCTTTTTCACAGACTTTTCAAATCTTTGGGATTATCTTAAAAACCTTGTAGGAGCAAATTCAAACGCACTTGCCGATGTTTACGTCAAATCATCACTCACAAACAACATCTGGCTGATAGCAGCGGCTGTTTTCTTCTGCTTCCCCATAATCCCGAAAATCAAGAAGTTTTCTGAAAAGTCCGATACTCTGACTGCAGTTTACAGCGTCAGCGAAACTCTGATAAACATAATTCTTATTATAATCTGCACCGTATTTTTAACATTGCAGACAAGAAACCCCTTTTTCTACGCTAATTTCTAAAGATAAAAACAATTTCCTTTTGAACATTACAGAGGTGTAAAACAAAAACGATGGCAAACAACTATACAGCGTTTGACTTTGTGGAAAGCTATACTCCGCCTGAAATCAGACGTAAAGAAAAACTCCAGAACGTGACCAGAACAGCAAAATATATAAACATTGCCGCCGTCTGCTCGATGTTTATGATTGCATTTTTCATACTTCTTGTATTTGAGCATCCTACCGTTTCCGAAAGCGAAAACCGCGAGCTTGAAAAGTTCCCGAAATTCAGCTTCTCCGCCCTGTTGTCGGGTGAATTTACGAGCAATCTGAGCGCATATTTTAACGATACCGTACCTTTTCGTGAATCGCTCGTCCCCTTCAACTCAAATCTGAAATCCTATTTCGGTATGATTTCGCCCGACGACGACAAAAATAAGGTCGTGTTCTACAATGCACACATCATATCGGACGATGACCCGAATGAGCAAAGCTCACCCGCGCAAACAAACAGCATCACAACAGCGGCAACAACTGTAAGTACCGCTGCAACACAGATAACCGATGCAAGCGGAACAACTCCGCTTCAAAGCGATGCGCAAAGCTCTGCCTTGACAACAACACCGCCCGTCACCACGACAACCACCGCAGCAACAACAACTACTACCCCGACGCCTGAACCGCAGGACCCCAATGTCGGCATTATGCACGAAGGAATCGTGGTTCTCGGCGATACCGGAATTATGCTCTACGGCGGAAGCCTTGCCAATGCTGAGGAGTATGCAGGCTACGTCAATGCATATAAGGCTGATTTGGGCGACAGCGTAAATGTATATTCAATGGTAATTCCGACAGCTGTTTCGTACTACCTGCCCGATGAATTCAAGCAGTATACAAGAAGCCAGAAGGGCGACATCGACCACATTCTGCAACATTTAAACGGCGTTGTAAATGTTGACGCCTATTCCGCATTGGCGGCACACACCGATGAAAAAATCTACACAAGAACCGATCACCATTGGGCGGCTCTGGGAGCATATTATGCAGCACAGGAATTCTGCAAGACTGCAAACGTTCCCTTCCTTGACATCTCCGAATATGACAGATATTCAGTTGACGGATATGTCGGCACACTCTATACATATACAAATGAGTCCTCGCTTCTGAACAACCCCGAAGAATTTGTATATTACAAGCCCAAGACGGAAAACTACACCACGACCTACTACTCCCAGTCATTCACCAACCCCAGCGTCGGTGCCCTTTTCAACGAGGGTATTACAAACAAAAGCTCACTCTATCTGACCTTTATGCGCGGCGACAGCAATATCGTGCATATTAAAACCTCAGTCACAAACGGCAGAAAGCTTATCATCTTCAAGGACAGCTACGGAAATGCGATACCTGAATTTCTGACTGGCTCATTTGAAGAGATTTACGTCTGCGATATGCGTTATTTCGAACTGAATTCGATTGAATTTATAAAGCAGCAGGGCATCACAGATGTTCTCTTTGCAAGCTGTGCCTTCAGCGCAATGAGCAGCAATGCCGACTATATCGAGGTTATGAGAACAAGACAACCCAATCAATAAAATTCATTTAGGGCGGACATTTTTCACGTTCGCCCTAATACTGTATAATGAGAATTACGGAGAAAAGCTATGCAGATTCTTGAATATCCTTTTGACAGCGCCTATATATTGAAAAACAAACGCTCTATAAAAAAAGAGCTTCTTAGCGAAGGCAACTTTGCACTGACTAAGAAAATCGCAGTGCTCGGCGGCTCGACAACCTCGGAGATTGTAAAAATCCTGGAGCTTTTTTTGCTCAATTACGGCATAAAGGCGCAGTTTTACGAATCCGAATACAACCGCTACTGGCAGGACGCATGCTTTGAAAACAAAGAGATTGAAGAATTTGCGCCCGATATCATCTTTATTCACACGTCAAACCGCAACCTTATTAAAAAGGATTTTTCGCCAAGCTGCACCAAGGAGCAAATTGATGCTGAGCTGTCTGAGCAATTTGAGCACTTTACCCAGATGTGGGAGAATATTGCAAGGGTTTATAAATGCCCCATAATTCAGAACAATTTTGAATTGCCGTATTACAGGCTTCTGGGCAATGCAGACTGCTCGAATATCGGCGGAAAAACCCGCTATATAAATGAACTGAACCGCCGTTTTGCGGATTTTGCTCAAAAGCACAGCTCGTTTTATATAAATGATATTGCATATCTTTCGGCAAGTTTCGGGCTTGAAAAATGGAGCGACCCTTATTACTGGCATATGTTCAAATATGCGCTGAGCGTTCCCGCAATTCCTGAGTTTGCTTTCAATGTTGCAAATATAATAAAATCAATTTTCGGTATGAATAAAAAGGTTCTCGCCCTTGACCTTGACAACACTCTCTGGGGCGGAATCGTCGGCGACGACGGCGTAAGCGGAATTGAAATCGGACAGGAAACCCCGATGTCACAGGTTTATTCCGAGTTCCAGAGCTATATCAAATCACATAAGGATTTGGGAATTATGCTGACGGTATGCTCCAAGAATGAACACGAAAATGCAGTTGCAGGGCTTTGCCATCCGCAAAGCGTTTTATCACCAGATGATTTTGTTGTGATTAAGGCAAACTGGGACCCCAAGGACAAAAACCTTGTCGATACCGCAGAGGAACTGAACATTCTGCCCGAAAGCATTGTGTTTGTTGATGACAACCCCGCAGAGCGTGCCATTGCCAGAGGACAGATCGCAAAAATGGCAATACCTGAAATTGAAAAGGTCGAAAATTATATAAAAACCATCGACCGCAACGGATATTTTGAGGTAACAAGCTATTCTGCCGACGATGCCAAGCGTGTTGAAATGTACAAGGCAAACGCACAGCGCACACAGGCTCAAAAACGCTTTGAAAATTATGAGGATTATCTTTTGAGCCTTGAAATGTCTGCTGAGATTCTTCCTTTTTGCGAGCTTTATCTTGCAAGAATCACCCAGCTGACAAACAAGAGCAACCAGTTTAATGTCACAACAAAACGCTATACCATAGAGCAGATGAACTCAGTTTGCGCCGACAGCAATTATGTCACTCTTTACGGCAAGCTTGTCGATAAATTCGGTGATAACGGCGTTGTTTCGGTTGTAATCGGCAATATAAAAGAAAACGCACTGCACATTGATTTGTGGCTTATGAGCTGCCGTGTCCTGAAGCGTGATGTGGAATATGCAATGCTTGATACTCTTGTATCAGAGTGCAGAAAGCGCAGCATTTCAAAGATTTATGGGTACTACTACCCGACAGCCAAAAACGCAATGGTGCGCAACCTTTTCGGCGATTTCGGTTTTACGCTCGAACAAAGCGATGAGCAGAACAATACCGTCTGGTCGCTTGACATTGCAGACTATGAAAACAAAAACAAAGTCATTAAAGTAAATTAAAAGGAGTAAATTATTATGAGCAAGTATACTAAAGAACAAATTTATGAGAAACTCGAAATCATTTTCAGAGACCTTTTTGATGACGACGATATCACACTTTCAGCTTCGACTACCGCTGATGATATTGAAGACTGGGACAGCCTCGAACATATCAATATGATTTCCGCCGTCGAAAGTGAGTTTTCGATGAAGTTTGCTATGAAGGAAGTTTCTACAATGAAGAATGTCGGCGAAATGGTCGATATCATTATTTCACGCACATAAAAGGAATTTACCTTATGCAGAGAATACTCGGATATATGCGAAAAGCCGTTCAGGAATTTGACCTTCTTGAAGACGGTGACAGAATTGCAGTCGGTGTTTCGGGCGGCAAGGACAGTATGGTTCTTTTGAACGGACTTGTACTATTAAAAAGATTCGCTGGCATTGATTATGATGTTGTAGCAATCACCGCCGACCCCGGCTTTAACGACGTTCCCGGTGATTACTCAGAAATTGAACGCTTCTGTGACAAAGTCGGCGTGGAATATATAATCAAGCGCACCGAAATCGCAAGCATTGTTTTCGATGTACGAAAGGAAAAATCACCCTGCAGCCTTTGTGCAAAAATGCGCAGAGGCGTTTTGCACGAAACAACGCTTGAAGCTAACTGCAATAAAATTGCTTTGGGTCACCATTATAATGATGTTGTAGAAACCTTTCTTATGAATCTTTTCATTGAAGGAAGGGTTGGTTGTTTTGCACCCAAAAGCTGGCTTTCAAAGCGCAACATAACTTTGATTCGTCCGTTGTGCCTTGCACCCGAATATGAGGTGCGCAACGCGGCAAACCGCAGTGAATTGCCCATTCATAAATCGGTATGTCCTGCCGACGGAGTCACCCAGCGACAGAAAATGAAAGATTTTATCCGACAGATGGACAAGGAAAACCCGGGATTCTCCGACCGACTTTTCACAGCCTTGAGAAAAAGCGGTGCTGACGACTGGGGCTATCGCTGAAGATGAAAAACACGGACAGAATCAAGGCTGAAAAAAGTGAGCTTGCCGCCTTGCGTCAAAGGGTCGAAACGTTGTCGCTCAGACTGAAAATCGTGTTTTGCTACCATATTTTCTGCATAGCTGTGTTTGTTCTGTATCTTTTCAAAATCGTTCACGGAATATCGCTGCAAGGCATCGGCAATGCTGCAGAACCGATAATGCTTGCAGGTGCGTCCGCTGTTGCAATGCTGCCGCTTTTCGTATTGATGATTCTATCATATTCAAAAAGCAAAAAAGCAACAAAAGCGCTTATTGCGCTGTCATTTGTGTTTCTTACCGCCACGTTGATTGAAACGACATTATGTGAATTGTCAGCCTTTGAAACTATTTTAGGCTTTCCGAGCGTAATTTTACTGCTCCCCTGCTATGCGCTTGTGTTTGCAGCGCTTATTATTTACAAAAACAAGAGAAATGCGATTCTGACGTGCGGACTTTCGCTGATTGTTTATTGCATACTTTGCCTTGGAAACGAAATAAATAATGTAATCTATCCGCATATACTTTTTATGCTCAGCGCCGTTTTAAATCTCATCAGTCTGGAGTATATCAAAGAATATGATACTTTAAGCAAAATCTACGGCTTTCCGTATTTTAACGAAAGGTTTAACGAACAAAAAAGCGAATATATCCCTACATACAACACGAACGACATAGTTTCATATTCACCCGATGAAGTCAGCATAACCGATGAAATCGCTGAACTTGACTCGGACTATTCAAAAGGCGAAAACCTTATGGAAACCATTGATGTATCGGGCAATTGCGATGACGTGCGCGATATGCCCTTTTCAGACAAATCAAAGGTCGATGAATATACGCAGAAGCTTCGCAGTCTGAAGAACAAAAAATAATCCGAACCGAAAGGAATAACGGTTATATGAACACAAGCGAAAGAATAAAGCTTGCCGCAGTAAAGCAGCGTGAATATACCGAAAACGCCGCTAAATGCAGCAAAGCGAAAAGCGCTATGAAGAATTCGTTTCTGCTTTCGTGCGCACTTAACTGCTTTGCCATATTTTCAAGCACATACACATTTTTCTTCGATACAGTTCCTAAAGAAGGGCACAAAAGCCTTAATATCGGGCTGTTTCAGCTTACCTTCGGCATTGTGCTCGCTGTCATCTCAATTATTACAATATATCGTAAGGACAAGCGCATTATTTTTTCAGCCGCAGTTCCGATTGGTGTAATGCTCATTTTTGCAATTTTCGGAAATACCGAGCTTCGTGCCTCAATTCACAACTGGATAGGAATTCCTATTGATTCACGCCTGAATATAAGAATTATACTGATAATCTTTATCGTACTCTCAGTTGTGGTCTATGCGATGATGTACAGAGCAATAAACGAATATGACAAGCTAAGAGAATGCGAAGGCTTTCCGCATTTCACCCTGCGCTGCAACAAGCTTGATGATTATATGCCCGATGAATACACACTGCCCGAGAACCGCAGCGACACTCCCGACACGCTGACAACGGACGATATAAACAAATATCAGAACATTGAAAAAAGCACGGAAGTAACCTACACCCCCGGAGTTATGGACACCATAGGACCGATATCACTCGACGATGAATAAGGTAGGTGAGTTTTTATGTACTCGAAAATAAACGCCATTGGGCTTTATGGGCTCAACGCCTTTGGCATTGAGGTAGAAGCGGATATCAGCCGAGGACTGCCTTCTTTTGACATTGTCGGCTTTCCGGACAATGTTGTAAGAGAAAGCCGCGAACGCATAAAAGCGGCGGCAAAGGCCTGCGAAATCAACCTTCCCGTTGCAAAAATCACAATAAATTTAGCGCCTGCCGACACCAAAAAAAGCGGAACCTCAAACGATTTGCCTATTCTGATGTCAATTCTCTGCGCTATCGGTCTTGTAAAAAACGATTTGAGCGACTGCGCTTTTGTGGGTGAGCTTGCTCTCAACGGAGATGTAAGACCGATTAACGGCGTTCTGCCGATGGTGTTGCTTGCCGCAAAATATGGCATCAAGAAGATTTTTGTGCCGTTTGACAATGCATATGAAGCAAGCGTTGCCGATAACATTGAAATATACGGAATCAAAAACCTTTCTCAACTACTTGCACATCTGAACGGATCCAACATTCTTGAACCTGCACAAAAATATACAGCAAAAAGCGACGCATATGAATATCCGCTTGATTTCAAGGATGTAAAGGGTCAGGCAAATGCAAAAAAAGCTCTTGAAATTGCCGCTGCAGGCGGACACAATGCACTGCTTATCGGCGCACCGGGAAGCGGAAAAAGTATGCTGGCAAAGCGTATGCCTTCGATTCTGCCGAAAATGACCTTTGAAGAAAGCATTGAAACCACAATGGTCTACTCCATATCGGGAATGCTTGATAATGACACTCCGCTTATAACAAGGCGTCCTTTTCGTGCACCCCACCACACAGTATCAAGCGCAGGACTTGCAGGCGGCGGTTCAATACCCCATCCGGGCGAAATTTCGCTCGCCCACAACGGACTTTTGTTTTTAGACGAGCTTGCAGAATTTGACCGCCGTACTCTTGAAATACTGCGCCAGCCATTGGAAGACGGAATCGTCACGATTTCACGCTCAAGCGGAACTGTCAGCTATCCGAGCAATATTATGCTGATAGCCGCTATGAATCCTTGTCCGTGCGGATATTTCGGAAACCTCAAACGCAGATGCACCTGCACGGAGCGCTCTGTTAAAAATTATCTTGCAAAAATTTCAGGCCCGCTTCTCGACCGTTTTGACCTTCACGTTGACGTGGCACCTGTCGAGTACGAAAACCTGACCTCAAAGAATAACGAAGAATCAAGTGACTCTATCAGAAGGCGCGTCGAAAAAGCAAGGGAAATTCAGTACAGGCGTTATAAGGGAACAAGCATCGTTTCCAACTCAAATATCACCTCGGATATAATCTCCGAGGTCTGCACAATGTCGGATGACGCTGAAAAGTTTTTAAAAGCAATCTTTGAAAAGCTCTGCTTGTCGGCGAGAGCTTATGACAGAATACTCAAGGTTTCACGCACTATTGCTGATTTAAACGGCATTGAAACCATCGAAAAGGCACACCTTGCGCAGGCAGTTTCATACCGCAGTCTTGACAAGAAATATTGGGGAAATCAAAAAGATTAGTAATTTTGACTATTTTTAAGTATGCCAATCTGTGCAGTATTTTCATTGACATAATGCTTTATTTTTGGTATGATAATTGTGGTTGATTATATTTAATCGCAATTAAACATAAAACTTTAGAGGAGGAAATAAGTTTGAACACAACTAAACGTATTCTTGCTATGCTTTTGGCAATCAGCTGCACAATGCCGCTTCTTGCCTGCGGAAAGGATAAGGACGACAGCTCGTCTTCTTCATTCATCGCTAATTCCATTGACGAGGAAGAGCGCAGCGCTATCAGCGATATTGCAAATCAGGAAGGCATTGATGATATGCTTACCTATGACACTCTCGAAAACAAAACCGTAAAATGGATGGCCAACTGGGACATCAACCCCGATGCAACCGGTAAGGCTGAATCTATCGAGCTTACACTTTTCCAGGAAAAATATGACGGTGTAATCGAATATCACCCCGTTGACTGGGAAACAAGATACGACTCACTTGCAACAGCAATTGTCGGCGGCGAAGGCATCGACTTCTTCCCCGCAGGTGATATGGACGCATTCCCCAAGGGCGCTATCAAGGGTATGTTTGTTCCCGTTGATGATTATGTTGATTTCTCAACTGAGCTTTGGGAAGATGTTCAGGATGCAAACGATTCTTTGCTCTGGAACGGAAACCACTATATTATCTGTACCGAGGTTACAGGTGACAACTGCGCAATCATCTACAACAAGTCAACAATTGCCGACGCAGGTCTTACCGACCCGGCTGAGCTTCTTGCAAGCGGCGACTGGACATGGGACACATTCTATGAAATGATGGATGCTTTTGCAGACCCCGAAAACGGATACTACGGTATCGACGGTTACTGGACAGAAGCTGCTCTTTCCCTTACAACAGGCGTTCCCTACGTCGGACTTGAAGACGGCGTTCTTGTAAACAACCTCAAGGATTCCAGCATTGAAAGAGTCAACACTCTTATGTATGATATGTACACAAACAGCCTTATCCTCAACAGAGCTGATTTCAACTGGGAAGTTCAGCCTCAGTTCATCGGCGAAGGCAAGACTCTATTCTATCCCTGCGGTCTCTGGACTCTCTTCCGCGCACAGGATCAGTGGTCTGCTGAGTTCGGTGAAGATGTATTCTTCGTTCCCATGCCTGCAGACCCTGAGGCTGACGAACACTACATACCCGCAGGTCTTGACGGTTTTGTAATGTGCAAGAACGGCTCCAACCCCGAAGGCGTAATCGCATTTGCTGAGTGCAAGAGACTTGCTCTTATGGATGAATCCGCACAGGAAATCGGTGCAACAAAGCTTAAGGAAGAATATGGCTGGACCGATGAAATGATTGAAATGAAGGCTACAATGCAGGAAATTGCTCAGGAAAACCCTGTATTCGACTTCTACAAGTGCGTAACTGCTGACCTTACTACTGTTCTCGACAGCGAACAAACAGGTATCCGTGCTTCTCTTTCCGGTGGTATCCTCTGGAGTGAAACAATGAATAACTGCTACGATTTCGTAGACACAGTCGTTAACGAAACCAATGCAAATCCCCTTCAGACAAGCGATTCTTTCAACTAAAATAATGCTGTAAAAAAATGAGGTATCCCAAAAGGATGCCTCATTTTGTTTTTTGTTTCTAAAAAAACTTGAAATTATTACTGTATGATGATATAATTAAAGGGTATAGCAGTTTTATGAAAAGGAGCAAAGATATGCAGAAATTTATTCTCACCTGCTGTTCGACTATTGACCTTTCAAGAGAATATGTTGACAGTCTGAATGTGCCATGTACATACTTTCATTATAATCTTGACGGTGTGGATTATCCGGATGACCTTGGCGCATCAATTACATATGATAAGTTTTATCAAAAAATCAAAGACGGCGCTACTCCCACAACATCACAAGTCAATGTAGAGCAATATACTGAATTTTTCGAGCCCTTTTTGAAAGAAGGCAAGGATATTCTTCACATTGCATTTTCATCGGGTCTTTCTGGCTCATATAATTCGGCACGAATCGCCGCTGAAGACTTGCGTGAAAAATACCCTGACGCAAAGCTTTATATCGTTGACGGTCTGGGCGCTTCAAGTGGCTACGGCTTGCTTATTGACGCCGCAGCCCAACTTCGTGACAGCGGTGCTTCTATTGAAGAGGCTCGTGATTGGGTAGAAAACAACAAGCTCAATCTTCACCACTGGTTCTTCTCAACTGACCTTACAAGCTATATCAGAGGCGGAAGAGTATCACCTGCTGCGGGTACATTTGCAAACATACTTGGCATTTGTCCACTGCTTAATATGAATAATGAAGGAAAGCTCATTCCCCGTCACAAAATACGTTCAAAGAGAAAAGCTATTGAAGAGATCGTCAAAAAGATGGAACTTCATGCCGAAAACGGTCTTGATTATGACGGAAAGTGCTTTATTTCACAATCTGCCTGCTATGAAGACGCAAGAGCCGTCGCCGACCTTATAGAATCCAAATTCAAAAAGCTTGCCGAGCCTGTCAAAATTTTCAGCATCGGCACGGTAATCGGCAGCCACACAGGCCCCGGTACAGTTGCACTGTTTTTCTTCGGCGACAAGCGCGGAGAATAACGCTGTAATAATAATCTGATGTGATATCCCCGAAGCAAAACCGATAGCTTCGGGGATTTTTTATGCTTTATAATAATTTTTTAAAAACCTCTTGACAAATCATAATTATTATGATATCATTTTGATATCACATAAATATCTATGTGATAGAAAGGGATTGAATATGGAAGAAAAGATTTTACGAACCAAGAAGAACGGAATGGCAGTTTTACTGCTGACAACACTTTTATACTTAGCTGCAATCGGCGTTGTGATTCTGGGAGCAATTAACGAGGGTACGGCTTTGGGTACAGTTTTGCTTGTTATCGGCATCATCTGGCTGTGCATCGGCTGGATACCCTATTGCGGACTTAAAGTGTTAAAGCCGCAGGAAGCACTTGTACTGACACTTTTCGGTAAATATATCGGCACATTAAAGGGCGACGGTTTTTATTATGTAAACCCGTTTGTTTCTGCAGTAAACCCCGCCGCACAGACTAAACTGCGTCAGAGCGGCGACGTTGCATCAAGCGGCGCGCACATAAATATAAGCGGAGAAGATCTGAATGCTTCTGTAAATATCAGCAAAAAAATCTCCCTCAAGATTATGACTCTCAATAACAACCGCCAGAAGATAAATGATTGTCTCGGCAACCCTATCGAAATCGGCATTGCCGTAACATGGCGTGTGCTTGATACAGCAAAGGCTGTGTTTGAGGTTGACAACTACAAAGAATATCTTTCTTTGCAGTGCGATAGCGCTTTGAGAAATATCGTAAGGCTTTATCCTTATGACGTAGCCCCCAACGTTGACACCACAGGTGACGGAATTGCCGACGAAGGCAGCCTGCGTGGCTCCAGCGAGGTTGTTGCCGCAAGAATCAGGGATGAGATCCAGAGCAAGGTTGAAATGGCAGGTCTCGAAATTGTCGAAGCAAGAATCACCTATCTTGCATATGCGCCCGAAATTGCCGCTGTAATGCTTCAGCGTCAGCAGGCTTCGGCTATCATCGACGCAAGAAAGATGATTGTTGACGGTGCTGTCGGCATGGTTGAAATGGCACTTGAAAGACTTTCTGAAAAGAATGTTGTTGAGCTTGACGAAGAACGCAAAGCCGCTATGGTTTCCAATCTGCTCGTTGTATTGTGCGGAAACCACGACGCTCAGCCCGTTGTAAATTCGGGTTCGCTTTATTGATATGGCAGCTAAAAAACAAGTCCCACTGCGCCTTTCCGAAAGGCTTTATAATGACCTTGCACGCTGGGCGCAGGACGATTTCCGTTCGATAAACGGACAGATAGAATATCTGCTGACAGAATGTGTAAAGCAGCGCATAAAAAGCGGAAAATACACCCCCGAAAAGCTTGAGAGTGAGCTTGACATCGACCTTTCGGAATTTATCGGAGACGACGAACAATAAATCAATAGAACAATAAAACGTAAAAAGCAACCCGAAAAGCAATTATTTGCCTTTCGGGTTGTTAAAGTAGTACAAAGTTACGGAGAAATGTCTTATGATAAAATTAAATGTGCTGGAGCTGTTGGAGAAAAACGGAAAAACAAAATACTGGCTTTACAAACAACTTGGAATGAGCTATCAGAATTTCAGCAGAATGATAAACAACGAGACAAAATCCATAAGATATGAAAACATTGAAACGCTTTGTTTATTGTTCGACTGCACACCTAATGAGCTGTTTGAAATCACCGAAGAATAACAAAAATCCCCTTGAATTCAAGGGGATTTTTTATTTAATAATTTACAGCGCCAAAGCGGTATCAAGAGCAAGCTCAAGTGCCTTTTCAAACGATTTTACGCCCCAGTCCCTTTCGTCATAGGATTCGACATCGGCAAGAGTATCGGCGGTGAAAAGAATCTGACCGAATTTTGCGCCGCGAAACTGAGCGCACGCTGCCATGGAAGCACATTCCATATCAACAACGGTGCAGCCCTCCTGCTTGCGGTAATTAACCTTCTCCTTTGTTTCTCTGTAAAAACCGTCGGTAGTCCACGTCACGCACTCGGTATAAGCATAGTTCTTGCTTTCAAGTGTGGATTTTATAGCATCAAGCACGGCTGAATCAATCTCAACAAAACGAGAAGGCGGCAGATAATGATATGAAGCACCTTCATCACGCAATGCCTTTTTAGGAACAAGGAAGGTGTTTTCTTCAAAATCTATCAACGCACCGCACGAGCCTGTTGCAATCACCTTTTTAACGCCGTAGCAAATCATCCAGTCAAGTATCTGTACGGCAGCGCTTCCGCCCAATGGTGCCTGGCAAAGGCAGATTTCCTCGCCGTTGTGATTTAATATGTAAACGGGAAAATTCTTCGTTATGGTTTCGTATTCATAAACCTTAACAGCATTATGCGACAGAGCATATCTATCAACTAAATCTGCAAGAAAAGCAAACACAGCCCTTTCGGGAAGCTTTATATCAATATCTCTGCAATCCGGATTCAAAACCGCCGTTTGACAGTCATCATATTCCAAAATCGGTATATCATTTTTTATTATAGCCATTTTTCAATTCCTCCAGTAAATTTTTTCAAATTCCGAATACCGCATAGGTTTCGGGTGTGGCCGAAGCTGAAACATAATCGCTTTTCTCAAGCGTATGCGACTTTTTTATATATGCCTTTAAAATTTCGCGGCTTAAATTTGTGATATCACTGCGCTTTATCGCCTCGCTCGCTTCAAGCAAAAGCACCTCGCTGTTTTCATAATTATCCGAAACGGGATTTCCTTCAATATAATCCATAATAAACACAACACACCATTGTGCAGGCTTGAATTCAACAGCCATAACCGATTTAGCCTTTGCACGAACCTGCGTTTCTTCAAATATTTCACGCTCAACAGCATCATTAGGCATTTCGTTTTCACGCACAAAACCGCCGGGAATCAGAATTCTGTCCTTTGCGCTTCCGTAGGTATGTCGCACAAACAGAATCTTTCCATCTATTTCAACAATGCCGCACACAGCAAAAAATCTGTTGCTCATAAAAATCCCCCATAATAAATTTACATAATCATCGTTATATATGCCGCAAGCGACGCCGCAAGTGCCACAACAATAAGCGGCAAATCAAAAAATGCAAGAATA
Source organism: Oscillospiraceae bacterium (assembly GCA_017435565.1). Taxonomy (GTDB): domain Bacteria; phylum Bacillota; class Clostridia; order Oscillospirales; family Ruminococcaceae; genus RGIG3077. Next base: position 103,967 of record JAFSEU010000023.1, on the reverse strand, counting down.
ACAGCAACAATTGTTCCGACAGTTGCCGAAAGCATATCACCCGTTGAAGAGAAAATTGCCGGAATTGTCATCGCCGCCAGAACGGTATACGGTATATAATACAGAAAGCTTTTTAAAAATTTTGACTTTATTTCTTTGCGGAAAAGCGTGAACGGAAGCATGCGGATAAGATAGGTAACCCCCGCCATTATCAATATGTAAATAAACAGCCTCATGATTCATCCTCCTCTTTTACGGGGAAGACGAAAGCTGCCAACGCCGCCGCTGCAATTGCGCTGATTATTATTGCAAAGCCTCCCGAAATAAAATTGAACACGGGAACAAATTCAAAAACAAGGCTTAATGCACACGAAATTGCAACTGCCACAGCGACTCCTGCGCTCTTTTTCAAGGCGGGAAGAATTATCGCAATAAACATTCCGTAAAGCGTTATTCCAAGCGACAGCGAAATTTTTTCGGGCAGTATATTGCCTGCAAAAGCGCCCAGAAATGTTCCGCTTACCCAGCCGATAAAAGATATCAATATCATTCCGTACATATAAAGCGCATTGATTTTCCCCTTTTGCGAAGATGAAACCGCAAATATCTCGTCGGTTATGCCAAACGAAACACCAAGACGGTTTTTCAGAGTAAAGCTTTCATCAAGCTTTTGCGAAAGTGCAATACTCATCAAAGCATAACGCAGATTTATCACAAGCTCAGTCAATGCCATTTCAGCAAAGCTGCCATTATCGGCAATGATTTTCACACCTGCCGCCTGCCCTGCCGAGGTAAGATTTGTCATAGAAATAAGCACCGTGGGCAGAATATCCAGCCCTAAGGATACAGCCATTATGCCAAACCCGAACGATACGCTGAAATATCCCAGACCTATGGGCACGCCATGTTTTAATCCTTTTAAAAACAGTTTCAAATAATCACCCGAATATATCAAATATCATCAAATAATTATACACCCGCAAGGCACATATTGTCAAACAAAAAAGAAAATGCGACTTTTGAAAAAGCCGCATAGTTTTTTTATATTAACCGCCTTGCCGTCTGTAAAGCGCATAAAACCCGCACGAAGCAGGTGGGTATAAACCCTTCTGGTTCACGCTCCCTTCGTCCGCAAAGCGGGAGGTCTGCAATCCGCAAAAGGAGTCTTATTCCCTTATTATATGTGTTGGATTATAAAAACCTTACATAACGAACAAGGCAGAAAGTATCTTTGTTTCGATATTTCGATTATACTATAACCTCAGCGAAAAATCAAGAGGAAATTTCTTGGCTGTATATTTTATTCGCAACAGCCGCAATCACATCCGCCATCGTGACAGCCGCAGTCACAATCATCATCGCAATCACAGTCACAATCGCATTCGTGATCATGATCGTGATGGCAGCAACCGCAATCGCAGTCATCCTCATCAAACATTGCCTCAATACGCTCGGCAAAAATCGCAAAAATCTTATCAAACTCACCCTGATCATCAATGGGAGCAAAATAATCCTCGCCGTCAATATTCTCGGTCTTCATAATGATAAGCTCTGCGTCGCTTTCAAGACCCTGCTGCGGATCTTCAAAATAGGGAATCATCGCAAAATAGGTCACATTATCATATTCAAGAGAATCAAGCGCTTCAAATGTGCGCTCGTTTCCTTCCTCATCAATCAAAGTGTAAAGCTCAGGTGTAAATGTTCCGTCGCCAAGCATATTTGTTCACCGATACAAGCATAAATACAGCGATTTATGCCGCCCTTTCATAAAATTCATCTTAAAAAAATAAAAGCACTTTTAAGCGCCCCAACATTTTTATTCTATCATATATTTTTCTTTATGTCAACAGATTATTATAAACAACATATTAAATAAAATTTTTTGCACTTTTTTCAAAAAAACTATTGACAAATGCCAAAAGGTGTGTTATAGTATAGTCAAGGAAAGGGAAAACGGTAAAAAATAAAGCAATCGGTTCTTCCCACCTCTCTACTAACAAATTTTTAATGACAGGAGGCGAGTCCAATGGACACAATAACATTTCAGCTTAAAGCTTGCGTTGGCTACTCGCTTGGTGCTGCCGCCAGATAGATAAGGATATTTTTTAAAATATTCCTTCAGTTCGCCGCTTATGGCTAAATAGAGCCGGAGTACAATTCAAGAGTTTTACAACGTAAGCTTTAGCTTTAGAGAATCTTTGAACGTTGCGGGGTCGTTTAACCTCGTTCAATGACCATTGAGTCTTTAAATATAAAGCTATTTTTGTTTTATATAAGTCTTTAACGGACTTAAAGGTTAAATCTTCCGAAAGAGTGATGCTTATGATTGCCGGATGTGACATCTTTTAGAATTTAAAATTTATATAAAGGCGTTGATGCTATTATGAAAATTTATCACAACAGGAATATTTAAGAAATCATTCTAAGGGGTGAGTCCGAAAAGAACTTAAGTGAAATGATGAAAGTCATTCAAAATTCAATCTGATTTATTTTTAAACATTACGAAAGGCATGATGCTATATGAGGACATATCACATACTCTGTTTTTAAGAATAACTTAAAAGGGGTGAGTCCAACGGACACGTCAGCCAAATGATGAAAGTCGTTTGAACTATTCAGATCTTCTTAAAATTATTATATTTACGAAAGGGCGGATGCTATATGAAAGCATTCTTCATCAGGTATATTTCAGAATAACTTTAAGGGGTGAGTCCAAACTACAATTTTGCTAAACGATGAAAGTCGTTTAAAACTTGATTAAATAACCAAAGCGATTACTGTAAATTTAGTAATCGCTTTTTTGTTTTATGTATCAATTCTTATCATTTCTGCAATAGGCTTGTTGCGGTACACTAAATCATTACGAACTTCAAACCCTAAAGATTCCCAGAATGCATTTCCGTCTTCGTTTGCGTCAAAAACAACTAAAGCAACCTTGTTTATTCCAATAGCTTTCAAAGCGTCCATCGCACTGTTTACAAGCCTTGTGGCAATTCCCTGCTTTCTGTATTGTTCACTTACCGCCGTGTGATAGATATATCCCCTGCGGCCATCGCTTCCTGCAATTATAACTCCCACAATTTTTGAAGCTTCAACAGCAACAAAACAGGTATCGGGATTACGCCTCAAAAACCTGTCAATCCCATCTTCTGAATCGTCGAGATTATTCATCCCCATCCCCTTGCAAGAAAGCCACAAAGCATAAACATCATTGTAGTCGTCAATCTGCATTTTTCTTATTTCCATAAAGCATTAACCTTTCCAATTAAAAATCACTTTTGATATCTTTATTTGCGATACCAAAAGTGATTATTATTATAGCCTGCCTATATTTTCCTTTGAAAGATACGGTCGATCTGAGCCCTATCATAATCAAGAATATAATCATTGAATCTTTCATATAACGGCAGAATAGTTTCTGCCGTTGCGGCCGAAACATCGGCTCCCCTGTCGTCATAAAGACAGAACAATACAGCGTTATCTGTGTCGATAAAATACACAGAATCCAAAAATGAAATTCCGCCGAAATCTGATTTTATTACTTCGTAAAGCAATCTTTCATAATCAAAATCAAAAAGCTTTAAATCCCAATAATACGATGAGCGCTGGATGATATCGCCATCCGCATCAGTATATTCACAGTCAACCTTCTCAGTCGGCAGTCCAAGCTTTAGCTTATCAAATCCGCATTCCATATCCTCTATATTATCAGCATATACATCAATGCGCAGAATATCGGGCTTGTCGGGCAGATTTTCATATATGGACCTTGCTCTGAAAAGAGCCTGGTGCAAATACTCATCGCTGCCTGTATCCACGCCCTCGCTCACTCCGATTTCAAAACGTATCGAAACTGGAGAATTATAGAATACGGGACGAAGCTCATTCCTTCCACCTAATCCTATATTGTCAAGAGTTGTTTGAAAGATATGAGAAAGATTGCTCACAGAATCACCATCCGATTTATGAAATAACCTCAGCCTCAACATGCTCAGGTTCATCATTGCTTTGTGCCTGCTTGGATTTGTTCAAGAACATATCTGCAACGTTATATCCTGTAAGTGCTTCAATCGTTTCGGGCAGCTGACCAATAATATCGGTAACATAACCTGTAACCTTTGCGGCGCCCTTGTTGCCCTCGCCCTGGGCACAATTATCGATAATAACAATTTTTTCGGTCTGAGCAAGCGGTGCAGATACTGCTCTTGCAATTTCGGGCAATTTGTCAACAATCATCTGAGCCATAGCTGCATCGTTATAAAGCTTGAACGCCTGTGCCTTTTCCTTCATAACATCAGCCTCAGCGGCACCCTTTGCCTTAACGATTTCGATTTCTGCAGCACCCTTTGCCTTGATAACCTCTGCCTCGGCAAGACCCTGAATTCTTACAGCCTCAGCCTTTGCCTTTGCTTCAAGCTCAATAGCTGTAGAGGCAGCTTCAGCCTGTGCAATCTCGCGATATTTAATAGCCTCGGATTCCTTTTCCTTCTGATATTTATCAGCCTCAGCCTGCTTGATGATTTTTGCATCAAGCTCTTTTTCACGCTTTAAAGTTTCGTTTTCGGCAAGCTCAATTTCACGCTGCTTTTTCAAAATCTCAATGCGCATCTGTTCTTCAACAAGTTCCTTGTTGCGCTGTGCTTCAAGGATTTTTGCCTGCATATCAGTTTCAATAACTTCCTTCTGGGTGATGTTTGACTGAATCTGATATGCAAGGTCGGCGTTAGCCTTTGCAGATTCGCTCTGCTTCTTGTATTCCTGAACCTTCAGTTCCTTATCCTTGTTGCTTTCTTCAATCTGGGTAAGCGAAAGAATCTTTGCAGCCTCACCAAGTCTGATAGCTTCCGCAGTTTTGATATCGGATTCCATCTGGGCTTCAGCCTTTGCGATGTTTGCTTCCTTTTTAACCTGTGCAATCTTTTCTGCACCGAGAGCTTCAAGATAGCCGTTCTTATCACTGATATCACGAATGGTGAAAACCTTCATTTCAAGACCCATTTCAGCCAGATCTATCGCAGCAACTTCCTGAACCTTTGAAGCAAATTTTTCCCTGTCCTTGTATATTTCTTCAACAGTAAGCTTTGAAACAATTTCGCGCAATTTACCTTCAAGAACGTCGGAAGCTGTATCCTTAATGCTCAAGATAGTCTTCTGCTGATTGCCCGTGTTGAACTGCTCAACTGCGGCGAGAATCGATTCCATATCGTTCTTAACCTTGATAACAGCAACACCGCTTGCCGAAATGCCAACGCCAAGCATCGAAAGCGCTTCCTGAACGCCCACTTCAACCTTGATGTTTTCAAGCGATATGTAATCTGCACGTTCAAGCAGCGGAACAACAAATCCACCGCCGCCGGAGATTACTCTTTTCTTGAGACCTGTGATGACCATTGCCTTATCCTGCGAAACTCGCTTCCACATTGTGAGAAAGCCTAAGATAACAAGCGCAATTGCAGCAAGAACAATAACAATTATTGTCATTGTTGAGTCATCAAAAAGACTTGCCATAACATTCAATCTGTTCATAATAAAAACCCTTTCCCCTTTTAATTTATATATTTATATATTTAAAAATAAATATAACCTGTTAGCTTTTGCGTTCCAGCAAATCTACAATATAAACCTTTGAATCAATCTTTTCAATGAATATTTCTGTTCCTTTAGAAATCTCCTGACCTGTTGACGACTTTGCAGGCCCTGTTACAGTATTTCCGTCACAGATGATTGTAATTTTACCAAAGCCGTTTTCATAAATTTTTTCGGTAACCTTACCAGTCATTCCCACAAAATCGCTGAGTGCAGCAGTTTCTTTTGAGGATATTTTCTTCAGCGGCTTTATAACAAATACATTCAGCAAAGTTATCACACCGAAACCAATTACTATCGCAATAACAAATGCAAGCCAGAGCATATCGGACATAGGCTTTGAAAGTATCATTCCGCTGCCGCCGAAAACTATCAGAAACAGAAAAAACATTGTGGGCGAAAGCGGCAAGAACGCGCCTAAATCAAAATCGCCGATATCAAGGTCAATATCAATATCAAGACCAAAATCAAATATGCCGAAAACAAGTCCGATAACGGCATTGACAACCGTTACGGCCACACCGACCCAAAAGCAAACGGAAAATACTTGCAGCATATCGCATCTCCTTTTTCATCAATATCACTCGTCCTGAGAATCCTGCTCGCTTGAGATATCAATTGTAAGCCTGATTTTATTGATTTTATGCTCACTCGAATCACACACGATAAAACTGAAAGCACCGCTTGAAACAGTTTCATCCTTTTTCGGAATATATCCGAACAAATCGGTCACCCAGCCTCCGACGGTAGTCGAAGCACATTCAACACTGTTTTCAGCAATATCAAGCCTTTCAAGCATATCTTCAATTGCAAGCTCGGCATCAATTTCATATGTGTTATCATCAATTTTCTTCATAGGCTCTTCAATTTCGTCGTTTTCATCGTAAATTTCGCCCACAAGCTCTTCAATGATATCTTCAAGAGTAACAATGCCCTTTGTTCCGCCGTGCTGGTCAACAACGACCGCAAGGTGCGTTTTTGCCTTCTGCATTTCACGCATTGCCTCGTTTATCGGCTTGAATTCGGAAAAATAGATTACATCCTGTACAATTGCCGAAATATCATCCTTCTTCTCAATCAGCATACGGAAGAAATCCTTCTCGGTAATAATACCGATTATATTGTCAATTGTCTTGTCATAAACAGGGATTCTCGAATACATTTCCGAAAGAAAAACCTCACGGATTTCATCAACAGGTGTATTTTTATCGATTGCAACGACGTGTACTCTCGGAATAAGAATTTTGTCAAGCTTGATTTCGTCAAACTCAAGCGCACTACGGACAAGGTCACTCTCCTGGCTCTCAAGCACGCCTTCTTCCTCAATCTCTTCGATAATATGCTTTAGCTCATCCTCTGTAACACTCGGCTCATCGCTTCCGTTTTTAAAAAGATTTCCGACAAATGAAGCCAGCTTTGAAAACACAAAAACAAGAGGCGAAAGAACCGTCAGCAAAACTCCCAGCGGAGCTGCCATAAACAGGCTGAACCTTTCAGCATTCTGTTTTGCAATGCTCTTGGGAAGAATTTCACCGAAGATGAGAACCAGAACCGTCATTACGGCAGTTGATATCAGAACACCGTTTTCAGGAAAAAGCTTTGTAAACAAAACCGTGCCTATCGAGGACGAGGCAATGTTCACAACATTGTTTCCAATCAGAATGGCGGTAATTACCTTATCGAATGAATTGGCAAGCTCCAAAGCTTTTTTGGCTCTTTTGTTACCCTGCGAAGCAAGATTTTTGAGTCTGATTTTGTTTGCGCTCGAAAAAGCAGTTTCAGTCGCAGAAAAGAGACCTGAAAACGCAAGCATTACCAATATCAATATCGCCGCCGTAGTGGAATCCATAAAATTAAACTCTCCGTTTTTTAATATATATTTTCACAAATACATTTTAGCACATAATTCAACCTTTTTCAATACCTTCATATTACCGAAACAATTTGCATTTTCACCTCACAATTGTGCATTTGTACAAATTTATTTAAAATTCATCTCTGCACTATTGATTATTAAAGCCGTTTTTGGTATGATTTATATATTCGGCAAAGAAAGGTGAAATTATGGATAACAAGAATAAAAACAAATCAAAGGTAAGCGTTTTTTTGCGTGCCTGCTTCAAAATAGTAAAACTGGAAAAATTGTATGATAAGCACGAAGAGGTTATGCTTTATCTTTTCTTCGGTGCGCTGACAACGCTTATTTCAATCGTGACAAAGCTTGCTATATTTTTTGCGGTGCCCGGCGAGCCTTTGTGGGAAAACACAACGGGTGTTGTAATTTCGTGGATTTTTGCCGTAACCTTTGCTTTTTTCACCAATAAGGAATATGTTTTTGAAAACAAAACCGAAACTCCGGCAGAATTCCGCAAGGTGTTTTTATCCTTCTACGGCGCAAGGGTTGCAACACTTATTATGGAAGAACTGATTTTTATCATCTGCTGCGATTTGCTTGGAATCAGTAACAAGATTATCACTTTTGCAAGCCAGATTATCATTCTGGTTGCAAACTATGTTTTAAGCAAGCTGTTTGTTTTCAAGAAAAAGGATGAATCAAACGAATAACTGAAATATATATTCTATATAAATATATGAGATATGCTTTTAGAATCTGCCGCATATCTCTTTTTTTGACAAAATTTGTTTTTTGCTATTGACAAATAGTTCAAAGTATGCTATACTTTAATGCATAAAAGCGGTGAATCCAAAAAGCACAAAAGCACAAAAGTGCTTTTGTATCAGCAATAAGGGTTTGCCCGTTTATTTTTGCAAAAATAAATATTGACGAGGTAAAAAATGCTTATTACAGAAATTCTCGAAAAAAACGCAAAGCTATATCCCAACGATGTGGCACTTGTTGAAATCAAGCCTGAAAATATGCCCAAAAAGCATATGACATGGCGTGAATACAGCCTGATTGAAACAACCCCCGGTCAGAGCTATCGCAAGGAAATGACCTGGAAGGAGTTTGACACAAAAGCAAACCGCTTTGCAAACCTTCTGCTTACAAGGGGCGTAAAAAAAGGCGATAAGGTTGCAATTCTGCTGATGAACTGTCTTGACTGGCTGCCGATATATTTTGGCATTCTCAAAACAGGTGCACTGGCAGTGCCGATGAACTATCGCTATACAGCCGAAGAAATAAAATATTGCGCAGAGCTTGCAGACGCAAGCGTGCTTGTTTTTGGCCCTGAATTTACAGGCAGAGTTGAGCAGATCGTTGATGATCTGAAAGACGTCCGTACTTTCTTCTATGTGGGTAACGATGTTCCCCCCTATGCCGACAGTTATGATATTATGACAAATTACTGTTCATCGATTGCACCTGCAGTTGAAGTTTGCGAAAATGACAATGCTGCGATTTATTTTTCATCGGGCACAACGGGATTTCCCAAAGCAATTTTACATAGCCACACAGCACTTTATTCTTCATGCCGAACAGAACAGAATCACCACAGCCAGAGTCGTGACGATGTATTTTTGTGCATTCCTCCGCTTTATCACACAGGCGCAAAAATGCACTGGTTCGGAAGCTTGCTTTCGGGAAGCAAGGCAGTATTGCTCCGAGGCGTAAGCCCCGAATGGATTCTGCGTGCCGTAAGCGATGAGCACGTCAGCATTGTATGGCTTCTTGTGCCGTGGGCGCAGGATATTCTTGATGCAATAGACAGCGGTGAAATCAATCTTGAAGATTACAGGCTTTCGCAGTGGAGACTTATGCATATAGGTGCACAGCCAGTTCCGCCCAGCCTTATCAAGCGCTGGAAAACAGTTTTCCCCAACCATCAATATGATACAAACTACGGTCTTTCCGAATCAATCGGTCCCGGTGCTGTCCATCTCGGCGTAGAAAACGAGCACAAAGTAGGTGCAATCGGCAAGGCAGGCTTTTTGTGGGAAGCAAAAATTGTTGATGAAAACGGCGACGAGGTTGAAAACGGCAATGTCGGCGAGCTTATTCTCAAGGGCCCCGGCGTTATGAAGTGCTATTACAACAACACAAAAGCAACCAACGAAATTTTAAAGGGCGACTGGCTTTATACCGGCGATATGGCAATGGCAGATGAAGACGGCTTTATTTTCCTTGTTGACCGCAAAAAGGATGTCATTATATCAGGCGGTGAAAACCTTTATCCCGTTCAGATTGAAGATTATTTGCGTGCAAACGACAAAATCAAGGACGTTGCCGTAATCGGACTTCCCGACAAGCGTCTGGGTGAAATTGCAGCGGCAGTAATCGAGCTTAAAGAAGGCGAAGAATGCACCGAGCAGGAAATTGAAGATTTCTGCAAGGATATGCCCAGATACAAACGTCCCAGAAAGATTATTTTTGCCGACGTTCCCAGAAATCCCACAGGAAAAATCGAAAAACCGAAACTGCGTGAAATTTACGGCGCATCAAGACTTGTTGAATCACAGAACAAGTCATAAAAAGGAGTTAAATTTTATGCCAGCAATTATTTCAATTCTGATAATATACGTCATCATAGCGGTTGCAATCGGCGTATTCTGCCACAAAAGGTCAAAAACCGTTTCCGATTATGTTCTCGGTGGCAGAAGCATCGGCCCATGGATTACAGCTTTTGCATACGGCACAAGCTATTTCAGTGCTGTAATCTTCATCGGATATGCAGGTCAGTTCGGTTGGAACTTCGGTCTTGCATCAACATGGGTAGGTATAGGCAATGCCATCATAGGTTCGCTTCTTGCCTGGGTTTTGATGGGCAGACGCACAAGAGTCATGACAAAGCATCTTGACAGCGCAACAATGCCCGAATTCTTTGAAAAGCGTTATTGCAGTAAGGCTCTCAAGATTATATCCGCAGTCGTTGTTTTTGTTTTCCTCATTCCCTACACCGCATCTGTATACAACGGACTTTCACGACTCTTTGAAATGATTTTCAAAATCGACTATGCATGGTGTGTAATCGGTATGGCTGTTATCACAGCTATATATGTAATTCTCGGCGGATACAAGGCAGCTGCCTACAATGACTTTTTCCAGGGTATAATTATGCTTGTGGGAATTGTTGCGGTAATCACTGTAGCGCTTAATTCCAAGGGCGGATTCGCAGCAGCTGTTACTGAGCTTTCGCAGATTGAAGCCACAAGCGGTGATTTTGCGGGAATGAGCGGTGCTTATACATCATTCTTCGGACCTGACCCTGTAAACCTTCTCGGCGTTGTAATCCTTACTTCTCTCGGCACATGGGGATTGCCACAGATGGTGCACAAATTCTATACAATCAAGGATGAAAAGTCAATCCATACAGGAACAATCGTTTCTACAATATTTGCAATCATCGTAGCCGGCGGCTGCTACTACCTCGGCGGATACGGCAGAATCTTCGTTGAAAAGAGCGAGGACGGACTTCCCGTTACAGGCTTTGATGGCATTGTTCCCACAATGATGGAATCTTTGCCGGATATTCTTATCGGTATTGTAGTTGTTCTTGTTCTTTCCGCTTCAATGTCTACGCTTTCTTCGCTTGTTCTCACTTCAAGCTCAACTCTTACACTTGACCTTATCAAACCTTTTTCCAAAAACAAGCTCGATGAAAAGAAAACAATGCTGTGCATGCGTGTGCTTGTTGCTGTTTTCCTTGCTGTTTCGGTAATAATCGCACTCAACAAGAACAACCTCATCACTGACCTTATGGGATATTCATGGGGTGCACTTGCAGGCTCGTTCTTGGCTCCCTTCCTGCTTGGTCTGTTCTGGAAGGGCGTTACAAAATCAGCCGTTTTTGTCAACATAGCATTCGGTGTCGGCGCATCTGTAATTCACCTTATCCTCAAGTCCGCAGGTATGATTTCGGGAACAATTCTCGGCTTCAACCTTGCTTCCCCCGTAAACTTAGGTGCATTCACAATGCTTGTGGGACTCATTCTTGTTCCCATTGTCAGTCTCCTTACTCCTAAAATGAATAAGAATGATGTGGACGAGATTTTCTCATGCTATGATGAAAAACGCACTGTCTCTGCAAAAATCGCACTTGAGGAAACTGCTGAATAATTGATAAAACAAAATATCACAAAAAATGCTTTGAAGGCTCAAATTATGAACCTTCAAAGCATTTTCTTTTGTGAACACACATTTATTCAAATCTCACTTATCTTCTTTGTCAGCAAAATATTTTATCTTTGGAAAGGACACCCTTGCAATAAACCTGTCGCAGTCAATGTCAACCTCAAACTCGCCGCCGCACGCTTTTGTAAAGGTAGAAACGATTGAAAGCCCAAGTCCGTTGCTTTCTTCATCCGTGCGTGATTTATCTCCCCTGACAAACCTTTCCTGAATTTCCGAGGCATCAAAGGTCATTTCATAGCTTGCGGTATTGTTTATCTCAACTATGTAGTTGTTTTCGTCACTGCGTTGAGAAACATATATTCTCGAACCGCCGAGCGAATATTTAAGTGCATTGTCCAGCAGATTCTGAAACACACGGTAAAGCTTTTTGCCGTTTGAAATAATCTTGCAGGCGTTGTCCGAATAGCTTTCTCTCACGGGAGTTGCACTCTCCTCTATTCTGTCCTGCATATCTGCAAGCACCTGCTTCAAGAGCATTACGCCGTCAATTTCCTCAAGCTCAATATCCTGCATTGCGCTTGCCTTTGCAATATCAAACAAATCACATACAGTATGCGAAAGGCACTCGGACTTTCTTGAGATAATCTCAACATAATCCCTGGCTTCCTGCGGCAGGTTTTCGATTTTGGACATAAGGTCGATGTAGCTGACAATAGAGGTCAGAGGAGTTTTAAGATCGTGCGAAACATTTGTAACAAGCTCAACCTTGGTTCGCTCGGCCGCAGTTTTCGATTCGATCGTCTGCGCAACCACCTGCCCCAAAGTGTTGAGCCTTTCAAAGCCCGACGCTCCGATTTTATCGGAATCATAATGATACTGCGAAAAATCGCCGCTGCATATCTTGGCTACTCTTTCGTCAAGCTCAGCAACCGTCTGCTTGATAAGTCTGTTTTCTTCCTCGGCTCTTTCTTTTTCTTCCCTCAATTTCCTGATATCCGAGGTAATCTTGTTGATTTGGTCAAAAACATCTGCACACAAAGACCCCTCATCGTGGATGATTTCTTCATACTCGCCGTCGGAAAGATACCTGATTCTCTTTTCCACATCTCCGATTTCGACGTTCTGAAGAATTACTACTGCGGAGTACATCAGCACAAACACACAATAAACCAAAGCGACTGCGAACCAGAGCTCATTCGGGTCGTCTGCCGCAAGCAGAAACAATACAGCAGATATTATTGTAACGACCCAGAAAACAATATATCTCTTTTTCAAAAATTTTGAAATCGACTCGGTCGCAATTGAGCCAATCTTATATTTGCGCTTTGAAAGTCCGATTTTTCTCCTTAGCATTTTTCATTCTCCCTTTCCTTCGTTATTTTATTTTTTCGATTTTATAGCCCATTCCCCACACAACCTTTAAATACTGCGGTTCTTTTGGGTTTATTTCTATTTTTTCCCTTATGTGGCGGATATGTACCATAACCGTATTTTCAACGGCATACGAATCCTCTTTCCAGCATTTGCTGTAAATCTCCTCTGCGGCAAAAATCCTTCCCGCATTGCACATCAAAAGCTCCATTATCTTATATTCGGTAGCCGTCAGCGCAATAGGCTCGTTATCGACATAAAGCTGCTTTGACTGCATATCAAGGCACAGCCCGCCGATTTTCAGCGAATTGCTGCTCAATCTCTGCGGTGCACTGCCAAGAATAAGATAGCGTCGCAGGCTCGATTTCACTCTCGCAACAAGTTCGCTCGGGCTGTAAGGCTTTGTGATATAATCATCAGCCCCCAAGGACAGTCCTAAAATCTTGTCGCTTTCTTCGGTCTTGGCAGAAAGAATCAGCACGGGAACATTCTTGCTCTCACGCAATTTCATCATTGTCGAAATCCCGTCAAGCCTTGGCATCATCACATCAATTATAATCAGCCTGATATCATCGTTTTTGCTTAAAACTTCCAGCGCTTCAACTCCGTTATATGCCTTGTGTATAATATATCCTTCAGCTTCGAGCAGCTTCGATATTGCAAAAACTATATCCTTATCGTCATCGCAAACGAGTATTTCGATTTTTTCAAGCATTATGCGTCCGCCTTTCCTTTGCTATGACCTTATTCTAAACTACGTTTCTTATTAAAACACTAAGAAATTTCTTAAGATTTTCTTAAATTCACTTTTTATTGTGTCTGAAAATATTATAGTGCAAATTTCAGCTTATGTAAAGTTGATTTTTTTATCTTAATGCTTTATAATAAATAAAAGGAGCGTGTTTTTATGAAGAATAAGGATAATATCAATGATACTTCCTACTCTTTGGATAAATTTATCGTAAAGGCTAAAAAGGAAAACACAAAATACAGCTGGATTATATTCTTTGCCTGCATAATAGTCGGCATAGTATTTCTTCATCTGGAGAAAAATGACTATTACTTCACAATTATTGCATTTTTCAGTGCTTTTGCAATGATATTCGCTCTGCTGGAATGCTATATCTATTACATAAGCGTCGAAGATACCGTAATCAAAAAGCGCAATATTTTCGGGAAAATCACGGAATATGACGCATCACTTATAAAAAAAGTCATATATACAGGTACAGATTATTATATAACTTTCCAAAACGACAAAAAGCTTCACTTTGATGACGGCGAGGAAAACGCAGAAAGGCTCTATATATACGCTCTATCATTTATTGTTGACAAGGATGATTTGCCGCTTGATGAAATATGCGATATTGTTAAAGTAAAACCTCAAAAAAAGCATATCTTTATCGGTATTGCAATCGCATTATTTTCCATTCTGTGTATATATTTATCGCTTACCGATGAGGGAATATTATTAATTGACCTTATTGGTTTGCTCGTACTTATGTTTTCAGGTGGTTACTATGCATTATACGCAAGCAAGCTTCTATTGAAATTTGACGGCAAAACCATAATACATAAAAATACTTTCGGACAAGAGCGCACTTTGCACCTTTGCGACATAACATCAATTGAAAGCGACCTTGATTTTTTCAGACTTGATTTTTCAAAACAATATGATAAATATGGAAACGAACAGCAATTCAAAAAACCCCTGTATTTCTACTCAGGCTATTTGAATGCAAAAATTATTATTCAATACGCACGCCGCCAACTGGTTGAATCCGGTAAATATGATGAAGAATAAACCGCTTTTTCGAGTTTATTTACACTTTATATCGAAAAAAGCGTTGACTTTTAACCTATGTCAATGGTATAATAAATGGCAGTTTTAGCAATAAAAATTTTTTTAGAGAGGTTTTTTATTATGAAAAAGGTTTTATCCATGATTCTTGCACTTTCTATGTGCGTAACATCATTTGTTGCCTGCGGCAATGATGAAGAAAAATCAGGCGAGGACACACCCGCTGTAAAGGTTGTCGAAATCGCCCTCACAGAAGAGGAATATGCTTTCGGCGTTGCAAAGGATGACCCTGAGCTGCTTGCCGCTGTAAACGACTTTATAGCTGAAATTAAAGAAGACGGCACTTTTGACGAAATTCTTGACAAGTATTTCGGCGACGGCACACCCGAAGCTGTTGTTCCCGTTGCTGAGGATTCTTCAAAGGACCAACTCGTTGTTGTTACAAATGCCGAGTTTGCACCCTTTGAATACATGGAAGGTGACAAGTACTACGGCGTAGATATGGAAATCGCTGCTGCATTGGCTGAAAGCCTCGGAAAAGAGCTTGTAATCAAGAACGTTGATTTTGAATCGGTTTGTTCAAACATTGATGCAGGCTACGGAGATATCGCTATGGCAGGTCTTACCATAAACGAAGAACGTACAGCTTTCGTTACCTTCTCCGATTCTTACTACGGTGCTTCGCAGTATGTCGTTGTCAAGGGCGACGATAAAGCTTTTGATGACTGCAAAACTGCCGACGAAGTTATAACAATCCTCAACAAAATGAAGGAATCCGATTATATCGGCGTTCAGACAGGAACAACAGGCCAGCTTTTTGTTGACGGCGACGCTGACTGGGGCTTCGATGGCCTTACACCCACATCAAAGGGCTATGGCTCGGGTGCTCTGGCTGTTCAGGATATGCTCAACGGCGGCGTAAAATATGTAATTATTGACGCTGCCCCTGCAATATGCATCGCAGAAGCTATCAACAAGGTCAACTAAAACTTTACTCTGACATATAAAAGCTTAACCCTGTCTGCAAAAAATGCAGACAGGGCTGTGCTGTTTTTGAGAGGACTTTTAAAAATGGGAAAATTCAACGTTAAATGGGAAGCCTTCGCCGACTCGTGGCGTGAAGGCGGCGATGCAAGAGTTATTGAAGGCTTGAAAAACACTCTTACAATCGCAATCATCGGTCTTGTAATCGGTATTGTAATCGGTGTTATAATCGCCGTTGTCCGCGTTATGCCCAAATATAAGCTTTTGCCTAAAATTCTCGATAAAATCTGCTACATATATACCTCATTCTTCAGAGGAACACCGATGGTCGTTCAGCTTCTCGTCGGATATTATGTACTTTTCCCATTAATGGGGATTACCGTTTCGTCGCTTGTCACCTGTATAATTATATTCGGCTTGAACAGCGGAGCCTACCTTTCCGAAACAATGCGTGCAGGTATCAACTCGGTCGATTCAGGTCAGATGGAAGCTGGAAGGGCTTTAGGCCTCAGCTATGGCGCTACAATGATAAAAATTGTTGTCCCACAGGCAATCAAAAACATTCTTCCCACCATCGGAAATGAGTTCATCTCACTTATAAAAGAAACCTCAGTCGTATCATTTGTCGGTGCAGTTGATTTATACAACGCCTTCAGATATATCGGCTCAAACAATTATGAATTTATGGTGCCGTATCTTATAATGGCAATGTTCTATATCGTAATCGTTCTGATTATCAGCCTTGGAATCAAGCTTATGGAAAGGAGCCTGCGTAAAAGTGATAGACGTAATTAACCTTACCAAGCGTTACGGAAAGCTCACTGTTTTAGATGACATTTCCGTAAGCATAAAGAAAGGCGAAAAGGTCGTTGTAATCGGCCCATCGGGAAGCGGCAAGTCCACCTTTCTGCGCTGTCTCAACTGTATGGAAGACCCAAGTGGCGGTCAGATTATCTTCAAGGGCGAGAATATTGCCGATATGAAGGTTGACATCAACAAGCACCGAAGACATATCGGAATGGTTTTCCAGCAGTTCAACCTTTTCAACAATAAAACAGTTTTGCAGAATATTATGCTTGCACCCGTGCATTTGCAGCTTAAAGAAACAAGAAAAGCACGAATTAAAGCCTTTTTCAATAAGGATTCAAGCATAATCACAAAAAAAGAAATCATCGAAAACGCACGACAAAACGCATTAAGACTGCTTGAAAGAGTAGGTCTTTCCGAAAAGGCTGACCAATATCCTTCGTCGCTTTCGGGCGGTCAGAAGCAGCGAATTGCCATTGCACGTTCGCTTGCGATGAATCCCGATGTGATTCTTTTTGATGAGCCCACAAGTGCACTTGACCCCGAAATGGTGGGCGAGGTTCTGCAGCTTATGAAAGAGGTTGCCGATGATGGCATGACAATGGTTGTTGTTACTCACGAAATGGGCTTTGCGAGAGAAGTAGGCAGCCGTGTTTTGTTTATGGATGGCGGCAAAATCGTTGAAGACAAGCCACCGCACGAATTCTTTACTAACCCCGAAAATCCCCGCCTTAAAGAATTTTTGAGCAAGGTGCTTTAATATATGAATCTTAGAATTATAATTGCAGATGACAGAAAAACATTTGACTATGCCATACAGATTCGTCATATTGTTTTTGAAGTTGAACAGCATTTCAAGGATGAATTCGATGACATCGATTCATATGCACATCACGCCGCGGTCTTTGATGATGATAAGCTAATTGGCTGCGGAAGAGTTTATATCGATGAAAACAAAAACTGCCACATCGGCAGAATTGCTGTAATCAAAGAATACCGTGGCAAGGATATCGGTTCGTTTATTGTGTGTGAGCTCGAGAAATTTGCCGCAGATAATTTTGAATTCAATGAATATGTTCTTTCCGCCCAGACAAGAGCCAAGGATTTTTATGCAAAGCTTGGATACATAGAGCGCGGCGAGATTTATTTTGAAGAATACTGCGAGCATATTGAAATGTTTAAATCCAGATAAAAAAATAAAAGCACTTTTGAAAAATCAAAAGTGCTTTTTTATGCTTAAGTTTTGATTAGCCTGCAATGAACTTTGTTGTTGCAACAGGAACGCCGCAGCCCATTGTGGAAGCTACTGTGCAAGAACGGATGTATGTTCCCTTTGCAGCAGCGGACTTAGCCTTAACTACTGCCTGAAGCAATGTTGTGAAGTTTTCATCAAGCTTTTCTGCACCGAAGGAAGCCTTGCCGATGGGGCAGTGAATGATGTTTGTCTTGTCAAGACGGTACTCAATCTTACCGGCCTTAGCTTCAGCAACAGCCTTAGCTACGTCAGGAGCAACTGTTCCGGCCTTGGGGTTGGGCATCAAGCCACGGGGACCGAGAATCTTACCGAGACGGCCTACAAGACCCATCATATCGGGAGAAGCGATAACTACGTCGAAATCCATCCAGCCTTCTTTCTGAATCTTTTCAACATAATCCATACCGCCTACATATTCAGCGCCTGCAGCCTTTGCAGCATCATATTTATCTTCCTTGCAGAAGCACATTACTCTTACAGATTTACCTGTACCGTTGGGAAGTACAACAGCGCCTCTAACCTGCTGGTCAGCGTGACGAGAGTCAACACCGAGACGAATGTGAACTTCTACTGTTTCATCAAATTTTGCCTTTGCAAGCTCACAAACAAGACCGAGAGCTTCAACGGGCTCGTAAAGTTTTCCGGTTTCAACCTTCTTGAGGTTGTCAGCATATTTCTTGCCGTGTTTCATTTATAATTATCCTCCTAATGTGGTAATAACGGAATTTTCCTCCCACAGATTTGAAATTAGTCTTCTACTACTACGCCCATTGAGCGAGCTGTTCCTGCAATCATGCTCATTGCAGTTTCAACGCTGGAAGCGTTAAGGTCAGGCATTTTCTGCTCTGCAATCTTTCTAACCTGTTCAGATGTAATCTTAGCAACCTTTGTCTTGTTGGGCACGCCTGAACCGCTGTCAATACCGCAAGCCTTCTTGATGAGGACTGCAGCGGGGGGTGTCTTAGTTACGAATGTAAATGAACGGTCTGCATATACTGTGATGACTACGGGAATTACAAGACCCATATCATTCTTTGTGCGCTCGTTGAATTCTTTTGTGAAAGCCATAATATTTACGCCGTGCTGTCCGAGTGCGGGACCAACAGGCGGTGCAGGTGTTGCTTTACCTGCCTGAATCTGCAGCTTGATAAAGCCTACAACTTTCTGAGCCATAATTGATAAACCTCCTGAAAGTCAGAAAAATTTTCTGACGAAAAAATTTGTTTTATGCGTCTACCTTGACGACCTGATTGATGCCAAGGGTTGTGGGTGTTTCTCTTCCCCACATTGAAATGAGTACGTTGACTGTAGAATCGTCAAGATTGATTTCCTGAACGATACCGACCATTCCATCCATAGCTGTTCCCGAAATACGAACGCTGTCGCCGACTGCGAAATTAACAACAACACTCTTTGTGTCAACTCCGAGCGCAGCAACCTCAGCCTCGGTAAGCGGAATCGGCTTGGATGCCGGTCCGACAAAGCCTGTTACGCCTCGTGTATTTCTTACAATGTACCACGATTCATCAGTCAATATCATTTTTACAAGTACATATCCCGGAAAAAGCTTGCGCTCAACATCGCGGGTCTTTGTGTCAGAAATTTCGGTTACTGTTTCCGTAGGAATTCTCACCTCGGGAATAAGCTCGTGAAGATTTCTGTTCTCGACAACCTTTTCGATATTCTGAGCAACCTTGTTCTCATATCCGGAGTAGGTATGAATTACATACCATTTTGCTGAATCAGACATTTTGAACCTCCATTTACGGAATTGCTTGTTGTGTCAAAGTTAAATCAGCCGCCCAAGCTCATCAAGAACTTAAGTGCGCCTGAGAAAATTGCATCAAGACCGCCTATAAACAAGCCTAAAATAATCATTGTCGCCAAAACAACGCCGGTGTTGTTGATAACCTGCGCCTTGGTCGGCCATACAACCTTTTTAAGCTCGGCCTTCAAATCCCTGAAATACTGTGCAACCTTGTTGGTTTTTTTAGTCTTCTTGGACTTGTCCTTTTTTTCAGCTTTAGCGGAGTTTTCTGCAGCTTTGACATCTTTTTCGTTGTTCTTTGCCATAATTACTCCCTTCAGCTTACTTTGTTTCCCTGTGCAGAGTATGCTTCTTGCAGAACTTGCAGTACTTGTTCATTTCAAGTCTGTCAGGGTCATTCTTCTTGTTCTTCTTTGTGCAGTAGTTGCGCTGTTTGCACTCCGTGCAAGCCATAATGATTTTTACTCTCAATCTCGGCACCTCCTATTTTAATTTAGACAAGCGCTGCCTTTCAAAAAAACACGCTGCCCGTTTGAATTTGCCTCCCTCTATGGCGAAATCTGCTCGCCGAAAGGTCCTTGATGCTGCCCAAATTTGCATACCATAAAAATGGGCGCAAAAAAATAGACCTCAAAGAGGTACTAATATAATATCACAATTCATTTTAAAAGTCAAGCGTTTTTTCAGCGCTTTTCAGGCTTTTTTCATAATTGTAAAATTCGGCGGAATTCGTCCTTATCACCACTGTATATTTTTATACGCAGCATAAAATATTCTGAAAAAATTAACAAAATGTTCTTTGAATTCTTGTATAATGTAATATGTGTATTTTTGTATATACACGCAGAACAAAAGAAAATATACAGAGAGAGGAAACGTCATTAAAATGAATCATTTCAAGACAACAGCCGCAGCTATAATGTGCCTTGCATTGGCATTGAGCGCTGTTTCCTGCAAAAATGACGAAAAAGATAAAGACAAAGACGCGTTTGCGGAAATCACCTCTGCCACAACTTCAAGCACAACATCCGATACTCAAGCACAAACAACAACAACATCATCAGAAACAACTACTGCAAAGCCCACAACAACAACGACGACAAGCACAACTACAGGTACAGCCTCAACTACAACAAGCGGCTCTACGGCACCGACAGCGCCGCCAAGCGTTGTTACGACGACAACCATAGCTGATGGTCAACTTTCATTTTCGACAAGCGGAATTCTGCGCGACAATGAAGAATACGCAGCACTGATGGCTGATCTTAACAACATTATGTACCCTTATCGCAATACGGTTTCGTTCACTTACGAAAACATCGAAAAAGGTGTTTACATATCATACAACGGCGACAAGCGCTACAATTCGTGTTCGACAATTAAAGCTCCCTACTGCAAAATGCTTCTTGCAAGCGGTATTGAGCTCGACGAAGAATTTGTAATGACCTCTTCATCAATAAACGGATACAGCGGAAAAATTGACAATATGCCTGTCGGCACAAGCTTTTCGGTTGAATACCTAATCTACCGAACGATTGTTTTCAGCGACAACACAGCATATAATATATTATTTGAAAACTGCGGCTGGTACGCGTTCAATGATATGACCTCATCCTTGGGACTTACAACAAAGCTCGGCAGCGGCTTTAATTACCGCAAGGTTTCCAGCAATGAGATGCGTACATATTTTAAGGATATCTACAATTTCTGCGAAACCGAAGGCGGCGCATATCTGCGTGAGCTTTTAACCGACTGTGACTACAATGTTCAGATTGGCTACGCTCTGCCGCAATATGAAGTCGCCCAAAAATACGGATGCCAGACCTCTACCGTTGATTTTCATGACTGTGCCATTGTTTATGCGGACAGTCCGTTCATATTGACAATAATGACCGACCTTAATCCCGACGATGTACAGAGCCTTGCGATTTTCAGGCAAATTGCCGAAATCATTGACGCTATCAACACACAGCAGACAAAGCCCGACGAAACGACAACCACAACTACAACGACTACAACCACAACCACGACCACAACGTCAAAGCCTGCATCAACCACTTCTACCACAACGACAACCAAAAAATCGACTACAACGAAATCATCGGTGACAACACCCGTCACAACCGTCCCTGTCACAACAACACCTGCGGTTACAACCGTTTCTGCATCTTCTTCCGCCACAGATGAAACCACTTTGGAAACCGTGGATATTTCTACTACCACAACAGCTCCGTAACGATTTTTGATAAACGTGCAGCGGCAGAATTATTATTTTTTAACATTTTGAAACAAAGATGTAATAATTTTGATGTTGCATTGTAATCGTTTTTTTGATATAATGTCAGCACAGCATAAAACTCAAAATTTATTGGAGGAAAAAATTATGTCAATAAAAAAGCTTTTAGCAGCTCTTATGGCTGTTTCCGTGTGTGCAGTTTCATTTGCTGCCTGCGGTGAAGAAGAAGAGTCCTCAAGCTCAGTTTCCGAACCGGGAACCACTACAACAGCAGCAATCACAACAACAACTCCTGTTGTAACAACAACACCCCCCGTAACAACAACCGTTGCAACAACAACCGCCGAGCCCGCTGAACCCGTTGTTCTTGAAGGAACAGATATTTCCGACAGACTTACAGCTACAGAAAATGCTGACAGCAGTATTTACTATCGCTGCGGCGGCTGGTTTATGGGAACAGACAATGAAAAAATGGCTACCCCCTTCACATATGAAGAACTTTCACAGTATGAATACCTTAACATCGGTTATCAGGTAACCTACTATGAAGGCGAGTATCTCTTCCCTATGTTCAAAGTTGAGCACGCTGAAACATATACACTTGCTGACGGTACAGAAGCTCACACAAGAACAGAGTTCCTCTGCCCTGCATGGATGGATTACGGCCCGAAGGAAGATTCTGCCGACAACAAGGGTACAACTATGAACGCTGAAGACGTGTTCAAGTGCGATATTGACCCTTCCGGCACAGGTATGATGCAGATTCCTACCTCAGTCCTCCTTGAGCATATGGCAGAAGGTGAAATCATCAACCAGTTCGGTATCGGACACAACGGAACAATTATGGACGTCGGCGATGACTTCAACTATGAAATCGTTGTAACAGGCGTTACTCTTTCATAAGCTTGACATAACGCACAATCAGCGCTTCGGATATTTTCCGGGGCGCTGTATTTTTTTGCAAATTTGCTATTGACAAAACAGCAAAACCGTGATATACTTTATCACACAAAAGATTTAAAGTGTCAAAGTCAAGGCGCATAACAGCAATATATAAAGGAGATACAACGCTATGAGAATCGGAATCGTCGGCTTAGGGTTAATCGGGGGCTCGCTTGCCAAAACAATTAAAAAAAATACCAATCACGTCCTGATGGGTATGGACATAAACAAAGGGGCAGTTGCAAGCGCCTTTTCGCAGGAAGCTATTGACGGAGAAATCAATGTCGACACGCTTTCAGGCTGTGATGTTGTTATTGTGGCTCTTCACCCACGCGCTACAATCGATTTCATTATTTCTAACAAGGAAAAATTCAAAAGCGGTTCAATCGTCATTGATGTATGCGGCGTAAAGCGTGAAATCGTTGACAAGGTCGAAGCGCCCTTGCGCGAACAGGGCGTTGAATTTGTCGGCTGCCACCCGATGGCAGGGCGAGAATTCTCAGGATTTGAATACTCGGTCGATAACCTTTTTGAGCGCGCCAGCTTTATTATGACGCCGACAGATTTTACATCGATGCGTGCTGTAAGAGAAATATCAACCTTAGCTTACGATATGGGCTTTGCAAGGGTTGTAATGTCCACTCCGCAGGAGCATGACAGAATTATCGCCTTTACTTCACAGCTTGCTCACATTGTATCCAGCGCTTATGTAAAAAGCCCGAATCTTATGCGCCAGTCGGGCTTTTCCGCAGGCTCGTTCATGGATTTGACCAGAGTTGCCAAGCTCAACGAAGATATGTGGACCGAGCTGTTTTTAATGAACGGCGAGGATCTTACCTTTGAAATCGACCAGATTATCAAGCATCTGACCGAATACCGCAACTGCATTGAGCAAAGCGACGCAAAAACCCTCAACACCCTTCTGAGAGAGGGACGCGAGCTTAAAGAAAGCGTTTAACAACATTTATGAAGCATTGATGACATAATATCAGCAAAACCTTCGCATGATTTGAGAAGCTTTGCCGCCTTGACCTTAAGCCGGCGCTTTTGCCTTGAGCTTGCCTTGCAGACCGCATAGGTAAGAATTCCAGCAATCGACGCCGCCGTAATCGCCTTACAAGCAGACTTTGTGCACATCATATCACCTCCGTTTCGGTTTAACGATATGATGTGCACTTTTTTTATTAAAATTCGCAATATGTGAAAATCATCGGACAAAATATTGCTTTTGCTCTTGCATTTTGTAAAAAACTATGATAGAATATAGCCATAACTGCAAAAATGTAATAAATAATTCCGAGGGTTTAACTTGAACTGCAAAATTAACATTGTACTTTTTGAACCGCAGATTCCGCAAAATACCGGAAACATTGCAAGAACCTGCGCTGTAACAGGAGCTTCTCTTCATCTTGTCAAGCCCATGGGCTTTGAAATAGATGACAAAAAACTCAAGCGTGCCGGGTTGGATTATTGGCACGAGCTTGACATAAAATATTATGACAGCACTTCTCAGTTTCTCGAAATTCACAAGGACAAAAAGCTTTTCTTTTTTACCACGAAGGGCAAGAAGGTTTACTCAGAGGAGCAGTATCGGGGTGAGATTTTCCTGATTTTCGGCAGAGAGGATAAGGGCATTGACGAAAGCATTCTCAATGAGCATTATTCAAGTTGCGTCAGAGTCCCTATGAGAGAAAACCTGCGCAGTTTAAACCTTTCAAATACAGTTGCGATTGCAGTATATGAAGCACTGCGTCAGAATGATTTTGAAGCTCTGAAAACCGACGGTGCTCTGACAAAATATTAAAACTACAATTATGGATGGATATAATGAATAAAATTAAAATTTTGACCGATTCTTCGTGCGATATCCCCAAGGACAAGGAAAAGGAACTCGACATTAAAATAATGAATTTTCCTATTATCGTTGACGGTAAGGACTATCACGAAAGAGTCGATTTTGACAGTAACGAATATTTCAAAATGATGGATGAATCGGCAGAATTCCCTTCAACCTCGCAGATAACGATGTTTGAATTCCTTGAAGCTTATAAAGAGCTTTTCAAGCAGGGCTTCACCGATGTCATTCACATCACAATATCTTCAACAGGCTCAAACACTCACAATGCCGCACTCATGGCAAGAAATGAGTTTTATGATGAGGTCGAAGACGCTGACAGAATGCGCATTCACATTGTCGATTCGGCGAATTACACCGCAGTACAAGGCTACGGCGTTATCCAGGCAGGAATCAAGGCGCAGAAGGGCTCAAGTGTTGATGAGATTCTGTCATATCTTGAGGACTGGTATTCATCCGCTGAGGTTATTTTTGCGGCATATACACTTAAATATGCAAAGCGCTCGGGAAGAATTTCGGCAACAGCCGCTTTTGCAGGCGAAATGCTCGGCTTAAAGCCCATCATCAAAATTGCAGGCGGTGTATCATCAACCCCCAGCAAGGTCAGAGGCGATAAGAATATTATTCCGAAAATCGTTGAAATGGCAGAAGATGAAATGATTCCGCATACACCTTACTGCATTGTTTACGGAAGCATCAAGGAATATGCTGACGAGCTTTCTAAAGCTATGACCAAGAAATTCGGTTATCCGCCGGAATGGATCTGCCAGATAGGTGCGGCTGTCGCTTCAAACGCAGGCCATCAGGTAGCGGGTGTTGTAATCAAATCAAACCGCAGAAAATAAAAACTCAAACGGGAATGTGCTTTTGCGTTCCCGTTTTCTGTTATTCACAATAAGCAGGATGGTGAAAATATGCAGCAAAAATATGATACTGTCATCACAGCAAAGCAATCGCCTCTGAAAATCAACTTCAAAGAGCTGATTGCGTATAAATACCTGATTTTTCTTTTTGTGAAAAGGGATTTTATTGCAAAATACAAACAGACCGTGCTCGGACCTTTATGGGCTGTGATTCAGCCTTTTCTGACAACGGTCGTCTTTACTGCGGTCTTCGGAAATCTTGCCGGATTTTCAACGGGCGATGTGCCTGCGTTTGTTTTTTACCTCTGCTCAAATGTTCTCTGGCACTATTTTTCCGCTTCTCTCAATGCCTGCTCAACTGTGCTCGTTTCACATTCGCATATGCTTACGAAGGTGTATTTTCCGAGATTGGTACTGCCAATTTCATCGGTTATTTCAAAATTGATTTCGTTTGCAATTCAGCTTTGCTTCTTTCTGGTATTCTTCGGAATATACGCCGCAAAAGGGCAGATTGAACCCAATATTTTCATAATACTTACGCCGCTTTTCGTTTTGCATACAATGCTGCTTTCGCTTGGGGTGGGTATGCTGATTTCTGCCTGCACAATCAAATACAG
Organism: Oscillospiraceae bacterium; assembly: GCA_017435565.1. GTDB lineage: Bacteria > Bacillota > Clostridia > Oscillospirales > Ruminococcaceae > RGIG3077. The sequence continues at coordinate 77,872 of JAFSEU010000023.1, read as the reverse complement.
AGATCTGACAATGCTGATATCATTTGCCATACAGCTGTGGATGTATGCCTCTCCCGTAATATATACATACGAATCCGTGCCCGAAAAGTGGCAGACACTGATGATGCTCAACCCGTTAGCGCCCGTTATCGAAGCATTCAGGTATGCATTCTTAGGCTGCGGCAACTTTTATGCAGGCTTTTATATTCAAAGCTGCATTACCACCGCTGTAATTTTTCTTATCGGGCTTATCGTATTCAACAAGGCAGAAAAAAACTTTGCCGACACTGTATAAAGGCGGTTTAATTATGAATGATATTGCAATCAAGATTGAAAATATATCCAAAGAATACCGCCTTGGCGTAATCGGTGCACGCACTCTGAAGGATGAATTGCAGGCAATGTCGGCAAAATTCAGAGGCAATGAGAACCCGAATTCAAAAATCGGAACGGGTTGCTCCGAATTCAAAAAGGGTGATTTTTTCAAGGCACTCGACGATGTTTCGTTTGAGGTAAAAAAAGGCGACGCTGTGGCAATAATCGGCGCAAACGGTGCGGGAAAATCAACGCTTTTAAAGCTGATTTCACGAATTACTGCGCCAAGCGCGGGAAAAATCTGCATAAACGGCAAGGTTTCAAGTATGCTTGAGGTCGGAACTGGCTTTCACAGGGAGCTCACCGGCAGAGAAAACATATATATGAACGGTGCGATTTTAGGTATGAGCCGCAGCGACATCAACCGCAGGCTTGATGAAATAATCGAGTTTTCGGGGATTTCACAGTTCATTGACACCCCTGTGAAGCGTTATTCAAGCGGAATGTTCGTGCGCCTTGCTTTTTCCGTTGCTGCACATCTGAACAGCGACATACTCATACTTGATGAGATTCTGTCGGTCGGTGACGAAAGCTTTAAGCAAAGCTCACTCGGCAAGATGGACGAAATCTCAAAATCTCAGGGCAAAACCATTCTTTACGTCAGTCACAATATGAGCACAGTAAGAAGGCTTTGCTCAAAAGCAATCGTTCTTGACAAAGGTCGCCTGATTTTTGACGGCAGAGCTTCTGACGGAATTGAGCAGTATATGAGCGTATGCGCATCAGACAGCTGTGCTTCCTCTGTTGAACTTGAAAACAATATACGCAGTAAATATCTTGCGCAAAGGGCTGTTATGCAAAAAATTGAATTTGAAGGCAAGAATGCAGCAAAATTTTCAAACGACGAAAAATGCATTGTTGCGCTTAAATGGCGTGCGCTTGAAAATATCGAAAATGCTATGGTGCGCATCGTCATAAAAACCGCCGACAGAAATCCTGTGGGTATGAGCATTTCGGACTGTGCGATTCATTCACGCAAAGATGAGCAGAACACAACAAGGCTTGCGCTTGATATTTCTCACCTGTGCCAAGGAAAATTTTTCTGCGATATTTCGATATCACAGAAAACCAGCAACGGCAAAATTGACAACCTTGACCGTGTTGAGAACGCTTTCTCGTTTGAATACAGCGGCAGCACACAAGCAAGCGGAATTTTGTGGCAAAGCTCTGCATGGGGCAGCAATGTTTTTGATAAAATTGAGATTTTGTAAACATCAGTATTATATATAATAGTTTTTCCCGCTAAAAAGGCAATTCTTTTCAGCGGGATTTTATTATTTGATTAAACCAATCTTTAGTTTACTGTGTTTTGAAAATATAACAAAAAGCCACTTTTGAAATTATAATCAGAAGTGGCTTTATATATTTACTCCACAGGATTTATGCTGTAATATTCAAGCACAAGGTCAACTACCATACTGTAGGTTTCAACGCCTTGTGTTTCGCCGTTTGCTTTCAGATACGTATCGTTTGCCGTATCGGCAATAGTCTCTACAACCTCGGTTGGTATAATTTCCTTTTCTTCATTCTCTTCCCAGTAATTTTCGGGCAAAAAGCTGTACATATCCATATACACCTTGCCGTGCATTGCGATAATATCAGGGCTGACCGCCAGAACATTTGTATACGACTCAAGATATTCAAGCATATTGATATATCCGCTGTATTGAAAATCAACGCTTTCGGAATTTATGCATGCAAGAAAGGCTATGAAATTTGCCTCATCCTCGCTCATAATTCCCTTGAGATGCGCCAATTCGTGGCACACGGTAAACGGCAGATTTATATCGCACATATCGTTGTTATAATTTGCCTCCAAGGTAAAAGGCAAAAAAATTCCCGTCAGATATTCCTGACTCATCAGAAATGAATTTGCAATGGGCTTGGGGTTGGGGTAATATCCTTCAAGCTGGGAGTATTCATCGCTGATATTAAGCATTGATTGCTTGGCAGTTTCGTTCAAATCATCGGAAAGCTTAAAATAATCGTGTTCATCACGCTCAACCTCATAGGAAAGCTCGCTTGCCTTTTGCGCCATCATATTATATATTGCAACAGTATCAGCCGAATTTTTATCGGCTTGCGGCATATAGCGCTGAGAAAACGATGTTGTTTTATACATAACAAGACAATTGAGAGTAACGGGCAGCATAATCAATGCGGCAGTCACACTTATAGTTCTGGCATAAATTGTCAGAATTTTTTTCCTTTTTGTTTTCAAAATCGCCATCAACGGTGCAAACGCAAGCATACCCAAAATCAAGGAACAGACAAATATTATTATAATAATTTCACCAACGCTGAAAGGCAAAGGTGAACAGATTGCGGCGCACCTCATCAACACAGGATATATTTTCTGCACATAAAAATCGGCAAAGGGTGTGCTAAGGGTTGCAAGGAGCAATATCAGTATAATAAATACAAAAATACCAATGATGATTTTGTCGATTACTTTCAGTTTTTTCAAGCCCTCACCTCTCGATTCATAATCTACATTTTATTTTACTACCTGACACAAATCGTGTCAACAAGCCATTATCGCAAAAAACGACTTTGTTAAATATGCACAAATCAACCAAAATAATTTTATAAATGATTTACAGGCAAAAATTTTGTGTGATGTCTTGATTTTTCGGCTTGTGTGTTGTATAATTAACCTACAGTGGGTAAAAGTGGGTGAATTAGGCTAAAAGTTCACTAAAACTTCCACAAATGTCCGATTGGAGGTGACGGAGCTTGAGCGATTGCGTGCAGGAAAACTGCAATGTAGAATTTCTTATGGGCGAATACAATCACACGATTGACGCCAAGGGAAGAATGAATTTTCCCACAAAGCTTAAAGCGATTTTCGGTTCGAGCTTTGTTGTCACAAGAGGTTTTGACGGCTGTCTTGCAGTTTATACAAACAAGGACTGGATTGAGCTTGTCGAAAAGGTAAAGGCTCTGCCCGCCACCGAAAGCAGAAATATGCAGAGATTTGTTTTTTCAAACGCTACCACGGTGGAGCCCGACAAGCAGGGACGAATACTTATTTCACCGAAACTGCGTGATTATGCCGGACTCGAACACGATGTCGTAGTCATCGGCAGAGCGACTCAGGCTGAAATCTGGGACAAGCAGCGTTGGGAAGATATGAATGCTGCCATGAGCGAAGAAGATATTATTGAAACAATGACGAAGCTTGGCTTCTGATATAACGAAAGACTGAAAAATGGAATTTAAGCATCTGCCTGTTCTGGCTAATGAATGTATAGAAGCGCTTGATATAAAACCCGACGGAATTTATGTTGACTGTACCGCAGGCGGCGCAGGACACTCTCGCCTTATTGCGCAGAATTTAAAAAGCGGAAGACTTATTGCTCTGGACAGAGACCCCGAAGCTGTTGCAGTGGCAACAAGCCGTCTTGCCGAATTTAACGCACAGGTTATCAACAAGAATTATTCGCAGCTGAAAGATGTTCTTGCTGAGCTTGGAATTGACAAGGTTGACGGAATTCTGATGGACTTGGGGGTTTCTTCATATCAGCTTGATTGCGCCGAACGCGGTTTTTCATATCACAACGACGCAGCTCTCGATATGCGAATGAGCAAAAACGGCTTAAGCGCCGCAGATATTGTCAATACATACAGCTTTGACGAGCTTTCAAGAATTATTTTTGAATACGGCGAAGAAAAAAACGCCCGCAGCATCGCCAGGGCAATTGTAAACCAGCGTGAGCTTGGCAGAATCGAAACGACGCTGCAGCTTGCAGAAATCATAAAAGAAAACGTTCCCGCTTCATACCGAAGGGAAAAGAACCCCTGCAAAAAAACATTTCAGGCAATCAGAATTGCCGTGAACAATGAATTTGAGCATTTGTCCATCGGGCTTGATGCCGCCTTTGATTCGCTTAAAGTTGGCGGAAGGCTTGCGGTAATCACATTCCATTCACTTGAAGACAGACTTGTAAAAAAACGCTTTGCGCAATATTGCACGGGCTGCATATGCCCGCCGCAGTTTCCGCAATGCGTATGCGGAAAAACACCAAACGGCAGGCTGCTTTTCAAAAAACCGCTTACCGCCACCGAGCAGGAGCTTGACGACAATCTCCGTTCACGAAGTGCAAAACTCAGAGTAATTGAAAAAATAAAGTAAACACAAATAATTGAAAGGAATTTTAAAATGGCACAGACCAATCTTGCTTATCAGAATACATCAGCCTATGAAGAATCTACGGCGAGACAGCTCAGCAAGGAACAAATCAAACGCATAAAAAACAATACAGTAGTGCATAAAAGAGCTGTGCCTTTGAAGGTCGTAGCGCTTTGTGCCGCAGTATGTGCTCTGCTTTGCTTTATGATTGCGGGCAAGCTCAGAGAAGCTGACCTTTACAACGAGCTTTCGACTACAACGGCTCAGCTTGAGCTCATCAACAGCGAAAACGTAAAAATGCAGAGTGAAATTCAAAGTATGACCTCCAAACAGAACGTTGAGCATTACGCTGAGGACGTTCTCGGACTGGAAAAAATTGACAGCTCGCAGATTGAGTATATCTGCGTCCAGCAGGATGCGGTAATTCAGACAACGCAGGAGGAGACCAATGTATTTGTCAAAATAAAGGACAAATTCGACGATTTTGTGGAATATATCATGGGCTAAACAAATATAATACCTTTAGGACAGTCAACCTTCGTGTTGGCTTTCCTTGCTATATGGAGATTTTTCAAAAAAGATAATTTTATGTAGAACAAGTGAATTGACAGTAAAAAAGGTAAATTTAACAGCGATATTAGTCGTTTTTTTGAATTGCCGATAACTTTCAGAAGGAGGAAGCACAATGGCTGACAAACCAACCTCGCCGATGATACGGCGCTTAAACGTTGTTGTATTTGCAGTAATCATAGCATTTGTAGTATGGATTGTGGGGCACCTTTTCGCCACAGCCGTTACACAAAGCGATAAATATAAAAAACTTGCAAACGAAACGCAGTTCAGTACTGTGAATATTTCTGCAAGCAGAGGCTCTATTTTTGACGCCAACGGTGAGCTTCTTGCGGCAAGCGCAACGGTTTACAAGGTGTTTGTTGACCCGTCGCTTTATCAGAAATACGATACCGCAAATTTAGACCTTATCACCTCAACTCTTTCCGAAAAGCTTGACATTGAAGAATCCAAGGTCACACAGGCCTTAGGCAAAACCTCAAGCCAGTATGAGGTCTTAAAATCCCAAGTTGAACAATCAGTTGTAGATGAAATTTACGTTTTCATCGAAGAATACGGAATCAGATGCATCAGCACTGTCGAAGACACAAAGCGCTACTATCCGCAGAACGAGCTTGCCGCTTCGGTCATCGGATTTACAAACGGCGACGGCGTCGGACAATACGGAATTGAGTTCCAGTACGATGACGAACTGACAGGAATCGACGGAAGAATTATTACAGCCACAGACGCAAACGGCGATGAAATGGCATATGAATACAAAAAGCTTTATGAAGCACAGAACGGCAGTGACCTCTATCTGACGCTTGACATAAATCTTCAGTATTATCTCGAAAAAAACCTTGCCGATGTTGTCGAAGACCAGATTGTTGCACAGCGTACCTGTGGAATTATTATGGACTGCAACACCGGTGCGATTCTTGCAATGGCAACAGTTCCCGGATTCGACCTGAACAACCCGGGCGTAATCTACGACCCGAATGTTCAGGCACAGCTTGACCTTCTTAGCGACGAAGACTATCAAGAGGCTTACGTTGCGGCAAGAGAAATGCAATGGAAGAACAAATGCATTACCGAAATCTATTACCCCGGTTCGGTCTTCAAGGTAATTACAGGGTCTATGGCGCTGGAAGAACAGGCAATCTCGCTCACCGACGCATTCAGCTGCGGCGACACAAACGTTTCCGGAACCACCTTCCACTGCTGGAAGGCCAGCGGACATGGTACACAGAATTTCTTTGAAGCGCTTGCAAATTCATGTAACCCGGCATTTATTTCTATTTCCGACAGGCTCGGCGCGCGCACCTTCAGCGATTATTTTGAAGCCTTCGGGCTCACCGAAAGAACGGGTATTGACCTTCCGTTTGAAGCAACAAGCATTTATCAGGGTTATAACGGAATGGGCCCGGTTGAACTTGCATCATGTTCATTCGGGCAGACGAACAAGGTTACTCCCTTGCAGATGATAACTTCATATGCCGCCTGCATAAACGGCGGATATCTTGTAACACCGTATGTAGTTGACAAAATTGTCGATTCGGACGGAAATGTCACCTGGGAACACGAAACCGATGTTATCCGCCAGGTAATCTCCGAAGAAACCTCGGAAACAATGCGTGCCGCACTTGAAAACGTTGTTGAAACAAACGGCGGAAGCAACGCATACATAAAGGGCTACAGCATCGGTGGAAAAAGCGGAACCTCACAAAAGCAGGACGAAAACAACGCACAGGGCAGAGATGACCTTTATGTTGCGTCATACTGCTGCTTCACACCGGCGTACGACCCAGATATAATCATGCTGATTATGGTTGACGAACCGACAACCGGTGATTATTATGCAAGCATAGTTGCTGTTCCGACTGCAAGAGCCATAATGACGGATATTCTCCCCTACTTAGGATATTATCCCGAATATACAGAGGAAGAGCTGCTCACACTCGACATTGCTGTTCCCTCACTTGCAGATCTGAGCACAGAAAACGCTGTTCTCAAGGTTCAGGGCGCAGGCTTTAACTACGAAATAATCGGTGAAGGAGATTCTGTTTATGCACAGATGCCCCCTGCCGACAGCAAAATGCCTGCAGACGGAACAGTATATATTTACACAGAAGCCGAAACGACGCAGGAGCCTGTTACTGTGCCCGACCTTACGGGAATGTCACTTTATCAGGCAAACGCCACTCTCGCTTCAGTCGGTCTGAATTATACACTTACAGGTGCTTCATCAAACACCAGCGCAACCGTTCATACACAGAGCATAAGCTACGGCGAAAACGTTGCAAAGGGTTCAATCATTGAGCTTTATTTTGCAATCGACGGAGATTCGGGCTGATATATAGATTATTCGATAAACCCCATAAATTCTTTTCGGAAGGAAAATGTCTATGAAACTTTTTGACCTTTTTGACAATACGGTAACTCTTCCTGTTGAAAACTGCGAAATTTCAACAGTTACCGATGATTCAAGAAAGATTGAAGAAAACTGCATATTTGTGTGTATAAAGGGTTCAAGCTTTGACGGGCACGAGTTTGCCGCAAAGGCGCTTGAAGACGGTGCCGCACTTGTCATTACCGAGCGTGATTTAGGGCTTGAAAGACAGGTCGTCGTCAGCGACACAAGGCAGTATTACGGCTTGCTGTGCGCAAAGTGGTTTTCCAATCCCGAAAAGAAGCTTAAGCTCATTGGCGTTACAGGCACAAACGGCAAAACAACCATTACGGGAATTATCAAGCACATTCTGACCGAAAACGGCTGCAAGGTCGGACTTATCGGCACAATTCAGAATGAAATCGGCGACGAGATCATTCCCGCAAAAAACACTACTCCCCTCACTTTTGAGTTTTTCTCGCTGCTCGCAAAAATGGTCGAAGCTAACTGCACGCACGCCGTTATGGAGGTTTCGAGCTTTGGTTTGCAGCAAAAGCGAATCGGCCCTGCTTCGTTCGGAATCGGCGTTTTCACAAATTTGACTCCCGACCACCTCGATTATCACAACGATATGGAGGATTATTACAACGCCAAGAAACAGCTTTTCCAGATTTGCGATGTTGCAATCTGCAATATCGACGATGCCTACGGCGAAAGGCTTTATAACGAAATCAGCTGCAACAAATACACATTCTCAAACCGCAAAAAGGCTGATTTTTATGCAGACGCCATCAGAACAAACGCAACAGGAAGCAGCTTCTGGTTCTGTACAGGTGAAAAATCATATTTTGTAAACCTTCATATGCCCGGGCTTTTCAATATTTCAAACGCAACCGCTGCAATGGGCGCCTGCCTTAAACTGGGCTTACCAATTGAAAGAATCATCGAAGCCGCTTCAAACTATAAGGGCACAAAGGGCAGATGCGAAATCATTCCCACAAACAAGGACTTTTCCGTAATCTGTGATTATGCGCACACACCCGATGCGCTCGAAAATATTCTTTCTTCAATAAAATCATTTACCGAAAACAGGCTTGTCTGTCTTTTCGGATGCGGCGGTAACAGAGATAAAACCAAGCGCCCCTTGATGGGCAAAGCGGCTGCAAAATATGCCGATCTGCTTATCATCACATCCGACAACCCCAGAAATGAAGAACCCGAAGCCATCATCAATGATATTATTGAAGGCGTCGGCGAATGCGAATATGTAAAAATAACCGACAGAAAAGAAGCTATATATTACGCACTTGAAAACGCTCAATCAGGCGATGTAATTGTGCTTGCAGGCAAGGGTCACGAGGACTATCAGGTGCTCGCAAACGGAGAAAAAATCCACTTTGACGAAAGAGAAATTGTTGCGGAAGGATTGAGCAGGCTTTGATGGAAAACTTTACAACAAAGGATATTGCCGACATTCTGGGCTGTGAATGCCCTGTTGATTGCAATGTTCTCGATATTTCAACAGACACAAGAGCTATTTCACAAGGCAGCGTTTTTGTAGCTTTGAAGGGTGCCAATTTTGACGGGCATAATTTTGCAAAAAATGCTGCCAGAGCAGGTGCCTGCGCCGTTGTTTCTCAGCTTGAGATTGAAGACATCCCCTGCCTTGTAACTGATGACACAACAAAAGCTCTCGGAGATATTGCAAGAGGATACAGAAATAAATTTTCACCGATTCTTGTAGGAATAACGGGCAGCGTGGGCAAAACCACAACCAAGGATATGGTTGCGCTTGTTTTAAGCGAAAAATATAAAACCCTGAAAACTCAGGGAAACCTCAATAATCACATCGGATTGCCGAAAACCCTGTTCGGGCTTGATTCGACCTATGAGGCTGCTGTTATTGAAATGGGTATGAACCATTTTGGCGAAATCGATTATCTTACTAATATCGCAAAGCCGAATATTGCCGTCATTACAAACATCGGCTGGTCGCATATTGAAAATTTGGGTTCCAGAGAGGGTATTCTCAAGGCAAAGCTTGAAATCTTGAATTCAATGCAAGATGATATGCCGCTTGTTATAAATGCTGATGACGAAATGCTGTTTTCACAGAAATCACAGCTTGAGCGAAACATCATAACCTATGGCATAGATAATCAGAATGCAGATATTAAAGCCATTGATATAAATCCGGGCGATTCAAAAACCGAATTTTCAATAATCTGCGGCGATGAAAAATGTGACATAACACTTAACGCAACCGGAACCCATAATGTTCTCAATGCGTTGTGTGCGTTTGCAGTCGGAAAAAACTGCGGGCTTGAAAATGAACAGATACAGTCGGCACTTTCAAAATTCAAACCTAACGCAATGCGGCAGAATGTTATCAAAGCAAACAGCATTTCAATTATTGCGGATTGCTACAACGCAAGCCCCGATTCTATGAAAGCGGCACTTGAAATGCTCAATTTGCAAAGCGGAAAACGCAGAATTGCCGTTTTGGGCGATATGCTCGAATTAGGCGAATATTCAAAAGCACTTCACAGTGCCGTCGGCGAATACTGCGCAAAAAGCTCTGCGGATATGGTTTTCTGCGTGGGCGCGCAAAGCAAATACATTGCCAGAAGCGCAAGCTTAAAAGGCAAGGCAGCAAAGCACTTTTTCAATCCCGAAACACTTATTCAGACTCTTAAAGAAACCGTTTGTGAGGGCGACGTTATACTGTTCAAGGCAAGCCGTGGTATGCACCTTGAAAATGTAATAAAATCCCTTTTCGGTGATATAATATCTTGACGGAAGGAACGTAAAACCAAATGCAGTATTTTCTCAGCATTGCGGTATCGCTTACCGCATTTGCTTTATCGGCCCTTATTGGTATCGTGCTGATACCGTACTTGAAAAAAATCCACTTCGGACAGACAATTCTTGACATCGGCCCAAATTGGCACAAATCAAAACAGGGCACTCCGATTATGGGCGGTTTTATGTTCATCATCGCAAGCGTTGTTTCCGTAGCCTTAGGATATCTTGTATACCGTTTTCGTTTTGCCGATGTCCTGAGTGAGAATATAAATGGCGGCGCACTCAAGCTGCTTGCCTGCGTTTTGTATTCGCTTCTCTGCAGTGCAATCGGCTTTGCGGATGACTACATAAAAGCGGTCAAAAAGCAGAATCTCGGTCTTAACGCAAAGCAGAAGATGTTCTTTCAGATTTTGTTTGGCGCAGCATTCCTGGCGATGCTTTATGCACTTGGCGACACTCAGACCTACATTGATTTTTATTTCTTCAGATTAGAGCTCGGAATTGTATATTATCCGCTTATTCTGCTGTTTATGGTGTTTATGACCAATGCGGTAAACCTTACCGACGGCATTGATGGACTTTGCTCAACTGTGACTGTCGTTTCAATGCTGGGTCTGGCGCTTTTATGCTCACTGCTTGATTTTGACGGTTCAAACGAGCTTATCCTTTACGCATTTGCAATTGCAGGAGGTTGCATAGGCTTCCTTATATGGAATCTTCACCCTGCAAAATGCTTTATGGGTGATACAGGCTCAATGTACTTGGGCGGTGCATTCACGGCAATCGGAATTGCTACACACTGCCACCTTCTTATGGTACTTGTCGGCGTTGTGTATTTCTGCGAAGCAATGAGCGTTGTTTTGCAGGTGATTTCGTACAAGACCACAAAAAAGCGAATTTTCAAAATGTCGCCCATCCATCACCATTTTGAACTCTGCAATTTTTCTGAGTATAAAATCGTAATCACATTTTCAATTACGGGAGTTATTTTTGCAATTCTTGCAATCTTTATGCAGTCAATACACTAAAGCAGCTTATATACTTTAACGGAGGTTTTTCATGGCGCAGCAGCATTCCGCCGAGGTCGGCGAAACAAAAAGGAATATTTCTTCAAAAAAAAGCGTGCGTGTGACCAAAGCCAGACGTGTGCAGGCACAGGCTCGCATCAAAAGCGGCGTTATCGACCTTCCGTTTCTGATGATTGTAATGGTTTTGCTTGTTTTCGGAATCGTTATGATGTTTTCCGCAAGCTATGTATGGGCGCTTTATGACGTTGAAGAAACGGGCGGTGACGGCGCTTATTATATGAAAAGGCAGGTCATCTGGGCAGCCTTCGGGCTTCTGGCAATGCTCTTTTTCAGCTATTTCGATTATCACATTCTGCAAAAAAAAGCCATTGCTCTTGCCAGCTATATTATACCGCTGATTTTGCTGATACTTGTTGCAATCCCCGGCGTCGGCGTCACCCGAAACGGTGCGACCCGATGGCTCAAAATCGGCCCTTTGCCGCAGTTTCAACCTTCGGAATTTATGAAACTTGGAATCATCATATTCTTTTCATACCTGATTGCACGCAATTATAAAGAAATGAAAAAATTCAAATGCGGAATTCTGATGTTCGGTGCATTTCTGATGCCTGTTGTTCTTCTGATGATGAAGCAGCCCCATCTTTCGGGCACCCTGCTTATATGCGCAATTGCCTTTGTGCTGATTTTTGTCGGCGGCGCAAGAATTCTTCATTTTATGATTCTTGCCGCAGTCGGTGTTGCGGGAATCGCCGCATTCGTGCTTTACAAGGTAAATGTCGAAGGCTTCACCTATTTTATGAAGCGTATCGAATCATGGAGAGACCCTTTTTCCGATATGCTCAATTCAACGTGGCAGACCTGCCAGTCGTTGATTGCAATCGGTTCAGGCGGCGTTTTCGGCTTGGGGCTCGGTAATTCACGACAAAAATACCTTTATCTTCCCGAGACAAAAAACGACTTCGTGTTTGCAATTGTCTGTGAGGAATTGGGCTTTGTCGGTGCCATGGTCGTGATAATACTGTTTGTGCTTTTCGTCTTCAGAGGCTTTTACATCGCCTCGAAGGCGTGCGACAAATTCGGAATGATGCTCGCTATGGGGCTTACCGTTCAGATTGGCATTCAGGCTTTTCTGAATATCGCAGTCGTAACAAACGCAGTTCCCAACACAGGTATCAGTTTGCCGTTTTTCAGCTACGGCGGTACTGCGCTTCTGATGCAGCTGGCGCAAATGGGAATTATGCTGAACATATCGAGGCAAGCCTCGCTTGACAATTAGCACCAACAAATTTAAGGAGTTTTTTTATGAGAGTTCTTCTGGCAGCAGGCGGCACAGCAGGTCATATAAACCCTGCGCTTGCCATTGCTTCAATCATCAAGGAAAACGTCAAGGATGCAGAGTTTTTGTTTGCAGGCACGCCCTTTGGCATGGAAGCAAAGCTTATTCCGCAGGCAGGCTTTGACTTTGCACCAATCAAGGTAAAGGGCTTTCAGCGCCAGCTGAATCTGCGTAATATAAAGAATAACGTCAAGGCTGTCGGCTATCTGACAACATCAGGCCACAGAGCAAAACAGATTATCAACGAATTCAAGCCCGATATCGCTATCGGCACGGGCGGCTATGTAAGCGGGCCTGTAATTTTAAAAGCAGCAAAAATGGGAATTCCTACAGTAATTCACGAGCAGAATGCCTATCCCGGCGTGACTACAAGGCTTCTTTCCAAACACGCAAAATGCGTTATGCTAACAGTTGAAGCCGCCTCGAAATATCTCGAAGAAGGCGTTAAATATACTGTAACAGGTCTTCCCGTGCGCAGCTCGATTCTTTCAAAAAAACGTGAGGATGCGAGAAAAGAGCTTGGATTTGATGACAGTATGTGCATTCTCTCCTTCGGCGGAAGCTTAGGCTCGGAATGCATAAACGAAAATGTTGCGCAGCTTATTGAATGGCACACCAAGAACAATCTCAAAATCAACCACATTCACGCTTACGGTTCAAACGGACATAACGACTTCCCCCGATTTATGCGTGAGAGAAACATAGACACGAGCTACGAAAGGCTTAAAATCAGCGAATATATACATAATATGGATACCTGTATGGCGTGTGCCGATTTGGTAATATGCAGAAGCGGCGCTGCAACCTTAGCCGAGCTTGAAGCAAGAGGAAGAGCTTCAATTCTGATTCCGGCACCACACCTTGCGGGAAATCATCAGTATTATAATGCAAAGGTTCTTTCCGATGCGGACGCGGCCGTGCTTATTGAGCAAAAAGACCTGACCCCTCAATTGCTCATTGATACTGTCAAAGGCTTCTATGAAAATCCTCTGAAGCTTACGGAAATGTCAAAAAAATCAAATTCACTCGCAATTTCCGATACACAAAAGCGTATTCTGGATATTATTTTACAAAACGCCAAAAAACAATAATTTTTTGCAGTTTTCACCACATCGACAAAAAGTGCATAGTATGGCATATCAAAATACATACTGTACGGTGGTGTAACTATGCAAAAGCTTATTATAAAAGGCAACAAGCCTCTGCGAGGCGAAATTTCCATTCAGGGCGCAAAAAACAGCGTTCTTCCGATTCTTGCATCAACAGTTCTTTTAACGGGCAAAACAGTTCTTGAAAATTGCCCTGCTTTAAGCGATGTATTCTGTGCCTGCAGAATTCTTGCACAGCTTGGCGTAAAAGCCACAATTAACGGCAATACGGCATTGCTCGAATGCAATCAGAATGACGATGCGGAAATATCCGAGGAATTGATGCTGAAAATGCGTTCGTCGATAATTTTCTTGGGGGCAACTCTGGGAGCAAAGGGCAGATGCACGCTCTATTACCCCGGTGGGTGTGAATTGGGGCCAAGACCTATTGATATGCACATTTCCGCATTGAGAAAAATGGGCGTCCGCATAACCGAAAAGCACGGTGCGCTGATTTGCGATACGCCAAGCGGTATAACAGGAGCAAAAATCAATCTCCCCTTTCCTTCGGTCGGCGCTACCGAAAATATCATCCTTGCGGCAGTAAAGGCAAAGGGTGAAACAGTAATCTACAACGCAGCAAGAGAGCCGGAGATTAAAGACCTTGCAAATTTCCTCAACAAATGCGGCGCAAAAATCAAAAATGCAGGGCAGAGCAAAATCATAATCGAGGGTGTTGCTAAGCTTTCAGGCTGTGAGTACAGCATAATGCCCGACAGAATCGCCGCAGGTACATATATTGCCGCAATCGCCGCAACAAGGGGCGAAGGTATCATCAACAGGGTAAACAGCGAGGATATGGAATCGTTTCTGCCTGTTTTTGAGCAAATGGGCTGCAAGCTGTATCCGTATTCCAACAAGATTTATATAAACGCAGCGCACAGGCTTTCAAGCGTAAAGACCATCCGCACCATGCCCCACCCGGGTTTTCCGACGGACATTCAGGCAATTACTATGGCGGTTCTCACAAAAGCTCAGGGCACAAGCGTTTTTGTTGAAAACATTTTTGAATCACGCTTCCGCCATGTTGACGCTTTATGCAAAATGGGCGCTGACATCAGAGTAGAAGGCAAGGCGGCAATCATCGAAGGTGTTGATGAATTATCGGGAGCAAGAGTCGGCTCGACTGATTTGCGCGGTGGAGCGGCACTTGTCGTTGCGGCGCTTTCAGCCACAGGAAAAAGCGAAATATATGAAATCTCACACATCGACAGAGGTTATGAAGCAATCGAAAACTATCTTACGGCACTCGGTGCAGATATAAAAAGAGAACACATTTTGAAAAAGGATTTCTGATGAGGGATATTATAAAAAGCGACGCACCCGAACAAACGGGCGCAAAAAAGAAAAAACGCACAAGCAGAAAAAATCTTTCACTTTATTATGTGCTTGTACTTATACTTGTGACTGTTGTGGGTGTGATTCTGTCGCTGACAGTATTGTTCAAAACCGACAAAATCATCGTCAACGGTCAAACGCCCTATAACGATGCCGACATCATTGAAGCAAGCGGCGTAAAACTGGGAGAGAACATCATCAGAGCAGATTACTCCGAAGCAGAAGAAAAAGTTCTGGGAAGTCTGCTGTATGTTGAAACGGTAAGCGTAAAGAAAAAATTTCCCACAACGGTAGTTATTACAGTAACCGAAACAAAGCCCTGCTATAATATTGAAACCCAAAACGGCTACCTGATAGTTTCACAAAACGGCAAGGTGCTTGACTTACTTGTTTCGCCTATTGAGGGACTTCTGACAGTTTACGGAATTGACCCCGAAAACTGTGAGCCTTTTTCAATTCTCAAGGATAAAGAATCCAACAAGGCCGATATTCTGATTGAAATTAAAAGTGCTTTTGACAAAAGCGAAATTGAATGCATTTTATCGGTTGACCTTTCGGATAAATACGATATTTCATTGAATTATGATGACCGTATTGAGGTAATGATTGGAAACTCTGCAAATATCGGCTATAAAATCGAATATGCAAAAAGCGTTTTTGAAAGCAACAAAATCGGCTCAAACGCAGAGGGCGTGCTTATGATTGACGAAAACGGCGAGGGTCATTTTGTCAGCGAGGAAAGTATGCAGCAATATGAGGAAAACAAGAACAACGCTCAGCAAAATCAAAATGATGTACAAGATGACGAAAGCGTTTCCGACAGCGAAAGCAACC
The DNA here is from genome assembly GCA_017435565.1 of Oscillospiraceae bacterium. Lineage (GTDB taxonomy): Bacteria > Bacillota > Clostridia > Oscillospirales > Ruminococcaceae > RGIG3077. The sequence continues at coordinate 61,956 of JAFSEU010000023.1, read as the reverse complement.
CTTCGTCTTCAGAAAACGGACAGGATGAATAAAATGGAAAATTCAGGAAAATCACAGAGATTTCGCAATAATTCGATGCGTATATCTTGCGTTTTTTGATTGATTGCACAAATCAGGCGCCCCACATCTTGTTATTTTAATGAATTTAGAAAAATTTTATAAATGTCTTGAAATTTCTGTAGGATTGTGCTAATATAATATTATGCATTATAATTGCTCAAACTGAGCACGGAATATAAAGAGAGAAAGCAGGAGGATGGAAAATGTCAAGTTTCGTTTTTGACAACACCGACACACTCGCACCAAACGTCAACATCAAGGTTGTAGGCGTCGGCGGCGGCGGCGGAAACGCTTTGAACTGTATGGTTACAGCAGGCGTTAAGAATGTAGAGTACATATCGGTAAACACTGACGCAGCTGCGCTGAGAAATTCAAAGGCTACATCAAAAATTCAGATAGGCACCAAACTTACACGAGGCAGAGGTGCAGGCAACAAGCCCGAAATCGGTCAGCGCAGTGCTGAAGAAAACAGAGAAGAGATCCAGTCCGCACTTAAAGATGCAGATATGATTTTTATTACCGCAGGTATGGGCGGCGGCACAGGTACAGGTGCAGCTCCTGTAATTGCCGAAATCGCTAAGGAAATGGATATTCTCACGGTTGCGGTTGTTACAAAGCCCTTCCTTTTTGAGCAGCAGCAGAAAATGCTTCAGGCTGAAAGAGGTATTACAGAGCTTAAAAAGCACGTTGACTCCCTCATTGTTATCCCTAACGAGAGATTGCTTCTCAGCGTAAACAAGCCTTTGACAATGCGTGAATCCTTCTCTCTTGCTGATGACATTCTCAAGACGGGCGTCAAGAGCATTTCCGATCTTATCGTTGACGAAGGCTTCATCAACCTCGATTTCGCAGACGTTTCCGAAATCATGAAAGGCGCAGGCTATGCTCATATGGCAATCGGTCACGGCTCCGGCAAGGACAAGGCGAAGGAAGCTGCCGAGGCTGTTATCACAAGTCCGCTTCTTGAAACATCGATTTCCGGTGCTAAGAGATTGCTTATCAACATTGTAATGAGCGAGGACGTTCTTGCAGAAGAAGTAAATGCTGTTACAAAGGAAATCAGCGATCACGCAGCTCCCGATGTAGAGTTTATCTGGGGTACTGCATTCAAGGAAGACTTGCAGGATGAAATGATTATTACAGTTATTGCTGCAGGCTTTGAGGATTCTGACTTCGGTTCTTCCGAATCGGAAGCTCCCAGCTTTGAGCCCCCTGTGATTGATAACCCCCTGCTTAACAGCCCCGTTATCAACAACCCCGTTATGAATGTTATCAACGATTCAAGCTATGACGACATCTTTGAAATGCTTGATTCCAAGAACAACAAGTAATTACAAACAAACCTCGGAAGCTGTTTATGTTTCCGAGGTTTTCTTCGTTTACAAAAACACCGCACCGAAATTCTGATTTCAATGCGGTGATTATTTTACTTGTTGTTTCCTACATAGAAGAACGCAAGGCCGCCGGGACCTGTATGTGTACCGATTACGGGTCCGATGTTACTGATTATGATATTCTTTGCGCCACATTCTTTTTCAAGCATTGACTTAAGAAGCAATGCATCATCTTCGCAATCTGCATGGTTTATAAACATCAATGTATTTTCCGGTTCAATGCCGCCCTCCTTGCAACGTACCACAAGAGCTTCAATTGATGCTTTTCTGCCCTTGGCAACACCAATTTTTTCAAGCTTGCCTTCAGGTGTAACATGCATAATGGGCTTGATGTTCAAAAGTCCGCCGACAACCTTTGTTGTCTTCGAAACTCTTCCGCCGCGATGCAGATATTCAAGCGTTTCAACAGTAAAAACATGGCAAATTTTAGGTATCATCGACTTTGTAAATTCTGCTACTTCTTCAATTGATTTGCCGTTTTCACGTTCTCTTACCGCAAGTGCAACAATCAGACCCTGACCGCCGCAGGCGCAAAGTGTATCTACTGTAATAATTTTGCGCTCAGGATATTTTTCGCTAAGCTCTGCCGCTGCAGCAACGCCCGACTGATATGTTGCGCTGAGTCCGCTTGTAAAACCGAGATAGAGTACATCATCACCCGCTTTGAGAATTTCTTCCATAGCGTCGATAAAAAGGTCGATTCCGGGAGCAGCGGTTGTAGCACTGTTGCCCTTGCCTCTCAGATAATCGTAATAGTCCTTTAATTTAATCTCTCTTTCATCGAGATAATTGGTATATGTCTTTCCGTCAGTTCTTGTAAAAGAAAGAGGCACTACGGTCAAGCCGAGTTCATCCGCCATTTTTGCAGGCATATCACAACTTGAATCAGTTACTATTCTGAAATTATTGCTCATTGCATCCTCCGATATATTAGATATTGTTTCAGTAAGCACTGCTCACCAAATATCATTATATCACACACAAAATACGATGTCAAGGCAATCACAATTCCGTCAAACTAATTTGACATTTCAGCCAAAATATGCTATCATAAAAATCTGAATATATGAACTTTGGAAACGGAGACGAAGTTTGTGAACTCAAAAGAGAAGCTGATTGTCCAGGGAATCAAAGAAATTCGTGATAACGGCTTGCAGGACTTTTCAATGCGCAAGGTCGCTGCGCATTGCAACTTAAGCAGTGGCGCACCCTACAAGCATTTTAAAGACAATCAGGACTTTATACTTGAAATTGTCAGATATATAAACGAACAATGGCACGCAAGGCAGCGAAAAATCATCGAAACACCGAACCTTTCGACAAGGCGCCAGATTGAGCTTATCAGCATAGATTACATCAGATTTTTGGTAGAAAACCCCGAATTTCGTTCGATAATAATGATAAGCAGCCACCTGCTGAACGAATCACAGCAGAAATTACGACTTCAAATCAGCACCGAAACGGTAAAGCTTATTGAAAAATACTGCAAGGAAGTCAATATGCCGCCCGATGTCAGGAAGCGAAAAACCTTTGTTGTGCGCGCTATTATCTATGGTGCGGCGCTGATGATTGACAATGGCGGATTGAATTGTGATGACGAAACTCTTACTATGATTGAAAAAACCATTTCAAGAGAATTTGATGTTGATTAACGCTTCATTTTGGGCTTGAACAAAAGTGCAATTATCAATCCGCTGATTATTGCCGCTGTAATTCCTGCCGCTGAAGCTGTAAGTCCACCCGTGAATATTCCGAGAAAGCCGTCCTCATCGACGGCTTTTTTTACGCCCTTAGCCAAAAGGTTTCCGAATCCCGTCAAGGGCACTGTTGCTCCCGCACCGGCAAAATCTGCAATTTTCTGATAAAAGCCCATTGCTCCCAGAATCACTCCACTTACAACATATGCAACCAGAATCCTCGCAGGGGTAAGCTTAGTATAGTCAATAAGAACCTGTCCGATTGCACAAAACAACCCTCCGATAGCAAATGCAATAAGATAATTCATCTTTCATTTCCCCTTTCGTTTGAAATGTGCACAAGATGCGAAATCGACGGAATGCTCTCACCTTGCTGTGAAGCTGTTGTAGACATCAGCGCACCGGTTGCAGCCAGCAGAACATTCTTTATTTCGCCCGATTTGATTTTCGGCAAAAAGTATCCGCACATCACACTTGCACAGCATCCACAGCCCGAACCACCTGCGTGAGTATCCTGCTTGTCAGAATCAAAAATCATCTTACCGCAGTCACGATGAACCGAACTGATATCGATTCCTTCCCTATTCAACAGCTCAATCAGAAGCTCGCTTCCGACTTCACCCAAATCTCCCGTTATAATATAATCATAGTCATTCGGATTGGTTGATGTGTCATCAAGATACTGCTTTATTGTGCGAGCCGCCGCAGGCGCCATCGCCGCGCCCATATTGTTGGCATCGTTAACACCAAGGTCTACAATTGTTCCGATGGTAACGCCGCGAACAAATGGCGGCTCAGAGCTTTTTGAAACAACAACGGCACCCGAACCTGTTACTGTCCATTGCGAGGTTGGGGTTCGCTGTCCGCCGTAAGAAAGTGGAAAACGGAATTGCCTTTCAGCAGTGGAAAAATGCGACGATGTGGCAGCGATTACATTATCCGCAAGCTCATTGTCCACAAACAGCGACGAAAGCATCAGTCCCTGCGCAAATGTTGAGCAAGCACCGAATATTCCGACTACGGCGATATCAAAATCACGCAATCCGTATGTTGAACTTATACATTGATTTAGTAAATCGCCCGCAAAAATCATATCAATATCCTTCTGCGCAAGCTCCGCCTTGGAAAGTGCTGTGTTTACAGCAGTATTAAGGAACTCACTTTCCGCCTTTTCCCAGGTATCCTGACCGAAATAATCATCCTTTGTTGTCATATCAAAATATGCGGCAAGCGGCCCCTCGCCCTCTTTTTCGCCCACAATCGACGCAAAAGAGCGAATCGACGGTGCGTTGTCGAGACTGAAGGTTATTTTACTCAGTTTTTTTGACATATCAGTTTTTGCCTTTCAATTTTTGTTACTGTTTTTCCCAATGTCACATAATAATATTCAGATTTGATGTTATGATTTGACTTTTATGTAAAAATGCATTATACTGTATTTATAATGAAAGGCAGGTAATAATAATGGTTGTTATTGAAATGGAAAACGGCAAAAAAATCAAAATTGAGCTTTATCCCGAAATCGCACCGATTACGGTCGAAAATTTTGAAAAGCTCGTAAACGATGGTTTTTACAACGGACTCTGCTTTCACAGAGTTATCAGCGGATTTATGATTCAGGGCGGCTGTCCCGACGGAACCGGTATGGGCGGTCCGGGTTGGAGCATTAAGGGCGAATTTGCTTCAAATGGCATAAAGAATGATTTGAAGCACGAAAGAGGCGTAATTTCAATGGCGCGCTCAATGATGCCCAATTCAGCAGGCTCGCAATTCTTCATTATGCACAAGGATTCGCCTCATCTTGACGGAAACTATGCAGCATTCGGCAGAGTCACCGAAGGCATTGAGGTTGTTGACGAAATTGCTGCAGTTGACACAAATTATGCCGACAAGCCGATTACCCCTCAGATTATGAAAAGCGTAACAATTGAATAAGCGCAAATCAACCGTTGCATTGGCATCAATGCAGCGGTTATTTTTTTAAAATTGAAAATTGTAGTTTCAAAGTCAAATTTTTAAAAATAATGAAGATAATTTCAAACATAATCTTTTGCAAACTTCAAATTATAATGATGTGATATAAATATGCAAAGGAGAAATATATGAAAAAAGGGATATTTTTCAAAAAATTATCGGCATTTCTTTTCGTTCCGGCAATGTTTCTGATGTCGTTGTGCGGCTACTATAAGGGTGAACTTCCTGACAGATATTATGTTTATACAACGGACAAGCCTTTGGTTTCAACGGTCTTTCCTATTGATATCGAGTACGAAAGCGCCCGACAAACTTATGGCAGTACAAACAGTGAAACCTGCTGTGCCACAATGAAGCTGCTCGGCGTATTTCCGATAAAGGATATCGAGGTAGAAGCAATCGGTGAAAGATATGTAATTCCGGGCGGCGAGCCTTTCGGAATCAAAATAATGTCAGACGGTGTTATGGTAGTATCAATAAGCGATATTGAGGGGATTTCGCCGGCAAATGAAAGCGGTTTGCGGGTCGGTGATATTATAACGAGCATTGAAGGCAACGAGGTTTCGACAAATTCAGCGCTTCAAGAAATCATTGCCGACTCACAGGGTCAGACACTTGCTGTTGATGTGGTTCGCAACGATGAGGAGCTTGAGCTTGCACTTACACCGATATTTTCAGATGAGCAAGGGCAGTATTGCGCCGGCATCTGGGTAAGAGACAGCTCCGCCGGCATCGGAACAATGACTTTTTACGACCCACAAAGCGGAGCCTTCGGCGGACTCGGACATGCTGTGTGCGATAGCGACACAAGAGAAATAGTGCCTCTATTAAGCGGAAAAGTTACGGGCGTCGAAATTTTCAATATCAACAAAAGCTCAAAAGGCACTCCGGGAGAGCTATGTGGAAGGTTTATCAACGAAAATATCTGCGGAACAATTACCGTTAATAATGACTGCGGTGTATTCGGATATCTTAACGAATTCGATTTCAACTCAGATTTGATTCAACTGGGACTCAAACAGGATATATCAATCGGCGAGGCAAAAATGCTAACAACAATCGACGGCGACACGCCTTGCGAATACGACATTTATATCGAGGATATCAACTATAACAGCAAGGACGGTCTGAAAAGTATAACAATCAGAGTGACTGACCAGGATATTCTCGAAAGCTGCGGTGGAATTGTCAGAGGAATGTCCGGAAGCCCCATCATTCAAAACAACAAGCTGGTTGCTGCGGTTACACACGTTTTCGTAAACGACCCTACAAAGGGATATGCTGTATTTGCAGAAACGATGCTCGATAGTATCGGATAAAATAAAAAAACGCATCTGCACAAAATGCAGATGCGTTTTTGTTAAGATATCAAATCATTACGGAGTCCATGACATAACGTCGGTCATATTCGCAAAATCGGGAGCGTCGGAATCAACCGGATGAGGGAAAGCGCCGACATATTTTGAATCAGCATCTTCTGCCCAGAACGCACGCACAACAGTTCCGTTTTTATCGACAACAACTATTGCGGAGCTTCCGGTAGTGTCAATTGACGATTTGTCAGAAATATATTTTTCTGCAGCCATTTCAAGCGAACCAAGAGAAACCGATTTGTCGGTTACAGGCTCAAAAACACCGATTTCAAACTGATTATAACAATAATCACCGATAATAGTTTCGTTTACATCATCATAAGGATTGGTTTTATTTACGATAGTTTCGTCACTTTCAACGTACCATACATCATTAACCTTATACTCAACACAATACTGCGCAGAGCTGTTGTAGACAATACGAGCCATGGTATTTGCGTCGTCATACTTAGCGTCCTTGACATAATTGAGAATGTTCGGGACAAGCAGACCGGCAAGAACACCGATTATCGCCATTACAACAATAAGCTCAATCAAAGTAAAGCCCCTAAATTTCACAAACAATCACCTTCCGAACAAAAATATACAGTTATCCGTAGTAATTATAGCAGATATACACAAATTTGTCAACAGGAAATTTACTGTTTTAAGTCAGAAAGCTTATCTAAAACGTGTGATTCCAGTGACGATTCATCGGGATACGACCCAACTATACTGCTATCCTCAGATTTGGCAACATATGCAGCCTGCACCTTACCGCCCTGAATTATTACGGTATAGTAGCAATCATCAAATTCATTTGTAATGCGATTATCAATCTGATCGGACAGCTGTTTTACATTACCATCCCACGTGCCGAATTTTTTGCAATAAATCGACTCAACAGAATCAACAGCTTTGCCCTCGCAGTAGCTTTCGGCAGCTTCATATACCATTCTTGCGCCGTTGTTCATTGTTTCATATTGATTTTCGTAATACCATTCCTTGCCCAGAGGCCAGAGCACAAAGTAGCAGAGCGCACAAAAGCCGAGAAAAACAAGGAGTTTTACAATTGAAAAACCTTTCAATCTGACATTATTCATCTTAAATCACACCTTTTTATAAGAGGATAAGGCAGGCAGCCAATTACACAGGTTGCCTGCCGTTATTCAAAATTTCAAATTTAAGTTTCGTCCTCAACGTCGCCGTCAATTTCTTCGCTTACGCATTCGACAATGTTAGACCACTTGGGGGCATCATCATCATTTGCTTCCGGGTAAGCGCCTACGAACTCAGTTGTCATATTTTCTGCCCAATATGCTTCGTGAACAAGCTGACCCTGAACCTCAACTGCAAAAACAGAACCTGCAGCGTCGGCACCGAGATATTTATTGACAGCATCGGGAATCGACTTCATTTCCGCACCGTCGTTCCACGAATGAACTGTTGCCTGGACGTTTTTCGGTTCTTCCTTATCGCTTCCGTCTGATGACGAATACTCAGCGCAATATGTTGCGGCTGCTGTATAAACAGTTTTCGCATTGCTGTTGGCTGACCTGAAGCGGGAAGAACGAATATACCCCATCATTGAAGGGACAAGAATCGCCGCTAAAATTCCGATTATGGCGATTACAACGATAAGCTCAACGAGCGTGAATCCTCTGAGCTTTTTTGAGAAAACGGATTTCACGTTTTTGCACCTCAATTTGTGTTTTTAATAATACTTTTTGTGTAAAAAAGCCCCGGATGGTTACGGGGCTTTCCACTTTTCAATTTTAATCAAATTAAACTCGAATTAATTTTCAAAATTAGTCTGTCTCACCAAATGCTGTAGCGTAATCAGCCTTACCTGTAACAGAAGCAATCTTGAGAGAGTCAGGAGCTGTATCGGGGTCAACGGACTCAGGATAAGAACCTACATAGTTGGAGTTTGCATCGCTTGCCCAGAAAGAACCTGTAACAGCTGTATCTGTACAGTAAACAACGTAAACAGAGTCAACAGCGTCAGCGCCGAGGTACTTGTTAACGGACATTGCAACGGAAGTGATCTTTGTGCTTGCTGCGTTTGTTCCAACAACGCCGCTCAAGCCGTTTGCGGAAGAAGGAGCACTTCTGGAAGCTGAATCCTCACCGTACTCGGTGATGTATGTAGCAGCTGCTGTGTAAACTGTCTTAGCGTTGGAGTTTGCGCTCTTAAATCTGGAGCTCTTGATGTAACCCATCATTGAGGGTACGAGAATTGCTGCGAGGATACCGATGATAGCGATAACAACGATAAGCTCAACGAGTGTAAAACCTTTGAATTTCATAATAAAATTCCTCCTTAAATATTTTTCCAAGGCGTTCGGCCTTGGTGTGTGTTCACGGTGAGCGAAAAATACAATCCAAAAACCACTTTAAAGGATTTTGGATTTTCTTTGTCGTCCTCTCCTTACAATGACATTATAACAACCCCTAAAGAAAATGTCAAGAGTTTTTGAAGAAAATTTTCACAAAACTATCACTTTCTACCTCGAAACCGCTGTAAACGTTTACAAAACGCTTGTCTTTCGTTTTTTTGCACAAATAACTTTCAACATTTTATCGAATTGATGCGCACCACATTTTTTTGTTAATAAATAAAGCGGAAAGAAAATACATCTTTCCGCTTTTATATAATATTTATCTCTGAATAAATCCGACCTTTTTATATGCCTTTGAAACAACTCTTCGGGAAATTGAATATGCCTGCTCAGCCCCTTGCTTATAACACTGTTCAAGGTATGCCTTATCGGCAATCAGACGTGCATATTCTGTGCGAACATTTTCAAGACTGTCGGCAACTGCCTCACCTACCGCAAGCTTAAAATCGCCATAGCCCTTACCTTCAAATTCACGTTCAACTTCAGCAACAGCCTTGCCTGTTACAGCGGAATATATTGTGATAAGGTTGTTTATGCCTGCCTTGCCTTCGCGATATACCACTTCAGCCTCGCTGTCTGTCACAGCACGCTTGAATTTGCGGATAATCGTATCCTTATCATCAAGAATATACACGCAGGCATTGGGATTTGCGTCTGACTTTGACATTTTCTTTTCAGGGTCCTGAAGCGACATTACTCTTGCACCGACTGTGGGAATATAGGGTTCGGGCACGGTGAATGTTTCGCTGTATTTCTGATTGAAGCGAACAGCGATATTTCTTGCAAGCTCAAGATGCTGCTTCTGGTCGGCGCCGATCGGCACCAAGTCAGCATTATATGCAAGAATATCAGCCGCCATCAAAACGGGATATGTAAACAGACCTGCATTGATATTATCGGCGTGCTTCGCACTCTTGTCCTTGAATTGAGTCATTCTCGAAAGCTCACCGAACTGAGTCGAGCACGAAAGCACCCAGCTGAGTTCTGCATGATTGGGGTTGTGGCTCTGAATAAATGCGATTGACTTTTCCGGATCGATTCCGCAGGCAAGAAGCAGAGCATACGCTCCTAATGTATTCTTTCTCAAAACAGCAGGCTCCTGCTTTACGGTAATTGCGTGAAGGTCAACAATGCAGTAAATGCAGTTGTATTCATCCTGCAGAGGACCCCAGTTGCGCACCGCACCGATATAATTTCCCAGGGTAAAAACGCCCGTAGGCTGAATGCCGCTGAAAATCAACTTTTTATCCTTATCAAACATTACTTGTTTCCATCCTTTCGGTTGGGGAAGAATTGCACAGGAGTAACACTACGCTGTGCGTGCATTACCTGAGGCATAATTTTCGTGACCTCATTCATTACTCGGTTATAGAGCATAAACACAAACTGGCGCTCTCTGGGCTCGGTCGTAATGGTGCGAGGGTTGAGTCTGATAAAAAGCTTGCCCTTGTTTGTCAGAAGATAAACGTGGTTATATGTGCCGCCGGGGAGCGCAAAATCTTTCGGCTCGGCAAAAAGATGCGCCGCCTGACCAATGCTTGCAAGCATAACCTTGGCCTGCTCTCTGACATTGGGGTAATGCTGGCCGAGGCCCGCAACTGCACCGCCCGTTGAATAAAGCATTGAAACCTCACCGTTAAAATAACACACGAGCGTCATAATTCTGCCGTCCAGCGCCATATCGATAACCGCACCGTAAGCACAGGTTTTGTCATCGGGCATATTGATGATTTTAAGTTCGTCAGCAGTCTTGGTAAGCATCTGCTCACGCATTTTCAAATATTCGGGATGCACGGGAAGTGCATTGCCCATCGTTACATTATCGTTCATAGTTCCTCCGTGTAATCTATTTAGTCAAACATATCTTTAGAGAGCTTGCCGAGCATTTCGCAACCCTTGATAATCTGCTCATCTGTCGGTGTGGAATAATTCAGTCTGAATGAAGTTGTCGGGTCGCTTTCCTTGATAAGGAATGCATTACCGGGAACGACCGCAACCTTATAATCCGCAACAGCCTTTTTGCAAAAGCCCGTCATATCACAGTCTGAAGGCAAAGTGCCCCAGACAAACAAGCCGCCCTGCGGTGTGCTGAATGTAATTTTCTTTGAAAAGTTTGCTTCAATGCAATCACGCATAAGGTTATACTTCTTGCGGTAGATTCCGCGCAGATATCGAATATGCGCGTCAAAGTCATTTTCTTTGATAAATCTGTCGCAGACAACCTGTGCCCAGATATTTGTATGTACATCGGCAACCTGCTTGCACACAACGATTTTCTGAATAACCTCCTTTGGTGCGCTGACATAGCCCACACGCAGACCCGGAGCAAGCACCTTGGAAAAGCTTCCCACATAGATAACTCTTCCCTGTGTATCAAGAGATTTGATTGAAGGAATATCCTCACCTTCAAATCTCAAATCGCCATAGGGGTTGTCTTCAAGAATCATCACGTCATATTTGCAGGCAAGGTCATATACAGCCTTGCGCTTTTCAAACGACATTGTTCTTCCCGTAGGATTCTGGAAATTGGGTATTACATAAATAATCTTGGTGTTGGGGTTTGCTTTTAAAGTCTGCTCAAGCTTATCGATAACAATTCCGTCATCTTCCATTTCAACGCCGACAAGGTTTACATTATATGACCTGAAAGCGTTGAGCGAACCGATAAAGCTCGGAGCCTCTGCAATGAGCGTATCGCCCTCGTTGCAGAAGGACTTGCACGAAAGTTCAATACCCTGCTGTGCACCCGAGGTAATAATAAGCTCGTCATTATCGGGACTAAAGCAGTTCTTTTTGCTCATCATAGTCTTCAATGTATCGCGCAAGGGTGTATATCCTTCGGTTATGCTGTATTGCAGCGCAAGTATCGGCTCATTTTCAACAAGCTCAGCGCTGATTTTTGCAATTTCCTTGGCAGGGAAAGCCTCGGGTGCGGGATTTCCCGCAGCAAAGGAGATTACATCCGGAAACGCTGTAAACTTAAGAATTTCTCTGATTGCGGAAGCCTGTAGTCCCGACACTTTTGCTGAAAAATTATAATTCATAGCTTTAAATTTCCTTTCGTTGCATATATATAGTAGTAATCATATCATAAAAAAGCGCAAAAGAGCTTTTAAGTTCAATACATTATAGCATATTTATTTTAAAATAGCAAGATTTTAATCGCTGTTTTTCATTTTATCACACAAATAAAAACGCACAAAAAGATAAACCGCCTGATATATAAGACACAGAGGAATTATCCAAACATACCATAAAATTGCAAATGCCGCTGTTGCACACCTGCAAAAAGCTTCAAGGCCGTAAAATGTTTCTATGTGCTCACCTGTCACAAACGTTCTTATTTCATAACCTGCAAAGGCGTAATATACGCTCATTGCGAGAATGAGTACATATGGCAAAAAACAGAGCACAAAAATTATAAACGGCAATTTTTTCTTTATCTTTTTCACGCAAACTCCCCCTTACAAATCCGATTTCATTATACATCATATATATTTTTTAATCAAGTCACCCAAAACACAAACAAGGAGATAAAAAATGAAAAAGCAGAGCTTTCTTTTCGGGTCAGTACTGCTGCTGATATCCGCAACACTGGTAAAAATCATTGGAGCACTTTTTAAAATTCCGCTTACGAATATGCTCGGCGGAACGGCAATGGGATACTTTTCATGCGCGTACGGAATTTTTCTGCCGATATATGCTGTCCTCGGAAACGGTCTTGGAGCAGCGGTAGCAACGCTTACTGCACAAAGTGTTGCACAAAACGACTATAACAATGTAAGAAGAATCAGAAATATTTCATTGCTCTTTTTCGGAATACCGAGCCTGTTTATATCATTTATAATATTTGTTTTTTCAAAGCCCTTTGCCGAAAACATCCTCGGTTCTCCGCAATCCCATCTTGCCGTAGCGGCAATTTCGCCCTGCGTATTCTTTGCGTGCATTTCTTCGGTGATAAGAGGACACCACGAGGGATGGCAGAATATGTACCCGACAGCTGTTTCGCAGGTCGTCGAAGCACTTGCAAAGCTCGGTCTCGGACTTTTCGGCACATTCATATCAATAAAGTATTTCAGCAAAATTTCACAGCTTTTAAATTTTGACCCAACACCGCAATCGCTTGCGGCAGCTTTTGCAATCGCCGGCGTTTCGCTTTCAACCCTGTTCGGGGCAATATCACTTCTTGCGTTCAGAAGTCCTACGCATACTGATACAAACAAAAGACACAAAGAAAAAGCACCCATTCGCCGGGTTGCAGGCGATGTATTCAGCGTGATGCTGCCGATTGCATTAGGTGCACTCGTGACAAACCTAACTTCACTTGTTGACCTTTTCACCATAAACCGAATTTTAGAAAAATGCATTTCAGACAATGCAGAATATTTCAGCGACAGGTACGATTTTATAAAAAGAATTCCGCCTAATGATATCACAGGCTTTATCTTCGGTTCGTTTTCAGGGCTTGCAATCACCATCTTCAATCTTGTACCTTCGGTGACAAATATGCTCTCAAAAAGTGTTTTGTCAGCCTCAAGCAAGGCTTTTGCAAGGGGCGACTGCAAAGCATTGCAAAACACATCCGACAAGGCTATTTCACTCACCTCACTGATTGCGGCACCCTGCGCCTTCGGAATTGCGGCAATGTCACAGCAGATTCTTACACTTCTGTATTCATCAAGGCCCGAAGAAATAAGCGCTTCGCATACCTCGCTGGCATATCTCGGGCTGAGCGTAATTTTCCTGTGCCTGTCCTCGCCGATGTTCAGTATGCTTCAGGGAACATCAAACGCCATGATCCCCGTAAAAATTATGCTTGCAGGCGTAGGAGCCAAGTTCATAGGGAATCTTATATTTCTTTCAATACCGCAGACAGCGGTTTTCGGTGCGGCAATTTCCACACTTTTGTGCTACGTTTTGATTTTTGCTCTTTCGGCAATATCATTGAAAGCCAAGTGCGGAATTCTACTGAACGCAAAGCAAACTGTTTTCCCCTTCGTATTTTCGGGTGTGATATGCGCAGTTGCGGCAAAATTTTCTCAAAAGCTGTATATCGGCTTTTTGCCCGAAAAATATGCAATATGCGCAGCTATTTTTACAGCGGGGATTGTATATCTTGCAATGCTTTTTCTGATGAAAAAACGCAGGTTTAAATTCAGTTTATAGAAGCATACACAAAAAAAACAACACCTTCGGAATTTTTTCCGAAGGTGTTGGTTTTTTTGCTCAGTTTTCAGCATTTGTAAGATATTCGCTTCTGCCGATTTCATAAAGATTATTGCCTTGTGAATCAATAATTACAATTAGGGGCATTTCTTCAACATAAAGCTTTCTTAAAGCTTCGGCGCCAAGGTCTTCATATGCAATAAGCTCGGCACTTTTTATGCACTTTGCAAGCAAAGCGCCTGCGCCGCCGATCGCGCCGAAATACACGCCGCTGTATTCTTTCATAGCTTCAACAACTTCAGGCAGACGTGCGCCCTTGCCGATCATTCCTCTTGCTCCCACAGACATCATTGTCGGGGCATAAGCATCCATTCTGCCGCTTGTTGTGGGGCCTGCCGAACCGATTACCTCACCCGGCTTTGCAGGTGTGGGACCAACATAGTATATTGTTGCATTTTCAGGATCAAAAGGTAGCTTTTCGCCTGAAGCCAGCGCCTCGCACATACGCTTGTGGCCTGCATCACGCGAGGTATAAATCTCACCCGTAAGATATACTCTGTCGCCTGCTTTAAGGGTTTGCGCAAGCTCTTTTGTAAGCGGAAGCTTAATATGCTTTTCCATAAATCAGAGCACCTCCGTTTTGTGACGTGTAACGTGACAATTTATATTTATAGCACAGGGCATTCCTGCAATGTGTGTGGGTAACGTTTCGATATTAAGACCTATAGCGGTTGTTTTGCCGCCAAAGCCCTGCGGGCCTATTCCGAGCTTGTTGATTTTTTCAAGCATTTCTTCTTCAAGCTCTGCATAGAAAGGATCGGGGTTTTTTGAATCAACAGGGCGCATCAGCGCTTTTTTTGCAAGCAGCGCCGCTTTATCGAAAGTACCACCTATTCCAACGCCGACAACCATGGGCGGGCAAGGGTTGGGACCTGCATTTTCTACGGTTTCAAGAATAAAATCCTTAATTCCCTGCAAGCCTGCCGAAGGCTTGAACATACGGATTGCACTCATATTCTCACTGCCAAAGCCCTTGGGACCTACTGTGATTCTGATATTTTCACCGGGAACTATATCGACATAAATCATTGCAGGTGTGTTGTCGCCCGTGTTTCCACGGCGAACAGGGTCTTTAACTACGGACTTGCGAAGATATCCGTTTGTATAGCCCCTGCGAACACCTTCGTGAATTGCTTCATACAAATCACCGCCGACAATGTGCACATCCTGACCGATTTCCAAAAATACACAAGCCATTCCCGTATCCTGACAAATCGGAACATTTTCTGCATCTGCAATTTCATAATTTCTTATAATATCATCTAAGATATTCTTTGCAAGGTTGCCATCTTCACATTCTCTGCACTTTTTTATTGCACATTTAACATCGCATGGCAGATGAAGGTTTGCTTCAATGCAAAGCTTTTCTACTGTATCGGTAATAAGTGCTGTATTTATTTCACGCATATTTTTTACACCTTCAATCCTTATCTTTCGTGGCGTGTATAATCGGGCAAAAGCATCGGCGAAACACAATCTGTAGCTATACCTGCTTCTTCAAGTTCTTTTGCATATTTTTCAAGATGTGAAAGAGAAAGCTTGCCCAAAGTGATTTCCTTTGCCTTTGCGCTTGCCTTTTTGCCTGCGTTTCTTCCGAAAACAATAATATCAAGCAGAGAATTGCCCATAAGACGGTTTCTTCCGTGAATTCCGCCTACGGCCTCGCCTGCAACAAGCAGATTGGGTATTGTATTCGTAAAGCCTTCGCCGTTGATTTCAAGTCCGCCGTTCTGATAATGAAGAGTAGGATAAACAAGAATCGGGACTTTACGCATATCAATGCCATAATTCATATACATTCTAAGCATTGCAGGAATACGCTTTTCAATTGTGCCTTCTCCGCCTATAATCTCAATCATCGGGGTATCAAGCCAGACTCCGCTTCCAAGAGGTGTATTTACGCCCAATTTTCTGTCAGAGCATTCACGGATGATTGCGGCTGCCGCAACATCTCGTGTTTCAAGCGGATGCATAAATGCCTGCCCGTTGACATTTACAAGCATAGCGCCAAGCGAACGTACCTTTTCAGTAACAAGCGCTCCGAAAAGCTGTGAAGGATAAGCCACACCTGTGGGATGATACTGAATGGTATCCTGATAAAGCAAAGGGGCACCTGCACGATAGCCGAGAACAAGTCCATCAGCTGTGGCACCATAGTGATTTGATGTGGGGAAATTCTGGTAGTGCAGTCTGCCTGCACCGCCTGTTGCGATAATTACGGTTTTAGCGCGTGCTACCAGATAATCCCCTGTTTCCATATTAAGCAGAACAGCACCTGCCGCCTGCCCCTTGTCATCCATAATCAGTTCTACTGCCGAGGTAAAATCAACAACGGGAATTTTTCTGTTTAAAACTTCATCACGCAGATTGCGCATAATTTCTGCGCCTGAATAATCCTTGCAGGCGTGCATTCTCTTTCTGGAAGTTCCGCCGCCATGGGTTGTTACCATATCGCCGTTTTCATCCTTATCGAACATAACGCCCAGGGAATTGAGCCATGCAATTGCATCGGGAGCTTCCATTACAAGTCTTCTGAGCAATTCGGGTCTTGCGGCAAAATGGCCGCCGCCGAATGCATCTATATAATGCTGCACGGGAGAATCGTTGGGCTTGTCAGCCGCCTGAATTCCGCCTTCTGCCATCATAGTGTTGGCATCGCCTATTCGCAGCTTTGTAACAATCATAACATCAGCGCCTGCGTTGTGCGCTTCAATTGCAGCCGAAGCACCGGCACCGCCTCCGCCTATTACAAGAACATCAACGTCATAATCAATTTTGGAAAGGTCGATATTTTCATTTAAAATACGGCTGTTTGAATGAAGGAGCTTTACAAGCTCGCAAGGTGCCTTCTGACCTGCATTCGGCCCGATTTTTATAGTATCAAAGCCATCTTCACGATGATCGGGGTGATATGCCTTTAAAAGCTCTTCCTTCTCTTTTGCGCTCATTCTTTCAAGCACAGCGCCGATTCGTGCCGATCTTGTGCTTTCGACTTTTTTGATTGATTCAAGCATTGTCTGAGTAAACATATTCTCTCCCCCTTTCCTTATTTCTCTATATCTCTGTTGTTATAAAGCTCTTTCATTTCGGTAATGGGCTTTTGCATAACCTGCTCGATAAGCTCATCAAAAGCGCCGCTGTTTACCTGCTCTACACGATCTTTAAGGTGCAAGGTTTCGGGGGCTAAATATTTTCCTGTAAGTCTTCTTGCAAGCACACCTACCATAGGGTGAGAAATACCTGCAGGGCAGCGCACCGAACAGCAGCCACAGCCCACGCAGTCAAAGGATTCTTCAGCGCACTTTTCAAACTCGCCTCGCTGGGCATATGCAATATAATGCATAACATCAAGCTTTTGTGTGCAGGCATTTGTGCAGGCATTGCAGCCGATACAGCTGTAAATTTCGGGATAAAGCTCCATCATAATCTGCTGTGTAGGCTTGATTTGATTTATATCATAAGCTCTTTTATCTGTGGGAAAAAACGGGATGCTTGCAACATACATACCGTCTTCAACCTGCTTCTGGCAGGCAAGACAGGTTTTAAGCTCGTTATCGCCCTTTATTCTGTAAATTGTAGCGCACGCACCGCAAAAGCCGTGGCGGCATCCGCAGCCTCTTTTTAAGGTATAACCTGCGTATTCCATCGCCGTCATAACTGTCATATCAGCGGGAACGCTGTATTTTTTTCCGAAAAAGAACACATTTACCATATCAGCCATATTTACGGTTCTCCTTTAATATTCATTCGGTAATTCTTCGATTTCATCGTTTCTGAAAACAGGTCCGTCCTTGCAGACATATTTTGAACCGATGTTACATCTTCCGCATTTACCTATTCCGCATTTCATTCTGAGTTCAAATGTGGTATAGATTTTATCATCGCTAAAGCCCATTTTCTTCAGCGATTGCAGAACAAACTTTATCATAACGGGCGGTCCGCAGACAAGCACGGTTCTGTCATTTGAAAACGCAAGCTCTTCAAGATAACTCGGAACAAATCCAACATGACCATCCCAGTCATCCTGCGGATTATCAATAGTCAGGTGAACGTCAACATCCTTTGCATTTTTCCATACAGTTTCAATTTCCTGCAGTTTTACAAGGTCCTGCTTTGAGCGTGAGCCGTAAAGTATATCAACCTTGCCGTATTTTTCTCTGTTATCCAGAACATAGTTTATCACACTGCGCAAGGGTGCAAGACCGATACCGCCTGCAATAAAAAGCAAATCCTTTGACAAAAGCTCATCTTCCACGGGAAAATGATTTCCGTAAGGTCCACGTACTGCAATCTGGTCGCCAACGTTCATCTCATGCAGATAATTTGTAAGACTGCCGCATTTTTTTATGCTGAATTCCTGATATTCTTTATTTGTGGGCGAAGAAGTTATCGAAAACATAGCTTCGCTTATTCCCGGCACGCAAAGCATTGCGCATTGTCCGGGCATATGCTCAAAAAGCTTGCCGCCGCCCAGAGCTTGCACCTTAAAGGTTTTTACATCGGGTGTTTCGTCTGTAATATCTGTTATCACGCCGATTTGCGGCACTAAAGTATCAAGCTTATAATCCTTATGACAAGTACATTCGCTCATTTTCACGCCTCCTTGTCAAATGCCTTTATGACTTTGACTATATTTAATGATGCAGGGCATTTGTCAACGCATCTGCCGCAGCCTGTGCACGAGAAAACGCCATCGTTATTATCAGGAAAATACACAAGCTTGTGCATAAAGCGCTGTCTGAAGCGCTGCATCTGGCTTGTACGGTTGTTGCCGTGCGCCATCATTGTAAAATCGGAATACATACACGAATCCCAGCAGCGATAACGCACAACTTTTTCGCCTGCTTTATAATCCTTAATATCATAGCACTGGCAGGTAGGGCACACAAAAGTGCAGGTTCCGCACGCAAGGCAGGGCTTATAAAGCTCATCCCACAAGGGCGAATCAAACTTTTCGGCAGTTTTGCCCTTGCCCCAGTTTTTCAAATCAAGCGACATAAGCGGCATTTTTGCAACAATATCACGAATCTGCGCCTTGGCGCTTTCAACATCCGCCTCATCGGCATCTTCAAAAAGATGTGCTGTTTTTTCCAAAAGAGCAACGCCTTTTTGAGTATTTGCGCACCAATAGAAATATTCGCCGATAATCCACGCAGATACATCGCCTGCGCCTTGTGCGCAATCTATACCATAAGCCTTGCAGAAGCAGCTTTCGGAAGGTCTTGCGCAGGCAAGCGTTACAATTGTGGCATTATCTCTGCGTGCCTTATAAAATGTATCAACAGGCTCGGAAAGGAAAACCTTATCAAGAATTTCAAGCGCCGCAAAATCGCAGTTTTTCATACCAAAAACCACAAATTCATCGTTTTGCAAAGCCTGTGGCTCTATTGAAATTTTTCCCTTTGCACTCTGGCAGGAATAAAGCGTTTCGCTCTGCGGAAAGAACAGATCCTTCGGAGATTTTGATGTTTTTAAAACATCAAGACGCACCTTTGCCTTTTCGTCATACATCCCGAAATTTATACTATTGGCAGATTCTATCGGCAGAAACAGTGAGCTTTTTTCTGAAATATACGCAAAAAGCTCTTTCAATTTATTAAGATTGATTTTTTTCATAATACAAATCACCGTAATTTATGCTTTTTTCAGATTTTTCCCGGTTCGGCATCATCGAATGAATATGATGTAAGCGGGCAGTTTTCTTCGCAGTTGCTTCCCGCACTAAAATCACCGTAAAGCATATTTATATCCTTGATGAACTTGCGGTTGAAAAGGTGCAGCGGAATATTCTGCGGACATACTCTTGAACATTCGCCGCAGTCTGTACATCTTCCCGCAACGTGAAACGCACGGATAATGTGAAACATTTTTTCTTCAAACGAATCGGAATTTGCTTTTTGTGCGCTGTCGAATTTATCACTGTCGAACACGCATTTGCGGCAATTGCACGCAGGACACGCATTGCGGCAGGCGTTGCAGCGAATGCACTTTGAAAGCTCGTTTCTGAAAAATTCAAACTTTTCGATTGATGTCAGCTGTTCAATTTTTTCAATCTGCTCAAATCTGTCGGCAGATACGGTATCGGCACTTTCGCCGATGATTTCATCAAAAATCATATGCTCCTTGCCCTTGCAGCAATTGCATCTTTCAAGCAGAGCATCGCTGTAGGCAAGTTCGTGATCGCCATAAACGGTCTTGATTTTAAGCAGATTTTCAGATGAAAACATATCTGCGCCTTCTATATCAACAATACCCTCAATACCGTTTGCTTTTATTTTTGAAATATCAAGCGTGCCCTTGCAGCCAACGCCGATAATATATGCTTTTTCACGCTGTATTCTGTGTTCCTTCAGCAGCTGGTTGAAGCTGTAGGTATCGCACGGCTTTAAGCAGATTATGGTTCTGCCTTCCTTTTTGCACGCTTCTATCATATACTTGCTTAAATTTGCACCGCAAAATCCGTTATAAACAAAATCGTCAAGCTCATCGGTGCTTTCAAAAAACGCCGCTTGCGCATCATATCCGAATTCACCTTTTTTCCAGCCTAAGGCACGCTGCGCCACATTTTCTTCCATAAGCTGCTTTATACGGTTTTTCAGCTCTTGCATCGAAGATCCCCCAATCTGACGTTTTCGCCGAGATTTTTTATCTGCAAGACAAAGCTGTTCATTGTTTCGGAAAATTTCACCGCTTCGGCGGCAGAAACCCATTCAACTCTGACTCTGTCCTTTTCAATGCCGATATATTCAAGCATTGAAAACAGCAAGGTCATTCGGCGACGGGCATAATAGTTGCCCGTGCTGTAATGGCAGTCACCCGGGTGACAACCGCAGATGATGACACCATCGGCGCCCTTTTCAAATGCACGGAGTATGAACATGGGGTTTACCCTGCACGAGCAGGGCACCTTGATAATTTTCACATCGGCAGGATATGCCAGACGGCTGCTTCCCGCAAGGTCTGCGCCTGCATAGCTGCACCAGTTGCAGCAAAAAGCAACAATTTTGGGAGCAAAGCTCTCTGTGCTGTTCATCGGCATATCGCATCCACCTCCGCAATAATCTGTTTATTTGAAAATCCGTTTAAATCCATAGCGCCCGAAGGGCAAGTTACGGTGCAGGCACCGCAGCCCTGACAAAGTGCCGTGTTAACCATTGCAATTCGTCTTGTTTCACGTATACCGTGGTCATTTACTTCCTTATCCTGATAGGATATTGCACCATATGGGCAGACATTTGCGCAAGCTGAGCAGCCGTTGCACAAAAGCTCATCGGAATGTGCCGTGCATGGGTTGGTTGTAAGTTCATTTTTCGCAAGAAGTCCGATAACCTTTGCAGCGGCAGCACCCGCCTGTGAAACAGTTTCGGGAATATCTTTCGGTCCCTGACATACGCCCGAAAGGAAAACACCTGCAGTGGGCGATTCAACAGGGCGCAGCTTGGGGTGCGCTTCTGTAAGGAAATTATTTGTATCAATACTTGCCGTAAGCTGTGTTGCAAGCTGACGAACCGAAGCGTTCGGCTCGATCGCCGCCGCAAGCACAACCATATCGGCGCTGATTTTAACCTGTCTTCCATCTATAAGGTCAACGCCGTGAACGGTGAGCGAGCCATCGGGTTCAGGCGTTACTTTTCCGACCTGACCTTTGATATAGTTAACGCCGTATTCTTCAACGGCACGTCTGTAGAATTCATCAAAATTCTTACCCGGTGTACGCACGTCAATATAAAATACGCTGACGTTGACATCGGGGTATTTATCTCTGATAAGCATTGCGTGCTTTGCGGTATACATACAGCAGATTTTTGAACAATAGCTCTTGCCCTTGTTATCTGCGCATCTGCTGCCCACACACTGAACAAATACGATATTCTTGGGCGCTTTTCCATCGGACATACGCTCAAGATGTCCTTTTGTGGGGCCTGCCGCGTTCATAATACGCTCAAGCTCCAAAGAGGTAATTACATCCTTGCTCTGCGAATAGGCATATTCATCATAATTATCAAGATTTATCACATCAAAACCTGTTGCTACGACAATTGCGCCGTATTCACGGGTGATGATTTCATCTTTCTGGGTATAATCAATTGCGTTTGCAGCGCACACCTTTTCGCAAAGACCGCACTTGCCCGTTTTCAGCTTAATACACTGTAAAGGATCAATTACGGGAACATTGGGTACAGCCTGTGCAAACGGAGTATAAATTGCGCTTCTGTTTGAAAGACCGCAGTTAAATTCACTCAAAGCCTTTTTGGAAGGACACTTTTCCTGGCAAAGTCCGCAGCCGGTACACTTTGCCGAATCTACATAACGGGCTTTTTTCTTTATATCAACTGTAAAATTGCCCACAAAGCCGCTTACATTTTCCACCTCGCTATAGGTAAAAATCGTAATTTTTTCGTGTGCGGCGCAATCAACCATTTTAGGTGTAAGAATACAAGCCGAGCAATCAAGTGTGGGGAATGTCTTGTCAAGCTGTGACATTTTGCCGCCTATGCTCGGAGTTTTTTCGACAATATCAACCTCAAAGCCTGCATCGGCAATATCAAGTGCAGTCTGAATACCCGCAATGCCGCCGCCAATTACAAGCGCACGCTTTTTTACGGGACTTTTGCCTGCGATAAGCGGTGAGTTGAGATTAACCTTTGCAACAGCCGCCCTTGCAAGAATAATTGCCTTCTGTGTTGCCTGCTCTATATCCTTATGAATCCACGAGCACTGCTCACGGATATTTGCAATTTCAACCATATACGGGTTTATGCCTGCTTTTTCGGCAGCCTTTCTGAAGGTTGCCTCGTGCATTCTCGGTGAACACGAGCAGATTACAAGTCCTGTAAGATTATGCTCTTTTACTGCCTGCGCAATTTTCAACTGGCCCGATTCAGAGCACATATACTGATAATCATCGGCAAAAACAACGCCGTTTTCTGAAAGCATTGCAAGTGCTACTCTTTTAACATCGACAGTCGCCGCAATGTTGCTTCCGCAATGACATACAAAAACACCAATTCTCTGCATATATCTCACCTTTTATACTTTCTGAATGCGCTGACAAGAAGCTGCTGCGGAGTATCTTCATCAATAAGCGAAGGAATATCGTTCGCGCTTAAGGTATCTCCATAGCGCTGTCTTACATTAAGCTGGCGTGCCGCGTCGATAATTTTTGCGGGTTCAACATTTCTCGGGCAGCGTTCAACGCAGGCAAAGCACGCAAGGCACTTTTCAACCGATTTGCTTTCGGCAAGTGCTTTAGTGCGCCCGTTTAAAACATATGAAACAAACTGATGCGGTTTTATATCCATTTCATCATAGGAAGGACACGAAGCCGAGCATTTTCCGCATTTCATACACTTTCTTGGATTAACACCGCTGATTTGCAAAACTTTTTCTTCTCTGTTGCTCATTGCGTTTCATTCCTCCGAATCAATCCCGAGAGCCTTTGCAAGAAGCTCGGTAAAATAATATACGGGAATATCGCTTTGTGAATTCTTATTAAGATTATACAGGCACAAGGGGCAGGCGGTAATAAGCATATCTGCGCCGAAGCCTTCGGCGCTTCGAGTCACCTTGCCGCTTAATTTCTGCGCACTTTCAGGTGATTTTAACGCAACGTGACCGCCGCAGCATTCATTCCTGTAGGGAAAAATCACACTTTGTGCGCCAAGTGCCTTGATAAAATCCTCCATAATCTGCGGATTTTCGGGGTTGTCAAATTCCATTATTTTCGAAGGGCGCAGAAGCATACAGCCATAATACGCACCGATTTTCACACCCTTTAAGGGGTTTTTTACAGCCTTTGCGATATTATCAAACCCGATTTCATCACGCAGAACCTCAAGATAATGCAGAACCTGTGTTTCTCCGCAATAGGGCGTATCAAGCTTTAAATAATTGTTGGCACGCATTCTTGTATCGGGAACGTTTTTCATATCATCATTCACACGCTTTATAACGTGATGGCAAGCAGAGCAAAGCGTTACAAGCTTTTGACTTTTGCTCTTGGCATAATCAAGAGCACGCACGCTTGAAAGCTTTGTCGCAATTTCATCGCTTCCCAATGGATAAACACCGCCGCAGCACTGCCAGTTTTCTATTTCTTCAAGCTCAAACCCCAAAGCAGATGCACATTTGCGCGCTGTGATATCAAGGCTTTTAGCCTTATTTTTCAATGTGCACCCCGGGTAGTAGCTGTATTTCAATGCCATATCTATCTCCTAAAAATTTGTTAGCTTATATATGAATCTGTGCAATAACCTCTTTAAGCTTGTTTGCGCTTGCCTGAAGCTGTCCTATTTCGTATTTTGTAAGCTTTACGGGAACCTTTCCGACAATGCCTTTAGGTCCCATAAGCGAAAGCGTGCTCACGCACACATCATCGATTCCGTATTCTCCGTGCATCATGCTCGATACGGTAACGATTGAGTCATAAGCTGCCAGCAGCATACTGCATATACGGCAGATTGCAACGGAAACAGCGTAGTAGGTTGCGCCCTTGTTGGCAATAATCTGCGAGCCCGAGGTATGAATCTGCTCGGTAATTGCAAACTTGTTAGGTCTTTCGGTGAGCTGACCTCTTTCGAGCATCAACTCGACATAAGCGTCGAACTCCGAGCCGGAAACCTCACAGCGCGACCACGGAACAAACGAAGAATCGCCGTGCTCGCCGAAAACATATGCGTGGATATTTTTCTGCGAAACATTGAACATGCCTGCCAATGTTGAACGAAGACGTGTTGTATCAAGCAGCGTTCCCGAACCGATGACCTGTCTCTCGGGCAGACCTGATATTTTTGTGAAAACATAGGTTATGATATCAACAGGATTGCTGACGATTATATACAGAGCATTCGGTGCCTGCGAAACGATTTTCGGCGTAATATCCTTGATAATATCAACATTTGTCTGCACAAGCTCGATTCTTGTCTGTCCGGGCTTTCTCGCAATACCCGAGGTAATGATGACAATATCGGAGCCCTTTGCGTCCTCATAATCACCCGCAACGACGGATATAGGGTCACGAAATCCCGTTCCCTGTGCGATATCCATAACTTCTCCGAGAAGCTTTTTCCTGTCAATGTCGATGAGTACGATTTCAGAAGCCAGATGCTCGTTGGAAAGTGTATACGCAACTGTAGCACCTACGTTGCCTGCGCCGATTATCGTAATTTTTCTGCTCATAAAATTTCTCTCCGTTATCAGTAGATTTAGTGAACCGATTTTATATTTGATAAAAATAGTTGTTGATTTTTACGCCGAATTCTTTATAAAAATCCGCCTGATTTTGCACAATCAGCCCGAATCCGCTTGAATGTGCGGATTTGGGCTGGAAGCATTTATAATCAGAATTCCATTTTTGCTTCGAGATAAGCAACCAGCTCGTCAATTTTTACTCTTTCCTGCTGCATTGTATCTCTGTCGCGGACGGTTACACAGCCGTCCTTTTCAAGTGTGTCAAAGTCGTAGGTAATGCAGAAGGGTGTTCCGATTTCGTCCTGTCTGCGATAACGCTTGCCGATAGCTCCTGCTTCATCATATTCAACATTGAACTTCTTTGCAAGCATATTGTAAACTTCCATAGACTGGTCCTTCAGCTTCTTGGTGAGGGGAAGAACGCACGCCTTTACAGGAGCCAGTGCGGGATGGAAATGCATAACTGTTCTTGTTGTGCCGTCTTCAAGCTCTTCCTCGTCATAAGCCTCAGTCAGGAACGCGAGCAGAACTCTGTCTGCACCGAGCGAAGGTTCAATTACATAGGGCACATATTTTTCGTTTGTTTCGGGGTCAAAATATTCAAGTGACTTGCCGCTTTCCTTAATATGCTGATTAAGGTCGTAGTCGGTTCTGTCGGCAATGCCCCACAATTCGCCCCAGCCGAACGGAAACATAAATTCAAAGTCGGTCGTAGCCTTGGAGTAAAATGCAAGTTCTTCGGGTTCGTGGTCACGCAAGCGAAGGTTTTCATCCTTTATGCCGAGCGAATTGAGCCAGTTTTTGCAGTAGCTGCGCCAGTATTCAAACCATTCAAGGTCAGTTCCGGGCTTGCAGAAGAATTCAAGCTCCATCTGTTCAAACTCTCTGATACGGAAAATAAAGTTTCCGGGTGTGATTTCGTTTCTGAAGGATTTGCCGACCTGGCAAACGCCGAAGGGAACCTTTTTACGGGTTGTGCGGGCAATATTTGCAAAGTTTACAAAAATACCTTGGGCAGTTTCGGGACGCAGATAAACCTCGGTAGAGCTGTCTTCGGTTACGCCCTGATGTGTCTTGAACATCATATTGAACTTGCGGATTCCCGTAAATTCGTTCTTTCCGCACTTGGGACAGGGAATTTTGTTATCTTCAATATATGCTGTAAGCGCATCGTTATCCATAGCTTCAACGCAAACGCCTTCAATGTTGTTTTCGGCGATATAGTCTTCAATAAGCTTATCTGCTCTGTATCTTGCCTTACATGCCTTGCAGTCGATAAGCGGATCATTAAAGTTTGTAACGTGACCCGAAGCGACCCACGCCTGCGAATTCATCAATATAGCACTGTCAAGACCTACGTTATAGGGACATTCCTGCACGAATTTCTTCCACCATGCACGCTTGATATTGTTTTTCAGCTCAACGCCAAGAGGGCCGTAGTCCCACGAATTGGCAAGACCGCCGTAAATTTCACTTCCGGGATATACAAAGCCCCTGCCCTTGCAGAGTGCCACAAGCTTTTCCATTGTTTTTTCGGTATTTTTCAGCATAACTGCTCCTTCTCCGCCTTGAAAATTTATATATTGCAGCGGTTGCACTTCTGGCGGCGGCAAACCGCAAATTTACACATTAAAAATTATACAACATTGTGAAAAAAAAGTCAAGGCTTGGCACATTTTTGAAAGGTTTGTATGATTATGGATGTTTTTTGAAGCGGATATTGTTGCACAATTTACACAAAAACATTTATCATTTAAAATACAGTCACATTTTCTTTTAAAATGCTTATAATATCAATGCAAATATGTCTTGCATTTATTTGAAATTTGTAGTATAATCATCGTGGGTAATTATTATCCAATTATATTTGTGAGGAGATTTATGTTTAAAAGTCTTAGAGAGGACATTGCAGTAATCAAGGAGCGTGACCCTGCAGCACGAAACACCCTTGAAATTCTGCTGACATATTCAAGCTTAAAGGCGATCAGGGCATATCGCAAAGCACACTGGTTTTATAATCACGGTTTTTTCACGATTGCACGCATTATTTCTCAGCACGCAAGGAATAAAACCGGTATTGAAATCCACCCCGGTGCACAAATCGGTAAGGGGCTTTTCATCGACCACGGTATGGGCGTTGTTATCGGCGAAACCGCAATAATCGGCGATAACTGCCTTATATATCAGGGCGTTACCTTAGGCGGTACGGGTAAAGATAAGGGCAAGCGTCACCCTACTTTGGGCGACAATGTGCTTGTCGGCTCGGGCGCAAAGGTGTTGGGGCCCTTTAAAGTGGGCAACAACGTGAAAATTGCGGCAAACGCCGTTGTTTTAAACGCTATTCCCGACAATTGCACCGCTGTGGGCGTGCCTGCGAGAATAGTTAAGCAAAACGGCGAAAAGGTAAGTGAGAAAAAGGTCACACAGGAAATCGACCAGATTCATATTCCCGACCCTGTTTCTCAGGAGCTTTGCCGCTTGCAGCATGAAATCAATAAGCTCAACAAGAAAATTGCGCAGATGAATCAGGCAAAAGACGAATTATGAAAACATTTGAACCTATCGAACGGTTAAGGCAAAAAACCGCGTTATATATCGGCGAAAAAAGCATAACTCGCCTGTATACATTTCTTACAGGATATGCCACCGCAGAGCATGATTACGGTCTGACCGAAAATGCCGAGCCAAGCAACAGTCTGCTTCCGCTGAATTGGTGGTTTATGCATGAATTCGCAAAGATAAAATGCGGCGAAAAAGAAAGCACATCGGGCTGGTGTGAAATGATACTTCGCTATTGCAACGGTGATGAATCAGTCGCACTTGATAGGTTTTTTGAACTTTTTGATGAGTTTAAATCTCTTAAAATGGCAAACGGCAAAAAAGCTGTTCTAAACGCAGAAAACAGATATTACAACAGCAGCATGAAACATTGTCACAAAGAAATTGCAGGCAAAGCAGAGCCCTGCTATAAAAATCCGATTGCTGTTTATATATGTAAGCTTTCGGGCAATAACGGATTTATTGCCGCCGTTGAAACGGAGGAAAAAGTCGAAATCGCAGACTGTATTTTCCGCAGTCTTAATCAAGCCGAAGAATTTGCAAAAATTTTTTTCGGCAAAATAGAATATTGGCAGAAATTGCAAGGCGATAACATAGATTTTGGCAAACCCGTGTTTTAACATTCGGAGCGGCTTTAGCCCTAACCGATGAATACAGATAAGTACAGAAAGGAAAATAAATATGCAGTTATATAATTCACTGACAAGAAAAAAGGACGAATTCATCCCGAGAGAAGCAGGTAAAGTAAGCATGTACACCTGCGGACCTACAGTATATCACTATGCGCACATCGGAAACTTAAGAAGCTACATTATGGAGGATGTTCTTGAAAAATACATGGTTTATTCGGGGCTTGACGTTACCCGTGTAATGAACATCACCGACGTAGGACATCTTACAAGCGATGGTGACACAGGCGATGACAAAATGCTTAAAGGCGCAAAGCGTGAAAACAAAACCGTTCTTGAAATTGCAAAATTCTACACCGACGCTTTTTTTGAAGACTGCCGCAAGCTGAACATCAAAAAGCCAGAAATTGTCGAACCCGCAACCGGCTGTATCGATGACTTTATAAAGGTTATTGAAGGCTTGCTTGAAAAGGGCTTTGCATATATTGCAGGCGGAAATGTTTATTTTGATACTTCAAAGCTGCAACAGTACTACGTTTTCAACGATTTTAAAGAAGAAGACCTTGCCGTTGGCGTGCGCGAGGGCGTTGAAGAGGACACAAACAAGCGCAACAAGGCAGACTTTGTTCTTTGGTTTACAAAATCAAAATTTGATGACCAGGAACTGAAATGGAACAGCCCCTGGGGCATAGGCTATCCGGGATGGCACATTGAATGCTCATGCATCAGCATGAAGCACTTGGGCGAATATCTTGATATCCACTGCGGCGGTATTGACAACGCATTCCCCCATCACACAAACGAAATTGCACAGTCCGAGGCTTATATCGGTCACAAGTGGTGCAACTACTGGTTCCATGTTCTGCACCTTAACACCAGCGGCGGAAAAATGAGCAAATCAAAGGGCGAATTCCTTACAGTATCACTTCTCGAATCAAAGGGATATGACCCTATTGTATACAGATTCTTCTGCCTTTTATCGCATTACAGAAAATCGCTTGTTTTCAGCTATGAAAATCTTGATAATGCGGTTGTTTCTTACGACAAGCTTGTTGCACGCATCGCCGCTCTTGATTTTAACGATAAAAATATTGACAATGCTGCATTTGCCGAGCTTAAATCAAAATTTACCGAAGCGCTTGATAATGACATAAACACATCGCTTGCAATAACAGCGGTTTATGATGTTCTCAAGGCAAAAACAAACGATGGCACAAAGCTTGCTCTTATCGCTGATTTTGATAAAGTTTTGTCGCTTGATTTAATCAGCCACGCTCAGAAGGCAAAATCCGGAAAGAACGAATTTGAAATCCCTGCTGAAATTGCAGCACTGCTTGAAGAAAGAGCTCAGGCCAGAAAAAACAAAGACTTTGCAAAGGCAGACGAGCTGCGTGATAAAATCACACAGGCAGGATACATTATTGAGGAGACAAGACAGGGTACAATCATAAAGCCCGCAAACTAAAACATAATGAACAGAAAATATCTTATCACTACTCTCGGCGTTATTATGGGCATTACGGCAGCTGTTTCAATTTTGTTCGGAATACTTTCCGTAATGGGCGACGAGGATAAAATATATATCGATATAGACGATGTTGAGCTGGTTCAATGTCAGGAAATTGAAGACGGTGCTCCGATTGCAATTATCAGCACCTCAATGGGTGAAATAAGAGCTGTACTCTATCCCGAATACGCCCCCAAAACAGTCGAGAATTTCGTAAAGCTTGCAAACGAAGGCTTTTACGACGGAACATATATATATTCCGTTTCAAAAAGCAGACAGTTTGTTGCAGGTGCCGAAAACCGCGATGGCACGGGAAGCGATGAAAACGACAAGGGCTTTGATTCGGAAATTCACGCAAACCTGTGGCCGTTCAAGGGCGCATTTCTCTCGCTGACATATCAGGGAACACTTTGCGAAGACGGCACGACCGCTTCAGGTAACCGCTTTGTTGTGTGCTCAAGCGTAACAATCGACAGCGAAACAAGAGAATCGCTTCTCGGTGCCGAAGGCGAAACGCTTATCGCTGACGCATTTGAGCAGATGGGCGGTATCCCGGCATACAGCCAGACCGCAACTGTTTTTGCGCAGACCTATGAAGGCTTTGATGTTCTCGACGCAATTCTTGCGGCCCAAACCTCTCAGGACAAGCCGAAGGAAGATATTATCATCGAAAGCATTGAGATTTCTGAATATTCTTCCGAAGAGGCAGAGGGAGCCGAAAATGCGCAATCTTAAAGTAATAATGGCATTCAAGGGCACCGATTATCACGGCTTTCAGCGGCAAAGCGGCATAAAAACCGTTCAGCAGACGGTTGAAGAAGCCGTCGGCAGTGTTCTTAACGAGAAAGTGACTATTTTCGGATGCTCACGCACGGATAAGGGTGTTCACGCAAATGAATACTGCTTTAACCTGAAGACTGAAAATCAGATTCGGCACAGAAACTTTCTGCGCGGAATAAACGACCGCCTGCCCGATGATATTTCGCTGATTTCATGCGAGGACGTGCCGCTTGATTTTCACGCAAGGTACGACACAAAAGCAAAGGAATATATTTATCTTATTCACAACAGCGAAAGCAAAAACCCTTTTACAAGGGATCTGGCTCTGCATTATCGCAGGCCAATGGACATTGAGCTTATGAAAAAAGGGGCGGAGCACTTTCTCGGAACGCATGATTTTCTGAGCTTTTGCTCTAAAAACGGCGAAAAAGAAAATACCGTGCGCACCATATATAAATTTGATATTGAAAAAAACGATACTGCCGTAAAAATGACAATTTGCGGCGACGGTTTTCTTTATAATATGATAAGGATTATGGTGGGAACTCTGCTGTGGATTAACGAAGGAAGACTTACGCCCGATGATATCCCATCAATTATCGAAGCAAAAGACAGAGGTTCTTCGGGAAGAACGGCACTTGCTCACGGTCTGTACCTCAACAAAGTGTTTTATTGATAATCTTACGAAAGGCAGAATAATGGCACAAAACACAGATATAAATGATATCAGAAGGCAAAAAAGACGTGACCGTCTGATAAAACAGCTTCTTATCGCATTGTTTGTCGTGCTTGCAATTGTTTTTATATACGCAAACAGGGACAAGTGGTTCCACAAGCTTGAAGGTATCGGTTCAAAATATGAGGACGTGCTCGATTCGGATGCGAGCTTCCCTATTTCTGTTTCAACAGGCGTGCGCTATGAAATGGAAAGGTGCGGCGACTCAATCGTCGTGCTCGGAAACACAAGCTTCAAGGTGTATTCCAAAAACGGAAAGCTTACCGCAAATTTTCAGCACGCCTACACCACCCCTGTGCTTGAAACCTCATCAAAACGTATTCTTGTCTATGACAACGGCGGAGTAAAGTTCCGAGTTGATTCCGAAACCGATGAGATTTACGAAAAGACAATGGACGAAAACATTTTGCTTGCGAGAATCAGCAACGAGGGCTATGCGGCTGTCGTGACAACAAGTGATATGTATGTATGTATGCTCTACGTGTATGACGACAAGGGTAAAAATATCTATACACGAGGCTGCACAAACAAAATCACGGATATAACCTTTAAAGGCGAATCCGAAGGCTGTTATGCAACCTATGTCGATGTATCGGGCGGCGTTCTTATGACCGCAATCGATTATTATGATTTTTCACAGGATTCACAAAACTCTGATTCGGATTACGGCGTTTCAAGCGCAACACTTGCACTCGAAACCGTATTTTTTGAAAACGGTGGCTATGCTATTGTCGGTGATACCGTGACTGTATTCTACGATTCGCAGAATAATGTTGAAAAAATGTATTCATATGACGATGCTTTGACGGCGTTTCTTACCGACGAAAGCGGAAAGGTTGCCCTGCTTTTTGAAAACAAGGATATGCGCTGTTCAAATCTGATTCTTATGCAGCAGGGTGAAACAACCCCCGTTACACTCACGCTTCCGCAAAGCTGCAGCGCAATAGATTACTGTGACGGAGAAATATACACGGCAGCCGACGGAGCTCTGGTGTCGTATAAATTCGACGGCACACTTTCAAAAAACATCGGCACCGCCGACAAATGCTCAGATATAGTTGTCAACGGCGATTATATATATCTGCTTACTTATGACAGAATAGAAAGAATTGACTCGCTGATTTCTTCAGGAGGTCAGCAATCGGAAGGTAGTTAAGTTTTATGGCAAGCTCATTCTGGTGGTTTCTTGACGCATTGATTGTGTCAGTAATCATTATATCCGCATATTGCGGCGCAAAAAAAGGCTTTTTGGGCACGCTCGCCTCAACGCTCGGTTGTGTTGTATCAATGGCGTTTGCAGTCGCGGTTTCATCGCCGCTGAGTGACTCTCTTTATGATTCGCTCTTGTCCGAAAGCATCCGCACAAAAGCAGGCGAAGCAATAGCCTCATACGAAGCGACCGACGAAATTTCACTTGCTCTTGCGTCAAATTATGAAGGTGTTTCGATAACAAGCAACGATGTATCAAAGGCGCTCAGCAATCCCGAAAGCATCAGCGAAAGTATTAATACGCTGATATGCTCGGGCACAGGTCAGACTCTATCACAACAAGAAACGGACAAGCTTTTGCAGGACGCATTTGAAACAACCTTTTCAAACAGGGTCAACGAAATGCTTCCCTCATTTTGCATGCAGAAGCTTCGCGAGGAAACAAAAAGCAGCAACGAAATTCTTGCAGACACAGTCTATGCGGTTGTATCGGGAAATTCTCAGACAGCAGCCGAATTTATTGAAACAACATACATCAGGCCCGTCGTTGTTGCAGTAATCAAAACTGCCGTTATAATACTTATTTTCCTTGTATTATCAGTAATAATAAACTTTGTTTCCGGATTTT
This sequence comes from Oscillospiraceae bacterium, assembly GCA_017435565.1. Classification (GTDB taxonomy): domain Bacteria; phylum Bacillota; class Clostridia; order Oscillospirales; family Ruminococcaceae; genus RGIG3077. The sequence goes on along the minus strand of JAFSEU010000023.1, from coordinate 28,613 downwards.
TGCTCAAGGCGATTCTTCCATCCCCTGTCAAGGCGGTGGACAAATTCGCAGGACTTATCATCGGTGCGTCGCTCGGACTGATAATTTCAATAGTTATCGGAATGGGCACCGACACGCTTATAACACTGAGTGACGGAAATCTCATCTTTCTCAACGAAAGCACTATCGAAAAAACAAAATTGTTCAAATATATTATTCTGTAGAGCATAAACATTAACGGAACAAGCAGCGTCAATATAAAAGAAAACGACGCTTTGGCGACAAACAAATCGGAAAGGATACGGTGATTTCAAAATGATGATGTGTACAAGATGCAAAAAGCGCCCCGCAACGGTTTTCATAACCACTATGCAGGGCGACAACAAAAAAAACGAAGGGCTTTGTCTTGTCTGCGCAAAGGAGCTTAACGTTCCGCAGATATCGGAATATATGCAAAAGCTCGGCATTTCCGATGATGACCTTGAGCAATTTGCTGACCAGATGGCAAGCGCTTTTTCAAACGACCCTATGAATGACGACGAGGGCGACAGCTTTGAAGCAGGCGGCGCAGGCACATTTTCTCCCTTTATTCAGAACATTTTCGGAAATTCGCAGCAAGGCGAAGCGGACGCAAAGCGTGAAGAAAAGAACGCAAAAAAAACAGAAAAGGCCGAGAAAAAAAGGCTTAAATTCCTATCATCCTACTGCACCAATCTGAGCGCAAAAGCAGAAAGCGGCAAGCTCGACGCAATAATCGGCAGGGACAAGGAAATTTCAAGAGTGATTCAGATTCTCTCAAGGCGCACAAAGAATAACCCCTGTCTTATCGGTGAGCCCGGCGTCGGCAAGACCGCCATTGCCGAGGGCATTGCACTGAAGATTGCTTCGGGCAGCGTTCCGTTCAATCTGCGCAGTAAAAAGGTGTGGCTGCTTGACTTGACAGCGCTCGTTGCGGGAACGCAGTTTCGAGGACAGTTTGAAAGCAGAGTGAAGGGGCTTATCGATGAGGTCAAGCGCGAGGGCGATATAATACTGTTTATTGACGAGGTGCACAGTCTTGTGGGAACGGGCGACTCTGAAGGCAGTATGAACGCCGCAAACATTTTAAAACCCGCACTTTCGCGAGGCGAGGTTCAGGTAATCGGTGCAACCACATTTGATGAATACAGAAAATATATTGAAAAGGACGGCGCTCTGGAAAGACGTTTCCAGCCCGTACCCGTAAATGAGCCTACCATTGACGAAACAATCGACGTTCTGCTCGGAATCCGTAAGTATTACGAGGATTTCCACAGGGTAAAAATCAGCGGCGAAATGATAAGACAATGTGTTATCCTCTCTGAAAGATATATTCACGATCGCTTTTTGCCCGACAAGGCTATCGATCTTCTTGACGAAAGCTGCGCCTGCGCCGAAATCCGCAGCAAGGAGCTTGACGAATACAGCGAGGCAAAGGCAAACTTAGAAAAATTCAACGCTTCTCTCAAAGAGCTTGAAGAGCAGGAATCGCCCGATTATGAGCAGATTGCAAAAATCAAGGCCGATATATTAAAATCGCAGGATACTGTTGACAGGCTTGAAAATGTCGTTTCCGACATCTGCGTTACCGAAAACGATATTGCAAAGGTAATCGAGCTGTGGACGGGTATTCCCGCCAAGAAAATCGAACAGACCGAATTTGTCAAGATATCAAATATCGGCGAAAGAATCAGCGAAAAGATTATCGGTCAGGACGAAGCTGTCGAGCTTGTGGCAAAAGCTGTAAAACGCACCAGAGTGCGCCTTTCAAAACGCAAAAGACCTGCATCCTTCATCTTTGTCGGACCGACAGGCGTGGGCAAAACTGAGCTTGTAAAGGTTCTTTCTCAGGAGCTTTTTGATACCGCCGACCCGCTTATCAGGCTTGATATGTCGGAATTTATGGAAAAGCACGCTGTTTCAAGAATTATCGGCTCGCCCCCCGGATATGTCGGATATGACGAGGCAGGTCAGCTGACAGAAAAGGTAAGACGCAAGCCGTATTCGGTAATTCTTTTTGATGAAATTGAAAAGGCACACCCCGATGTTATGAATATCCTTTTGCAGATTCTTGATGAGGGCAAAATCAATGATGCGCAGGGACGTACTGTGAGCTTTGAAAACACGGTTATCGTTATGACTTCAAACGCAGGTTCATCGGACAAATCAACAGGACTCGGCTTTGCAAAAACCGCAGGCGATATTTCAAAAGAAAAAGCTTTGAAGGCTTTGAGTGATTTTCTGCGTCCCGAATTTTTAGGCAGAGTTGACGAAATTGTTGTGTTCCGTCCGCTTGATATTGAAGATTACGAAAGAATTGCAAAGCTTATGCTTGAAGAAATGCGCGAGCCTTTAAGCGAAAAGAAAATTGAGCTTGAATATACCGATGAAGTTTTAAAACTTATCGCTAAAAAGGCATTCGGAATGACCAAAAGCGGTGCGAGAGATATCCGCTGCATTTTGCGCAAGGAAGTTGAAGACAAGGTCGCAAATGTCATCATCGATTCAAACGCAATCTCGAAAATCACCATTAAAACAAGCGACGAAGAGTTTGAGGTTTTGGCGCAGTAATTCTTTATAAAGGCAGGATATATTTATGAGCGATACCGCAGTCATAATCGTCAGCGCAGGAAAATCCACAAGGATGAACGGTGTTGACAAACAATTTGCGCCAATTGGCGACAAAACCGTTATCGAAACAAGCATATCGGCATTTGAAAAATGTGAAAGCGTTTTGCAGATAATAGTTGTCGTAGCAAACGAGAATATTCAAAAGCTTCAGGCTATTATCGATAAGCTTGAGCTTTCAAAGCCCGTAACCATATGCGAAGGCTCGTCAACACGTCAGAAAAGCGTTTTCAGCGCACTTGAACACGTTGACAAAAGCGCAAAATTCATCGCCGTTCACGACGGTGCACGCCCGCTTGTAAAGCCTGAGCATATTGAAAATACCATTAAGGATGCAAGGGTTTTCGGTGCGGCGGTACTCGGCGTTCCCGTAAAGGATACAATAAAAGTGTGCGACGGCGGCTTTGTGAAGGACACTCCGCCGAGAAGCTCTCTTTTCATAACCCAGACACCTCAGGTTTTTTCAAAAAGGGTTTATTTTGAAGGCGTTGATTTTGCACTTGAGCATAATCTGGATTTTACCGATGACTGTCAGCTTGTTGAAGCAATCGGCACAAAGGTTTATATGACCTTAGGCGATTATGAAAACATAAAAATCACAACGCCCGAAGATATCAAAATTGCGCAGGTTATGCTCGGCTATTGATTTATGGGAGAATTGTTATGACCAACATAAGCGCCTGGTTGTATACCGTGCTTTATTCTCTTGCAGGCGCAGCAATATGGTACGGATTTTACTGTCTTTCCGCCAGAGCACGCATTCGCAAAGCAAAGAAAGAAGGCAGGAGGCCTGAGCTTTTATCATTACGGATAATATATCTTGTAACAGGTATTATCAGTCAGATATTATATTGGTGCATGGTTGTGGGATTGGCAAAATTTGCCGAAAGCGGCGGCATGAAATAATACATATACTTACTGTAACCGCAATAAAGGAGGAAGAGTAAATGTTCAGAATAGGTCACGGATATGATGTGCACAAAATCGGCGAAAACCGCAGACTGATAATCGGCGGCGTTGATATTCCGTATGAACTGGGGCTGATAGGTCACTCCGATGCGGATGTTTTAACACACGCAATTATGGATTCGCTTCTGGGCGCACTTGCTTTGGGAGATATCGGCAAGCATTTCCCCGATACTGATGAAAAATATAAAGGTGCTGACAGCATAAAGCTGCTTGAGCTTGTTGGCGAGCTTATATATGAAAAAGGCTACAAAATCTGCAACATCGACTCGACCATTCTTGCACAGAAGCCTAAAATGGCACCTCATATCGATAATATGCGCCAAAATATCGCAGACGCTTTAAAAATTGAAAAAGAACTTGTCAGCGTCAAGGCAACTACCGAAGAGGGATTAGGCTTTACGGGCAAATGCGAAGGCATTGCGGCACATTCAGTCTGCCTGCTTGAGAATCGACTGTAAACAACTATTATTGACAAATTTCTTTCCTCCCGCATAAAATGCTATGGGAAACTGTTTTTCAAAAACCGTTTCATTCCATGCATTTTAATGAAGGGAGGTTTTTCTGCACTATGACAGAAAATTACAGATATATGAACACTGCGACAACCTTTGGTATGTCCTCGCCGACAATGGCATACAAAGCAAACAGCATTTTAAAAGCTAACGGCTTTGACAGCTCTATTGTGAAGCTGGCGAATACCGGCAACGGATGTGTTTACGGCGTTTCGGTAAGGGGCGACGTTGAAAATGCCTATAGCGCACTGAGAAGAAGCGGCATTGAGCCTGTGAGCATTCAGAGGTGAACATGCATATGATAAATTTCGACAATGCTGCAACAACCTTTCCCAAGCCCAGGCAAGTAATCACTACGCTGAGCGAGGCTCTTGCCGCAACAGGAGGAAACCCGTCGAGAGGCGGACATCAGCTTGCATTAAGAACTGCTCAAGCTGTTTATGCCGCAAGGGATAATGTGGCTGATTTTTTCGGCACAAATGCTGAGAACGTTGCCTTCACCCTGAACTGCACCTATGCGCTTAATATGGCAATAAAAGGGATTATGAGCAAGGGCGGCCATATTATTATCAGCTCGCTTGAGCACAATTCTGTTTCAAGACCTGTTTTTGCTTTGTCAAAAACAAGAAATGTAAGCTTTTCAATCGCAAATGTATACAGCGACGATGAAAAGACCCTGCGTGAGCTTGAAAGAATGATAAAGCCTTCAACAAAGGCAATAGCCTTCACCTTGGCAAGCAATGTCACAGGTCAGATAACTCCGTACCGACAAATCGGCAAGCTGTGCCAAAGAAAAGGTATCTGCTTTATCGCCGATGCTTCACAGCTGTGCGGCGCAAGGCAGATTCTGCTCGACGACGGCATAGATATCATCTGCACCTCGGGTCACAAGGGACTTTACGGCCCGCCCGGCACGGGTATTCTTGTTTCAAACGGAAAGTATCCGATTAAACCGATTATTGAAGGCGGAACAGGAACAGATTCCAAAAGCCTTGTGCAATCCTCACGTTTGCCCGAGTCTCTTGAATCGGGCACGGTAAATACTTCTGGCATTATCGCACTTTCAAAGGGAGTCGATTTTGTAAAAAAATATACCTGCGAAAGGATATTTGCCGAGGAAAGCGAGCTGTGCAAAATCTTCATAAACGGTCTTGCAAAAATCGATGGCTTTAAAATCTATCGTGACAGCAATGCAAGCTATGCTCCGATCGTTGCCTTCAATTTCAGAGATACAGAACCTGAAGTCATTGCTTCTTATCTTGATAACAATGGTATATGTATGCGTGCAGGTCTGCATTGTGCGGCTCTTGCACATAATCACCTCGGAACAAAGCAGGGCACAGTGCGCTTTGCGCCGTCAATTTTCAATAAAAAAGAAGAAGTTTTGAAAACACTGCGGATTTTGGAAAATACGGAGAAAATTTTGTTGGAAAATTGAAATAAAAAACCTAAAGAGCTATTGAAAAACACACAAAAATATGCTATAATAACAAGTACTGTTCCGTGAGAGCATCGGTTCTTTGTCTGCTTTACAGCAACCTTTGCAGATACATCGTATCATATCGATCTGCCGATTTCAGTTCTTTTGACGTAATAATACGGCCGGAGCAGCCATTGTATAAGTATAATCAATCGGGCATTGCGCCCGATACATAAACCTACGACGAAGGAAATTCAAAAAAATATGGAATTTATAAAGGATTTTCTGGATATAATCTCGAATGTGGCAATATCAATGACCTTTCGTGATATCATTGACATTATGCTGCTTACTGTGGTTATATATATCTTAATAACATTTATGCGCGAAACCAGAGCAGGACAGCTCATCAAAGGCATATTTCTATATCTGGTTGTATTTTTTGCCTGTCAGCAGTTTGAGCTAAGAGCAATGACCTACATACTCGAAAGTGCATTGAGCGTCGGGCTGATTACCATTGTAATCGTGTTTCAGCCGGAGCTTCGCAGGGCTTTGGAGCGTTTCGGCAGAGTAAGCTCAAACGTTCTTGCCTTCGGTGAAAACAGCGAGCGTAGCACTATATGGCACATAGCCATAAACGAAATTACAGATGCCTGCGAAAGCCTTTCGGAAACATCTACCGGTGCTCTGATTGTTCTTGAACGCACGACAAGGCTCGGCGAACAGATCGAAACGGGTACTATGATGAATGCAAAGCCCTCGAGTGAATTGCTTTGCAATATCTTCTACCCGAAAACGCCTTTGCACGACGGTGCGGTAATCGTCAGGGACGGTATGCTTCTCGCCGCTGCGTGCTATCTCCCGAAGCCCCAGAAGGAAGAACTTATCAACAAGCAGCTCGGCTCACGTCACAGAGCCGCAATCGGAATGAGCGAAAATTCAGACGCGGTAATAATTGTGGTTTCCGAAGAAACAGGCGTTATTTCTATTGCTGAAAACGGCGAATTGACAAGGGGCTTCGATAAGGAGTCCTTGCGAAAAACACTTCGCGAGAAAATCCAAATCGACCAAAGTGAAACAAAAAAATCAAAAAAGCGTTTAAAATCAGATAAAAACACAAAGGATTGAATCAGGAAAATGGCTGTGTTTCAATAATTGAAATTACAGCGGAACGGAGAATTTATGTCAAACTCGCAGCTGCACGACAACAGAATATTCAATTATTTGAAAAGAAATGCGGCGATTCTTATAATCTCGCTGATTTCAGCGATACTGGTCTGGTTTATCATTTCAATAAACGTCTTCCCCGATATGCCCAAAACCATTGAGGATGTTGCCGTCGAGCAGATTTCTCTTGACGGAACAATAGCAGGAGCTATGAATCTCAGCGTAGTTTCCGCAGACATTCCCTCAACAGTAGATGTCAAAATCCAGGGCGCACGAACAAGAATCGGCGATATCAGAGCAGACCAGCTTACCGCAAAGGTCAATGTAAGTGATGTCAAGGCGGCAGGAAAATATACGCTCGACATAATCATCGAAAGCACCGAAGGTATTGATTTTGAAACCACCTATGTTTCTGTGCCGTCAGTAAATGTCGAATTCGATGAGATCATCACGGTATCACTGCCGATTGACGAAATCAGCATATCACAATTGCAATTTGCACAGGATTTGTACTATGACAGGGAAGATATAACAGTCGAACCCGACGTTGTTGAAATCAATGGCCCTAAGAGTGAAATCGAGCGCATCGGAAAAATCGTTGCTATGCCTGAAAGTGAAAGCGAAATTTCCGAATCAACAAACATCCTTACAAACAACATCCAGCTTTATACTGCTGATAACTCGCTGATAGATTTAAGCTCCAGCAAGCTTAATCTGCAAAACGAAGAGTTTTATGTCAACATAAATCTCAGCGTCAAGAAAACTCTTCCCATAAAACCGAAAATCGTAAATACAAATTCAACTACCTCCAGCTTCGATGTTTCTACGCTGGAAGGTAAATATTCTTTGAGCGTTGATGAAATCACCCTCATAAGCGATGATGAATTCATACGCGAGCTGAGCGAAATCGAAACCGAGGAAATCAACCTTCTCGATATTGAGCCCGGCAGCGTCATTGAGGTTCCGCTGAGCATCCCTGACGGCTGTGAAAATCTTTCGGGCGTTACTTCGGTACGCGTCACCTTCAATCTTGAAGATTACGACGTAAAAAATATGAGCAGCATTTCCTGCACAGATATTGTCGTTAAAAATCTGCCGTCACAGTATGATATAAGCTTTATTACAAACAGCGTTTCAGTAACGCTTGTCGGACCTGCCGACGAGCTTTTCGGCGATGACCCGATAACAACCCTCGATGTGGTTCTTTCTGTTGATTTCAGCAAGGAAGACAGCGTTCTCGGTTCACGAAGCATACCTGTCACAGTTTCAATTGCAGACAGCGACGCTGTGTGGGCAGCAGGTGATACAAGCAAATACATTGTTTCGGTTGACGTTTCAAAAAAGGATACCGAATCAAGTGAAGAATAAATTGTTGCTTGCCAAGTATTTTTCGCATTATACGACAGATAATAACACCGCAGAGTATATATTTGTACTCTGCGGATTTTTTATTTTCGGGAATGGTGCGATGTTTTGTGTGTTTTCAATCGGAAGCAAGGAGCTGGCAGAAAGCTTGTTTACGGCTCTTTCGGAGCATTATAATACAACTTTTTTTAACGGCGAAAAACTTGCGGCAAAAGGTACCGGCAAAAAAATTCTTCTCATAAGCACCAAAAAGCCGATATCAGCCGCACAGCCATATATCGCTGTATTCTCACGAAATTACAAGGGAAATATCCTGACATTTCCCGAAAACAGCATATCCATAGTTTCATCCGACAACAAGCAATTGTTATGCCGCCTTTCAAAAACAAAGTCCCGTGTGGTTACCTGCGGAATGTGCGCAAAGGATACAATCACCTGTACAAGCATTATTGAAAACCGTGCAGTAATCGCAACGCAGCGCTGTCTTACAGATATCAGCGGCGGATGCCATATGCCCTCGGAGTCGCCATTCATAATAAGGGATAACACTGATATTTATGACCAGATGGCAGCGTGCGCCCTGCTTACAATTCTCGGCGTTAATATTTAACCTCTTGATAATGCCGCCAGACTGTGATATAATTGTTGAAAACAGCACTGAATTTATAGTGGGTTTTTTAATCAATTTAAAAGAGGTATTGATGATGAAACTTAAAATGAAAAAATATCTTATTTCTCTTATGGCACTTGCCTGCCTTATCACATTCTCAAGCTGTGCTTACCTTTATGCTGCGAATACCCCCGAAGGCCCGACTGAAATCGAGTATTCCTCTACGAGTGCGAGTGTTGCAACACAATCACAGATCGATGCAGACATCAGCTCAGATTCTGACAGCAGTTTAATATCAGAATCTCAGGCTGAATCTGATTCACAGTCCGAGTCTGAATCAGAACTGTCAAGCGAATCGGAATTTGTTTCTGAATCCGAAAGCCAATCATCAATGATTTCAGAATCATATCCTTTAAGTGAATCGGAATATGTTTCAGAAAATACAATTGATTTTGATGGCTCTTATACCACCAAGGAAGATGTTGCGCTTTACATATCCACATACGGCTGTCTGCCTTCAAACTTTATGACCAAAAGCGAAGCCCGCGACCTCGGCTGGGAGGGCGGCTCGCTTGAACCTTTCGCACCGGGAATGTGCATCGGCGGTGATCACTTCGGAAACTATGAAGGCCTTCTGCCCGAATCCGAAGGCAGAGAATATACCGAATGCGATATCGATACTTTAGGTGCTTCAAGCCGTGGCGCAAAGCGAATCGTTTTCTCAAACGATGGCCTTGTTTACTACACTGAAGACCATTACGAATCCTTTGAGCTTCTTTACGGGGAGGAATAATTATGACGCACATTATTTTCAGCGGTGCATTCATTACCGAAAAGCAGCAGCTCCATTCACATCTGAAGCAGGCTTTGAAATTGCCCGAATGGTATGGCGGCAACCTTGACGCACTTGCCGACTGCCTTGGAGATATAGCGCAGGAAACCACAATTACAATTTTAGGACTTGAAAAGCTTGAAAATACCTTGGGTGACAAATATGCGCAAGCTTTCAAAAAAGTTCTGCAAAATGCGGCAAAAGCAAATTCCAATATACATATCAGATTATAAAAAATCCCCCGAAGATGAGCATTTACATCTTCGGGGTCATTTTTGTCATTAAGAAAAATCATCTTGTTTTTGCGGTTTTTTCAACCATATCGTATGTGAAGGTTTCTTCAAGCATACGCATATTTCTGATATCAAACTCGGGCTCGACATAATCCTCAATATAGCTCAAAGCCTCTTCAGGGGTGTTACAGAACTGATAAAGTACACGGCAGGCAGGCTTTATGAAGTGCTGGTCCATAGCAGCTTCAATCAAATCACGCATATTGTCATAATAATGATTTGTGTTGAGAACAACAATCGGCTTTGAATGACGCTTCAACTGCTTTAATGTGAGAATCTCATAGAATTCTTCAAATGTGCCGAAACCGCCGGGTGTCATAATAAATGCGTCGGCTCTGTCTTCCATAGTCTGCTTGCGTTCACGCATTGTTTCGGTAAAAATCATTTCGGTGCATTTATCATACAAAACACCATCCACATTGAAAAACGAAGGCGCTACGCCGATTATGGTGCCGCCCCCCTTGGTAACGCCTCTTGCGGCTGCACCCATAAGACCCTGTGCGCCCGCTCCGAAAACCAGTCCGTAGCCCTTTTGCGCCATCAGTTCGCCCAGTCTTTCAACCTCAGAGATATAAATTGAATCAATCGCATTGCTTGATGCGCCGTATACGCAAATATTCATAAATGTTACCTCCCGATTATCTTTATACTTTATATACATAATAAATATATATTAGCATTATACCATTATTCCACATAAAAATCAAGCCAAAATCCCCTGTAATTTGGGTCAAACTGAGCTTTTGATGACGATTTTTCAGGCGGATTATTGATAAAAATGACGAATTTTAATTTTATCATCGCAAATAGTATTGTGCATATGATTATAATATGATATAATATTATGATTCATTATTTTTATATGCTAACGGTGATTTTTATGACACAAGAAAAACAGCTTCGTTTTGACAATATCAAATCAATGATAGGAAACACTCCCCTGCTTGAGATCTCGCTGAGATTCAAGGGGCAGATGCGTAAGATTTATGCCAAGGCAGAATATTTTTCGCTTTCGGGAAGCATTAAGGACAGAGTAGCTTACTATGTTCTGAAAAAAGCTTACGAAACAGGACAAATTAACGAAAACGACATTATTGCAGAAGCCACAAGCGGAAATACGGGCATTGCATTTTCGGCATTGGGCAGATACTTAGGACACAAGGTTATTATATATATGCCCGATTGGATGAGCCGTGAGCGTATTACACTTATGGAAAGCTTTGGCGCACAGGTAAGGCTTGTTTCAAAAGAAGAAGGCGGATTTTTAGGCTCGATTCAGATGACCGAAGATCTTGCAGCAAAAGGCGGCGTATTTTTGCCCAAGCAGTTTTCCAACAGCGATAACACAATGGCACATTATTATTCAACAGGCGAAGAGATTTCGCAGCAGCTCAAATCCTTAGGCCTTGTTGCTGATGGCTTTGTTGCCGGCGTTGGCACCGGCGGAACAGTTATGGGCGTTTCAAAAAGACTTAAAGAAGATAACAAAAATATGGCAATGTTCCCTTTAGAGCCGCTTAACTCCCCCACCCTTTCTACGGGATATAAGGTCGGCAAGCACAGAATTCAGGGAATATCCGATGAATTTATTCCCGATATTATGGATTTGTCGCAGGCACATTCGGTCGTATCGGTTGATGATATTGACTCAATCATAATGGCACAAATGCTTTCAAAAACCTTCGGAATCGGCGTCGGAGTTTCCAGCGGTGCAAATGTATTGGGCTGTCTTATGGCACAGGAAAGGCTCGGAAGCGATGCTGTTGTTGCCACTGTTTTTGCAGATGACAACAAAAAATATCTTTCAACCGATTATTCGCACACATTTGAACCAAACGAAAATCACCTTACAAAATATATTGAGCTTGTAGGGGTAAGGGCTATAAAATAACAAAAAGTTGGTGACAACGATGAGTATTTATTTTGATAATGCAGCAACAACAAAGCCGTTTGAAGAATGCAACAGGGCTGTTTTGCGTGCGCTTAACGAAAAATGGGGCAACCCTTCTTCGCTGCACAAAATGGGCATTGAAGCTCAGGAAGTAGCTGAAAACTCAAGAAAAGCCATTGCTGCTGCATTGGGATGCGAAAGCGAATGTGTATATTTTACATCGGGCGCTACCGAAAGCAACAATACAGCCATTTTAGGCGCTGCAAAGGCTCACGGAAAACGTCGCAAGAAAATTGTTACAACCTCGGTTGAACATCCTTCTGTAAGCGAAGCCATGAAGCTTTTGGAAGCAAACGGATATGAAATCGTAAGAGTAAACGCCAGAAGCGACGGCGAATACTGCTTTGAAGATTTTATAGACGCGGTTGACGACAATACCTGCCTTGTAAGCTGTATGCTAGTAAACAACGAAAACGGTCTGATTATGCCGGTAAAAAAGGCTTTTAATTCAATCAAAAGGCTTTATCCGCATATTATCACTCATACCGATGCCGTTCAGGGATTTTTAAAAATCCCCTTTAAAGCAAGCGAACTCAACGCCGATCTTATATCAATAAGCGCCCACAAAATTCACGGTCCAAAAGGCGTTGGTGCGCTTTATATCAAAAAGGATGTGCGCATTTCTCCGCATATTATCGGCGGTGGTCAAGAAAACAAAAAACGCAGCGGAACCGAAAACATTCCCGCAATTGCAGGCTTTGGCGCTGCCGTGCGTGTTAATATGGCAAACGCAAACGAGAATGCCGCCAAAGCGCAGGAGCTTAAATCGGCTCTTTTCCGCAGCCTAATGCGCCTTGACGGTGTGAGCTTCAACAGCGGCACCGAGGACAGCTCTCCCTATATCGCAAACTTCTCAGTAATGGGTGTTCGTTCGGAAATTATGCTGCATTATCTTGAAGAAAAGGAAATCTTTGTTTCAAGCGGTTCTGCCTGCTCAAAAGGAGCAAAAAGTTCTGTATTAAAAGGCTTCGGTCTTTCAGATGACCGCATTGACAGCGCATTGAGAGTAAGCTTTTGTGCAGAAAATACTGTCGGCGAGGTAAAGGTTTTGTGTGCCGCAATTGCTGACGGCATTGCAAGATTCAGAAAACAGTGAGGAATTTTAAATGAAAGAAATTGTTCTTGCCAAATATGGCGAAATCGCCCTGAAAGGGCTTAACAGAAATACTTTTGAAGATATTCTGATTAAAAACATACGCAAAAGGCTCAAACCTTACGGAAAATTTGCAATAACAAAGGCACAGTCCACCATATATATTGAGCCCAACGAGAATATTACCGCGGACGAGCTTATCGAAAAGCTTTCCAAGGTTTTCGGAATTGCAAAGCTCTGCAAGAGTGTTGTTGCCCCCAAGGATTTTGACGAAATCTGCAAAATTACGCTTGACTACTTAAGCGAAACGCTTGAATATGCAAAAACCTTCCGTGTTTCGGCAAAGCGTGCAGATAAGAAATTCCCCTTGAATTCACCTGCGATATGTGCAAATCTTGGCGGCTGTATTCTTGAAAAATATCCGCACCTTTCCGTTTCACTGGACAATGCCGAGGTTGACGTAATCGTTGAAATCCGTGATACCAATGCATATATCCACGCCGGAAGAATTGATGGTGCAGGTGGCCTGCCGGTAGGCTCCAGCGGAAACGCTATGCTTCTGCTTTCGGGCGGTATCGACAGCCCCGTTGCCGCCTATATGATGGCAAAGCGCGGCATTCACATTTCTGCCGTGCATTTTGTCAGCCCGCCTTATACTTCGGAAAGAGCAAGGCTCAAGGTCGTAAAGCTCTGCGAAAAACTTACGGGCTATTGCGGAAATATAATGCTTTTCTGCGTGCCTTTTACCGAAATTCAGGAAGCTATCAGGGACAACTGCCCGACTGAGTATTTTACAATAATTATGCGCCGCATTATGTTTGATATTGCACAGAGAATTGCAAAAAAAGATGAATGTGTTGCGCTGATTACCGGCGAAAGCGTAGGTCAGGTTGCCAGCCAGACTATGAAGGCTATGGTATGCACCGATGCGGTTTGCCATATGCCCGTTCTGCGACCTGTTGTCGGAATGGACAAGACCGAGATTATTGAAATTGCCAGAAAAATCGATACTTTTGAAACCTCTGTTCTGCCTTACGAGGACTGCTGTACGGTATTCACGCCGAAGCACCCTAAGACCAAACCCTCGCTTGAGGAAATTGAAAAAGGGCAAAATGCATATAATTTTGAGCCTTTAATTGTTCAAGCAGTCGAAAATACAACCTCCGAACTTATTCAGGTATCTTGATTTCTTCTTTTTCAACAGCAAACCTGCACAAAATCCGATATATTTTTTTGTACAAAACAGCGGAAAAATTGCGTTTTTTTCCGCTGTTTTCGTTTTCCGAAAACTTGACAAAACGGTTACACAGTGATACAATGTGGTTACAAAACTGCATAATCACGCTGTTTTTGTACATTGTTTGTTAATTTTTAATCTTGTATTAGGACATAGTTTTTTGGTGAATGTGTGAAAAATCAAGCGAAAGTGTTATCTGAAAAGGGTTATTTGCCCAAACATACCCCTCAAAATCTTGACAAAACGGTTACAGATATAGTAAAATTACTGTTAGATAAGTCTTTGAAAATCGCAACGGCGGAAAGCTGTACAGGCGGTATGATAAGTCAGCTTATCACAAGCGTACCGAATGCTTCAAGCGTTTTTGATATGGGCGTTTGCACATATGCCAACAACGCAAAAATGCAGCTTCTCGGCGTGAAGTCTGAAAGCCTTGAAAATCACGGTGCTGTGAGCTGCGAGGTCGCTCTTGAAATGGCAAAGGGTATTAAAACTCTTGCAAAAAGCGATATCGGTGTTTCCGTCACGGGGATTGCAGGTCCTTCAGGCGGAACCGAAGAAAAGCCTGTCGGAACAGTATACTGTGGCTTTTCTTATAAAGATGCTGAATTCGCCTGCCTCTTAAGGCTTAGCGAAATGAAGCTTTCCGACAGAGAGAAGGTTCGCAGATATACATGCCAATGCGTTTTTGAAATTTTAGATGAGCTTATCTCACATAACGAGTAATAATCCGATATGAATAAACATATAAATCAAGAAAAGGACAGCCCGATTTCTGTGAAATTTATTGCAGCTTCCGCTGCAGCGATTGCTCTGCTGAGCTTTTTTACAGCCTGCAGCAAAAGCAATGATTCGGCTACCGATGTGCAGACAACATCACCGTCTGTCACTTCAACAACTACCATCGTCACTGCTGTGACTACCACCACAACCGCTTTTGAGAGTGTCAGCGCACCGCAGATTGAGCTTTCCGACGAGGCAAGCGCACTTCTTGCAACCAATCCCGATAATATCGGGCGAATTTATATCGAGGGAACAAATATCGATTATCCCTTTGCACAGTGCCTTGATAATTCTTATTATCTTGAAACCGACTTTTTCGGTGATTATTACAGATACGGCACGGTCTATGCCGATTACAGATGTAATTTCGGTGCTGATGAAGATCTTCAAAGTGACAACCTTGTCCTGTACGGACATCACACCGCTTTGAACGACTATTTTTCACATCTGCATTATTATAAGAACAACATTGAGTTTTATAAGCAATACCCTATTATTGAAATAAAATCGAATTACGAGACCTATTATTACAAAATTTTTGCGTATATGATTACAAACGCATACGAAAAGGATGGTCCCGTTTTCTACTACCACACATACCACAATTTTGAAACCCAAGAGGATTTCGACTGGTATGTGAACGAAGTGCTCAAGCGTTCGCTCATAGTCAGCGGCGTTGATGTCGAATATGGTGACAAATTACTCACGCTTTCGACCTGCACAGTTGAATTCGATGATTCACGGTTTGTTGTATATGCAAGGCGCCTGCGCGAAGGCGAGGATGAATTCGACGGCGTAACCGATGCATATCTCAATCCGAATCCGCTGATGCCGGACAGATATTACCAGATATACGGCGGAAGCTATATAGAAAATTACGAAGAGTAAATTTTCCAACATAATATGAGAGGACATACTTTTTAAATGAAAAAGCTTTTACCGCTAAGGTCGCTCATACCTGTGCTTGTAATGGTCGTTTTCTACGGTCTTGCATTCACATTTGTGGGTACTGTCGGCGGAGATGACGATTCAGCACATATCAGCGAAGGCTCGGTAATAATTTCAAACGAGTACTACGCCGGTAATGTAAAAATCAATACTCCGGTAATAACCACTACCGTTCCCGAGCAGGAATATGCGGAATATGTGGTAATGACGTGGAACAAGGCCTATGCCGATGATGATTTTTACGAAGCACTCGTCACCACTACCACGACAACTACCACAACTACGACGACCACAACGACTACAACAACCGCAATGACAACCTCGGTTGTTTCAACACAGGCGGCGCCCGCAATTACAACCACCGCACCGACTGACAGCGCAACTACTGAGGATACATCAACAGGCGACACAAGTTCAATTTACGGCGCAGGCTTCACCTTCAAGACATACGGCTACGGTCACGGATGCGGCCTTAGCCAAAACGGCGCAAACTATTTTGCAATGTACGGCGGATATGATTACGCTCAGATTCTCGCTCACTTCTACCCCGGTGCAACACTTGCCAACACAGGAATTACCGGTGATGAAATCATTACCGTAAACGGCGTTTCCGGAAATGTAATCGACATTATTTCAATGGTCTGCAACCAGGAAGTCGGTCCGAGCTTCCACCCGGAGGCTATTAAGGCACAGGCAGTTGCGGCATACACCTTTGTTATGTACAACGGCGGAAGCGCAAGCGGTCTCGGAATGAGAGCAAATCCGCCCGAAAATGTTGTAAACGCTGTAACTGAGGTTCTCGGTCAGGCTCTCTTCTATGACGGACAGTACATTCTTTCGCAGTTCTACGCTTCAAGCGGCGGTGCTTCGGCTTCCTGCAAGGATATCTTCACAGCTGACCTGCCTTATTTAAGAAGCGTTGAGTGCCCCTATGATGAGCTTTACGACCCACATTACGGCACAGAAACAAACTTCACAGCAGAGTATGTAAAGAGCGTGCTTGAATCAAAGCTTGGCATCACTCTTTCAAGCGACCCTGCAAACTGGATTGTCTTTACCGAGGGCGACGGCGGATATATCGCTTCAGTCAACGTTGACAATCAGGTAACAGTCAAAGGGCAACGTTTCCGTAGCTTCTTCGGATTGAAGTCGGCTAATATGGAAGTTTTCTATAACCCCGCAGTTCCTGCGGCTGAATAATGCAAAATAAAGACACTTTTGATGAATTTCAAAAGTGTCTTTTTTGATGTATGCTCGATTATGTTGATGTATCAAAAATCTGCATTGTTGCTTCACCTAATTTATGCTGCTGGAATTCAGACATTCAGGTTAAGTTGCACTCAAAAATAGCGGCTCAACAAAGCAAACGGAATTTCAGCTAAATATGCAATAGTTACTGACAAATACAAAGCCAAACTCTGAATATCACCTTTCCTCTCTTGCGCCTGATGGCGCTCCGCTTTCTCCGACGAAAGAGAAAGCTCCAAAGAGTTCGCCCTCTTTTTGCTTGTCCAAAAAGAGGGACAAAAAAGACAAGTTCAACTCTCCTCCGTGCCGCTTGTGCTCAGACAGTCCTCGAAAACTGCGTTTTCTGCTCAAGGCGCACTTAACGCTGGGTTATATAAGGCTATTTTCATATCTCACCCAGTTTTAGTTGTTCAATGATTGCCGTATGACTTTACCGCACGCACAATAGCGGCACAGTAAGTTTTGTGGAATTTCAGCTTGCGCTGCGTTTCTTCAAATGTAATACTGGAGTGCAATATTAAAATATACAATTATACACCAGCGCAGACCGAGTTCCGCAGATATTTTTAATCGCCAGATTAAAAATATCGAGGACTGTCTGAGGGCAAGCGGGTATTGGGCGGAAACCGGCGTAAGCCTTCTTGCGCCGCTGAAGCATTTTTTGTTTTCTTTTTGATGCTTCAAAAAGAAATTGAATTCTTTGCCTACTTTCTGTTTCAAGACAGAAAGTAGGTGCCGCCAAGTGACCTCGGCAGGACTTTTCGTCTCTTTGTTGTTTAATTGATTTTTGTTGCTTCCCGACCATATAAGCTTTTCGGCGGTATAAAAAACACACAGAGCATTTTCGGATTCAACCTAATATGAGAGATTTTTGTAAAATCTCAACAGCGTTAAAAAAACAGCTTCGGCAAGGTCCCCCCGCCGAAGCTTTGTTTTATTTTGTGTTCTTTTTGAATTTCTTTTTCTGACCAAGATTTAACGATATAGTGAATATTTTATCAGATGTAAAGAGTTTTACCGCAAAGAACATACACACAGCCAAGAATACTATCTGATAGGCAAAGCCTGCCCAATAAATTCCCATATTGCCAAAGCTTATATTGCTGATTGCCGTGAAGGTGTGAGTGAAGGGAATCGCCCAGGCAACATAACGCAAAATTGCAGGCTCAACCGTATTTATATCAATAAACAGCGACATCATATACGGAATCATCGTAAGAACTGTTATCGGAAGAATCATCGTCTGGGTTTCCTTGGCATCGCTGACTAACGCTCCCAAAATAAGAGAAACCGAAAGTGAAATAAGAATACTCACAAACAGCTGCAAGCCGACAAGAATGTAATCAGTCATTCCCATATTAAGTCCGAGCTGCTCGATAACGCTTTCAGTAGCCTGTGTTCCTGCTGCCAAATCGCCTTGCATATCAGTAATGCTCTTCATATAATTTCCAAAGCCTATCATATATACAAGGGCGTTAAGCAATGCCACAATCGCTGCGGCAGTCATTTTTGCGCCCAACACGGAAAAACGCGAAACGGGTGCGGAAAGAAGCGTTTCAAGAGTTTTATCAAGCTTTTCTGTGGCAACAGCATTAATTATCATCTGCGAAGCCATAATAACAAGCACGAATACAACAATCGGGATAAGCATACTCTGCGACATCATATGGCTCTGAATCTGTGCTGACGAAGCATTAGCGCTTTTGTCCTTAACAACCGTATATTCATCAACACCGACCGGCATACTGATAAATTCAAGCTCATCAATTGCTATGCCGTATTGACCTGTCATAACTGTTGTGAAAATAGCATCCTGAATAATCGCTACTGCCGATGCGGAATCCATAGAATCAACTGCACTCATCACGGACGCATTGTTGACCCTGCTTATATATTCAATATCAACAGTTTTCTTTTCCTCGAGAATCGACTGTGTAAAGCCCTGCGGAATAATTATCAGATAATCCGTATCAGCATCATCAAGAAGCTGTGCTTTGTCTTCAGATGTGTTCTCCTTCATTTCAATCGTATATCCGGAAAGCTCGATCTGGTTTATCAAATCGGCTGTAAACTCTGTTTTGTCGTCATCGCAAATTGCAACCGTGCCTGCTTGCGAATCCGCCGATTCTTCCATAGCTCCGCCCATAAACTCACCCAGGATAGAAAGCACGACCAGCATCATTACCATTGTGAGGATGGTCTGAAAATTCAAAAGCTCTTTAAGCTCCTTTTTAAGCAATGTCAGAAACTTCATCGGAGTTCACCACCTTTTCAAATACCTCTTCAAGATTATCACAGCCGTATTTTGCCTTTAATTCGCAAGGCTTTCCGACAACGTGAAGCTTGCCTTTGGATATAATTCCAACCTTATCGGATACGAACTCAATCTCCAGCATATTATGCGACGAAAGCAAAAACGACATTTTTTCTTCGCTTGCCAAACGCTTTATAAGCTTTCGTATTTCAATTGCATTGATTACATCAAGGCCGGATGTCGGCTCGTCAAGAATTGCCAGCTTAGGTCTTGTCATTACTGCCCTTGCAAGCAGCAGTTTTCTTATCATACCTCTCGAATAGCTGCCGATCTTATCCTCAAGCCTTTCTCCGAGACCGCAGATTTCCTGCGCACGCTTGACATATTCTCTTGCCTTGTCAAGGTCGGTTGTGAAAATGCCCGCCATAAAATTAAGATAGTCATTGCCCGTCATATTCTTATAGGCGCCTGCCTCATCAGGAAGATATGTTATATTCTCTCTCACCCTTGCAGGCTCGTTAACTGCGCTGAAGCCTGCAACTATCGCATCGCCTCCGGTCGGCTTTATCAATGTCGATATCATTCGGATAGTTGTGGTTTTTCCTGCACCGTTAGGCCCTATCAGCGCAAATATTTCACCCTCTTCGATTGAAAATGATACTTTGTTTGCTGCGAGAACCTTTGAATACTGCTTTGAAAGCTCTTTTACTTCAAGAACCATTTGCAGCCCCCCTTTTTTGTTATAATCAAATTTTATCATATGAGTCAATATATGTCAATATGTTCGTTTTTGCCCATTTACGCTCATTTTTCCGCAATAAAAGAAGATAAAAAAACTTTGAAATACTATTGCAATTTAAGCACAATTTTGATATGATATATATAGTTGTGTAACGATGTTATATAACGCATTTTAAAGAATCTCAGGTGAAAATATGATTGATTTTGATTTTAAAGATAAATACAGCATAAACGACCTTGTCCGTATACTTGAAATTCTCAGAGGCGAAAACGGCTGTCCCTGGGACGCCGAGCAGACACACGAAAGCATTCGCTCAAATTTACTTGAAGAAGCCTACGAAGCGGCAGATGCGATTGACGAGAACAACTCAGAATTGCAGGAGGAAGAGCTTGGCGACGTACTTTTGCAGGTTGTTTTTCATTGTCAGATTGAAAAGGAAACCTCGAATCAATATGATTTTGACAGCGTATGCAATGCTATCTGCCAAAAGCTTATTGTGAGACATCCTCACGTTTTCGGTGATGTGGTTGCCAACGATTCGCAGACTGTTTTGAAAAACTGGGACAGCATAAAAAAAGAAAGCAAGAACCAGTCATATACGCAGACCTTAAAGGATATCCCGAAAGCGCTGCCCGCTTTGATGCGTGCGGAAAAAATCGGAAAAAGAGCTTCAAGAGCAAATATGGACTTTGCCGATGCAAAAGCATCGCTTGAGGCTGTAATGAAAGAGGCCAACGAGCTTGAAAGTGCTATTGAGAGCGAGAATATCGAGCACATTAAGGACGAGCTTGGCGATTTGCTGTTTTCCTGCGTAAATACCGCAAGAAAGCTTGGAATCGACGCTGAAGAGGCTTTGGGCAATTCTTGCACAAAATTCATCGGCAGGTTTGAAAAGACCGAAGAGCTTGTAAAAAACGACGATCTTGATATGACCGACCTCAGCGAAGAGGAGCTTAATGCTTACTGGGACAAGTGCAAAAAAGAATTCGGGCTTTAATCGGAGAGTTTTAATATGAGATTGGATAAATATTTAAAGGTAACAAGGCTTATCAAACGGCGCACAGTCGCAAACGAGGCCTGCGACGCCGGAAAAATTGAAGTCAACGGCAAAATTGCCAGGGCTTCATACGACGTTAAGGTCGATGATATTATCAAAATCACACTCGGAGCACGCACACTGACCGTAAAGGTAGTTTCTGTCTCTGAATATGCTACAAAGGATAATGCCGCCGACAACTATATTGTAATCGACGGGCAGTAAGGAACAAATAATATGGCTTGCGAAAAATCATCTTCAATACTTTTTTATAATACATTTGCTGAAAACTTTAACGAAGCCCTGCCTATCGGCGCAGGACGATTCGGCGCAAGCGTATATACAAAACCACAGCACGATTGCCTGACTCTCAACGAGGACTCAATTTGGTCGGGCGGATATCGTCACAGAAACAATCCAAGCGCATTTGAAAGCCTTGAAAAGCTGCGCTCGCTTTTGCTCTCGCAGCAGTTTGAAGAGGCTGAAAAGCTTATCAAAACTGACTTCTACGGCGTGCCCACAAACTGCCGCCATTATATGCCGGCCGGAACGCTTTCAATCATTTACCCCGATATCAGCGAATATCAAAATTACAGCCGCTGCTTGAATCTGAATGAAGCGGTTGTTTATTCTCAATTTGATTCCGGCTCGGCTCATTTTGAGCGTGAGTATTTCTCTTCGCATATTGATAACTGCATAATCGCACATATGAGCTGCAGTAAAGCTGAAAGGCTCTGTCTTTCTGCTTCCGTTGACGGAAGGGACGATTATTACGACGAAAACCGACCTTATGATGAAAGCACCCTTATCTATTCGGGCTCGTGTGGCGGCAAATGCGGACTTTCGTTTTTCTGCGCAATCGGGCTGAAAACAGTCGGTGAAAACGCTTCGGTGCATTTTCACGGAAATCATATCTGCGCTGAAAACGCTGACGAAATCACTGTTGCTATAAGCATAAGGTCAAGCTTTTATTCGGATGATTACAAAGAGCTTGCCGTTAAAGACGTCAAAAATGCACTTGACTATGATTACATCACTTTAAAAAAGCGCCACATTAAGGATTATCAATCGCTTTATAACAGATGTTCACTTTCGCTTTGCGACAACAGCGGAGTGGAAGATATCGGCAATATGCCGACCGACAAGCGCATTGAGCGCATTGCTTCAAATTTCACAAATGCATCATACAGCGAAAGCGCTCTTGCCGCGGCGTTTGATTCTCAAAACATCAACCATGACAACAAGCTTTTTGAGCTTTATTTCAACTTCGGCAGATATCTTATGATTTCAGCCTCAAGAGAGGATTCTCTTCCTATGAACCTTCAGGGCATATGGAATGAAGATATGTGGCCGGCGTGGGGTTCAAGATATACTATAAACATCAACACTCAGATGAACTACTGGCCCGCGGAAATCTGCAACCTTTCTGTTTGCCACACTCCCCTTCTCAAGCATATAACAAAAATGGTTGCAAACGGCGAAGAAACCGCAAAAACCATGTACGGCTGCCGCGGATTCTGCGCTCATCATAATACTGATATCTGGGGTGATACCGCACCGCAGGACGAATGGATTCCGGGAACCTTATGGCCTATGGGCGCGGCATGGCTTTGCCTGCACATAGCTGAGCATTACAGATTCACAAACGACAAATCCTTTCTGAGTGAATATTTTCCCATTATGAAAAAAGCCTGCCTTTTCTTTGCGGACTTTCTGTTTGAAGGGAAAGACGGCACGCTTGTTTCCTGCCCGTCGGTTTCGCCCGAAAACACCTTTATCACTGAAAACGGACTGCAATCGAGCAATTACCACTCCTGTGCGATGGATATGCAGATTATCAGCGCACTTATGAGGGAAACTGTTTTTGCCGCAAGCGAGCTTTCTTGCCACGATGATTTTATTGACGAGATAGAACAACTTCGTGCAAAGCTTCCCACAACAAAAATCGGAAAACACGGACAGATTATGGAATGGGCTGAGGACTTTGACGAAGTCGAGCCCGGGCACCGCCATATTTCACAGCTTTTTGCACTTTATCCCGACTGCGCTATTTCAACAGAAAACACACCTGAGCTTGCCAAGGCGGCTGAAAAAACAATCGAACGCAGGCTGAAATGCGGCGGCGGTCATACCGGTTGGAGCAGGGCATGGCTTATAAATATGTGGGCGAGACTAAAAAACGGCTCACGAGTTTATTCGAACCTGATTATGCTCATCGGAATTTCAACGTATAATAATATGCTTGACAAGCACCCGCCCTTCCAGATTGACGGCAATTTCGGCGGCACAGCAGGCATTGCCGAAGCACTTCTCCAAAGCCACAACGATGTAATCACTCTGCTTCCTGCGCTTCCCTTTGAATGGAAAAGCGGCGAGGTCAAGCACTTACGTGCAAGAGGCGGATTTGAAGTCAGCATTAAATGGCAAAACTCAAAGCTTGTCAGCGCTGAGATTGTTTCGCTCTGCGCAAAAAAACTGCGCCTGAATGCAAATGCCGATGTCTGCCTTGAATGTAAGGCAAAGGGGCTGGCACTCTGTGGAAGGATTTTTGAAACAGAAACTGAAATCGGAGATATTTTCCTGATAAATTTGAATGCATAAAATGAAAAACTACCGCAAACTCATTTACATATTTACCTGCCTTGCAACTGCACTTTTGCTGTCTGCGTGTTCTGAAATATCAACAGATCACGAAAAAATGGTGATAACAACTACGGCATCCACCGTCACTACGACTGTGACCGAGGTAACAACCGTTACCACAACAACCGCTGTTACAACTATTACAACAGCAGAGCCTGTCCGTACCGAATATGAAAGAATTGTCCCGACTGAGTTTTCGCAGGCTCTTGAAGCGGAGGATTTTGAATTATTCAACGGAACATATGTTTCAGATGACAAAGGCGATTATTCGGGCGAAGGCTATATTGACGGATTTTCGTTCAGCACCGAATCCGGCGTCACGTTAAGCTTTGAGGCGCCGTCAAGACAATATTACGACTTTGCCTTCTATATTCTTTCCGACAGCGACGATATTTCAAAGGCAACAATCACAATCGGCGATACGGAACATAACATTGAAATTTCACAATCCGACCTTTTTACCGAATACCGTGTTGAAAACGTGCTTCTTTCAGGCGGCAATGTCGAAATTACCGTTCTGGGCGGATATAACGACTTCTGTCTTGACAGAATTGACATATGTAACAACAAGACATACAAGGATTTATATTTCGACCTCAGCCGTGAGCTTTGCAACGAAGACGCAAGCGATAGAACAAATCAGCTTTTTCAATTTATCTGCAACAGCTTTATGCAAAAGACTCTTACAGGTCAGTTTGCTTCAAGCGATGAAAACAGCGAGCTTGAGCTGATTTATGAGTCAACAGGATATTATCCTCTTATAAGAATGGGCGACCTGGGATGCTATTCGCTCAACGGCGGCGATAATTCCTCCGATGAAATCGGTGCTTCGCTCGAATGGGATGAAAAGGGCGGTGTTGTGTCGCTTATGTGGCATTGGCTTGCTCCACTGGGAGAATCGACCGTATATGCAGCACACTCAACTTTCGCACTTGATGTTGCAATTGAAGACATTCAGAATTATGACTTTGCCCATATGGATGCCGACGAATTGGCAGAAGCAGTTGAGGACGAGTCCATCTCGCCCGAAGCTTATGCATTGATAAGTGATATTGACAACATAGCACAGCAGCTTGCGATTCTGCGTGATGCCGATGTGCCCGTAATCTGGCGGCCGATGCACGAAGCAGGAAACGGAGTGTTCTGGTGGGGTGATTTCGGCGGCGAAGCCTACTGTGCATTGTGGGAGCTGATGTTTGAGCGTATGACCGAATATCACGAGCTTGATAACCTTATCTGGGTCTGGAACGGACAGTCCGAGGTATTTCTCGTGCCTGAGGATATGTACGACATTGCTTCAATCGACATATACACCGCCGAACCTGATAACACTTCACAATATAGAGCATTTGCACTTCTGCACGACCTTACAGCGGGAAGAAAGGTACTTTCGCTGAGCGAGTGCTCAACAATTCCCGATATTGCTTCGATGCTGACCGACGGTTCTGTCTGGAGCTATTTTGGATTATGGTACGGCGATTATATCGCCGATGAATACGGCAGACCTTACAGTGACTTCAACAGCAAGGGCTATCTGACCAGTATCTACAGCTCTGTATATACATTAACGCTTGCAGACGGCAAGGATATTTACACGGAGCTGAATGATGATGAATGACATTTGCGTCAATAAGCAAATTCAGATATAAACAAACAAAAAATAAAGAAAGGCGGTTTTCACTATGAAATACCAAATTTTTGGAGAACAGAGCATACCCAATCTCCCCTGGCAGGACAAGCCTGAAGGATGCAGAGACGTCGTTTGGCGTTACAGCGCAAATCCTATCATCAAGCGCGACCATATTATGGTCAAGAAGGCAAACGGATACAGAGAGCCTTCAAACTCAATTTTCAACAGCTCGGTAGTACCTTTTGAAAAGGGCGACTACAAGTTTGCAGGCGTATTCCGCGTTGATGACAGAGAAAGAAATATGGAGCTTCACGTTGGTTTTTCAAAGGACGGAATTAACTGGGATATCAACGAGGAACGAATTCACTTTGAATGCGATATTCCCGAGGTTGCAGCATGGCAGTACGGTTACGACCCCAGAGTATGCAAGCTCGAGGACAGATATATCGTTACATGGTGTAACGCTTATGGCTGGAAGCCCACAATCGGCATTGCTTACACATACGATTTTGAAACCTTTACACAGCTTGAAAACGCTTATCTCCCCTTCAACAGAAACGGCGTTATGTTCCCCAGAAAGATTAACGATAAGTATATGATGATGAGCCGTCCTTCCGACAGCGGTCACACACCCTTCGGAGATATGTTCATCAGCCAGTCTCCCGACCTTACATTCTGGGGACAGCACAGACACGTTATGGGTCCCTCAAAGGGTTGGGAATCCACAAAAATGGGCGCAGGACCTATTCCGATTGAAACAGAGCGCGGCTGGCTCATTTTCTATCACGGCGTTCTTACATCCTGCAATGGCTATGTTTACAGCTTCTCCGCTGCTCTTCTTGATAAGGACGAGCCCTGGAAGGTCCTCAAGAGAGGCGCTTCATACCTTCTCAGCCCTCAGGAATATTATGAGCTCGTCGGCGATACCGACGCAGTAACATTCCCCTGCGCAAACCTCGTCGATGCTGACACAGGCAGAATCTGCATTTATTACGGCTGTGCCGATACCTGCACAGCGTTAGCATTCACAACCGTTGACGATGTTATGGACTTCCTTGACAACAACTCACAGGTTTAATCAATCAGCTTTTAAGCTATTCAAGCCGCTTTTGATGTGCATCAAGAGCGGCCTTTTGTTATATTGACTTTTCTCCACTTGATTGCTATAATAGTATTGCAAACAGCGCGAATGGAGTGTCGTATCAATGAAAACCAAGAATTTGATATTATCTCTGATCTTTCCGTCAATTACGGTCATCGGGAGTATGATATGGAACATATATTGGCAAAACAGTCATAATCCCGTAGCAAAGCTTTCGCCCTATGTTCTTTTGATTTCAGGCGTTCTTTCAATTCTGCTTACCGTTTTTGCCGGAATTGATACAAGCCGTTTTTTTAAACCACGAGTATTATTTTTATTGATTTCTTTGACACTTTTTGAGCTACCTATATATCTTTTCACACGTGCATCCGAATTTACTAAAATTTTGATTTTTTATATTCTGATTTGGTGCATATTTCTTTCACCGATACTTTTATTCATTACCGAAGCCGTTGTTATAATCAAGCAAAAGATCACAAAAAGAGAGATATTGGTTTTCTTGCTCTCTGACAAGCTGATATCTGACATCATTGTTATTATCTTTGTCATTGCCGAATTAACAATATACGGTATATAAGCACAAAAAGCATCTGTCTTTTCTCAGCATATCAAAAATGGCAGATATTATCGACAATAATAAATTTGTTGGCAACAAAAAAGGTCTGCACCTTTCGGTACAGACCTTTTAATTTTTCGGAAAATCTAATAATTAACCCTCGATCGGGAATGCATCGATTGACATCGAGCAATACTGGAGAATGAGAAGCGCATCAGCAGATGTAAGAACATCGCTACCGATTCCGTCAACATTACCCTGAAGAATATTGATTTCGCCGGGTTCTACCTGATATACGCTTGCCTGCAAGCAGTAGAGAGCATCGTAACCATCTACGTCACCATCATCATCAGCGTCACCATAGAGAATGTCACCAATAAATGTGTTCTTGTTTTCATCAGCAAATGTTTCTGCAGCAGAGCCTACATAACCACGGATAATAACTGCAGGGCCATAAACTGTTGCAAAGTCGCCAATTGTTGTAACAGACTCAGGAATTGTAACGTCCTTGATATTGTTGGAGTTTTCATTGCCGTAAGCAAGAGCATAAGGAGCAATTTCCTCTGTACCGTCAGCTACGGTATAGGATCTTTCAGCAGGGATTACATAGTGAAGAACCTTGCCGTCAGCGGAATATACAGCTGTATCGCCGTCTGTACTCTTATAGTTTTCGTTTGCGGAATCAACTGTGATTGCTTCAAGATTTTCACAATCATTGAATGCGGAAAAGTCGATATCTTCAACAGTTGCAGGAATTGTTACTGATGTGAGGTTTTCAAAATTAGTACCCATTTTTCCGCCGTCGAATGCATCAGCAGCGATTGCTGTGATTGTATATCCCTTGTATGTTTCGGGAATTACAATTTCTGAAGATTCATAATCTGTGCAGCCAACGATTGTTGCTGTTGTGCCGTCTTCGTTGATTTCAATGATGAAGAGTTCTTCGTCTGCAACGAAATTGTTCATGTTTGCAGAAGCGAATGTTTCAGCAGCAGAACCGGTTTCGCCGTAGATTGTTACAGCAGAGCCGTAAACTGTAGCCATTCTGCCGATTGTAGTAACGGAAGCGGGAATTGTAACCTCTGTGATTGTGTTTACATCGTCGTTGTATGCCATAGCATTTGCAGCAATTTCCTCTGTGCCGTCAGCTACTGTGTAAGCGCCAATAGTAGGTATTACATAGTAGAGAACAGAACCGTCAGCGGAATATACTGCCTTGTCATTATCTGCGCTTGCATATGTATCGTTGTCAACAGTGATTGAAGCAAGGTTATCGCAATCTTCAAAAGCAGCGAAGTCAATATCTTCAACAGTTGCAGGAATCGTAACTGCTGTAAGATTTTCAAAGCTTTCGTCAAGCTTGTCATCTGCATCAAAAGCGCTTGCAGCGATTGCTGTGATTGTATATCCCTTGTATGTTTCGGGGATTACGATTTCAGCACTCTCGTAGTCTGTGCAGCCAACGAGTGTTGCTGTTGTGCCGTCTTCGTTGATTTCAATGATGAAGATTTCTTCATTTGCAACGAAATTGTTCATGTTTGCAGAAGCGAATGTTTCAGCAGCAGAACCGGTTTCGCCGTAGATTGTTACAGCAGAG
>JAFSEU010000022.1 GCA_017435565.1 Oscillospiraceae bacterium | reverse complement strand
TATACTCTTACAGAGGCTATCGTTCCTGCAGGATATACAGGCTCTGATGATGTCAAGTTCACAATTGACAGCGAAGGCAATGTATACATCCTCAATGGCGATGCTGAGCTCGATGCAGCAGGAAGAGTTATCTTCTCCACAGAGCTTGATGCTGAAAATGTTGACGTTGTAGGTATGACAAACGTTACTACTACAACCACTACAACTACAACAACTACAACACTCAGCACATATGTGATTGACATTGTCGGTGAGGATGAAACAGCTGACGCTGGTGAAACTGTTGACGTTTCGTTCACAGCAACAGGATTTGATGATGCAACATCAATGCAGTTTGTAATCACAGTTCCTTCCGGATATGTAATTGAAGATGTAACTCTCGGCGAAATGTTCACCGAAGGTGAAATCTCTATCAGCAAAACAGCTGATAATATGGTAATCGTCAGCATTTCCAATGCTGTAATTGATAGCGAATCCGATGACTTTATCAATGTAACTGTTACAGTTCCCGATGATGCAGCCGACGAAATCGTTCCTGTGGATATAGTAGATAATCTCTTCTCATTCACAGATGCTGATCTTAACACAGTTACTCCTGACAGAGCAGAAGTTACAATCAAGGACGGTTCTATTGATGTAACAGCTAAGACTACTACTACAACAACAACTACCACAACAACTACAACTACTACAAGCGGTACTGCTACCGAAACAACAACTACAACTACCACAACAACTACAACGACAACAACTACCACACTCAGCACATATGTGATTGACATTGTCGGTGAGGATGAAACAGCTGACGCTGGTGAAACTGTTGACGTTTCGTTCACAGCAACAGGTTTTGATGATGCTACATCGATGCAGTTTATCATTACTGTACCTTCCGGTTACGTAATTGAAGACGTGACACTTGGTGATATGTTCACTGAAGGCGAGATTGCAGTAAGCAAAACAGTTGATAATATGGTAATCGTCAGCATTTCCAATGCTGTAATTGATAGCGAATCCGATGACTTTATCAATGTAACTGTTACAGTTCCCGATGATGCAGCCGACGAAATCGTTCCTGTAGACATCGTTGACACTACATTCACATTTACAGATGCTGATCTTAACACAGTTACTCCTGACAGAGCAGAAGTTACAATCAAGGACGGTTCTATTGATGTAACAGCTAAGACTACTACTACAACAACAACTACCACAACAACTCCAACTACAACTACAACAACTACAACAACAACCACTACTACAACTACAACAACCACAACTACAACAAGAGTTTCTCTTAACGTTAACACAAATAACGTTCAGCTCGGAACATATTTCGCTGATAATACCAACAGCATTCTTGATAGCTCAACAGCTAACTTCACTCTCGAAGTATTCATCTATGATGAAAGCGGCAATGAGCCCACAAAGTATGACATTGATATTACAGACAATATCATCATTGATCCCGCAGATGTTGACGGCAACTTTGATGTAACAAACGTTGCTAAGGGCGATGAAGGCGTTTCGCCTTATGACATTTACTGGACATATTACAACAATACATCTGATTACAAGTTTGACTTCAGCTTTAACTATACGCTTGACTTTACAACAGTTGATGCGCTCTTTGCAAAGGTAAATGAAGTTGCAGGTCTTGAACTCAGCACAGATGATGCTGCAGATGTTGAGTTGTTCGACGGCGTAATCTACTACGATTATGCAGCTCAGGAATCCGTTGCATTCGGAACAGTAAACTGCACAGTTGGTCAGCGTGGTGACGCAACACTTGATCATTACATCGATGCTAAGGACGCAGCTTTGATGGCTAACTACTCAGCAAGATTCGCTGCACAGAACCCTGATACATTCGAGCTTCCTGTTCTTAATGATAAGAACGATTCTCTTGCAAAATTCCTTGCAAATGTAAATGAAGATGTTACCGAAGTTAACGGCGACAACTACCAGTGTATTGACGCTAAGGATGCATCGTATGCGGCTAAGTTCTCCGCAACCTATGCTGCTCTTACACCTCCGTTCAACGAGTATGAAGCATACTATGATATTTGGACGCAGTTAGGTCGTGTTCAGCTTTCTGATGAAGGTGGAATCAACTCCGGCAATAGCCTCGGAACCTTGGACTAATTTGTCCGAATAATACTTGATCTTACATTCTGCGGGTATACAGAATATGCCCGCAGATGAAGATATATTTTTCAATGAAAGGAAATGAAATGATGAAAAAACTTATTTCAAAGGCATTTGCTTGCGCAGCAACACTCGCAGTTTCTGCAGCAGCACTTGCAGTACCCGCTTCAGCTACACAGGCTGAAATTGAAGCAACGCCTGTAACACTTCACATTGAACAGGTTGAATTGACACTTGACGAGCTTCAGGAAAATGATTATCAGGTCGATGTACGTGTTTATGTAACTGGTGCTACTTACGGTATTGACAGCTGGAACTCCAAGTTCCTCTATTATGCTGATTGCCAGCCCAATGGTTATGACGCTCTTGCAACTGATAGCGAAGTAGCAAACGGCGGTTCTTTGGCACTTGATACTGATGAAAACATCAACTATAAGAAATGGTCTGTTGAGCTCAGTGGTTTGACAAATAACCCCGTAGGTGTTGTTCAGGCTCTCGGTTATGCTTCAAACGCTTTGACAGGTGATGAAATCAACTTCTTCACAATGACATTTGATGTTCCTCAGGATGCTGCTGAAGGCGACCTCTTCAACATCAAGTGGTGGGATGTTAAGAACCTCGAAAACGCAAAGAACGATGATATCGCTCTCGGCGATTACTGCTACATCACAAACTGGGAAAATGGTTTCATCAAGATTTCTGATCCTGTTGTAACAACAACTACAACAACAACAACTACAACAAAGGCTACAACAACTACAACAGCTGCTGCTACAACAACTACAGTTGCTGCTGCTACAACAACTACAGTTGCTACAGATGCTACATCTGCAGTTGCTACAACAACTACAACAACAACTACAACAACAACTACTGCTGCTGATTCAAGCCCTGCAACAGGCGTTGAAGCTCCTATCGCTGCAATCGCTCTCCTTGGCGTAATCGGTTCTGCTGCTGCAGTAGTTATCAAGAAGAAGAACGACTAATTCGTTTTCTTGACTTGAAAAATTAACGCTCCCTATTTTAGGGAGCGTTTTATTTTTGAAAATGTGTACATAATAACATTGAGGTGAGCTATGAACACTTTTGAAAAAATTTACAGCGTTGTTGAGAAAATACCAAGAGGCAAGGTCGCAACATATGGTCAGGTAGCACTATATGCCGGTAATCGACATTGGTCGCAAGTAGTAGGCTATGCACTTCACGTGAATCCTGACCCATCACGGATTCCATGCCATAGGGTTGTAAATCGCTTTGGTGAAACATCTCAGGCTTTTGTGTTCGGTGGCAGTAATCGTCAGGCTGAGTTGCTGATGTCTGAGGGAATCGAAGTGATTGACGGAAAGGTAAATCTGCAAAAATATCTTTGGGACGGACGGGATATGTAGCCGCATCATTCTTTTGATGCGGCGCAGCATTACAGAGTGTAGCCTTGCGCTCTGAGGTTGTCGATTACATCGCCGAGAATTTGCGCATTGGTTGAAGACACCGAATGCAGCAAATAGATTGCTCCGGGATGTGCACCCGAGCACAGCTTGCACATTGATTCGTCGATATCCGGTTGATTGTCGGTATACCAGTCGACGTAAGCAAAGCTCCAGAAGAGTGTTTTATATCCAAGCTCATTCACGCAATTGATGCTTTCTTCGGTGTAATCTCCGCACGGAAATCTGAAATACTGCATCTCATAATCATACTTGTCAAGAACGTAGTCGTGAAGCGATTTGATTTCTTCGACCATAGCATCCTTTGAGATTTCTGAAAATGATGAATGCGTCATTGAGTGATTTCCGATAATATGGCCTTCGTCGATCATTCGGTTGACAAGGTCAGTCTCGCTCTTTGCATAATCGCCTGTGAGAAAGAAAATGGCAGTAACGTTCTTTTCTTTTAGCGTGTCGAGAATCTGTGCTGTAAAACCGTTCTCGTATCCTTGGTCGAACGTTAGCAAAATGCGGCGTTCATCACTTGTAAGCGCATATGCATTGTCAGATTCATATTGTTCATTGAAGCTGACGGCATCTAAAGGACGATTTTGTGAATCGACATTCTTTCCAAGACCAAAGCCTGCTGCTTCACTCTTAATTGATAATGCTGAAAAGGCAATGCAGATTGAGGTCAAAAACGTTCTCAGTTTCATTGTTTTGCCCTTTCTGCGGAATTCTTTCCGCAGTAATGTTATTTGCATTTTCAAAAAAATTATAACTTGAAAACATTGTAAAATAAAAAGCGTTCAGATTATTTCTGAACGCTTTTTTATTGAATTAGTTTTATTCTCCCTCGGCTGATTGAGCATTTACAGCATCAATTTCAGTCTGGAAGGCTGTTTCAATTTCAGTTCTCTTTTCTGTCCAGGTGATACCGGTTGCAGCAGCACGCTGACCTTCGGTGATAAGAGCCTGAAGATCGGCACTGCATCCCTGAGAGAAGTCATATACAGGATTTTCAAGAACCATTTCCTTGATATCAGCATACATTTCAATCATCTCGTCAGACCAACCGCTGTCTCTCTGATCCTGAATTGAGATTTCCTGAAGCTCTTCAGTTTGCTGAGCATATTTCTTTGCTGTGAGATAAGCAGCAACGCCTTCGGGATTCTGTCCGTTTTTTACAAAAGAGTAAGCGGTAATTGAGCAATGATGATAATATTCATCGGCTTCGGGGTCGCGGGGCATAGGAACAATCATTACATTTTCAGTTCCGCCGTACTGTTCAATAGCACTTTTTCCGAGATCCCAGTTATAGGATACATAGAAAAGGAGATTGCCTTCGCCGAGCATCTGGGGCTGTACAGTCCAGTTGTAGTTTGCTCTGGGAAGATATACGTTTGTGCTGGTTGAAAGATCATAAAGGAAGTTCTGAGCACGTTCAATATTTGTGCTGTAAAGGTTGCTTTCGATAAATCCGTCGTTCAAAGTGATAAGAGTATCACCACAGGTATATACAAGCGCATCTTCGTAATACCAGCTGTCGATACCATAGTTAGTGTCGCTGAGTGAAACAAAAGACTCACAAAGCTCCTTAAATGTGTCCCAGTTCCATTCGTCGTTTCTGTAAAGCTCTGCGGGGTCGGGAAGACCGTTGGAAGAAATTGTGTTTTTGTTGTAAATGCACATTGCAGCAGGGCCTACATCACAAACTGCGACGTAATGTCCGCCGTCATAAGTAAACATATCGCAGAATTCGCTTGTGTCTTCCCAAAGCTCTGATTCAAGGTCGATATAATCATCGAAAGGAACAAACTGACCTTTAATAGCTGTTTTCGGGAAAATATCAGGGTCACAGGCTGAGAAGAAGTCGATTCCCTCGCCGCCGATAATTGATGTTGCCAAAGTATCAAAACGCGCACCCCATTCAGTTACATGATATTCAACTGTGCCGCCGTAAACGTCCTGGAAGAGCTGAAGGTCGGTTGAAATTGTATCACCGTCGTTCTGGGGGTTGATGTCCCACCACGAAAGCCATTTGATTGTGGGATTTTCAAGTTTGATATCTTCTGCGGATGCATAGCCTTCATTCTCAATGAGATAATCAGTAAAGCGCTCGGTAACGCTCTTGAGAGTTTCCTGCTGGCTTTCATCACGTTCAGCAACAGAAACAGAAGAGCTGCTGCTTGAGCTGCTCTCATCATCCTTGCCGCAAGCGCAGAAAGGAGCGCATACTGAAATGGCGAGGAGCATTGCAAGAAGCTTCTTGGTAGTATTCATTATAATAATCCTCCATAATAATTTATATAAACTAATTATATAAGATTTTTCGCTTTAAGTCAAGCACATTACAGACATATTTTTAGCACAAAAAAGCCGCACAACAAAATAGTGTGCGGCTTTAAGATTTTAGTTTTCAAAAGGGAAAATCAACTCAGGAATAATTGCATACATTGCCTTGAGTGCGGGATAAACAATAGAAGTTCCACCGTATGAGTCAACACCGTTTGATGTCCAGCAGAGAGCGCCGTTGTATCCGTTGTTGTAAAGAGCTTCATACATCTGAGCAAGTGTGCGGTTGTTTGTAGTCTGTGCAGGGAATTCACCAAGGACTACGGGCTTTGTGCCGTCGAGACCCCAACCTTCGGGAGTCTTTGAAATAGCATCACCCATCCAGCTGTCCTGCCATGAATAGTAGTGAGGTGAATAGAAATCAAGGTAGGAGTCTGAATCGCCGGTATAGCTCTGCAAGTTAGCGTCAGAACCGTGGTTTCCATATTCCTTTGAAGAGGTTGCTGTGTAATTGTCGGAGTTGTATGCAACCATACCGAAGCCTACTGTTACAAGAATCTCACTGTTTTCGTGAATTGCAGCGGAAGCCTTTGCAAAGTAGTAGTCGTAATCAGTCATTCTGATGCCGGCGTTGTTGTATGCACCGTCGGAGTTTTCGCCTTCGATTGCCCATTCTGGCTCGTTGCAGAGGTCGATTGCCCAGAGATAATCACAATCAGCATATCTTTGAGCAAAAGGAACGATAAAGGTATCAACAAAATTGTCTATATTGGCTGTGCTGTTGATCATACCTCTCCAGTTTTCATAGTTAGAGTATGTGTTCTTGTAGCAGTCAAATGACATCACTGTTGCCATTATGTAAATTCCGTTTTCTTCTGCAATTCTGAAAATTTCATCACAATCGTTCCAGAAGTTTGTTGTAACATTTACTGTTGCGCCGTTATTTGAAACAACAACACCGCTGTTGTCGCAGCTGCAGACAAACCAGATTCTTGTTGAGTTTGCACCATTTGCTTTCAGTTCTGCAAAGTGCTGTGACCAGAATGAAGAATCAAAGTTTCCGCCGAAGTCATTCCAGTTGTCCCAAGGTGTATTTACACCGTTCATCCAGACTTTTTCGCCGGTTGCAGTAACAAAATCAGTGCCGTTTACATAAATTCTCTTGTCGCTTGTGCTGTCAACAGCGTGGCGCATAAGAATGAGAACATCGGCTGCATTTATAACACCGTCAGCATTTGCATCAGCTTCATTGATATTTGCAGCGTCGTATTTTTTGCCGAGAACAAATGTCTTTGCGGCCTTGATATCAGCGCCGTCGAAATCACCATCGTTGTCAAGGTCATACAGTACAGCGCTGTCAGAACCATCGGAAACAAGCAAATCGCCGTTTGCATCAAGGAACTGAACCTTTGTGAGAACGAGATCTGTGCCCCAGTACTGCTGCATTGTAACTCTTGCATAAGTTGTTACAGAGTCAATGAGGGGCGTGTCGGAAACATAGCTTGAAGTCCAGGAGGTTGTGTTGATTGTAAAATCAGCCTCACTGTCTGCTCCTACATTCTGGAAGCTGTAAGGAACCCACAAATGACTGGAGCCGTCGTAATATGCCAGGCATATTTCACCGCCTGCACCGTATGTATCGCTTTCAGAATCGAAGAAAGCATTCTTGTCGGTACATTCAAACGTGAGCTTGAGACCATAGATATCATCATATCCAAAGGACATACCTGTGAGCATTGCCTGAAGGTCACAGGTGTATTTTGTGTAAACAGCGCCTGATTCAGCGGTAAGAGAACCGTCTTCATAAACCTTCGAGCCGCCCAAGGTTGTGTCGATATCGAGCACGGTTCCACCGGAACCGAGAAGGTCAACTCCCTTTATGGTGATATCAGCACCCCACCAGAGCTGAACATCAATGCTGGCGTTATTTCCCATATAGTCATCGGAAAGGGGAGCTGAGGTGTAAAGAGTAGTGATTGAATTGTCGAGCGAGCTGAATGAGATTTCCTTTTCGGCACCTTCATCGCCCCACTCTTTTGAAGCCCATACTGATTGTGAAGAGGAAACATAACCGTTGAATGCTACGCATCCGCCCGCACCGTATGAGGCGAAAAGATCACGGTCGGGTTCAATGTAAACCTTTGCACCATAAATGTCGGACATTGTATAGTCCGTGCCTTGAAGAAGGTAGTTGAGATCAAACGAAAATCCACCGTCGCTGTTGGTGGCGTTTGTGATTACGCCGTTGTATGAATCGGCACCTGCGGCAGGAAGCGCAGACCCGATGCCGACTGCCATTACGCAGGCGACCACTCCGGCAAATGCTTTTCTAAACATTTTTCACCGTTCCTTTTTATAAAAAATTCCGCATATTCAAGGAGTGCGGTTCCCCTTTGTTACCGTTAGCAAAAGGTGATTTTTTGCATACTAATATACAATATAATTATACTATAATCAGTGGTGGTTTTCAACTTAGTTTTTATCTTCAAATAATTTTCTGCGAAATGTACATTCTGATAACGTTTTCATTTGTAATTGTTGCACAAATAAAAAAGAGCCCTCGGAAGCACCGAAAGCTCTTTTAATAAATTTAAGTAAAATTACTTAGCAACTGCGTCCTTAAGACCCTTGCCTGCCTTGAAAGCGGGAGCCTTCTTAGCTGCGATCTTGATCTTTGCGCCCTTAGGATCTCTGGGGTTGATAGCTTCCTTAGCCTTGCGCTCGCGAACTTCAAATGTACCGAAGCCTGTGATCTGAACCTTGTCACCTGCAACAAGAGCAGCAGTAATAGAATCGATAACAGCGTTAACTGCCTTTTCAGAATCCTTCTTAGAGAAAGCAGCTGTCTCAGCAACAGCCTTGATCAAATCTGTCTTTGTCATTTAATTTTTCCTCCGTTAATAATATTTATGAGTTTCAAACTCAGTGAAACTTTATATATTATATAATCTATTATTATGTTTGTCAAGGGTTTGAGGCAAAAAAATGCTGAAATTTAGCCATTTAAGGCAATCCAAACGTTTTTTTCTTAAATATTTGTTCAAAATGCATTGAAAAAATATTCTCTACATCTCAAAAACCGAAAAGTGCCCCATTTCTTTCATTGATATGGCAGTTTTCTCCGTTACGATAATGTGATCGACAAGCTTTATATCGAGAGATCTGAGGACTGAAACGAGGTTTTGTGTGCTGGCGATATCTTCGTTTGACACCATTGCTTGCCCGGAAGGGTGGTTGTGCGCAAGAAAAGCGTTGCAGCAGTTATATTTAAGAGCGATTTCGGCAATTCTGCGGGCATTGATCTTTACTGAATCGCGATCGCCGCTGCATATCATTTCGCAGTTTATTACCCTCATTGAAGAATCAAGGCAGGCAAGCCATATTTGCTCAACAGTTACGTTGACATATTTTGAAACAAAAAGCTTTTTTGCTTTTTCAATCGAATCAATAACTAAATTTTTAACGCTCGGTGTAGTATAAATGCGGACAAGCTCAGGAATTGCTTTTATCAGAACAGCGCTGTTTTCTGTAAGTCCGGCTTTTGTGAGCTCGGACAATTCGGCGTTGAATACATTCTTCAAAGAGCCAAATTGTGAAACCAGCTTGTGTGCGATAGGGTTAGTGTTCTTTCTTGGAATCGAATAAAACAGAAGCATTTCCAGTACTTCGTGTTCTGCAAAGCTGTCGAACCCAAAGTTTACAAAGCGTTCAATCACACGTTTTCTGTGCCCTTTGTGGACTTCGCTTGCAAGCTTATTAATTTCAGAATTGCTGTTGTACATAAAAATGCTCCCGGTATGTATAGTGTTGCAAATTTTGTGATTTGTGCCTAAAGAGTTATCCAATAGCGCTTGAGTCTGACGTTGGGATGCAATTCGCTTACGCCCTCGAATTCAAGCTCGCCGCCGCAGTGCCTGATAACAGCGTCGGAGGCCTTATTTTTTGCATCGCATGAAACCATAACCTTTTTAAAGCCCATTTGGCGTGCAATGTCAAGTCCAAGTTTTAGCTGAACCTTTCCTAAGCCCTTACCTCTTTCACTCGGGCGGATTCCGTAGCCGATGTGACCGCCGAAAAGGCGAAGCTCATGCGTCAGATAGTGCCTGATATGGAAGCCGCCGTAAATCCGCTTTGTTTCGTCTGTCAGAATATATAGAGTGGCAGGAGCCATCTGAGGCGGAGTTGTTCTTGCGTCTTCATATTGATTCAGAATTGAAAGAAATGTTTCAAAATGCGGTGAATACCAGCACATGATGCTGGGAACGATGCTTTCGTCGGTATGTTCCCACTCCTGCATCATATCAATGAATTCGTCGGCATCGTTTAAATCAGGCTTTTTCAGATAATACATATGCATAACTCCTCTTTTCGGAATTATATCATATTTCCGTGCTGTTTTCAATACCGAACAGCAAAAAGCGGACATTTTACGTCCGCTTTTGCGATTTATAAATAGCTGTTTTCGGATAAAGACAGAGCTTACTGCATCTTGTAAGCGTCGATCATTTTCTTTACCATCTGACCGCCGATAGAACCTGCTTCTCTGGAAGTGAGGTCGCCGTTATAACCCTGCTTGAGAGTAACGCCTACTTCGCTTGCAGACTCCATCTTGAAGCGTTCGAGAGCTTCCTTGCCCTTCTGAGTGAATTGACCCTTCATTGTGGTTTCTCCTTTAATTTTATTTGTCGCCGCAGTAGTATTGTTTACAGCGAAAAATCAATTATTAAAGAAAAGTTTTTCCATTGAAAAATCAGAAAACCGAACTCGAAAGCCTACGCTTTTTATAATATCCATATAGCGTTTACGATATTGTTATTAACTTTTCCCAAAAGCTATAACTCATGCGGCATATTTTGCCGTACATTATATCAAGGTATCCCGAAGCAGACCATTTCGCACTTTGCATATAATTCATTTTTCCGTCCGAATCAATATATGCAAAGCCTTCACAAACAGTATAGCCATAATCTGCATTCGGAATCAATAAATACGTTTCAAAAACAGAATCCGCATATTCCATCAGATTATCATATTCGCTGAATGAACTATAGTCCCACTCGTATCGTGAAAGAAAGCATATTCTCGCCTCGACTGCTTCGCTCTGCAAATTGCTGTATTCAGTACTGATTACTTCATCCATATTGCTGCCGTTCCAAATCTCAGTAAAATTATCGCTGCCAACAGCATCATACTCAGGCGGCTTTTGACTCAAAGTAAATGAATCCTTATGTATAAACGTCATTGCTGTGGTTTCAACGTCTCTTTCGCCTAAGAATGAAAGCTTATTCTCAATTATAGAAAAGCATAGAGTATCCAGAATGCAATCTTCAATATTTACATAATACATATCATCTTCTTCAAAGACGCTGAATTGAAATTGCTGTTTATCACCATAATCGAATCCAGGCAAAAAATCATACCAGAAATATTCACCGCAAACCAACGAAACCATATGATTCAATTCTTCCGCAAAAGGATCATTTGAATCAGTTTCATCTTTACCGTCGCAACTTGACAATAAAGAGGTAAACATTATGGTAGTTGCCAAAATGAGACAAAGTGAAAGAATTAAACGTGAGCATTTTTTCATTATGTACTCCTTTGTTTATGCGGTTAAATATTAAAGAACAAATTTCTCGAACTGCTTCGTCTGCTGTTCACAGTTGTTTTGTTTGTTATAAATGAACTATAACCTAATATTGCTGCACTTGATACATCGCGATATGTCCCGTCCATTTTATATTGCAACTTTCCGTTGTAATCACGGCAATTGTTATAAAAGTAATTGCTTGACGTAAAGTACATTTGATTCAAATATAAATTTGGTTTTCCGAATAATGATAAATAATCGCTGTAACTGTCTGAAGATGAAATTGCACATGCATACCAGATCGCAGTTCTCCAGCCTTCGGTTTTTTCAGGGTTTCTGGAATGTTGTGTATTTGCTTCTGTAGAAGTTATACTGGCAAACTGTCCGCTTGCTGTAGCAACGCCTCTCAAAGTGTCTGGAAATGCGGAATTCATACGGCGGTATACGAGAACCCAAGCGATGGCACGCTGATCGTCAGCATAGGTTGTATTTTCTGCATAAATCAATCTACATAAAATTTCGATATCAGACAAACTGGAATACCATCCGCTACTATATGAAATTGATCTTCTGAATTCGGCAGAATTATACAAGTAATTAGCCCAAGCATCAACACTTTGACCAAGAGAGTTTGTTCGTGTTTTTGGTGCGTATACATCACTTGCAACAAAATCCTCATATGTCAATAAAAGTTCTTCATTGCTATAGGAATTGCAGGATTGTGCTGAATAAGTATCATCTAAAACCAACTCATCTCCAGCATATTCATATTTATCAGTTTCTTCGTTAAACCTATAACCGTGTAAACGAATAGGATTAATATTACCAATGAATGAACTTTCCTCGGTCACTACCCATGCATCATTATTATCTTTCTGATATACTAAAGTTTCATATCCGTTGTATTCATATCTGGCGATATCATTGCCAGATTCGTCGTATATCGTCTCAACGCTATTGTTAGAATTATTTCGAGAATAATAGTAATTATTACCACGATAATTAAAACCTATCAATGAATAGCCTTCGTAAATATATTCCAATAAATATCCGTCACGAATCTCATTTGGGAATTTATAATTTTCAAAAACCAAATCAAAATAGGTTGTATTAGGCGTAGGTTGACTATTGTCGGCATTCAATTCAACATTTCCTGTACAAGTAATCATTGTTGCAGAAGCAATTATTGCCGCAAGTATTCTTCTAATTTTCATAATACTTTTCCTTTCCTGCTATAAAAGCAAAATCAAAGTTGTTTACGTTCTTGCAAATATCGATTTTAAACCTCAACTGTACATCGGACTCACCTCCGCAAAAAATCTTATATTATATATATCGGTTGAAAATCCGAAAATGATTATTTTGAAAGAAGCAGCATTAAATTTACGGTCAAGCGTCAATTTTCAGCACATATCTCAAAAGCATTGTAGCGTCAATAGAATTAACCGAGCCGTCAAGATTTACGTCGGCATAGGTGACAACTGAATCATCGAGTGTGTAGCTTCCGAGAGCGTGACGTGCAATCATCGTTACATCAATAGAATTTATAACTTCATCACCGTTCAAGTCATTGTACTTTGGTTCGCATTCTTCTAAAAAAGGAGTACATTGAACGGCGGCGAATTCGGGGTGCTGACCGATTTCACATGCTCCAACAATGGCATTTTTTACTTTTTCAACATTTGCGTATGAGTGGTATTCTTCGGCAAGCACAATGTCAATCGTGGTGTGATATTCTATACAATTTAACCACATATAATGAATTCGCGTCTCGATTTCTTCGTCCGTCCATTCTTCCCAGTTTTCCCTGTTTACAATATAGTCAAATTCAATGCCCAGATCCTGCAATTCGGGGAAATCTTCAATTGTCCAGACGCTGTTGAAGTAGCTGTATTCACATCTCAGTGTAATTGTGATTGAATGGTCATTGATTATATCGTCGGTCTGAAGAGCTTCGGAACAGAGCGAGCAGGACTCGGAGTCGCCCATATACTGTTCGTAATCAAAGCTGTATTCGGGAATTGTATATGCACTTGCAGATAACGCAAGAGTTGAAGCCGAAAGGACTGCTGTGATAATTTTTGTTAATGTAGTTTTCATAAAAATATCCTCCTTATATTATATATCGCTTAAAAATCCAAAAACGATTATTTTTTCCTGAAATTCCAAAAACATTCTCCGTTTTGCATAAAAGCGACAAACCGAGATTATTAGATTTGACGAAAATCAGGTATCATTATAGATTTCTGTTGAAACAAACTGCCAGTAGCCTTGGTTTTGTTTGGCAACAACGTCATCATCGACATAGATGTATACTATCTCATCGGTAGAATCGGAAGTATACAGCTCATATTTTCTGCCCGAAATCAGCAAGGAACATTTGTTAATTGTCACATTTTCACCCGACAGAGTGTATTCCGACGGAATCTCTTTTGATGATGACATATAAACCATTTCAGAGCCTTTGTATTCAAACGCCACCTGCCCCTTAAGGGGCGGTCGATAAAGAAGTTTTATCGTATGTACCGAAAGGTTGCGTAGCGACGAGCTACGCAGCCTTTCTCTTTTTGTCATAAACCACGCTGTCAGCGGTAACCGTTGCTGTCATAACATTGAAACGGAAGCAGATGTCAATCTGCTGTGTTCTGTGTCCGCTGGATTTGTCAGGTGCATATACGACAATCTTTTCAATGAATTCGTGCATAATTTCGGGAGTCAGCTTCGGTATTTCGGAATATTTGCGTACAATCCCGATAAACTGAGCCGTATCAGCATTTTTCTGTTCGCTGGCTTGTACAAATGCTGTCAGTTCGGAAACAATCAGTCGAAGCTCCTTTTGTTCAGCTTCATAATTCTTCGACATCATCTCGAAACGCTCATCAGAAATCTTACCGCTTACATTATCCTCATAAAGCCTTGTAAACAGCTTGTCCAGTTCTGAAACTCGCTTTTCTGATTGGGCAAGTCTTTTCTTTGCCGCTTTCAGCTCAGCAGACTGCTTTTGTGCTGAGTTCTGCATTGCAAGCTCAACGAAATCTTCTTCGTGTTCTCTGACATAGGTTGTAATCTTTCTCAGTTCACTTAGCACGAGTTCTTCCAGAACGACCGTGCGAATAAAGTGTGCTGAACACTCATCCTTGCGTTTTGCATAGGTGGAACATTTAAGATGTTCCTGTTCTGTGGTAAGAGATGTTGACCTGCAAAGATACATTTTCCTTCCGCAATCTGCACAATAAACAATTCCTGAAAATGGATTGACTTCCTCGCACTTCTGAATTCTGCGTTTGTTCTTGCGAAGCTCCTGCACCAAATCAAAATCGTGCTGTGAAATAATCGCAGGGTGAGTATTCTCAAAAATCTGCCATTCGGACTTCGGATTTTTGACCTGTTTTTTGTTCTTGTAGGACTTCTTTCTCGTTTTGAAATTCACAGTATGACCTACATACTCCATTCTTTCAAGAATGCGTACAACCGTTGAGTCGCACCAGAAGGTTGTATCCTTCGGAACTTTCACGTTCGCATAGCCTTTCATATTGCTGTAAGCAGTTGGGATGAGAATTTTATCAGCTGTCAGCTTCTTTGCAATTTGCTGAGGACCATACCCATCAATGCAAAGCTGAAATATTCTGCGGACTACTTCTGCGGCTTCTTCGTCAATCTCCCAGACGTTTTTATCCTTCTCGGATTTCTTGTAGCCGTAGGGTGGAACTGTTGTCAATGGTTTTCCCGACTGACCTTTTGCCTTGAACACTGCTTTAATCTTCTTCGAGCAGTCACGGGCGTACCAGTCATTAAACACATTCTTGAAAACCATCATTTCATTTTCACTACGCAGAGTGTCAACATTGTCGTTGATTGCGATATACCGAACATCGTAATCAGGCAATATCATTTCAATATATTGTCCCGTCATC
Organism: Oscillospiraceae bacterium; assembly: GCA_017435565.1. Classification (GTDB taxonomy): domain Bacteria; phylum Bacillota; class Clostridia; order Oscillospirales; family Ruminococcaceae; genus RGIG3077. The sequence continues at coordinate 101,140 of JAFSEU010000022.1, read as the reverse complement.
AGATAATCTCTGCCGAAACGTGACAAGTCCTTTGTAATGATAGTTCCTATCTTTCCCGACTTCACATCGTCCATCATTCTCATAAAATCAGGTCGATTAAAATTCGTTCCGCTGAAGCCGTCGTCAACATAGAACTGTGTGTTTCCAAGTCCGTTTTCATCAGCATATTTCTTTAAAATAGCTTTCTGATTGGTGATTGAATTACTCTCACCTTGTAAATCATCGTCGTTGCTCAAGCGACAGTAAAGAGCCGTAATCTTGTCTGTAAACATAACCATTCCTTTCCGACAATTACGGCGGCTAATGTGATTACATTATACCATAATCGTCATAAAATATCAATACTTTAAAGCAATAAATTCTAATATAGTCGTGAAACGGTTATGCCGCTTGTTTCTTAATATCACGCTCTATCAATCGACGCACTACGTCGGAAATATTTTCTTTACAATTGGGTGCGAACTTAACGTTCACGATATATGTCGTATTACCGATTTTGTATTCGGTTGCAGATGTGATATTCTTTTGCATATAGGCAAGCCTCCTCTCCTGAAAAATTGTTATAAACATTTAGCATCTTCCTTTCTTTGATTTATTCCAATTCAGCAGCACGCCTATGCTGAATTTCATTCTGCTTTTCTTCATAATTCGTAAGCCGCTGAACATTGTAAATCAGCGTTTCCATAACCGCTACATCATCACCCAGCTTCTCAACTTTTGCACGGTCAACCTCATCGGATTTCGTAAGCTCGTCCAGTTCTCTCTGCCACGCTTTCGGCGTAAGCTTAGTGCCTTTCAGCTTGTTATCATAAAAAGTTTTTGCCGTCTTGAAAAGTGTAATTTCTCCGTAGTGCTTGTCATAATAATTTTCCTTTTTCTTCGGATTTGTAATAGACTGCCACTCCAGATAAACCGCCTTGTTCTCCTTGTAGCGTGGATAATTATTCAGCAATTCTTCAAGTTCCTTGATACGATTTTGCTTACCGATAAGCTCCCTCTTATGAGATTTCAGAGTTTCCTTTGTCTGAGAACTTTTCTCCGCAAGCTCAGAGAGCGTTCCGATTTTATGCCCCTGCACAAAAGCAATAAGGTGAGTCAAATCCTTGAACTTTGAAATCTTTTTCAGATTGGAAACGCTGACTCCACGCACTTCAGTAAACTTAATCCCGTTATCGTAAAAGCGCATAAGCATTTCAAGAAGGCTGTCCTCTTTCGGAATTTCCTTCATCTTAGCAAGCTCATCGTCAAGCATATCAATTCTATTCAGCAGAGCAGAAATTTTTGCGTTTATGGACTTGATTTCACGGTTGGTATCGCCTTTGACTGTGCGTATGCCCTTACGCTCCATCTGCGTTGCGGCGACTCCCATATGGACTGTTGGTTTCTCAATTTTACCCTGACGCTCAAAAGAACGGTAATCAACTTTTTCTGAAATATTACGTTGTTCCAAAGCGTTATTCAGAAATTCCGCCCACGCTTCTCGCCACTCCTCCGCCTTTTCACGGCTGTTCCAATCGGTAGTCTGAACAGTGCGGCACTTGTAAGTCCGCTTGCGTTTGTCGTAAATTTTATTGCCGTTCTTATCAAGTACATATTCTTTCTTCTGCTTGTCGCCCCAAGTTTCATCCTCATTGAACGGACGCATCGTCAGCATTATATGAGCGTGGATATTTTTCTGCTCACGGCTGGGACTATGAATACAAACATCAGCGCACATACCTTTATCAACAAAAGTCCGTTGTGCAAATTCTTTCGCAAGAGCAACACACTCCGCTTCGGAAAGTTCATTCGGCAGTGCAATTTCAATCTCCCGTGAAAGCTGTGCATTCTTGGATTTCTCCACAGCTTCGACAGCGTTCCAAAGTGTAGAACGGTCGGCATATTCTCTTGGTGCATTGTCGGGCAGGAGAATTTCTGTATGAACTACACCGCCCTTTCGGGTAAAGTCGTGAGTAGTTCCGTCATAGTCGTTCGTTAACCTTTCACCCGAACGATATGCAGCGGCGGCAACGGCAGACTTGCCCTTGCCACGACTGATGATTTTGATGGAGCAATGATAGATTGCGATTGTCAAGACCTCCTTTCGGCAGTAGTGCCGATTTTCTCCGTTTCCGCAGAAACCGCACATACCACTACTGTGGTATATAAGTGCGCCCTTGTCCCAAGGGAGGCAGTATTGCCGAACCTGTAAAACAGCTTTTTCAAGAATTATCACGCAGACTTTCGGGGAAGTGTATGCCCTGCAAGCCGCCGGGCAAGTTACCAAAAGCAATCTTAATGATATGCTTAATCTGCTCGTTGGTGTAGCTTTCGGCATTGGGAATAAGGCTCTCCAGAATTGCACCACGCTCGATAAGACGGTGATTACGACTGCGACGTTTCTGCTCCTTGTGCCGATTTTGCATAGTTGCAAGTTTATGCTCGCCCTGCGTTTCCTTTTTCGTCAGGCGGTCAAGTTCTGCTTGAACCTTATTACGCTCGGCAAGAACTTTTTCGATTTCGGCTTCGGTGCGGATGAGTTCCTTTTCATCATTCATAATGGTGTCCTCCTAAAATAAATTTCAGCAGATTTCTGCCGACATACGCTTTTGCGTTATGTAAAAATTGGAGGAATGTTTATTATAATTTTTACAGCACGGCGAAAAATCTTCACCGTGCTTTTAGTCGCACCACCGCAGAAGAACGCTTTGATAAATACCTCGGACATTCAATTAAAATTGCACGGTAGCTCTGCTTGCAATCGTAAAAGCACCGCCGACATAATTCATTGCAGGTTATGCGACCACGCTCATTCAGGAACAGCGACCATTCCAATTTTCTTTTCTTGCTCATTCTCGGCATAATATAATTCCTTTCGATTTTATTATAAGGGAGTAACGAAGGGTTACATCCTTCGCTCTTTTGTTATAATGAAAATTTTATGTTATATGGCAGCTTCCCATTTTGGGAATGTGCCAAAGGGGTGAACGTTTCATTCATCCCTTGTGAGGTGGTGGATTACCACCTCGTTGTTATTTCTAAAGTCGGATTTCACAACCTTTGGATTTCAGGGGTCATCGAAATGATGACGCCTTTCAACCTCTTTTGCTTCGGAGATGGGTGTCCAATTTGTCCACCCCTTCCAAAGGATGCGGTAAAACGCCGCTCCCTTTATCTCTGATTTTCCATAAACCACTGTCGCGTTTTGCGACGGTGGATAATTCCGTTCCTTGCACTCGCCCTAAAACGGGGCGTGTGTTTTCTCTGCAACCACTGCCCTGAATTAAGGCTGTGGTTTGAACGCTGAACATTTCGTTCACCGTCGGTATACCCTGAAATGAGCTACACCTAGGTCGTCTTGAAATAGGGTGTCCTTTGAAAAAGTTAGAATAGCCAACGTCCTGAAATGATACATCAGCTATGACTCCTCGAAATAGGGAGTCACGTAGGAAGGTGAAGCCCTAATTCAGGGCGTCACCATTTTCGCCGTGCAGTGCTTCGTATTCGACGATTGGAATATCGCAAATGGTGTAAACAGCGTTTGTGATTTTCCCATCATCTGTTCTCGGATAGCTTCGCCGCAGATAGTCGAACTGCTCCAGTTCCCGTAGTGCAGAAGAAATGGCACTTTCGCTCTCCTTATTGATGTAAGCGAGTCCCTCGATAGAAAATCTTCAGTCGGGCGGCAGACACAGCATACACGCAAGTAACCCTTTGGATTTCAGCGATAAATCATTTCTTGTGAGAAATTCGTTGTCCATAGAAACAAATCTGTTTCGCTTTGCTTTTAACTTTGGCATTGTATCAATATCCTTTCAGTTTAATTTCTCCCGATTATCGGGATATGTAAACCCTATGCTATATACAGAAAAAAACGAGCAAGTGTTAACCGTAAAAATACCCCTCTACTTTTATACGCCGAAAAAAACGCAGGGTGTACGAAAAACTTTCTGATATTTACAAAAAGTTTTCAATTCAGCGTGAGAAAAATATCTCTACTATATACAGTAAAATTTCAGCTCGGTGTTCTTAAATTTGTTCCTTCACTCATTGCCTTTTTTAAGCCGATTTTATCACCTGTTTTCAAAAAGTTTCATCAAATTTTCACATTTCATAGGAGTTCATAATTGGCGCTCGGAATGTATCCATCTACTTTTAAAGCAGAAAAATCAGTGGGTTGAGCCATATAATTTTGGAAAATCCACACTTTTTCTTGCTTTTTTTACGCCTGCATAAAAATAATCTCTAATATTCAAGCAAAAAAATAAGACTGATGGCAACCTTAAAATTATCCCTCACTTTTATACGCCGAAAAAATCACAGGGTGGTAACCATAAGCGTATAAAAAAGCACCGCTTAGATACAGATTTACTGTATATTCTCGGTGCTTAAACGACTGTTTTATTCATTTGTACCATACCTCAGAAATCCTGTTACGGCGGTTTCCGTTTGCGTAGATTGATGGATTGATAGTTAATAATAGCTCCTATGTTTTTAGATAATAGCTACCTATATCTTTAATATCTCCCGTAGTATTCCCAGCGTGATTTTCTGTGGCGAGGGATATGATGAGCCGATATTTCGGTGCAGGATATTTTCCTATTATGGTGATTTCCGTGTGAGTTGAAAACTTTTTTCGGGTGCGCTCACAATATAAATTTTGCTGTGCATTTCCGGGAAGAAAAATGGCTTTTATATACGCTGTAATCTCTGCAAAATGTATGTCAGGGTAATTTATATACAGGAGTTAGAATTGCCTGTAGAGTTGATTGTTTAGAATATATCAGAGTGGGTGTGTAATCAACTTCGGCAGAGTTATATCCTACTGTGTGTACGGGTGAGAGAAAAATGGCAATATAGCGTAGTTTTTGAGCTTTGCTTTTTGAACAAAGAAAGAACTAAAAAAATTCGATTTTCGTTGCATTTTGATGGAGTTTGTGGTATAATATAACTATGATTTTGTTGATTTCTGCATAAAAATTAACTTTGTTGTTTTTTACAAGAAAAATGATGAGATAGACACATCGTGTCATTGTAACGTTGTATAATGATGTTATAAGGACGGTGACGAATATGGATACATATAAGAATGATAAGGCAAAACGCATTCTTTCTCTTTATACACAGCTTATAAACGGACGTTTGATAAACAAATTTCAGGCTGCTGCTGATTTTGGCGTTGATGAACGCAGTATCCAGCGTGATATTGATGATATAAGAAACTTTCTTGAAGTCAACGCGGATAGCAGTGGTTTCTATAACACCATTGTTTACGACAGAAATGAAAAAGGTTATCGTCTTGACCACATTTACAAAATGAAGCTGACAAACAGCGAAATACTTGCTTTGTGCAAGATACTGCTTGACAGTCGTTCTCTTACAAAGGAAGAAATGACGGATATATTGGATAAGCTGATATCTTGTTGTGTTCCGAAAGATAATCAGAAACTTGTTACAGAGCTTATAAGCAATGAAGCGTTCCACTATGTTGAGCCGAGGCACAAGACAAAGTTTATTGATACAATGTGGGAAATAGGACAGGCTATAAAGAGTTGCCAATGGATTGAGATTGATTATTTCCGCCTCAAGGACAAGTCTGTTGTCAAGCGTAAACTGAAACCTGTATCAATAATGTTTTCTGAGTATTATTTTTATATGGCAGCATTTATTGATGATGAAAATGTTCGCAAGGATTTTGATGTTATAAACGATTCATTCCCTACAATATACCGCATTGACAGAATAAAGAACTGTAAAGTGCTGAATGAGAAATTTCATATTCCGTATAGCAGTCGTTTTGAAGAAGGCGAGTTTCGTAAGCGTATACAGTTTATGTATGGCGGTAAGCTTCAGAAAATCAAGTTTGAGTATTCTGGACTTGACATTGATGCTATACTGGACAGGCTTCCAACAGCACAGATTATTTCCGAGGACAACGGTGTATATACGGTTTCTGCGGAAGTGTTTGGTAAAGGCATTGATATGTGGTTGAGGAGTCAGGGGGATATGGTGAATTTGATTTCATAAGCGAAAGCAACGAATGATACTCGCAAAGGAGGTATTTAATAGAATATGAATCCATTTTTTGTGGAGGCTCTTGATATGCGAGAGCATCCGATAAAAAAGTCAAAAAGTAAAATCAGGTCAGAATATATTTCTGCTCTTACATACATAATCCAAAAAACGGTTAGTGAGTTGGACGAAAGTAAAACAGAAGTAAAACAATATGTGTTTGAGCGTTTACGCTTATACCACACCCAACTATTAATGAATGATAAAACGACAAAAAAAGACTCAATATGTTTGTTATCTTTCAAGAAACCGTGGCGAAGCAAATATCGTTTTATGCTTATTTGTGATGTAGCTTTAATCCTTTTGGACGATTCCTTAATACATCTCGCTGTAGAGATAATGAAAGAAAGCCTATCTATCAGACGAAACTCCGACATTGAACGAATAATGCTTCTCTTAAAGAATCAGCAAATTATTGATAAGAAATATCTTCTCGCTTCTTCATTGATAATACAATATCGTTTAAATAAAAACTTTATTTCAAAAGAAGAAAAAAGAATAATTGTTACTGCCAATATGAGCACTGGCAAATCAACACTAATAAATGCACTTATTGGCAAACCAGTAGCCCGTACATCTCAAGAAGTATGCACAGGAAACGTATGTTACCTTTATAACAAAGCTTATGAAGATGAAAACACTCATTTATCAACAAAAGACATTAGTCTAAGAGCAACAGCAGATGAATTAAGCGGTTACGATTGGAATGGACACATTTCTATAGCTTCATATTTTGCAAGAATAGAATCTGATATACCCCGACTGTGTTTAATTGACACACCCGGAGTAGATGCGGCGTTATATAAAGAACATAGTAAATATGCTCGAAATGCATTGCTTAATGATGTTTATGATGCAATCATTTATGTTGTAAGTCCAACGCGTTTAGGTACCGATGCAGAGAAAAAACACTTACAATGGGTGGCTCAAAATTTACACACAAAAAAGATAATCTTTGTTCTCAACAAGCTTGATTGCTATCATAATTATTCTGATAGTGTTGAAGAAAGTATAAACGGTTTTAAAAATGATTTACAGCAAATCGGATTTGAAAATCCTGTCATTTGTCCGATTTCAGCATATTTTTCATATCTTGTTAAACTGAAAATGACAGGACAGACTCTTTCAGAAGACGAAGCAGACGAATACGCCCTGTATTCAAAAAAATTTAATAAGCCTTCTTATGACCTATCGCAGTATTATAAAGGTGTACAGTGTTTGCCAACAGATTCTGAGGAAATAGCACTAAGTAAGCGTGTTGGTTTATATGGACTTGAAAGAATTATATATGGAGGTAATTTATGAAAAAGGTGTTTATAAAATATAATCCTTACAAATTGGAAACGGAGCTAACCGTTGATGAAAAAAAGCTTGCACAGAACAGTAAAATCGGTGAACGTATTATTCCCGGTTCTCGTTTGCAAGAATGGGTCGAAGAACTGCCTAAAATATTGATTGATGAGTATAATGACACCGATTTTGATATAGTATTTCACGGAACACTTTTAGATTTTGAAGACTTAACAGAAGTGTTTACGCAGGAATTTGAGCGTGGAGAATTAACTGCAAAACTTGATAGAATTCCAGCTAAAGAAACCTCTGATAAGGAAGCGTTAATTGATGAGGTGTTCAACGAAATTCAAGAAGGTCCTTTTGATGAATTGAGAGATGTGGAAATCATTAGCGCTTTTCAGCACGCAAAAAGTAGCGATTTTGAAGTCTGTGTTGTTGCTACAATGAGTGCTGGTAAATCTACCTTAATCAACTCTATGCTTGGCACTAAATTAATGCCATCAAAACAAGAAGCTTGTACTGCTATCATTACAAGAATCAAAGATACTGAAAGTAATGAAAACTGGCAAGCTGAAGTATATAGTAAGGATAATAGATTGCTTGAAACTCACGAAAATCTTACATATTCTACTATGGAAAGATTGAATAACGATGAAAATGTTTCAGTTATTAAAGCTGCTGGAAATATTCCGTTTGTTTCTTCTGAGGATGTATCTCTCGTTTTGATTGACACGCCCGGTCCCAACAATTCGAGAGACCCCGAACATAAAAAGGTTCAAAGTGAATTTTTGAATAAATCCTCAAAATCTCTCGTTTTGTATATTATGGAAGGTACTTTCGGTTCAGATGATGATAACGCTCTGCTTCAGCGTGTTGCTGATAGTATGAAGGTAGGAGGTAAGCAGAGTAAAGACCGTTTCATATTTGTTGTAAACAAGATGGATGACCGTCGCAAAGAGGACGGTGATACTACACAGACTCTGGATAGAATTCGTACATATCTTAAAGGACACGGTATTGCAAATCCAAATCTATTTCCTGCCGCAGCTCTGCCAGCTTTAAATATTCGATTAATGCAGAATGGAGCAGATGTTGACGAAGATACAATGGATGAAACAGAAATGAAAGTCCGTAAGTTAAACAGGAATGAACATTTACATTTTGAGAAATACAATACGCTTCCTGCAAGCATTCGTGGTGAAATCAAAAAGAGCTTGGCTGATGCTGCAAGCAATAACGATGCACAAGCAGAAGCATTGATTCATACGGGTGTAGTTTCTGTTGAAGCAGCTATTCGTCAATATGTCCAGAAATATGCAAAAACGGCAAAAATCAAAAACATAGTAGATACTTTTATGCATAAGTTGGACGAAGTTGGTTGCTTTGAAAAAACAAAACAGGAACTTGCAAAAAACAAAGAAGATGGCGAACGCATTGCTAATCAGATTGAAACAATACGCAAAAAGGTTGATGATGTCAAATCCGCTCAAAAGTTCAGAAACGCTGTTGAGGATGCTGTAGTAAAAGTAAGTGATGAAGCAAAGGAGATTATAGACAACATTGTTCAAAAATATCAAGCTAAAATCAGAACTAAAATTGATGAATTGCGTGACCAAGAACTTGATATGGATGAAGTTATGGATGAAGTTAATCGTTTAGAGCGTTATGCTAAGAAGTTAGAACCTGATTTTCAAGCGGAGCTTGACGAACTTATCCGTGAAAACTTGGTAAACACCAGTAATGCACTACTCAATGAATATAAGAAAAAACTTGCTTCGCTCACAAGTGAAATTGACACAAATGCTCTTGCAGGTATATCCATTGACCCTCTCAAACTTATGGGAGGTAGTGTTCCTACCGCAGATGATTTCTCTGTAACCAAATTAGTACAATCCAAGGAAGTTGCTGACGGAAAGGAATGGGTAAAAAACACAGATAAAAAATGGTATAAACCTTGGACTTGGTTCCAAGAAAGTGGGTATTACAAAACTAAATACAAAACTGTAAAATATGTTCCCGCAAACGAACTGGCACAAGAATTTTTTGCTCCAATAAAAGAAAACGTAATAAATAATGGAGAACAAGCACAGAAGCATGCAATTAAGCAATCAAATCGAATTGCTTCTTCATTCAATAATGAATTTAAACGATTAGATGGCGTATTAAAGCAAAAGTTATCAGAACTTGAGAGTTATGCTACAGATAAAAATAAAGCTGAGGAGCGTATTAAAGAAACTGAAAAACGATTAGCTTGGCTTGAATTGATTAAGAAGCGTGTGGCTTCAATACTTGAAATATAAGGAGGATATACTTATGGCTTTAACAAGTGCGTTTTATGATGCAGTTAATTCTGGAAATGTTCGTAGAGTGAGAATTATGATGCAGGATAGTTTGCTAATTGACCCAACTTTTGTTGAATTCAATGCTATGGAAAAAGCAGCTAAGTCTATGGTCGGACTTTATGATGTGCACGATGGTAAGGAATTTATCAAAGACAGAAGTCTTTGGAATGATGAGTATATGGATAAGGTAATGGTAAAAGTTGTTTCTAATTTTTCTCACGAAAGACTCGACCATTTAAAAGAAGTCGTTCGATATCTCAGACCTGTAACCAAGACTGTCGCTCCGAAAAAAGAGCAAATGGGTCGACTGAATTACAGTTCTACTCAGCGAAGCTCTTATGAAGAAGAAAAGCGTCGTTGCCAAGAACAGGGCGATTATCTCGGTGCTAAAATTGCTGTCGGTGCGGTTATTGGTGCTGCTGTAGGCGGTGCAGTTACAGCTTTAGCAAGTGCTCCGGTCGCAGGAGTAATTGCTGGTGTTTCAGCCGGTGCAGTTGTAGGTGGAGTAGCCACTTCCGTAGTCGTCGGTGGAGGTAAAAAATAATGAGCGATACTGTTATATTGAAAAACAGAAAAGAATATCCTGTAGAAGCACCTGATGATTTTGCGGTATCGGAACAAAGCGAAAGTGTATTTCCCACTTTCACTGCTCCGTTAGATAAAAATGAATCTGCTGTTCCAAGTATGGCTGAATTACAGATACAACTTGCTACATCGAGTAAACTTGTTGATGACATCATACTGAAAAAATATCTTCATAAACTTACAGACCTTGAAATTATTCCTCTGGCAGATGACCTCAAGAAGATTAGTGATATTCGTCTTTTTAAAATTACAGAAATGGTTTATCAGAATGACGAATATTCTACATATAAATTCGCTTCAGTTTTTAACTCTGTTCAAAATTTAAATTGTGGTGTTTTTATTATAGCTGATAGTAACGGAGAAAAGACTGATTTTTATATGGGTGTTCGCTCCTTGGATGATAAGAGAACCACAAAATCTCTTAAAGATACACTGAGGAACGCATTAATTGGTCAGTTTCCCGGAGTAAAATCCACAGACTTGCTCGACCCACAGGCAGAGGCTTTTTTAGCTGACATTCCAACCCAAAATATATCTTCTGTTTCCTGTGTTGCGAACAACAAAGACGAGGATTTTAAGGACAACGAAACCTTTATCCAAGGTTTAGAAAAATTGGCTCTTGCTATGCAAGGACAGAAATATACTGCAATTGTATTAGCAAAGAGTACGCCGCCTGAACAACTTGATGAAATTCGTAGAGCTTACGAGACAATATATACTCAATTATCTCCATTTGCTAATATGCAATTGTCCTATGGCACAAATACAGCTTTAAGCATTTCAGATTCTTTGTCTCACGGAACAACTATCGGAACATCTTACACCAAAAACACGGGTGTTTCCAAAGGAACAAGTTATTCAAAGGGAACATCTGAAACTCAATCTGTTTCAAAGGCTGATACTTTGGGAACTTTGGCAAAAACTGTAGGTTCTGTTGCGCTTGGAGCTTTGAGTGTAGTTGCAGCTCCTCTCACTGGTGGAGCAAGTCTTGTTGCGGCAGGAGCGATTACAGCCGGACAAATTGCTTTAGGCGCATATACTCCTTCCACTAAAACCACTGGTCATTCCATAAACGAAAACTATACTGAGAATGAAACTTATAACGAAGGAGAAGCCTTTGGCGAAAACGAAAGCACATCCGAGAATAAAACCCATACAGAAGGTTTAACTTCTGGAAAAACCGAAAATATGCAGTTAACAATGCAGAATAAAACTTTGCTAAATACGCTTGATAGAATTGATTTGCAATTAAAGCGTCTTGATGAGTGCGAAAGTCTTGGTATGTGGGAATGTGCAGCGTACTTCCTTTCTGATAGCCAGGAAACAGCAGAAATGGCGGCTGGAACTTACAAGGCTCTTATGAAAGGCTCTAAATCTGGTGTAGAAACATCGGCTATAAATTATTGGGGACGCCAAGATAAAGCAAAATTGCCGATTTTACGAGAATACATCACTAATTTTATCCATCCAGTGTTTGCTTACAAGACGGAACAAGATAGTTTGTCTGTTACAGCATCTTCTCTTCTGAGCAGTAACGAACTGGCTATTCAAATGGGTTTGCCAAGAAAATCAGTATGTGGTTTTCCTGTAATTGAACACGCTGAGTTTGGCAAGGAAGTTGTTTCTTATGGCAAAAAAATAAAACACCGAGAGCTTAATCTTGGAAACATCTTTACAATGGGAACTGAAACCAACACCGCTGTAAATCTTGATATCAATTCTTTGACTATGCACGCTTTCGTCACAGGCTCTACCGGCTCTGGTAAAAGTAATACAGTATATGAGATTATAAATCAGCTTCACAACATCTATAATATTCCATTTCTTGTTGTAGAACCAGCAAAAGGCGAATATAAAAATATGTTCGGACAATTTGCGAATGTATCTGTATATGGCACAAATCCAAAGAAAACTTTATTGTTGAAAATCAATCCTTTTAGTTTTCCCGATGATGTTCACATTTTGGAGCATTTGGATAGGCTTGTTGAAATTTTCAATGTTTGTTGGCCTATGTATGCTGCTATGCCAGCTATTCTGAAAGAAGCAATAGAAAGAGCATATGTTACCATAGGTTGGGATTTAGTTACTTCGGAAAACAAAAATGGACAAAAATTTCCAAACTTTGCAGATGTACTTGAGCAAATTGAAGTTGTTATAAACGAATCCAAATATTCTGCTGATAGCAAAGGTGATTACTCTGGTGCTCTCTTAACTCGCGTTCGCTCTTTGACCACCGGTTTAAATGGACTCATATTCTGCAACGATGATATTTCCGATGAAGAATTGTTTGACAAGAGTGTGATTGTTGATTTGAGCCGTGTTGGTTCTACGGAAACAAAATCTCTTATTATGGGTTTACTTGTTATGAAGCTTAACGAGTATCGTATGTCTTCTAGCAAAATCAACAGTGCTCTATCACACATTACAGTTTTGGAAGAAGCACATAATCTGTTAAAGCGCACCTCTGCAGAGCAGAGTTCTGAAAGTTCAAATCTTCTCGGCAAATCTGTTGAATTGCTTGCTAACTCAATTGCGGAAATGCGTACTTATGGTGAGGGGTTCATTATTGCAGACCAGTCTCCCGGTTTGTTGGATATGTCTGTCATTAGAAATACGAACACCAAAATTGTACTTCGTTTGCCAGACCGTAGCGACCGTGAATTAGTTGGATATGCCGCAGGACTTAATGATGAACAGATTGATGAGCTGTCAAAATTGAGACGTGGTGTTGCCGCAGTTTATCAAAACGATTGGGTTGAACCTGTTCTTGTTCAAGTTAATAAGTGCGACCTTGGCGAAACAACCTATGACTTTTCTGCTACTGTGTCGGGAATGGAAAAACGCAACATTCGTGAGCAGTTGGTAAACTTATTAATTCAAGGTAGACTTCGTGAGAAACTTGATTATTCTATTTTAGATATTGAAAATGGTCTTGAAACTCTCGCTCTTTCTGCAAGAAACACCGAATTTGTTGAAGAACAAATCGCAGAGTATAAAGAAAACAATTCCCTTGAACTTTGGTCGGATGAAAATTTCCGACGCTTGTCAAGACGATTGACTAATATTCTCGGTGTGAGAACTAAGGTAGAAAATTGTGTGCTTACAGCAACTAATGATGATGAACTTACAGATATGCTCAAAAAAATTGTTCTTCAAATCTCACCAGAAGCCTCTAAAGCAAAGATTATTGCGTTGAGCCAATGTTTTATGAAGGATATGAGTGCTCAGCAGGACGAGAGCGAAATCAGGCAGAAACTCTATGTAAAATGGGTGAATTACATCAAGGAAAGGGGTGTTAGATAATGATTGGCAATTTCAAAGATATTACCGAAGCACTCCGAAACCGATTTGCTGAATCTCCGCTTGGGAAGCAGCTTGAGGGTATGGACTTTGATAATATTGACAATACTGATGATAGCTCGTTAGATGCCTATGTGAACGATGTTCCTGATGAACTCTGTGATGATAATGGCAAGCAATATCGTACTGAGGATGGCGGATGGGTTCCCAATAACACCTATGTATTGGATAAAGTAACCTACAAAACGGATGATAACGGAAATATCTACAGTATTGACGGCAAGCTTCAACCTAACACCACTTACGAACTGAATGGGAATGTCTATACAACTGATGAAAACGGAAGAATTATCAGTTGTGAAGCAAAGCCCGTGCGTAGTCCAGAGAATCCTCGTGATAACGAAGCTCAACGACAGGCTGGAGGCGAAGACCGTCGCCCTAACGACCAAGGTGGTCATATCGTCGGTCGTGATATGAATGGCGATGGTGGTATCGGCAATCTCGTTGCTATGGATTCTAAAATCAACCAAAGCGATTACAAACGTATGGAAAACGATATTAAAGTTGCTTTGGATGAAGGAAAAGAAGTAACCACAAAGACAGAAATGACTTATAGTGGTGATTCTGAACGACCCGATAAAATTACCGTAACTGTTACGGCAGACGGAAAAGATACTGTGTATAAGTTCGATAATAATTTGGATGGTTCTCTTAGAGACGAAGTTCCAGAGAACGGCAAGGAAACCGTTCAAGACCGTTTGGATGAAACCGGTGGTGAGATTTCTTCTATCAAGGAGGAATATGACGAAAACGGCAACCTCGTTGAAACAACGGTTTACATCACATACAAGAGTGAAGATGGAACCAACTATCGAACCAGCGTTGTTATCGAGAATCAGTAAGGAGGCGAAACGTAATGACAGAATTAGAATTCTTTGTGGCAGAACAAATAAAAACACTCGTGCCGAGCTACGATACTGTGGAACTGAAAGCAACAGTGAGTGCATCCAGTTTTTCTGTGGAGTTTTTTGCAACTGTTGATGGTAAGAAAATGCAGTGCTTTGAAATGATTGATGAAGGTATGTTTACCGAGAAGAATTTCAATGCTGCATCTAAGGCTATTGCGAATTATTTCAGAGGATTATCCGACTTTAACGCAGACGGCATCAATAAATATATCGTGGTACTGAAATGATATATCAGTTATAACAGAAATTAACATAACACAACAGGCGTATGCGAAAAAGCATACGCCTGTTGTTAGTTTCATTAGCCGCTGTTAAGTCAATAACCATTAGTTTCTGGAAAACTTCTCTATGGCTACCGCCCTTTGCCGTCGGCAATGTTGTTTTTATTGTACAAATATATGCCCACCGCGACAGCAAATGCGGCGACCAAAGCAATAATTACAATAGTCACTGTTTTTTTCATTGCAATCACCTTCTATTACTAAGCTTGTCTGTGCGCAATCAGCCGCTTGAAGATGTTGAGCTTACATATTTGCTTTCGCTGTAAGCAAACAGTGTTTCGGTTCCGCCACTTGTTGAAGTGACGTAAAATTCAGTTTTTACGCGGTATTTTCCGCTTGAAAGGCCGCTTTTGGTTTTCGTGTTGGAATAGTCCATACCTGTTACCGACAGGCGCCATGCGTCAACTGCCGTCCACTGTCCCGAAACGTACTTTTCAAGGTACATATCGCCTTCAATCTGATAGGTGAAACTATTGCATTCAGCTTCGCTATGGCAGAGTGCCGTTGTGCCCGAAATTGTCAAAGAGCTTGAGTAATCACCTGTGTACAGGCTGTAAACGCCATAGTCGGAGCCGATGTAGCTTTCAACAATGCTGTCGTCAGCAAAAGCGACAGTATTCATTGAAGAAAATAAGCACGAAGCGGTGAGCAGGCAAGCCAGCGTTTTTTTGATTTTGATTGTTTTCATAGTTTTTTCCTCCCAAAAAATTTTAATTTTTTATCTGAATGGTCCGTGCCGTTTCAAGAAGCTCTTCTTTTGAAAATGCCCTGTGACCTTCAGGAGCGTGTGCAGATAGTTTGAATTTATATCCATCATAAGTCCAAATCAGCATCTGGTCATCGGTGTAAATGCTGCGGTTGACATAGATGGCTTCCTCGCCGTTTATTTCTGTGATTTCTACAACTGCGTTTTCGGTGTTTATGGCATGTCTGGCATCGGGGTCTATCAAAGATTGGCTGAATGTTATCCAGTTTTCTTCAGTTTCGCGCTTGGAAAAATATCCGTATGAAAGATCATATTGAAGTATATAGTCATCACTGAATCCGATAAACTCGTCCCTTGTGGTTATGTAGCCCTCGGGCTTTTCGGCAAGAGTATAAATCTCTTCGAGTCTGGTTTTGTCGTTTCCGCTTGATTCTATACGAATAAATTCCATTTCGCACTCGGCAGGGCTGAATGAATATTTCGACCTATAAGCGCTTATCCCGACCGCGCCTGCAGTCAAAACACTTGCGCCGATTATTGCCGCAACCAAATATCTCGGTCTGAAACGTCGACATTGCGTGGGCTTGCTCGGAGCACAGAACATTTCGCTTGAAAGCTTTTTTACAAACCTGTCGGTTTTGCGGCTGATTTTCGCAGGTGTAAAGTCGTATTTAATGTCAAATAAATTGAATTTCGGGTCGCTGTCAAAAGCTTCTTTTATCATAATATCAAATTCTTCTGTGGTCATTTTTTAGTCCTCCTTATTTTTTCTTCTATATATATATCGGAAAAAAAAGCGGTTTTGATTAAAAAAAAGCAGAAAGTTTTTCACTTTCTGCTTTTTGCACAAAATCCGAACCGACGATTTGTGCAAATATAACAATTAAATATCAATTTCTAATGCTTCGGCTAATAGCTGACGGCCCTTGCGCAGTCTGTTTTTCACTGTGCTTACAGGAAGGTTTAATGCATTGGCAACTTCGTTAAGTGTAAATCCGTACCTGCATTTTAAATACAATACACTGGAGTATTTTTCATCAAGACGGTAAATTTCCTGCAAAATAAAATTCTCGGAGCAGTCGGAATCGAAGCTTTTGAATAGCTTCGTATTTGCCGCTAACGGCTCGGTTTTTGGTTTTTTCAGTATTCTGTATGTATCGATTGCGGCGAATTTGGTAATGACGGAAATCAATCCGAAAACCTCTTCGGAATCGATTTGCTCGAATTTTTGTATGCTTTTTGCAATGCGCAGAAATGCTTCCTGCACAGCGTCGTTCGCCGCGTGATAATCATTCAGATAACTGTATGATATGTTGAACATGAGATCTTTATATTTGTTATATAGCTGCTCGAATCTGTCCTTATTCGATTCGGAATCAATCATCGCAAGAAAAGCAGAAAGCATAAATGTCACCTCGCTTTATGTCATTATTATATTTTAAATACCGAAATTTGTCAATATTAAGGACAATAGCCGATTTTGCAACAGCGGATATTGATATAATTGAGAGTGGATAATACAAAATCCGTATTAAAGCAAATTTGTTTTAATACGGATTTGTTATTCTATTCGGTTTTATCCATAGCAACACTTTTGAAAACGTCTGCAACCTCGCTTATGGTAACGTATGCACAAGGGTCGATTGTGTGGATGATATTCCTCATGCGCGCAATCTGAAAACGGTTTACAACAAAGTAAATAACGGTTTTATCCATATCGGAATAGCCGCCCTTTGCGGCGATTTTGGTGGTTCCGCATTCAAATGTCTTTATAAGCTCATAGCTTATCTCATCGGGCTTATTCGTTATTATCATAACCTCTTTGGAGCGGTCAAGACCTTCCACGATATAGTCGATTGTTTTCAGCGCGGCGGCATAAGTCACAATCGAATAAAGAGGAAGAATCCAGCTTTTCAAGGCTATTCCCGCCAGAATATACAGCGCGACGTTATACACCATAACAAATGTTCCTACGGTCATATTCAGCTTTTTTGCGAAAATCACAGCCATAACCTCAACGCCGTCGATTGCACCGCCGAAACGTATTGTAAGGCCGCTTCCCGTGCCTGAAATTATTCCGCCGAACAATGCGCAAAGGAGCAGATCGTCGCCCGCCAGAGGCGAAACCATACTTACGTCAACGGGAAGAACATCGGTTATCAGCCAGGCACCCAACGAATAAATGCTTACCGCAAGCACCGAATAGACGGTGAAAGCAAGCCCCTGCCTTTTCAGACCGTATATAAACAGCGGCACGTTCAATATCATCAGGAATACGGATAAGGTCAGATATTCGGGTGTGATTTGAGACAAAAGCATCGATGTTCCTGAAATTCCGCTGTCATACAGCTTTACGGGAGAAAGAAAGACGGTCACACCAAATGCATTGATAAAGCCTGCTATTGTCAGTAATATAAAGTTTTTCGGTGAAAGGGTTTTCAGTTCATTCAGATAATTGTTGCTCACAGTCAAAGCCTCCCTTGTTTGGTTGCTGAAATCAAAAAAGATAATAAAGAAATCGGAACGAAGCCTTGACGAAAGAAACATAAATAAAGCTTATTTCACCGTTTCAACCTTAATGGTGTTTGTATTGCCTGAGTTTCCGTTGATAAGTCCGCCGGTGAGAACTACATTATCGCCGGATTTAAGATTGAAAATTCTTTTCGCGTGGTTGAAAGCCTGATAAAAAACAATATCAAGCGAGTTGTATTCTTCGCTTAAAACAGGGGTTACGCCCCAGCTTAAATTCAGCTGGCGCCATGCTCTCTGACTGGTGGTGATGCCCACGATATCGGCAGGGCTGCGGAAACGGCTGACCATTCGTGCGGTTTTTCCCGAAATTGAGTTAACAACAATGCAGCTTGCGTTTACGTCAATTGCCATTGCACAGGTTGCGTGCGAAATTGCGTCAAGATTATTTTTGATTTTGTATTCGGTCGTTGAAAACCAGCGTTTATAATCAATGTGGTTTTCGGTAAATTCAGCAATTTCCGCCATATTTCTTACAGCGTCAACGGGATATTTTCCTGCGGCGGTCTCTCCCGAAAGCATAATTGCCGAAGCACCATCATATACGGCGTTTGCAACATCCGAAATTTCCGCCCTTGTCGGGCGGGGGTTGTAAATCATCGATTCGAGCATTTCGGTTGCGGTAATTACACGCTTACCGAGCATTCTGCATTTCTGAATCAGCATTTTCTGAATTGCGGGCACCTCAACAAACGGAATGTCAACACCAAGGTCGCCTCTTGCAACCATAATTCCATCTGCGAGCTCGCAGATGGCGTCGATGTTTTCGACGCCTGCTCTGTTTTCGATTTTTGCAATGATATCGATATTCTTTCCGCCGTTTTCATCGAGAAAATCTCTCAGCGACTGAACATCACTTTTGGTGGAAACAAAGCTTGCCGCGATGAAATCCACTTCGTTTTCGATGCCGAAGAGAATATCTTCCTTGTCATGCTCACTTAAATATTCATGCGTCATAACCTTATTCGGAAAGTGCATGCTTTTTTTATCTGAAAGCTCGCCCCCTGTGAGCACAGTGCAGATTACATTGCTGTCTTCGATTCGCTCGACCTTGAAGCTTACAAGACCGTTGTTTACGGTTATTGTATCACCGACGGAAATGTCTTCAATCAGCTTTTTATAATTTACTGAAACGATTGTTTCGTTGCCTGTAATATCGTTGATGGTAAAAGTGAAGGGAGCACCTTCGCTCAGAGAAATTTTCTTGTTTTCAAATGTTCCGATGCGGTACTCCGGACCTTTTGTGTCGAGCATAATTGCGATAGGCAAATCAAGCTTTTCTCTTACTTTTTTAATAAGATTTATTTTGTCCTGGTGCTGCTCGTGTGTTCCGTGAGAGAAATTGAGTCGTGCAACGTTCATTCCCTCATGACACATCTGGGTGAGAATTTCTTCATTCTCGCAGGCAGGACCGATTGTGCAGATGATTTTTGTTTTTTTCATTTTAATCTCCTGTATATATAATAAATAGTATGGAATTCGCTTTATATTATTATACCATATTTTATTCTGATTGAAAAGACTTTTTTAAAACAATGTTTCTTCAAAAGTTATATTACAAAAATGCACAAAAATTCAATGTGCGAATACTGGATTTTTATATTGCAATAATGTACAATGAAAGCGTCAATAAATACATTGAGCGTCAGACAAAATAATACATTATTCAAAAGGAGTGTTTTGAAATGGCAAACAGATTTATCCTTAACGAAACTTCGTATCACGGTTCGGGCGCAATTGCCGCAATCGCCGATGAAGCAAAAGGCGCAGGCTTTAAAAAAGCGCTTGTGTGTTCAGACCCTGACCTTATCAGATTCGGGCTTACAAAAAAGGTTACCGATGTGCTTGAAAACGCTGCGATACCTTATGAAATATTTTCGGATATCAAGCCCAATCCCACAATTGAAAATGTTCAAAACGGTGTGCAGGCGTTTAAAAACGCAGGCGCGGATTGCATCATCGCAATCGGCGGCGGTTCGTCAATCGATACTGCAAAGGCAGTCGGCATTATTATCGCAAACCCTGAATTTGCCGATGTGAGAAGTCTTGAAGGCGTTGCCGATACAAAAAACAAATCAGTTCCGATTTTTGCTGTTCCCACCACAGCAGGCACTGCTGCAGAGGTTACAATCAACTATGTCATAACCGATGCTGAAAAGAACAGGAAAATGGTTTGTGTTGACCCTCACGACATTCCTGTTGTTGCATTTGTTGACCCCGATATGATGGAAACAATGCCTGCATCTCTTACAGCTGCAACCGGTATGGATGCGCTTACTCACGCAATTGAAGGATATATCACAAAGGGTGCCTGGGAGCTTTCGGATATGTTCCACTTAAAGGCTATCGAGATTATTGCAAGAAGCCTGCGCGGTGCCGTTGCAAACACCAAGGAAGGCAGGGCAGATATGGCGCTTGGCCAGTATGTTGCAGGAATGGGCTTTTCCAATGTGGGTTTAGGTATTGTTCACTCAATGGCTCATCCTCTCGGAGCGCTTTACGACACACCTCACGGCGTGGCAAACGCTATAATCCTTCCCGTTGTTATGGAATACAACGCAGAGGCTACGGGCGAGAAGTACCGTGAAATCGCACGGGCTATGGGCGTTAAGGATGTTGACACAATGTCACAGGATGAATACAGAAAGGCTGCTGTTGACGCTGTGAAGAAGCTTTCCGCCGATGTCGGAATTCCCTGCAATCTCAGGGAGATTGTAAAGGATGAGGATATCGCGTTCCTTGCACAATCGGCGTATGACGATGCCTGCCGCCCCGGAAACCCGAGAGAAACATCTGTTGAAGAAATTACAGAGCTCTACAAGTCGCTTATGTAAAAAATAATCGCTCTATATAAAACGGCACCTTTGATATTATATCAAAGGTGCCTGTTTGTTTGTATTATCCTACATTCTGATGAGCGGATGAAGGTGTTTCCTTGCTCAGGTCGTAGCTCTGAATCCTTGAATATGCGGGGAGTTTTGAATTGACCTCCTCGACAATTTCCATAATTCTTGAGCCTGATTCGGGCGAGAATATTTTTGCAAATACGCAGTCGTCCTTGATGTAAACAAGGGACGATGTGATTTCATCATAGCCGTCGAGCAGGCTTTCGATTTTGTGCGGTGCGAGGTGCTTGCCGTTTCCGGCAATGACAATTCTGCTGATTCTTCCAAGGACATAAAGCCTGTTGCTTGAGTCGAGTTTTCCGATGTCGCCCGTGTGGAAAAATCCATCATCATCAATAAAGGTGATGCTTGAAGAGAGATTTTTGTAATATCCCTGTACTACGCCCTCGCCGCGCAAGGCGATTTCACCGTAGCCGTCTTCGTCAGGGTCGGATATCATAATTTCCATACCTTCAAGCACAACGCCGCTTGATTCGGCGAATTTATCGATCATATAGTCCATTGAAACAGGCCCGGAAGCTTCTGTCAGACCATAAATTTCAAGAACTCTTACACCCATTTTGCAGTATGTGTCCTTAAGCTTTGCAGGCAGCTTTGCCGCAGAGCATACGATTGCACGCATTCTTGAACCGAACAGCTTCTGGAATTCTTCAAAATAGCTTTCCGAGAAGAAAAGTCCCGGCTTTGCAAGCTTTTTCATATATTTATCCATAAGCTTTTCGGGAATGGCGTCAATAAACGTTTTGAGAATTGAAGGTGTGGCAAGCATAAACGTGGGGTTAAGATTGCTCAGATCCTCCGCAATTCTTGAAGTGCTTTTCGGCAGATAGAACGGAACGCCGCACGCAAGGCAGTAGAGCAGCGCGTAGTTTCCGAAAATGTGATGTAAATCAAGCGGGCAATAGCACACATCAATATCGTTGTCCACGTCGATTCTGCGGTTTATGAACTCGTGCGAGCTGAGAATGTTCCAGGATGTAAGAGGAACGCTCTTCGGGTGCCCCGATGTTCCGCTTGTCGAAATGATTTTGCAGATATTGTTGGCGGTTTTTTCCAAAAACTCGCTGTTGCCGTTTTTTGCTTCAAGAAGCTTTCTGCCCCTGCGGAGAATATCGACAAAATCGTCCTCGATGCATATGTATTTCAGTGCGGAGTATTTATCTTTGATTTCGTTGATTGTAGGCTCGGTTTTCTTGGAATAGATTACAGCGCTTACCTTGAGCTTGTCGAGAATCTCACATATATCAAGCGACATCCAGTCTGAATCGACGGGCACAGAAATGCCTGCGTAGGCGGTGATCGCCAGGTCGGAAACCGCCCATTCATAAGAATTCTCGGCATAAATCATAATTTTCTTGTGCTCAAGCCCAAGCTCAATAAATGCTTCCGCGGCAGCCTGCGCGTCTTTTGCAATGGTTTTGAAGCTGTGGCGGACAAATCTGTCATTTTCTTTTTTTCTGCTGAACAGAAAAGGTCTGTCGGAATATGCCTCGCTGGCTTTGACGAGCAGATCGCTGATTGTTTCGGCGTAAATCAAAACGGACACCTCCCATATCTTTTAATACCGTTATACTGTATTTTCTTTTTTTGTGTCCAAATCCCTGTGATTCGGGCAGCAATCGTCAAAATGTATGGCATCTTTTAAAACTATACCAAATTTTTGTAAAAAATGCCATAGAAATTCTGTTAACACACAATAAATATTTGTTAACACAGCTTGTGTTGGTTACAATTAGATAAAAACTGGCAAAGTGCACAAATTTCACTTCCGATTTTGTACGAAACGAAAAACTTCAAATTCTTGACAATTAATTATAATATATAGTATAATACTTGTGTATCATTGTAAACGTTATCAGAAAACGAAATTACAACAATGAAAAGTAGGAGGAAAACAGCAATGAAACTTAAAAGATTGCTTGCCGGAATGATGGCAGTTGTCGTCGGAGCGTCCTGTACGTTTGCTGCGTCAGCAGGCTATATCAGCAATAATCAGCCGCTGGCAGGACAGGAGAGCTGGACTACCGCTGATGACACTTACTGTGAGCTTATTTCCGACAGGCTTACAGCAGCCAACGCTCTTAATGTATACAGCGTTGAGGTTGATATCGTTGTAACCGCACTTACAGACGGATATAACGGTGCAACGGGTGAGATTTATTTTTCTGACAACTGGTCGGAATCTGCCAAATGCTATTTTGGTCATGCGGGCTACGGCAATGTCGGTGTGGATGGTTATATTTCCTGCGAGACAGCCGGCATCGGACTTAACACGATTCAATTTGAAAAGCTTGATGGCTCTGCATTTTTTGCAAGCGAAATCGGCGGCGGCTCGTTCGTGAAAATTACAGCGTGGGACGACAGCGAATTTTCTGTTGATGATATCCGCTACTACGATGCAGACGGCAACCTTCTTAACGTTGAAGAGGGTGTTGTTGCTG
Source organism: Oscillospiraceae bacterium (assembly GCA_017435565.1). GTDB lineage: Bacteria > Bacillota > Clostridia > Oscillospirales > Ruminococcaceae > RGIG3077. The sequence goes on along the minus strand of JAFSEU010000022.1, from coordinate 77,738 downwards.
CAACAGACAGTGTAAACCTTGTTATGAACGTTGACGACACATATACAGTTGACACTTCTGCAGTCAGCGCATCTGACAAAATCGTTGGTATCACAATGCACGTTTCGGGAATTTCCGCAAATGACGGCTCATGGTATTGGGGCAACGGTGCTGTTCAGTTTACAACAGGCGGCAACACAGAAACATTTACACATTATGTTGAATGGTCCGGCGTTAACCAGAACGATGCAAGCATTTTCGTTCAGTTCCCTGAAGAAGTAATCGAAAGCAGACTCTATTCCGACCTTATCCAGATCTGTTACTATTCAGGCAGCGGCGACGGCTACTTCACTCTCAAGAGTGTTGATATTCATGTGAGAGCCGGCAATGCTGTTATCGGCGATGCCGATGCGAACGGCCTTCGCGATGAAAATGATATTCTTTATGTTTCAAGACATGTTCTTGGTATTCTTGCTCTTTCTCAGTCAGTAATTGACCTTGCTGATATCAATACCGATGCAACAATCAACGTTGTCGATGAACTTGCAATCGCAAGGGATGTTACAGGCATTGATGATTTTGATGCCATTGAATACGACGGCTCCGCTAACGAGTTTGTTGCAAATATGGGCTTCGGCTGGAATCTTGGTAACTCTCTTGATTCTTATTTCGAAGGTTCGGGCATTGCAGGCGAAACAGGCTGGAGCAACCCGATTGTTACACAGGCACTTATCCAGGCAGTTAAGGGCTACGGCTTCTCAACAATCCGTGTTCCTGTAACCTGGATGGAGCATATGGAATCCGACGGCACAATCCAGACAACCTGGATGCAGAGAGTAAACACAGTTGTTGATTATGCAATTGACGAGGGTATGTATGTAATCCTCAATACTCACTGGGACTGCTCCGACGGTGATGAGTCCTGGATCAGCGATTACGCAACAGATTCTTCCGTTCTTTCCAAATACCAGTATGTATGGGAACAGATCGGTGAGCATTTCATCGAATATGATGAGCACCTTATTTTCGAAGGCATGAACGAGGTTGGCTTCAACAACGTTTCTACAACACAGGGCTACACATTGCTCAACAACCTCAACTGCAAGTTTGTTGATACAGTCAGAGCACAGGGCGGCTGGAACGCTGAGAGACTTCTCCTTATCTCCGGATACTGGACGGATATCAACGAAACCTGCTCAATGCTCCAGTATGTAACTCTTCCTGATGATGACTTTATTGCAATGTCTGTTCACTATTACACACCTGCTGCATTCTGTATCAACGGAACACAGACAACATGGTATGCTTCTGACACAACCACATTGCAGACACAGTTTGCTAAGATGAATACAAACTTTGTTGAAAAGGGTATTCCTGTAATCGTTGGCGAATACGGCTTCGGCAAGGGAGTTCAGGCTTCATCTGCCTGCACAATGGTTGACGCTGTTCTTACAGAGGCTGAAAAGTACGGTATGTGCGCAATTATCTGGGACCAGGGCGAGGGTAACCCCGTTATTGAACGTACAAGCGGAAGCTACAGCATGACAGTAAGCGGACTTTCTACAGTATTTGCAAACCACGCTAACTGAAATTTGGGTTTTCTGAAAACAGTTTAAACGTTAAAAAATCCCGCAGTCAATTTAATGACTGCGGGATTTGTTCTGTTTCGGCAAGATTAAATCGTAAGCTTAATCAGATATTCCGTTGTATCCTCTTCATATTTTCTTTCGCGTAATTTTAAAAATCCGTTTTTTGTGTAAAATTCAATTGCACGAGTATTTTTCTCAAGCGCCCATAAAAATGTGGCACCGCATTTTTCTACTGCATAGCCAAGAAGCACTTTTCCGATCCCGCAGCTTTGCAATACCGGCTCTACAAAAAGCCTTTTGATTTCCTTGCCTTCAATATCGATAACGCCCTTTATAACGCCGTCGTCATATACAAATGTGTTTTTCAAAGCGTTTTCGTTCATATATTCTTCAGCAAGGTTTTTTACTTGCATCTGCCCGAAATAAAACTCGTCGCTTTTAAAAATCGGATAGAAATTGAGCCTATAATTGAAAACGATAATCTCGGCAATTCTGTGAGCGTCTTCGGCAGTTGCCTGCCTGATTTTATTCACAATACCCCTCCTTGTAGCTGCAATGGCTTTTTATGTATTTTAGATATTCATCTGCAAGTGCTTTGGCTTCATTGTACGATGACAGCGTATAGCACCGTGCCCTGAATTTTGCCGCGCCCGCTTCGCCTGTTATATACCACGCGGCGTGTTTTCTTGCCTCGTGCATTCCCTTGGCTTCACCCTTGAATTCGATTATTTTTGAAAAATGATAAAGCATTGTTTCGAGGCGTTCTTCAAGGGTCGGTTCGCTGAAATCTTTGCCATCGGCGATGAAGTCGATACTGCGGAAAATCCACGGATTTCCGTAGCTGCCACGGGCTACCATAACAAGGTCACAGCCCGTTTTGCTGTACATATCAATGCAATCTTGCGCGCACTTTACATCACCGTTGCCGATTACGGGAACCGAAACCGCCTGCTTGACCGATTTTATGATATTTATGTCGGATTTTCCCGAGTACATCTGTGTTTTTGTGCGCCCGTGCACAGCGATTGCGTCAACGCCCGCAGCTTCAAGCGCTTGTGCCATTTCGACGGCGTTGATAGAATTATCGTCCCAGCCTGCTCTGATTTTTGCGGTTATCGGGATATCGACCGATTCTTTGCAAGCACAGATAATCTTTGCGGCAAGGTGCGGATTTTTCATCAGTGCCGAGCCGCATCCGTTGCCTGCGACCTTCGGCACGGGGCATCCCATATTTATGTCGATGATATCGGGAGAAAACTGCATACATAGTTTCGCGGCAAGTGCGACGGTCTGCGGTTCGCTTCCGAACAGCTGCAAAGCAAAGGGCCGTTCCTGCGGCAGAATTTTGCAAAGCTCAAAGGTCTTTTTGTCCATATATGTAACAGCCTTTGCCGAAACCATTTCGCTGTATACAAGGCTCGCTCCGAATTCTTTGTTCAGAAGGCGGTACGCCGTATCAGAAACCGATGCCATCGGCGCAAGTACGGCTGTTTTTTTTATTCTGACATTTCCGATTTGTGTATATTGTTCCATTTTAAAATATCCTCATAAAGTTTTGCTTATAAAAATATTTTATCATAAATTTTGATTTGTGTATAGTCTTTTTGAATTCGATTTGGTATAATAATATCAAGAAAAATAAAAAGGACGGAATTCTTGTTATGAAATTGCTTGCCATTGACGGAAACAGCATTCTTAATCGTGCGTTCTACGGCGTAAAGCCTTTGTCAAACAAAAACGGTGTTTATACAAATGCGATTTTCGGATTTATGAATATATATATGAAGAATCTGGCCGATGTAAAGCCCGATTGCGTCGCAATTGCGTTTGATATGCGCAAGCCGACCTTCCGCCATAAGGCGGTTGATAGCTACAAGGCAAACCGAAAAGGTATGCCCGATGAGCTTGCACAGCAGCTTGTTATTGTTAAGGATCTGCTTTGCCGACTCGGAATATCGGTGCTCGAGTGTGAAGGCTTTGAAGCTGATGATATTTTGGGCACACTTGCGAGAATCTGCACACAAAGCGGTAACGAGTGCGTTGTGCTTACAGGCGATAGAGATTCGCTGCAGCTGATAAATGATAATGTTACCGTATATCTTGCCGGAACCAAGGAAACGAAAATTTATGACCGTGTGCGTTTTGTTGATGATTACGGGTTTGAGCCGATAAATCTGATTGACTTAAAGGCGCTTATGGGCGACAGCTCCGACAACATCAAAGGGGTTGCGGGTGTTGGCGAAAAAACAGCCTCAACACTTATCCGTGAGCACGGTACAATTGAGAATATATATGAAAATCTTGAAAATGTCAAGCTTACACCGACGCTCAAATCAAAGGTTGAAAACGGTAAAGAAGACGCTTTTCAGAGCAAATGGCTTGCAACCATTGTTACAAATGCGCCGATTTGCGAGGACGTGAGCGCATATATTCCAAATGAGCGCAATGAGGCGGCTGTTTCTGAGCTTCTGACCGAGCTTGAAATGTTCAAGCTTATGGAAAAGCTGAATGTTTCGCCGGATCTGAGCCGAAAGAAAGATGAAGAGTTCTGCAAATCGCAGATTGCTGCGCCTGTGTTGGAATTTGTTGATGAAAACAGTCTTGATATGCTCGATTTTTCAACAACATTTGCAATGGATTTGAAAAACGATGCGCTGTATATATGTCAGGGTGTTCGTGCGTTTAAGCTGTCGGACGAAAAGGCGATTGAAACAGTTTTGAAAAACTGTGCAAATTCGCTGTGCTTTAACGCAAAGGCGATATACAGAAAGGCTTTTTCGTTTGGATTTGAGGCGAGCAATGTTGCGTTTGATGCTGAAATATGTGCATATCTTTTAAAGTCGTCTCCGATAAACTATGGCGTAAAGGAGCTTTGCGCGTCAGTTTCGTCTGCTTATTTTGAAGAATTAGGTGACTTTGCCGATGCCTACTCACTTTTTGAACTGTGCGAGCTTTTGAAAAAGGAGCTTTGCGACTGCGAAATGGAAGCGCTTTTGTATGATATCGAACAGCCTCTCACAAAGGTTCTTGCTTCAATGGAGCATATCGGGGTTGAGGTCGATACAAAGGGCGTTGACGATTTCGGGGTTATGCTTAAAGAGCGTATTGCGCAAATTGAGCAGGATATTTATGAATATGCAGGAGGCAGCTTTAACATAGCTTCACCCAAGCAACTTGGTGAAATCCTTTTTGAAAGGCTTTCGCTGCCCTATGGCAAAAAGACCAAAACGGGCTATTCCACAAATGCTGAGGTGCTTGAAAAGCTCTCGCACCGTCACCCGATTGTGCCGCTGGTGCTCGAATACCGCCAGCTTACAAAGCTTAATTCGACTTATGTTGATGGCTTGCTCAAAACCGTTATGCCTGACGGCAGAATTCATACAAACTTTAAACAGACCGAAACACGCACGGGCAGAATATCTTCAACCGAACCGAATATGCAGAATATCCCCGTGAGAACAGAGCTTGGCAGGAATATGCGAAAATTCTTCAAGGCACAGCAGGGCAGGTTGCTTATTGACGCTGATTACAGCCAGATTGAACTGCGGCTTATGGCGCATATCTGCGGTGACGAAAATATGATCAGGGCTTTTGCTGAAGGTGCGGATATTCATGCTTCGACGGCGTCGCAGGTGTTTGACATGCCGCTGATGATGGTTACGAAGGAGATGCGAAGTGCCGCAAAGGCTGTGAATTTTGGAATTATTTATGGCATCGGAGCGTTTTCGCTTTCAAAGGATATCGGCGTTTCGATTGCGCAGGCGGATAAGTATATAAAGGATTATTTCAGAAATTACCCCAAAATCAAAGAATATATGGACAAAACGGTTGATGAAGCGCTTAAAAACGGCTATATCACGACTATGTTCGGCAGAAGGCGTTATATTCCCGAAATTATGGCAACAAATAAGAATATTCAATCGTTTGGTAAGCGTGCTGCGATGAATGCGCCGATTCAGGGCAGCGCTGCGGATATTATAAAAATTGCAATGGTCAATATTTATAAAAGGCTTAAAGCCGAAAAAATAGACGCTCAAATTGTGCTTCAGGTTCACGACGAGCTTATTATCGAGGCATCAACGGATTGTGCGGACGCAGCCTCAAGGATACTTGTTGAGGAAATGTGTAATGCGGCGTCTTTAAGTGTTCCGCTTGTTGCTGATGTCAGCAGCGGCACTACCTGGTTTGAAGCAAAGGCGTAAATATACGCTGTCGGAAAACTGTGCAAATGCAGATATTTTGAAACCGATTTGAAATTTTTGGCATTAAAACAGGAATTGTTTTTGATAAACCTCTTGTAAAATGCAAAGATTTGTGTTATTATATAATTGCTTATACTTTATCGAAAAGGTTATCATAAAATTCATATGGACAGTATCAGAAAAAACGAAACTCCAAGCATTATTATTGGAAAAAATGCGGTTATGGAGGCTCTTAAATCCGATACGGCGGTTGATACGGTTTATGTTGCACCGGGTAAGGATCTCGGTGCGCTTATAAAGCTTGCGAAAGAAAAAGGCGCAGTCGTCAAGGATGTTGACAGCGCAAAGCTTAATCAGCTCGCCGGCGGGAAGAATGCGCAGGGTGTTGCGGCACAGGTTTCGTGCGCAAATTATATCAGCGTTCAGGAGCTCCTTGACATATCAAAGCAAAAAGGCACAAAGCCGTTTATAATTATATGTGATGAAATTGAAGACCCGCATAATCTGGGTGCAATCATCAGAACTGCCGAATCAGCCGGTGCCGACGGAATAATTATTCCGAAAAGGCGCAGTGCAACGCTGAATCTTACGGTGCACAAAACCTCGGCGGGTGCGGCAAGCTGGCTTCCTGTTGCAAGGGTACCCAACCTTGCAAGCGCTATTGAAACTTTAAAGAAAAACGGCGTCTGGGTGTTCGGTGCCGATATGGACGGCGAAAGCTGCTATGATACCGACCTTAAAGGTGCTGTTGCTCTGGTCATCGGCTCGGAAGGGTTTGGTATGGGCAGGCTTGTAAAGGAAAAATGTGACGGCATATTAAGCATTCCGATGAACGGAAAAATCAATTCGCTGAATGCTTCTGTTGCCGCGTCTATACTTATATACGAAACCGTAAGACAAAGATTGAATAAATAAGATGAAAGGATTTGCGTGATGGGAAAAGATTCTTTTTCTATTGATGATATTTTAAATGAATATCCCAAAAACAGCGCTAAGAGCAAAAAGCTCGAATCCTTTGATTTGGATGAGCTTCTGGGGCAGCCTTCGGCGGAAAAGATAATTTCCGTAAAGGCGGTTGCAAAGTCTTCGGCGGACAATGTCAAGGACGATGCTCCGCTTCAGGATAACCACAAAACAGAAGCTGATTCGGAAACCGCTGTAAGGCCTGAACCGAAAAAGGTTTATGCTACGGCGGAAATCAGAAGGATTCAGCCTGTTAAAGCGCCGGAAAGCGGTGATGCTTCCGACGATGGCGAAAGGAGCTTTTCGCCAAAAAAATCCCTGCCGAAACCGCCTACGAAGTCTGCCGAAGCAATATATCGGACGACGAACGCATCGGCAGCGGGACAGCAGCTCAGCAAGGATACACAGGGCAAGGAGCTGGATGTCAAAACGGTTTCGGCACTAAAAGACAACGAGTCAAAGTCGTCGCAAAATCAAACGCAGGAACCATCAGAAGAGAAGGTTCAAAAAACGTGGGAACCGTCAAAGCTGTCAAAAGGGCTCAGGAGGAGTGAAGCCGAAAGCGGCCATACCCAGATGTATGAGGCGCTTTCAAAGCAACGCCCTGCAAAGCCGCCCGAGCCTGTTGAAAGAAAAAAAGTAGAGGATGTCGAGCTCAATATCAAGCAGAAGGTAAAGCCTTTTACCGGTCAGCTTGAAATTGATGAGAACGCAACTGAAGAAGAAAAACGCAGAGCGCTTGAAGAAAGGCGCAAGCGCAAGATATCGCAGTTTTTGCTCGATAAGGATAGTGCCGATACCGAAAACAGCGAGAGTACACCTGCGGATACCGAATTCAGGAAATTTGAGGATGCGCCTGTGATTCTTGCCGAAATCAGCGAAATCAGAGCCACTATGTTCATCAGGCTCATTGTGCTTGCGGTTCTCGGCATTATCAGTGCTTATGCGAGTGCTGCAATCGATTACGGCTTCAGCATAATCGGCTTCGGAGGCGAGTCGCAGCAGTCAAGCTACATTTTTTTGCAGGTAGCACTTTGCGTTCTGGCAATTTTTGTCAGCTATTCTTCCGTATCAAGCGGACTTAAAAAGCTTCTGTCACGAAATGCCGATGTTGACAGTCTCACGGCTGTTGTGAGCATTTCTGCAGCGGTGAGTGCGCTGATGTTCAGCTTCAGGAACTATACGCTGATAAACGGACTTACCCATATTTACATAAATGTCGCTATTTTTGCGCTCTTTTTTAATGCGGTCGGAAAATTACTGATTATAAACCGAGTCAGACGTAATTTCAATTATATTACGGGTGACAGTGAACGTCATGCGTTGACCTTTGTCGGAAGCGAGGAGCGCGCCGGTCAAATTACAAGGGGGGCTCTTACCGATATTCCGGCGCTTGTCACAATGCGCCAGACAGAATTTTTGGATGATTTTAAAAAACATTCATATTCATCGGACATAAGCGATAAATTCTGCAGAATTTTAGTCCCTGTCGCAATGGGCGTTTCTCTGCTTTGTGCAATAATTTCCTGCATTGTATGGGATGGCGTTGCAGGCGATATGCTTTACGTTGCGCTTTCTATATTTACAATGTGTATGAGCGCAACGGCGTGTTTTGCTCTTCCTTTTATTGTAAATCTTCCGCTTGGTGAGGTGTCGAAAAAGCTGGTGGAATCCTCGGGTGCGCTTCTGGGGTATCAGAGCGTTGAGGATTTTTCCGAAACAAACTCTATTATGATTGACGCTTCTAAGCTTTTTCCGCAGGGAACAGTCAGCCTTCACGCCATAAAGGTCTTTTCCGATACAAAAATCGACGAGGCAATTATTGAGGCGGCAAGCCTTACAAGCCAGTCCGACAGTATTTTGAAGCATATGTTCTATGACGTTATCGTCGGAAAAACCGAAATGCTCAGCCATGTCGAAAACTATGTATACGAAGATTCGATGGGTCTTTGCGGATGGATCAACAACCGAAGGATTCTGCTCGGAAACCGTGAGCTTATGCTCAATCACAGCGTTGAGGGCATACCTTCAAAAGCAAAGGAAAAGGAATATACCGATAAGAACAAATCAGCAGTTTATCTTTCTGTTTCGGGAAATCTTGCCGCATTGTTCATTGTCGAAATCAATGCAAGCCTTGAGGTGAAAAAATGGCTTCGCAGACTTTGTGCAGAGGATGTCTGCATTGTTCTGCGTTGCGTCGATTCGATTCTTTCGGTTTCGGGCATATCGGATTTGTTTGACATACCTGAGGATATGCTTAAAATTATGCCCTTCAGAATGCATAAGGTGTTTGAAGAAGAAACCGACTATGTCCCAAAACTAAGCTCGGGAATGGTATGCTCGGGAAGAATTTCTTCAATGGCATCGCTGATTATCAGCGCAAAACGTGTCAAGAAAACTGCATTGATGGGAATGGTTATGCAGATTTCGGGCGCACTTCTCGGCGCAGTGCTTTGCTTGCTGTTTGTCATAATGGGCAAATTCTCTCAGATAAATGCTACGATGCTTTTATTGTATAATCTGATATGGTCAGTGCTTTCGTTTATGATGATAACGCTTCGCCGCCATTGATTGATATGTAGCTTAATCCCCTTCGGATAATTTTTCCGAAGGGGATTTTTGTGCTTTGACGAGTAAAATATGTTGACAATACAGTCGGTTTTGTAGTAAAATAAATATGATTGCAATGATTGCAATGTGTAGAACAAATAATATATGAAAGGAGTAAGAAAATACGTTGGAACAGAAAAAGAGAATTGAAGTAAAAATCAAATCCTATGATTTGCCGCCCGATGTTGCATCGGATACGCCTAAGCCGACCATAAAACCTACACCGAGAGCAGTGCAGGTATCACAGAGCGCAAAGAATGACGCTCAGCAGAAGGCGGCGCCTAAGAAAAAATTCGTAGTGACTATTAAGGAAGATGAAGACGAAATTTCGGAAATTCTTCAGGAAAGCGCTGCTACCGACATCGAAAAAAAGAACGCGGCGAAGCCTGCAAGAAAGCCATATGAGCTTGACGATACCGTAACGCGCATTATAAAGGAAACCGACGCTATAAAGAAAGATAAGAATGATGCCGGCGAGCTTGAAAATGATAAAAACGTTGAAGCTGAACAGGCGGCAGCCTCCGTACAGCTTTTGACTGAAAATTCTGCAAAAACACCTGCGCATAACGATCCGGAAAGAACTGCTGTCAAAAAGACCGACGCGAAAAACGAAAAGCCCGGTAAGAAATCCAAAAGCAAGGCGAAAAAGAAAAAATATGAGCCCAAAAACCCTGTTGCAAGGTTTTTGAAAAAGTTTATTCCGTGGGGCGGTGACAGCGCCTTTGAAATAATCAGGAAGATGATTTTGATTATTGCGGTAATCGTTGCAATTGCCTGCGTGTATATCATAGTTGAGTATCAGAAGAGTACGCAGGATTCCGAAGCAAAGAATCAATCGCTGGCGGATATGCATGAGCAGCTCACACAGGAGGACGATAAAACCGATGAGAGCTCGGCAGTTGACCACGATATTTTGCTTGATGACGATTATGTTCCGCCGATGCTTCGCAGTCAGGAATATTTTTACGATTTAAACAACGATGTAATCGGCTGGATTCAGATTGAAAACACACATATAGATCTGCCTGTTCTACAGGCTGATGATAATGATTATTATCTTAACAAGGATATTTACGGCGAGCATGATGATTACGGCTGTATTTACGCCGATTACAGGTGCACGCTTACCCATAATCAGCGCTCGGACAATCTGGTGATATACGGCCACGACACGAAAACCAACTCTATGTTCGGCGACCTTGACCAGTATAAGACAAATTTCGGAACGATCAACTATCTGCGTGAGCACCCCGTAATCAAGCTCAACAGCAATTATTATGAATATGAATATGTGATTTTTGCGGTATTCATCACAAACACCGATGAAGCTTCGGGTGAGGTGTGGGGATATCAGAACGAGATCGAATTTACCGATGAGCTTGATTTTCAGACCTACGTCAGCAACTGCAAAAAGCGTTCGATGTACGACACATATATAGATGTCGAATACGGCGAAAAAATGGTGACGCTCTCGACCTGTGCAACCGATTTTGAGGATTCGAGACTGGTTGTTGTTGCGAGAGAACTGCGTGAGGGAGAAACGGGTTATGATTATGTGGATGATTATGAGTACAACGATAATCCTTTGTATCCCGATATATGGTATCGTTACCGCGGCGGAAGTTATGACGACACCGACACAAGATACGATATCGAAACTCTTTTCGGAGAGCTTTCCGAGTAATAACAAAAAAATAAAAGGACATAATAAAAATAATGGAAAAAGCAGATTTTATCCCGGTTCTTCTGGGAAGTGATGTTAATGTATATGGTATGGCGAGGTCGTTTCATGAAGAATACGGCATAAGGTCATACGCTATCGGTAAGGGAACACTTACCGCAACAATGGACAGCAAAATAGTTTCGGTTGAAATTGTTGAGCCCGAGCTTGAAAATGATGAGGTTTTTGTAAAGACGCTTGTTGATTTTTCCAAGAGATTTGAAGGCAAAACGCTTTTGCTCGTTCCCTGCGGAGATAACTATATAAAGCTTCTGGTGCGCAATCAGGACAGGTTGAGAGATATCTACCGCTTTGAGTGCATCAGCGAGGAGCTTTTGATGCGCCTTTCTATTAAAGAAAGCTTTTATAAGGTCTGTGAGGAATTCGGGTTTGAATTTCCTAAGACCACCTCTTGTACTGCTGCGGATTATAAAGATGTAGAGCTGCCGTTTGATTTTCCTGTGATAATCAAACCGTCAAACAGCGTTGCATACTGGAATTGTAAGTTTGAACACAAGAAAAAGGTTTTTGTTGCCGAAAACAAAGCTGAATTTGACGCGATATTGAATGCGATTTACGGTTCGTCATATCAGGATACGCTTATTATACAGGAATATATCCCGGGTGAAGACAGTCAGATGAGGGTTATGAACTGCTATTGCGGAAGTGACAAAAAGGTAAGACTCATCTCGCTCGGCAATGCGCTCCTTGAGGAGCACACCCCCGAGGGCATAGGCTCATATGCCGCAATTATCAACGGCTATGATAAAGAGCTTTCCGACAGAATGAAGAATTTCCTTGAAAGCATCGGATATATCGGATTTGCAAACTTTGATATGAAGCTTGACCCGAGGGACGGCAAATATAAGCTGTTTGAAATGAATCTGCGCCAGGGCAGAAGCAGCTTTTTTGTTACCGCGGGCGGATTTAATCTTGCAAAATACCTTGCCGATGATGTTATCTACGGCAAAAAGTATGATACCGTTATTGCCGATAAAAAGGTTTTGTGGACAATAATCCCCAAAAGTGTAATCTTTAAATATGTAAGCGACGAAAATATCAAGGCGCAGGCTAAAGAGCTGATTCGTCAGGGAAAATTCTGCCGTTCGCTTTACTATAATAAGGATAGAGGCTTTATGCGCACGGTGCGCTATGTTTTAAACCAGATGAACTATATAAAGAAGTATAAGGAAAGCTTTGGAAACAAGGGCTTGAGATGAACGATATTACAAAAACTTTAGGCATAATAGGGGGATTGGGGCCACTTGCGAGCGCATATTTTTTAGAGCTTTTTACAAGGCTGAGCGATGCAAAGTGCGACCAGCAGCACCCCGATTCAATTCTTATAAGCAGACCGAAAACCCCCGACAGAACAGCGTTTTTGTTAGGGCATTCAAACGATTCGCCCGTGCCCTTGCTTCTTGCAACGGCAAAGCAGCTCGAATCGCTTGGCTGCTGCTGCCTTGCAATGCCGTGCATTACAGCACACAGCTTTCACGATACGCTTCAGAGCGGAATATCTGTTCCGCTTCTGAATATTGTGGATGAAACGGCAAAACAGCTTCATAATGCGGGCATAAAATGCGCAGGTATTATGGCGACTGACGGCACGCTGAAAACTCAGCTTTTTCAGAATGCGCTTGCAAAATACGGCATAAACGCCGCTGTTCCCGATAATCACGAGCAGTCGCTTGTGATGTCGGTGATTTACGATGATGTAAAGACGGGCAGAACTGTCAATATGGATAATTTCAGGTGTGCAAGTGATAATCTTAGGTCAAAGGGCGCACAGTGTAATATTTTAGGATGCACCGAGCTTTCGCTGATAAAGCGTGACAATGACATCGGCATCGGATACATCGATGCTATGGAAGCACTTGCATATAAGGCGCTTTTAATGTGCGGCGGCAATATAAAAAAACAGTATCAAAGGCTTGCTGTGCCTTTTTAACAAGACATTATATATGAATGGCGCAAAAACTTTTGCTTTTGCGTCGGAACGGAGAAATGATATGTGCGGATTTACCGGATTTATCGTGACGGATTTAAAAAGAGATAACCATTCGATTATAAAGAAGATGTCCGACAAAATCATTCACAGAGGGCCCGATATGGACGATTATTATGTGGATGAAAAATGCGCTCTGGGCTTTCGCCGATTGAGTATTATTGACCTTGAAGGCGGCAGACAGCCGATGACCAACGAGGATGATACAAAGGTTCTTACCTTCAACGGTGAAATCTATAATTTTAAAATACTCAGAAAAGAGCTTGAACAGGCAGGACATATTTTCAAAACCAATGCCGACAGTGAGGTTCTGCTTCACGGATATGAGCAATGGGGCGACGGGCTTCTGACGAGGCTCAGAGGAATGTATGCTTTTGTTATCTGGGACAAGGTGAAAAACGAGCTTTTCGGCGCAAGGGATATCTTCGGCATAAAGCCTTTTTACTATTATAACGGAAACGGCAGCTTTATCTTTGGTTCTGAGATAAAAAGCTTTCTGGAACATCCCGATTTTGTGAGGGAAGTTAACGAAGCGCGCCTGCCCGATTATATGTGCTTTGAGTATATTCCCGACGAGGAGACGATGTTTAAAAACGTTTTCAAACTGCTCGGCGGTCATTGCTTCAGATGGCGCAACGGCAATATGGAAATTTCAAAATATTATGATATAAAGTACAATATCGATAATTCAAAAACACTTGATGAGTGGGAAGAACTTATTGCGCAGGAATTCACAAAGTCCGTAGAAGCGCACAAAATCAGTGATGTTGAGGTTGGCTGCTTCCTTTCCAGCGGAATTGATTCGAGCTATGTTGTGAAAGAAGTTTCAAAGGTTACAAAGGATGTAAAAACGTTTTCAGTAGGCTATGCAGAGGAGAAATACAGCGAGCTTTCATATGCACAGGATTTTTCGCAGACAGTCGGCGTTCCTAATATATCGAACAAGGTTTCGGCTGATGAATATTTTCAGTATTCTCCGATTATTCAGTATTATATGGATGAGCCACTGCCCAATCCTTCCGAGGTTCCGCTTTTCTTTTTGGCAAAAAACGCCGCCAAATATGTAAAGGTTGTGCTCTCGGGCGAGGGTGCTGATGAACTTTTCGGCGGATATCCGATGTACCTGGCAGGTATGCATTTTGATAAATATTGCAGACGTGTGCCAAAATTTGTGAGAAAAGCCATAAGCGGCGTGGCAGGGGTTATGCCTAATTTCAAGGGCAAGCATTTTGCAACCGCAGGCGGACAGTTGATTCATCAGCGCTTTATGCGAAATAATTATGTTTTCAACTCGAAGGAGCGGGCAAAATATCTTGCAAAGGATATTGCCGCAAAGGACCCGAGCGAATATACAAAGCCCTATTTTGATAAGGTCAGCCACCTTGATGAACCTACGCAGTATCAGTATGTTGATATTCACACCTGGATGGCGTTTGATATTCTGCAAAAGGCTGATAGAATGAGTATGGCAAATTCGCTTGAGCTTCGCGTGCCCTTCCTTGACAAGGAAATGCTTGAGCTTGCTCTGAAGCTGCCGACAGACTGCCGCGTCAAGGGCGATGTTACAAAGGTTGCGCTGCGAAATGCTGCAGTAAAGCAAATACCCGAAAGAACGGCTTTCAAGAAAAAGCTCGGTTTTCCCGTTCCGCTTAATGATTGGCTCAGGCAGGATAAATACTATAATATGGTTAAAGAAAAGTTTGAGAGCAAATATTGCCCGATGTTCTTTAATCAAAGCGAAGCTATGAAGCTGCTTGAGGACCATAAGGCGGGCAGGGCTCATAATATGAAAAAAATCTGGACGATTTACACCTTTATTCTGTGGTATGAGCAGTTCTTTGTTCTGAACTGAATCAAAAACATAACGGTTACAATTATAAATGCAAGTCGGCAAAACTCAACAAAAAAGTCGGCTTGCATTTGTTCGTTTTGAACAAGAAAGATTTCAAAATTATCACAGAATGTCAAAAACTATTGCCTTTTTTTGAGGTTGGTGGTATATTATGAACATAGCAAAGAAAGCAGGCGTTTATGTTTGTTTTGATACTTTTATGTTGGTTTTTTGGCTGTTTTTGTTATCGAATTGTAATATTTGATGGCAATATGCACAATTCTGTAATGAAAATTATGTGCAAAACGCCCTAAAAATATTAAATTCACATAAAAGCATTGACTTTTTTTGCACGGTACGCTATTATAAACGTACTAAAGTGATTTTTGCGCCCATATACATAATTTATATGGTGCTCAAACGCAAAATTCACTATTAAAACCGCTGTATCAAACGATACGGCACCTAATTTTAAGGAGGAACATTACAATGAGCACACTTAAGAGAACACTTGCTCTCCTTGCAGCTCTTGCTATCACTTCTGTATCTTTCGCAGCTTGCGGTGACGATGCAGATTCCAGCAGCAGCAGCTCAGGCAGCAGCACATCTGATTCTTCTTCTTCAGCTTCTGAAGGCAGCACATCTGAAGGCGAAACTTCTGAAGGCAGCACATCTGAAGGCGAAGGCGAAGGCGAAGGCGTTAACTCAGGCGTTACACTTTCAACAGACACAATTGACTACCAGTCCGAAGAGGGTACACTCACAGTTATCACTTGGACAGCAGACGACGCTCAGCCTATGGCTGACCACTACATGGAAAAGTCCGGCAACTCCAACGTTAAGGTTGAAGTAGTTGCTGAGTCCGGTGGTGACGCTGCTACAAAGTATGACGCTTACATCCTCGGCGGTAACGACGTTGACATTTTCATGTGCGACGTTGACTGGGTTCTCAAGTACGCTAAGGACACATATGCACTTCCTCTCTCTGAGGTAGGCATCACAGAAGCTGACCTTGCTAACCAGTTCAGCTACACAGTATCCATCGGTACAGCACCTGGCGAGCTTTATGCTACATCTTTCCAGGCTACACCCGGCGGTTATGTTTACAACAATGCACTCGCTGAAGAGCACCTCGGTGTTACAGACGGCGCTGCAATGCAGGAGAAGATGAAGGATTGGGATGCATTCAAGGCTACAGCTGCTGAACTTTCCGAAGCTACATCCGGCGCAGTTAAGATTTGTCCTACACTCGGTGGTTTGTGGCAGGTTTACGCTACAAACAGATCTGAAGCTTGGGTTACAGCTGACAACAAGCTCAACGTTGGTGAAGCTGAAGGCTTCGTAACACTTGCTAAGGAACTCGTTGACGGCGGTTACGTTGATCCTGCTATCGGTCAGTGGTCTCCTGACTGGGCTCCTATGGGTCAGAACGGTACAGCTCTCGGCTTCTTCGGATGCACATGGTGCGTTAAGGAAGTTGGCGGTCAGCTCGAAGGCTGGCAGGGCGAAACAGGTCCTTGGACACTTATCGCTGGTCCTCAGGCTTACTCTTGGGGCGGCACATTCCTTTGCGTAGGTAAGGATTCTGACAACAAGGCTATGGCTGGTGACTACATCAAGTCCTTCTGCATCAACGAACAGTCTATGTACGAATATGCTCTTGCTGTTGGCGATTTCGTAAACAACAAGAACGTAATGGGCAAGATTGTTGAAGAAGCTTCTAACTCTAACGCTCTCCTCGGTGGTCAGGATCAGTTCGCAGTATTTGCTGAAGTTGCTCCCTCCATCTCAATGGAAGGCCTCGTAACAGAGAAGGATTCCACAATCAAGGCTGCATTCCTTACAGCAGTTACAAACTACTGCAAGGGCGACGCTGACGATTGGTCCGTTCCTTTCCAGGAAGCAGTTGCTGAAGCATATCCTGATGATCTCGTTTGGGAATAATCAATTAGATTATTGCTTTGTCTAACTGAATAACAAAACAATATAGCCTATGGAGCCTTTGCGCTCCATAGGCATATATTGACATTTGCATTTTTTTGAGAGGGTGTGTTAAAATGGCGTCAACTTCTAAAGGCGGCGTTAAATCCATAAGCTATGCTAAGTATGGCTACATGTTTATTGCGCCATTTTTTATTTTTTATTTTATTTTTTCTCTAATGCCCCTTATTCAGGTTTTCGTAATGGCGTTTACCAAAACGGCTGAAACCGGTAAGAGCATTCTCGTAACAGAACAGGTCTTTAACGGACTTAAAAACTTTGACATCGTTTTGTTCGGCGGTGACGGAAATTTCGGTCACATGGCTATACATAACAAATTTGTAGAAGCATTCAAGAATACTGTTGTCCTTTGGATTGGTAACTTCATTCCTCAGATTCTTCTTTCTTTGCTTCTCGCTGTATGGTTTACTGATTCCAAAATCAAAATCAGAGGCAAGGGCGTATTCAAAGTAATTGTATATATGCCTAACATTATTACAGCAGCTTCAGTTGCTGCACTTTTCGGTGCAATGTTCAGCTCGGCTGATACTTGTGCTGCAAACCAGGTCCTCGGCAAAATCGGCATCGGACCTATCGACTTCCTTTCAGTTGAAAGTAGCTTCTTCGGCATCGGAAACGCTGTAAAACTCGTATGGTTTATGCAGTGCTGGATGTGGTTCGGTAATACCACACTTATGCTTATGTCCGGTATTATGGGCATTAGTGAATCCCTTTTCGAAGCTGCGGATATCGATGGTGCAAACAGCCGTCAGGTATTCTTCAAAGTTACTCTTCCTCTTCTCAAGCCCATGATGCTTTATACTCTCATCACTTCGCTCATCGGCGGCTTGCAGATGTATGACGTTCCGACAATTCTCGGTGCGGTCGGCGGCGAGCCTGTCACCGTACTCCGTACCGTTACTTTCCTTATTTCTTATCATTACAACAAATTCAATTACGGATATTCAGGTGCAATCTCCGTTACATTGTTCATCATTACTGCAATTCTCGGTTCTGTTGTCTTCTTTATGTATCGTGATAAGGACGAAATCAGAAAGAAGAAGCAGCTCAAAAAACTTAAGGCTCAGGCTAAGGCAAGAGCAAAGGGATTGGGGGATTTCGGCATATGAGTATGAAAAGTATGTACGGTGACAACTCTAAGAGTTACAGCACCTCAAAACGTATTAAATCAACTTTGATTTTCATATTCTTGGTAATCATATCAATTATATGTATTCTTCCGATTTATTTTCTTATCATAAACTCAACAAGAGACCATGTTGATATTTCTGGTATGGGTGTTACCCTTATTCCCGGCAGTATCGAAAAGTTCAAAGCAAACTGGAATCTGCTCTTTGATGAGGAATTCAAGTACACAGCTGACATTTTTCTCGGCTTTAAGAACAGCCTTATCATTACAATTCCCAGCACGATTTTTACAATCTTTTTCTCCTGCTTAACTGCATACGGTCTTGTTGTTTATGATTACAAGCTCAAGACACCTGCTTATACATTTATCCTCGCTGTAATGATGGTTCCCGCAACTGTTACTACAACAGGTTATTCGCAGGTTATCTACAAGATCAACAGAATTCTTATCGATATCACCGGTAAGGAAGACCTTATGATTCACGGTAATATACTGTGGGTAATTCTTCCTGCTGTTGCAGCCCCTGCGATTGTATTCTTTATGCGTCAGTATATGAAGTCAACCTTCCCGCTTGACCTCGTTGAGGCTGGCCGTATCGATGGTTCCAGCGAATTCAGAACCTTCTTTACAATTGCACTTCCCATTATGAAGCCCGCTATTGCTGTACAGTCTATTTTCGCGTTTGTTTCAAAGTGGAACGACCTCTATACACCCTCCATTCTTCTTTCCAACAACACCAAAGCGAAGACTCTTCCGATGATGATTTCATCAGTCAGCAACAACAGACAGCAGGCTCACTATGCAAGTGCTGCTTGGCTTGCAATTTCGATCTCGGTTGTTCCTATGATCATCGTTTACATAATCCTTTCCAAGTTTATTATTGGCGGTGTTACAGCCGGCGGTGTAAAGGAATAATTGCTTATTTGAATGCATCAAAAATCACGGACAAGATTTTGTCCGTGATTTTTTTGTGCAAAAAATAAACATGAGCATTATATTTGTATAATGCTCATGTGATTCTTATATCTGATATAATTTGTTGCTCTGGTACTGCGGTTCGCAGGTAAGATTTATTCCGAGTCGTTTCATAACACGCTCGTCAACATTTGAAAGAATAACGCTTGAATGTGCTTCGCATCCTCTGAGGTTTCCGAGCTGCTCCATTGCGCGTTCAGCAGTCGGGTCGGTTGCGGCGCTCATTGACAGTGCAATAAGTGTTTCGTCAGTATGGAGTCTGGGATTAGAATTTCCAAGATGGTCTACCTTGAGGTGCTGAATCGGTTCAAGTACGCTTCTTGAAATAAGAAGTGCATCATCATCAATTCCCGCAAGAACCTTGAGAGCGTTCAGAAGCATCGCAGATGAAGCACCGAGAAGGTCAGTTGTTTTTCCAGTGACAATAGTTCCGTCAGGAAGCTCAATTGCGGCTGCAGGCTGGTCGGTCTGCTGTGCTTTTTCAAGAGCTTTTTCAATTACGGGTCGGTCCGCAGGAGTTATGGTTGCCTGCTTCATTAAAAGCTCGTGCTCATAAACCTCGTCAGCAGTGGCGTTACCCTGCTTTTTCTGGCACAGTGCAGAGTAATATCGCCTGATGATTTCCTGTTTTGCAGCATTCTGTACGGCCTCATCATCAATAATACAGCATCCGGCCATATTCACGCCCATATCAGTTGGAGATTTATATGGTGATTTGCCCATTATCTTTTCAAAAATATTATTGAGTACGGGGAAAATCTCAACATCACGGTTGTAATTGACAGCAGTTTCTCCGTATGCTTCGAGATGAAAAGGGTCAATCATATTTATATCGTTCAAATCGGCAGTAGCAGATTCATAAGCGATATTTACAGGGTGGCGCAGCGGCAGATTCCATATCGGGAAGGTCTCAAACTTGGCATAGCCTGCGTTGATACCCTTTTTGTGATCCTGATAAAGCTGAGAAAGGCAGGTGGCCATTTTGCCGCTTCCGGGTCCGGGCGCCGTCACCAAAACAAGCCTGCGGGACGTTTCGATATATTCGTTTATGCCGTAGCCCTCGTCGCTGATGATTTTTGCAAGATTTGACGGATATCCTTCGATGTGATAATGCTTATAAACTCTGATGCCCAGTGATTCAAGACGCTCTTTAAACTTAATGGCGGCCTCCTGACCGGCAAAGCGCGTCAGCACAACGCTTCCGACAAGGAGACCCTTGTCCCTGAAAATGCTTATAAGACGCAGAGTGTCCGTGTCATATGTGATGCCTAAATCGCCCCTGATTTTGTTCTTTTCAATATCAGCGGCATTTATCGCAATTACAATTTCAATTTCGTCCTTGAGCTGCATCATCATTTGCAATTTGCTGTCAGGCTTGAAACCTGGCAAAACCCTTGAGGCGTGATAATCGTCAAAAAGCTTTCCGCCGAATTCAAGATAAAGCTTTCCGCCAAATTGCGAAATGCGTTCTCTGATGCATTCGGACTGTAGTTTCAAGTACTTATCATTATCAAAACCAATTTTACTCATTTTCCGCAAACCTCAGTAAATTATCAATGTTCCTATTTATTATAACACAATTCAGCATATATTTCAAGTACATTTTGTTTTTCATTAATTTTTGTAATAAAAGAGCAAAATACAGCGTATTTTTTATCTGAAGGGAGAATGGTCGATATGTTTTTGTTGTCATTTAATTTAAAAGGCCAGCGTTCAAAACGCATTCTGGTCACTTCGTTTTTTATTTTGCTGATTGCGCTTGCGATTGCCGTCGCACCGAAGCTCGGCGAAAAGAAAAAAAATATAAACTGTGATTATTCCACGCCGCAGGCAAGAGAATTCTTTCTGAATATGAATAAGCTTGATGTCAACGAGATTTCATCGAGGAAAATCCGCATTCCGACTGAGTTTTCAAAGACCTACAACGAGTATTGCGAGATGCAAAACCAGGCAGGTTTTAAGCTTGATAATTATAAAGGAAAGGATGCTGTCATATATACATATGAAGTGACGAATTATGAAGACTCAGAAAACGTCAGGGCAACGCTTGTGGTTTGCGGAAAGGAAATTATCGCCGCTGATATATATCTTTATGAGCAAAACGGATTCTTTACTGCGCTTGAAGCAAAGTGTTGACTTTCAGCGTTGTTTTTGATAAAATATAATAGTATCAAGTTTTTGGCAGAGGTGAAAAATTTGGAAAGTAAAAACGCCAGCTACAAGGTTGCACTCGGCGGCGTGATATCCTCGATGAGTTTGTTTGTGATGTTTCTGACCAGCATTCTGCCTGCATTTTATATTGCCTTTCCGATGCTTGCCGGCGGACTGCTTTTGGTAATAGTTTCAGATATCGGCGAGGGCTGGGCGTTTGTGACATATGTCGGAATTGGCTTGCTTTCGCTGTTTATAACGCCTGATAAGGAAGCGGCTCTGATGTTTATTCTGCTGTTCGGGCATTACCCAATTCTTAAACAACGCATAGACAGAATAAAAACAGCAGCGATTCGTGTTCTGCTGAAAATTGCTGTGTATAACGTCTGTATTGTTGCAATATTCAAGCTCAGTATGTTTATACTGGGAATTGATGATATGTTCGTCGGGTTTGAATTTCTCGGGAAATACGTTGTTCCCGTTTTGCTTATAGTTACAACGTTTGTTTTTCTGGCGTACGACAAAATCCTTTCGGCATATATGTTTATTTACAAGGACTATTTCAAACCGAGATTTTTGGGAAAACGCTGAAAAGAGCTTAGTGTGTTATGATAAGAAAAATTACAGCTTTTGATATTGAAGCGCTGCTTAGTATCGAAAAGCAATGCTTTACGCAGCTCTGGACTGCAAAGAATATTGAGGACGCCATTGAGAATCAGCGGAATATTCTGCTTTGCATATGTCAGCAGGGAGAAATCTGCGGATATATATTTGCAGACTTTGTTCTCGATGAGGTCAATATCAATCGTATTGCGGTAGCACCTGATTGCCGCAATTGCGGGATTGCGTGCAGATTACTTGAAGAGCTTGAAAAATATGTCGGCGGTTTTGCCGAGTGTATTATGCTTGAAGTCAGGCAGAGCAATACTGCCGCACGCAAGCTTTATGAAAAAAACGGATATGAAACCGTAGGCCTGAGAAAAGGTTTTTATTCTGAGCCTTTCGAGGATGCGGTGCTCATGACAAAATTTTTGAAAAAGATGGAGCACTAATGAAAATATTGGGAATTGAAAGCTCTTGCGATGAAACAGCCGCAAGCGTGTGTGAGGACGGAAAAATTATACTCTCATCGGTAATATCGACGCAGATTGAAGAACATCGTAAATTCGGCGGAGTTGTGCCTGAAATCGCATCAAGGCGCCATTGTGAGAATATACTCGGAGTTGTGCAAAAGGCGCTTTATGACGCAAACTGCACCAGTGATGATATTGACGCAATTGCAGTGACATATGCTCCCGGGCTTATCGGCGCGCTGCTTGTCGGCGTAAGCTTTGCAAAAGCGTTGGCAATGGCGTGGAAGAAGCCGCTTGTACCTGTGCATCACCTTGCAGGACACATTGCCTCGAATTATATCAGTCACAGCGATTTAAAGCCGCCGTATCTCTGTCTTGTTGCAAGCGGCGGTCACAGCCATATTGTTGAAGTATGTGATTATACAAAATTCAACGTAATCGGAAGAACCCGTGATGACGCCGCAGGTGAATGCTTTGATAAGGCGGCAAGGGTTATGGGCTTTCCGTATCCGGGAGGCGTGTGGGTAGATAAAGCCGCACAGCAGGGCGACGCTGATCGCTATCCGCTGCCCAACCCCAAGGTCAGCACCAGCGAGTATGATTTCAGCTTTTCGGGATTGAAAACCGCTGTTGTGAACATTGTTCACAATGCCGCACAAAAGGGTACTGAAATCAACAAAAATGACCTTTGCGCTTCACTTCAGTCAACAATCGCATCGATTCTGACGCAGAGAACAATGCTTGCCGCAAGAAATCTAAATTATGAAAGGATTGCTGTTGCAGGCGGAGTTTCGGCAAATTCAGGAATCAGAGCCTCGTTTGAAAAAGTCTGCAGACTTGAAAACAAGCAGCTTTTTCTCCCCGAGCTGAAATATTGCGGTGATAATGCGGCAATGATAGCCTGCCAGGGATATTACGAATATATAAGCGGAAAACGTGCAGATTTGAGTCTTAATGCATATGCAACAATGCCGCTTGAAGACAACTGAACAAAGAAAAACCGAAAAGGTGAATATCAATTACGCCTTTTCGGTTTTATTTTGTTTATGCTTTTTGCCTTTCGCAGCAGAAGATTGCACCTGTAGGGCACGCTTCGTAGCATTGGCCACAGCCGATGCACTTTGAATAATCGATTATTGCGTGGAAGTTTTCAATTCTGACAGCGCCACTCATACATTTGCGTTCACAAATTCTGCACCCGATGCATCCCTTTCGACAGGCACCTTTTGTGTGCTTGCCATCGTCGCATGACGAGCATTTGACGGAATAATGCTTGGTTATCGGTACAAGTGAAATCAAAGAATTAGGGCATACCTTTATGCATTTTCCGCAAGCGTGACACAGCGCTTTGTCAACGACTGCAACGCCATCGCTGATTGAAATTGCATTATATTCACATACAGATATGCAGTCGCCTAAACCGATACAGCCGTATTTGCACCCCATCATTCCGCCGTAGTACCTTTTAGCAGCAACGCACGACGATATGCCGCCGAAGATATAATCCGATTTTGTGTTTTCACAGCTTCCACCACATTTAATAAAAGCGGTTTCGGGAACGAATGCTGCTTCAACGCCCATAATTGTGCTTATTTTTTCGCTTATCATTGCACCGCCGGGCTTGCAGAGATTGGTTTTTTCGCCCTTTGTGACAATGGCGTCTGCATAGTCAGCACACCCCGCATAGCCGCAGGCTCCACAGTTGGCGTTCGGCAATGTCTGCGAGATCTCGTCGATTTTCGGGTCTCTTTCAACAGCAAGCGCTTTTGAAGCGACGCTCAGCAGAATTCCTGCTGTCAGACCCAGCGCAAGAAATATCAATATAGGAAGAAGATAATTCATATAAGCCTTCCTTTCCGAAAATAATCATATTCCCGAAAATCCGATAAAGCAAAGCGACACAATTGATGCGGCAATGAGGGTTATCGGGACGCCCCTGAGGCTTTCGGGAACGCTGTCGTTGTCAATTCGTGAGCGTACGCCGGCAAACATAAGAAGCGCTAATGTAAAGCCGATTCCGCCTGCAAGTGCATTGCATATTGATTCGGCAAAGCTGTATTCGTTGTCAACATTAAGCACGGTCACGCCGAGCACGGCACAGTTTGTTGTAATAAGCGGCAGATATATTCCCAGAGCTTTGTAAAGCGGCGGCACAAACCTTTTTAAAAACATCTCCACCAGCTGAACAAAAAGCGCAATAATCAGAATAAATGCAATGGTTTTAAGATACTGAGCATCATTTGGGACAAGCAGATAAGTATATATCGGATGCGTCAGAAGTGTTGCGAATAGCATTACAAAAATGACCGCCGCGCCCATTCCGAGGCTGCTTGACAGTTTTTTTGAAACGCCGAGGAACGGACAGATTCCGAAAGTTTTTGAAAGGACAAAATTTTCAGTCAATATGCCGGATATAAGAATTCCGAATAAACCCTCCATTACTCAACACATCCTTTCAGGTCTGTTTCGGCATCGAGCCTTCCTGCGCAGTTTGCCGCATTCGGGCAGCCTGCACAGCCCATATTTTTTGGCGGTGATTTTTTTGAAAGCTTGCTTGCAAGTGCGATAACGATTCCGAAGGTGAAAAATCCTCCGGCACTCATTGTAAATATTCCAATCGGTTCAATAAACGGAATTTGCAGCCCGAGCCAGCTTCCGCTGCCCAGAATTTCTCTTATAGTTGCCATTATAACAAGCGCAAGCGTAAAGCCGGTGCCCATTCCAAGTCCGTCCATAACAGCGGGCAGCGGCTTGTTTTTGCAGGCAAACATCTCTGCTCTGCCGAGAACAATGCAGTTTACCGTAATCAAAGACAGGAACACTCCCAAAGCGTCATAAAGCCAAGGTGCAAAGCCTGCAAGCAGAAAATCGACAAGAGTGACAAATCCGGCAATTATAACGATAAAACAGGGGAGTCTTACCGCGTCAGGTATAAATTTTCTTAAAAGCGAAATCACAAGGTTAGAACAAACGAGAACGAATGTCGTTGCGAGACCCATACCGATAGCGTTTGATACCTGCGTTGTCAGCGCAAGAGTCGGGCAGGTGCCGAGCAGCAGCACAAGCACGGGGTTTTCCTTGATGATTCCCTTGGTGAATTCTTTGAAATTACTCATCATGTTTCCTCCGAATATTCGCCAAAGGCTTCAAGTGCACAAATGGCAGCATTTTTTACTCCGTCAGAAGAATATGTTGCGCCCGAAATTGCATCAATCTGTTCGATATCATCTGCTGCCGTGGCGCTGTCAAACTGCGTCAGAAAGTCTTTTTCGCCGACTTTGGTTCCTACGCCCTTTGTTTCGGAAATTTCGATTGCACCAATGCCTTTTATTCCGTTTGCATCAACGCCGATAAGCAAATCAATGCTGTCCTTATTGTAGCCCGAGACGATTATCTTGAAAATGACTGTTCCGTCGTCTTTGAGATAGGTCTGCGAAACATTTTCATTTTTCCATTCAATTTCAGTGTAATCGCCCTCTCCGAAGGTAGAGCTCAAGGTCTTCAGCGTGTTTTCCCTGCGTGCTTTCGCAATCGGCTTTTCGGTAACGGCGTTTGCAAAAACGAGCAAAGCGGCGGTTATTGTGCACACGGCGGTAAGAACGAGTGAGGGGAGAATGTTTTCTTTAAGCATCAGCTTCACCCTTCCTCTCTTTGCGTATTGCGCCGAAGGGCTTTGTGTGTGTAAAATCATCAATATACGGGGTCAGGATATTCATAAGCAGAATTGCATAGCTCACACCCTCGGGTGAATTTGCATAAATCCTGATGATAAAAGTGATAAAGCCGCAGAAAACACCTGCAATCAGCTTGCCTTTTGCAGTCACGGGCGAGGTGACATAATCGGTCGCCATAAAGAATGCTCCGAGCACCAGTCCGCCTGAAAGCAGGTGATAAACCACATCATTTCCCGATATTGCAATGCATATTGCAAAGGTACCGATAAATGCCACAGGGAGCACGGGTGATATAATTCTAAGTGCAATAAGTGTTGCGGCGCCGATAAGCAGCGTAAGAGTGCAGGTTTCGCCGATGCAGCCTGCAGTCTGACCGAGGAAAAGTTCGGCAGTTTCAAAGCTGCCCTGAGGAGCAGAAAGGGGGGTCGCCTGTGAAACTCCGTCGAATATAAAAGCGTCCTGCGACATATACTGTGCAAACGAAAGCATCAGCACAATTCTCGCAGTCATTGCGGGGTTCGCAAAATTCTTTCCCAATCCGCCGAAAAACTGCTTTACAATCACAACTGCAATAAACGAGCCGAGGCTGCATATCCACAAAGGGATAGTTACAGGCAGATTGAGCGCAAGCAAAAGTCCGGTTACAGCGGCAGATAAATCGGATATTGTATTTTCTTTTTTTGTTACGAGTGAGAAAATATATTCAAACATCACCGCAGAAATTACGCAGCAGAGCACAACCAGAAGTGCCCTTGCACCGTGCAGAATTGCAGCGGCAATGACCGTGGGCAAAAGTGCAAGACATACGCACAGCATAATTTTCTGCGTCGACACATATGACCTTATCTGCGGCGATGGCAAAACTGTCAGTTTATTCATTCTATCAAAAGACCTTTCGGTATATAATTTACCCTTTAGGTATAATGCTCTTGGCAAGCTGGTTTGTCTCGGCAAGGTTTCTGTTCGCGGGGCAGACATACGAGCAGCTTGCGCAGTTCATGCAAAGCATAACATCAAGCTTTTTCAGCCTGTCAATATCCCTTGCGTTATATGCTTTTTCTATTTCTGTCGGCATAAGCTTCAGTGGGCAGGCGTTAATACAGCGAGCGCACCTTATGCAGGCGGTCTGAGGCTTATACTCCTTTTTTGCAAGCGCAAGAATTGCGTTTGTTGTTTTTGTGATAGGAGCGTCGGCTGACATTTTTGATATTCCCATCATAGGGCCGCCGAAGATAACCCTGTTGACCTTTGAAAAATTAGTGTCCGCAAGCTCAAAAAGCTCTCTTGCACTCGTTCCGATATACGCCATAATGTTGCACGGCTTCGAAACACAGTCGCCTTCAACGGTAACTCTGCGTTTTATAAGCGGAATCCCCGTGTCGCAATATCGCTTTATTTGTGAAGCAGTAGAAACATTTATAACGATTACGCCTACGTCTGAGGGTAGCATTCCGACCTTGACAACTCTTTTTGTCACGGTGTGGATAATTACCTTTTCCGCACCCTGAGGATAGCTTTCGGGAAGAACGAAAACCGAGATATCACTGCTGTTTTCTAAATTTTGGTTCAAGGCTTCAATGGCTTCGGGCTTGTTTGCCTCAATAGCGATAATTGCCTTTTTTATATCCAGCCATTTCATAATTAGCCTGATGCCGTCCGTAACGTCATCGGTGTGCTCAATGATTTCTCTGCAGTCCGATGTGATATACGGTTCGCATTCGGCGGCGTTGATAATCAATGTATCGATATCTGATTTGGTTGAAAGCTTTATGTATGTGGGAAAGCCCGCACCGCCCAGACCACATATTCCCGATTCCTTTACAGCGTCAATAAAGCTGTCTTTGTCCGTAATCTGCGGCGGCTTGATATCAGCGGAAAGCGTCTGCTCACCGTCCGATTCAATTTCAACGGTTTTGCATTTTGCACCGTTTATGAGCCGCATTTCACCGATTGCACTGACTTTGCCCGAAACGCTTGAGTGAATCGGCAGCGACAGTGCACCGCTGCTTTGCGCAATCTTTTGGCCTACGAAAACCGTGTCGCCGATATTTATGGCGATTTCAGCCTCTGAGCCCATGCTCATAGACATAGGAATCATGACTTTTTTAGGTGTGTTCTGTATAATTGTTTCGGAAATCTGGGTTCCCTTCAGATGAGGAAGCCTGATTCCACCGAGTTTTCTTATCATCAACAAAGCTCCTTCCTGTTATTTCCTGCTTTGCCTGTTTGCTTTGAAAGAGTCTTGGGGCAAGCGCACCAAGACAAAGTCCTGTGACAATTCCTGCTCCGATTCCAGAAAGAATAAGCACGGGCGAGTAAAAGAATATATATGCGCTCTTTGTGATAAATGCACATACACACAGCTGCGCAAGATTGTGTGAAATTGCACCGAAAACGCTGCAAAGCATAACACTTGTGCGCTTTGAGTGTGACGTGAGAGTTACAATCGCAACAGAAATAATTCCGCCGCAAAATGACATAAAAAAAGCAATCGGTCCTCTTGTGCAGAGAACAAAAGCCGATTTTAAAAAGCTTAAGATGAATGCGGATTTTATGCTATGAGAAAACACCGCCAGCATTATTACGATGTTGGCAAGCCCGATTCTGATTCCGTACGGAAAAACCGAGCATACTCTGCTTTCAATAAACGATAAAGCGCACACAAGCGACAGCATTGCGCCCATTTTTGCAATATATTCAGCCTTTTTCATTTCAAATCACCCGACGATTCCGTCGAAATTTCCGATATCATCATTTTCTGATTTTATAACGACCGTCAATTTCTTCGGCAGACACACAATACTTTCGTTTACATCGGAAATAAACCCTGTTTTTTCACACACCTTGTCGGCGCAGTCGCTTGATTTAATGCTAATTTTGCCGTTTTTGATTTCAAACTCAACATTTTCAATTCCGTCAATTCGTAATACATCATCATTTTTCAAATCAACGATTGTCAAGGCTTTTCCGTCAATGCTGATTTCGGCAAAATCTCCTTTTGTGTTTTGCATTTTTAAAAAAACAAGGCATATTACAGCAACGGCGGCAAGTACACCGAAAATAATAAAATCAGTTTTTCGGACAAGTATCGGGAGGCTTGATTTTTTCATAACATTTTCCGGAATTAGGACTTTTCTTTTTGTAAAAAGTATGGTAAAATAATCTTTGGTGAGCTTATTCCGATATTTTCGATTCAAGCTCTTTTATTGAAGCTTCGCTGTTTTTTATGAGGTTGAGCATTGACGAGGCATATGCCGAATAGCCTTGCGCGGAAAGCGATTCGTGGCTGAAGGTAAATGCACCTGCCTCAGAATTGCGGCTCAGGGTTTCAGACTCATGTACGTAAATGCTTTCGTTGAGCTTTTCAACTGCGTCGGCACTTTGCCGATATGTGATTTCACTTACCGAAAACATATTTGCATCGTTTGCGTGATTTGCCGAGCACATTGTCCTGAAGGCTTTATAAATCGCCATATTGAGAGAGGCTGTAACGCTGCTCAGAAGCTTTTTGCTTTTTGATTCAATTATCATAGCATATAGCATATTGACTGAATTTATGACTATTTTCTTGCTGAATATTGCAACTGCGGCATCGGGAGTCACCTTGTCCCTTGCAGCCGATGTATCGGGAATGTCGTCCACGGTAAAGGTTTTTCCTTTAGGTTCGGGAGAGCGCCCGAGAAGGTAGTCCACCGAAACATCATAGTAATCGGCGATTTTTACAAGGAAATCCAGGCCGCATTCTCTTATGCCTTTTTCATAATGCGACAAAAGCGCCTGTGATACGCCCAAGTCGGCAGAGGCTTTTTTCTGGCTTATTTTACGCTCTTTTCTGAGCAATGTGATTATTCGCGGAAAATCAGCGTTCATTTCAGTTTTCCCTTTCATATCTGTTTAGTGTATGTAATACAGCTTGTACTAAAATTTCAATATAATTATTTGCGACAGACATTCAAAACGTGTCACATTCACAATTATATAACAAATAGTATAATTTGTAAAGTCCAAAGCCACAAGATTGGATGAAGAAATTTTTGTAAAAAATTTGTGCAGTCTACACAAACAAAGGTATTTTTTCACAGCATTCGGCGCATAATCATTATGCGGATACTATGCGTTTAAAAAACTATAAAAAACACAAATCAAATTATTATATATCGGAGGAAGAATTTATGCGTGGATACAGAGTTACGGTTTTGCGCCACGGCGCAACGGAGGCAACACAGAGGGGAGTGTATATCGGCATTACGGATTATCCGCTAAGTTCGCAGGGCAAAGCCGAGCTTTATGCCAAGCGTGCCGAATTTGAATATCCGAATGTGGATATGGTATATTCCAGCCCCTTGAAGCGCTGCACCGAAACAGCTTGTATTTTGTTTCCCGATAACGAAATAAAGACGCTGGACGCTTTCAGAGAGCTTGATTTCGGTGAATTTGACGGCAAGAGCGTTGATGAGCTTGTCGAGCTTGATGAATTCAAGCATTGGCTCAAGGGCGGAATGCACAATGCCCCGCCGAAGGGCGAAAGCGTTTCTCAGCTTATTGAACGTACATACGCAGGCATAAGGGATTTGTTTATAGAAATGACGGAAAAAGGCATATACCATTGTGCGCTTATCAGCCACAGCGGTGTAATTGCAAATCTAATGGCGTGCTTCGGGCTACCGAAAAATCCGCCTTCGGAGTATACCTGCGAAAGCGGCGAAGGCTTTGATATTATGCTGACAACTCAGCTCTGGCATCAGGCTCAGGCATTTGAAATCTTAGGCAAAGCGCCATACTTAAAGGATTAACACCAAAAGCCTTTTTTCGGCATTGTGATAAATGACATACCGAGAGATAAGAGAAAAATCAAAAGAACAGCTTTCCGGCATCCGTTTTCGGGCGATAGGCTCGCTTGCGGCACTTATTACGGCAAAGCTGTTTTTTCTGTTTGCAGGACTGATAACGGCGGATTTTCTGCTTTCAAACAGAATCGTCGGCGGCTCAAGGCTTGTGGTTTCATCCGCAGCGGAATTGATATTGTCACGGTCAGCGCTGTTTTTTTCCGAGCTTACAGTAATATCTGTCTTTGGCGCAGCACTGCTTTCTGTATATTGCCGTTTACCTCGCTTTGGAATTTTCAAATGCTCGTTGAATCTGATTGGGTTGCGCCTTATAATGCTTTTATTCAAGCTGCCATATCTTGTTTGCGTATATTTATGTCTGGTTTTTGCACGGCTGATTTTTTTTGAATACAATGCTCAAAGTACCGAATTGACAATTGCCGTGCTTATGCTGCTTTGTGCCGTGTGCTTTCTGCTTCTGTATTTTTATCTGCTCACAGGGTTGTTTGCAGCTCCTCTTTTGATAGCGCAGGGCGACGGCGCGTTTTCTGCCGCTGTGCGCTCGCTGAGATTGATGAAAAAGAATCGGGCAAAGCTTTTCAGAATTTTACTGAGAAGCCTGCCCGAAGCGTTGATGATATTCAATTTGCCGCAAATCGTAATGCGCCTTGTAGTTCTGGCAAGTGACTTTGCGCATATTTACAGCGACGATATATAAGCCTTACTGCGCGTTGTAATTTGCAATGTCGGGCAATTCGTCAAGAGAAATAACCCTTTCGCTCTGGAACACCTTTTCCCACATATAGAACTCGGTATTTTTTTCGACTCCGATGCCGAATTGTGTCATATATGA
Source organism: Oscillospiraceae bacterium (assembly GCA_017435565.1). GTDB lineage: Bacteria > Bacillota > Clostridia > Oscillospirales > Ruminococcaceae > RGIG3077. The sequence continues at coordinate 46,154 of JAFSEU010000022.1, read as the reverse complement.
CTCCCATGTGCAGAACCACGACCATCTTGCGTTGTCGCGGAAAGCAAGCTCGGGGTCAACAAGAACGCCGTTTTCCGTCAAAGCAATGATTTTTGTTTCGTCAGTATATCCGACCGATTCAATAAAAGTGCCTGACTGTGATGAGTATGAATGCTCAGGCGCGTAAATGTCCCAGCCGATTATATCAACCGTGTCGTCACCGGGGTAATAGTCGGCACGCTGACCGTTCCATACCCAGATGAGGTTGTCAAGCCCATAAACGTTTGTGAGCTGGTCGTAAAGCAGATTCCACAAATCAATATAGCTCTGTGCTTCACAATTGCCCCACCAGAACCAGGGTGATGAGGTTGAGTTTCCGCCTGCTTCGTGAAGCGGTCTCCACAAAACGGGGACGCCTGCGTCCTCAAGTCTCTGAAGCTGCTGCGCAATCGCTTTGATATCATCAAGAAGAAGCTGGTAGCCTTCATCGTCCTCGCCGTTCATAATCTTGTCAAGGTCAATTGATGTTGCGTCGGCATAAAAGCCTTTGTACCACGGGTGCTCCTGATTGTTGTGGAGATATTTTGTCGGTGCGTTCCAGTGCCAGCACATTGTAACGATTCCGCCGTATTTTATTGACCATTCCATAGCCATTTCGATGGCATTGCTGGAAATTGAGCCTGCGGCCTCAACTCTTGAGGGTGAATATTCAATCAGGTCAAGACCGAGCATTGCAGGATACTCACCTGTTTTTTCATAAATTTCACCCATTGTTGCGCCGTTATAGCCGTCGTCGCAATACTGACCCGAAATCGTATATTTTCCGTAAACGTCGCAAAGGAACTGATAAAGATTTTTTGCTTCCTGCGAAGCGTTTTCGTTTGTAAGTGACGCAGTAACGTTATAGTGCTCGGCGTTGAGGAAGGTCTGTGCAGGCTTTACCGTGAGATTGTCCACCCAGATATATCCGTTCATAGGAGTGAGCGAAATTTTGCGTTCGCCTGCTTCGAGATATACCTGAGTCAGCGTTGATTCGTAGAATTGCTCGCCCGCAACGGTAATAATTGTTCCTGCCGATATTCCGTCAACATTTACATAGTTTTCGCTGTTTCCCGTCGAATATCTTCCCGTGTTGAAGCACAAATCATATGTTCCGCTTTCTTCAATATTTACTGTGAAGATGATTTCATCGCCCTGTGTGTTAAGACCTTCGAGATAAGCATCGCCCGTAAAGCCCGGAATAAGTGGGGTCGAGAGCTTTACATTTCCGGTGTATTCCGCATCAACCTCAGCTTCAAAAAACTGTTCGGGCAAATCAAGGTTTGAAGTAGTGAATTCAACTTCCGACAAATCCAGTGATGTGTTGAATTCGGTCCGCATATTCTCTTTCAGACCGTCAAGATAGGACAAGTCGGGGTTTTCCGCTGCCGAAGAGCTCGATTCTTCGCTTTTGTTGTTGCAGGCGCAAAGGTTAGCCGCAACGCAAATTGCGCAGATAACAGCCGTTATTTTTTTTATATTCATAAAATCTTCCTTTCCAAAAGTATTTTTTTTGCAATATATAAAATATATAATACCATACACATTTCAAAAAAACAATGAAAATTTATAAAAAAACGAAGAATCGGGTGCATTATTTTTCTGTAAAGATTAACGCATACAAAACCATGATGAATATCGATGCAAAATTCGGCAAAAATCACTATGATTTTTTTGAAAAAAAATATTGACCTTTCGGCTTTGTAGGATTATACTATATATAAAATAAAGAAGAAACAATATGATGACGGAGGTATTATCAATGATTTTTGACAAGGTAAAAGAAATTATTGCCGATCAGCTTGGGGTTGACGAGGATTCTATCGCTATGGATTCTGACATTGTTGAGGATTTGGGCGCTGATTCGATTGACGCTATCGACCTTATCCTTTCCGTTCAGGAGGAATTCGACATTGAAATTCCCGATGAAGCAGTTGAAGGCATCAAGACGATTTCCGATATCGTAAAATACATTGAGGATGCACAGTAAAAAGCTATTACAACACAAAACGCAGGGTCAGCAAAATGCCCCTGCGTTATTTTTTATCATCTGCCCGAAAATAAAGGTTTGAGTCAACCGAGCATGCTCTTGAGCTTGTCAAAGAAGCTCTGCCTCTTGACATAATTCTTGTCATTAAGCGAATCGTCGAATTCCTTGAGCAGGTCACGCTGCTTTTTGCTGAGATTTTTTGGAACTTCAACGATGATTGTGATGAGCTGGTCTCCGTAATCGGCACGGTTAAGGCGTTTTATGCCCTTGCCCTTCAATCTCATTACAGTGCCGTTCTGCGTACCTTCGTTTATAACGCATTTGACGCTTCCTGTAATTGTGGGTACGGAAATCTCGTCGCCAAGAACAGCCTGCGCGTAAGTAATCGGCACTTCACAATGCACATTGTAGCCGTCGCGGGTGAAATAGCGGTCGTTTTTAACGTTTACTGTGATATTGATATCACCGTTGGGGCCGCCGTTTGTGCCACAGTCACCGCCGTTTCTGACAGCAATAACCTGACCGTTGTCGATACCTGCGGGAACATCAACAGAAATATTTTTTGAAACTCTGACTCTGCCCTGTCCCGAGCATTTCGGACAGGGATTCTTTACGACCTTACCCTTTCCCTGGCACCTTGTACACGGCTTTGTCTGTGAAATAACGCCGAAGGGTGTGCGTGTGGCAGTCTTTACCATACCGCTTCCCTGACATTCGGGGCAGGTTTCCTGAGTTGTTCCGGGAGCTGCGCCTGTTCCCGAGCAGTCACTGCAGCGTTCAAGTCTGTTTATTCTCAAATCGCATTTCTTGCCCATGCACGCTTCCATAAAGCTGATGGTCACTGACGTGCGGATATCCTGACCCTTTCTCGGCGCATTAGCCGATGATGCTCTTGAACCGCCGAATCCGCCGAAACCGCCGAAAATACTGTCGAAAATGTCGCTGACATCACCGAAGCCGCCAAAGCCGGAACCACCTGCGCCGCCGCCGTATGACGGGTCAACGCCTGCGTGACCGAATTGGTCATAGCGGGCTTTTTTGTCGGGATCTGAAAGCACCTCGTAGGCCTCGTTTACTTCCTGCATTTTTTCTGTTGCGGTTGCGTCGTCGGGATGCAAGTCGGGGTGATATTTTTTTGCAAGATTTCTATATGCTTTTTTTATGTCAGCGTCAGAGGCTGATTTGCTCAGCCCAAGAACTTCATAATAATCTCTTTTGTCAGCCAAAATAATTCCTCCGAAAATACATCATATGGGGACAACGCTCGCAGCGTTGTCCCCTTGAGTATAAATATCAGTTTTTATTCTTCGGTAAAGGTTGCGTCAACAACGCCGTCATCCGCAACGCCGCCCATATCATTAGGGTTGAAACCGCCCATATCAGCAGGGTTTACACCTGCAGAGCCTTGCGCCTGTGAATAAAGCTTCTGAGAAAGCTCGTGGAAGCTCTTTTCAAGCTCTTCGGTCTTTGCCTTTATAGCATCATAATCTTCGGTTTTTGCAAGCTCTTTAAGCTCGTTGGCCTTTGCCTTGATAGGTGCAGTTTCGCTTTCGGGCAGCTTATCTCCCAATTCGCTCAAAGCCTTTTCACACTGGAATGCAAGGTTTTCAGCGTTGTTCTTAATGTCAATCTGATCCTTCTTCTTCTTATCTTCAGCGGCAAACTGCTCGGCTTCTCTTACAGCCTTGTCAATGTCGTCCTTAGACATATTTGTGGAAGAAGTGATTGTGATGTTCTGTTCCTTGCCGGTGCCGAGATCCTTTGCGGAAACGTGAACAATACCGTTTGCGTCAATATCAAATGTTACTTCAATCTGGGGGATTCCTCTGGGAGCAGGAGCAATGCCGTCGAGTCTGAAGTCGCCGAGCTTCTTGTTGTCCTTTGCAAATTCACGCTCGCCCTGAAGAACTACAATGTCAACAGCGGGCTGATTGTCAGCAGCAGTTGAGAACACCATTGATTTCTTTGTGGGGATTGTTGTGTTTCTTTCAATAATCTTAGTGCAAACGCCACCCAATGTTTCAACGCCGAGAGAAAGGGGAGTTACATCAAGAAGCAAAAGACCGTCCTTAACATCGCCGCCGAGAACGCCTGCCTGATAAGCAGCGCCGAGAGCTACGCATTCATCGGGGTTGATGCCCTTGAAGGGTTCTTTTCCGATAGCCTTTTTAACAGCCTCTACAACAGCGGGAATTCTGGAAGAACCACCAACCATAAGAACCTTGCTCAGCTGTGAAGCTGTAAGCTCGCTGTCTTTAAGAGCCTGATTTACAGGACCCATTGTAGCTGCAACGAGGTCTGCTGTAAGCTCGTTGAACTTAGCCTGTGTAAGTGTAAGATCAAGGTGCTTGGGTCCTTCTGCTGTTGCTGTAATAAAGGGAATGTTGATGTTTGTTGTTGTTGTGGAAGAAAGCTCGATTTTAGCCTTTTCTGCAGCTTCCTTGAGTCTCTGCATAGCCATTTTGTCGGCTTTGAGGTCAACACCGTCGGAATTCTTGAATTCATTAACCATCCAGTCGATAATTCTCTGGTCAAAGTCATCACCGCCGAGGTGGTTGTTACCTGCTGTTGCAAGAACCTCTGTAATGCCGCCGCCTATCTGAATGATAGAAACGTCGAATGTACCGCCGCCAAGGTCATAAACCATAACCGTCTGCTCGTCTTCCTTATCAATACCATAAGAAAGAGCAGCTGCTGTAGGCTCGTTGATAATTCTCTTTACGTTAAGACCTGCAATCTGGCCCGCATCCTTAGTTGCCTGACGCTGAGCGTCTGTAAAATATGCAGGAACTGTGATTACGGCTTCGGAAACTGTTTCGCCCAGGTATGCTTCTGCATCAGCCTTGAGCTTCTGAAGAACCATAGCGGAAATCTCCTGAGGAGTGTAATTCTTGCCGTCGATATTTACCTTATAGTCGCTGCCCATGTGGCGCTTGATAGAAGATACAGTCTTGTCGGGGTTTGTAATAGCCTGACGCTTTGCCACCTGACCTACAAGTCTTTCGCCTGTTTTTGAAAATGCCACAACCGAAGGGGTTGTTCTTGCACCTTCAGAGTTTGCGATAACAGTTGCGCTGCCGCCTTCCATAACAGCTACGCATGAGTTTGTTGTTCCCAAGTCGATACCAATGATTTTTGACATAATTAAATCACCTTTCTTTTTGTTTGTTAGTTTAATTTATTTTGAATTTGAGTTGTGCGCGCATTTGTTTTTAGCAGGCTACTACTACCATTGAATAGCGAAGAACCTTATCGCCGAGCATATAGCCCTTCTGATAAACCTCGCAGATAACGCCTTCTTCGTATTCATCGGTTTCCTGCTGCTTTATAGCGTTGTGAAGATTCGGGTCAAATTCCTTGCCTAAAGCGTCAATTTCCTTTACATTCATCTTTTCAAGAATGCCTTTAAGCTGGCTGTAAATCTTCTCAACGCCGTTTTTATAGCTTTCATCGGTGCAGTCAGCTTCCATCGCTCTGTCAAGAGCGTCGATGACGGGCAAAAATTCGCCGACGCATTTAATCTGTGCATTTGAAAAGGCATCAAGTCTTTCCTTTTCGGCACGCTTTCTTGCGTTGTCAAATTCTGCAAGAATTCTTAAATACTTGTCGTTTGCCTCGCTCGCCTTGGCTTTAAGCTCTTCGTTTTCCTTTTCAAGAGCTGTCAAAGCCTCGTCTTGCGAAGAAATTTCATCAACAGCTTCGGCTGTTTCTTCGGCATTCTCCAGAATCTCGTCGATTTCTTTGTTGTCTTTAGCCATTCTCAATGTCCTTTCCGTTCTGTTCACATATTCTTTCTGTATCATCTTCGCCGTCGGATATCATATTGCTGATTCGCTGTGTCAGATATTCAACATACGGTATTATTTTCGCATAGTCAATTCGCATCGGGCCGATAACGCCGAGCGAGCCTGCTTCACGGTTTCCTTTTTTTATGTTGGCCATAACCATGCTGGAATTTCCGATGATGAATTCACCGTTTTCCTTGCCGAACATAACCTTGATTCCGCTGAAGCTTGAATCAAGCAGATGACTTAAGTCATTCTTTTTCTCAAAGAACCTGACGATATCGTTTTTGTCAAGGTCAGATCTTGAAACAAGATTTCTCTCACCGCTGATAACCACATCCTGCTTTTTCAAATCGGCAGAAAGCTCAAAAACACTTTGAAGAAGCGGTGAAAGTGAAATCATATATGCACCGAGCGCTGTTACAAGTTCGGAGTATTTTTCTTCTGAAAGACTTTCAATTGCAACGCCCTGCAGATTCTCCTGCATATAGCTTGTGAAGAATTCAAGCTGCTCATTGGTCAGATCAAACTGCAATCGGCACGCCTTGTTCTTTATGTTTCCGTTTGAAGTTATCAGCAGAACGACATAAAGCCTTTTTCCCGTGGGAATTACTTCAACCTTTGATATAACCGAGAACGAGGCCGCCGTGTTTGCGGCAACCGCAGCGCATTGCGTAAGTTCAGCCAGCGCAGTAGCGGCATTCTGCATAAGCTCATCTTCAGATAATGTATCATCACCAAGCATATTGTCAAGCATAATTCTGTCGTCATCGCTTAAATGCTCAGGCGTCATCAGCTTGTCGATATAAAGCTTATAACCATTAAATGTGGGGATTCTTCCTGCCGAGGTGTGCGGCTGTTCAAGAAGTCCCAATTGGTCAAGCATTGCCATATCATTTCTGATAGTTGCGGATGAAACCTTGATTCCGGGCATTGAAGCAATCGCCTTTGAACCCACAGGCTCTCCCGTGCGGATATATTCATCAACCACCGCCGCAAGAATTTTCAGTTTTCTGTTGTCAATGTCCAAAATCTCACCGCCTTATGCCGTGCTTTTCTGCGTTAGCAATATACTTTTAAGACTGTTAGCACTCCTTGTATTTGAGTGCTAAATATAATATATCATTATTATAAGGTGCTGTCAAGCAAAAGAAATATTTTTGTTAAAAAAACCGAAACCCAAACGTTGCTTTGATATTTTGGTTGTTCAAATCGACGAACGGAATTTTGCATTTAAGAGCATTTTAAGCTTTTAATTGTATTATTGCTAAAATGGTGGTATAATTACATTGATAAATGTAATTTTTTTCGTAAATTGTCGGAAGGGTGAAATTTTCTTTTATGAGATTTGCAATACATACCTTCGGTTGCAAAGTAAACAGCTATGAAAGCGAATATATGGCTGAGCAGTTTGAAGCAAACGGCATGGAAAGAACACAAAAAAGCGAAGATGCCGATGTTCACATAATAAATTCGTGCACCGTGACGGGTTATGGAGACAAGAAGGTACGTCAGCATATATCAAAACTGCGCCGCATAAGTCCTAAGAGCGTGATAATTCTTACAGGCTGTATACCGCAGGCAAGGGCTGAAACCGGAATTTCTCTTGATGACCTTGATGCCGATATTATAACGGGTACAAAGGATCGCTGCAGGGTTTTTGAGCTTTTCTGCGAATATATGCATACGCACAAAAAGCTTGTTTCAATAAATCTGTATGATACACAGCGAAATTTCGAGCCTATGTGCTGCCGCAGCTTTGGCGAAAAAACCCGTGCCAATATAAAAATTGAAGATGGATGCGATAATTTCTGTTCTTATTGCATAATTCCCTATGCACGGGGTAGGGTGCGATCAAAGTCGCTTGAGGATATAAAAAAAGAAGCAATGAAGCTTTCTGCGGCAGGCTATAAGGAAATAGTTCTGACAGGCATCAATCTTTCGGCATACGGAAGTGATATCGACAAGAATCTCTGCGATGCCGTTGCGATTTGTGCCGAGACCGACGGAATTGCAAGAGTACGTTTGAGCTCGCTCGAAACGGAAAAGTTAGGGCTTGATACCATAGAGTCGCTTGGTGCAATAAAAAAGCTTTGCCCGCATTTTCACCTTTCGCTTCAAAGCGGAAGCGATAATATCTTAAAAGCGATGAACCGAAAATATACATCCTCACAATATGTTGCACTTTGCGATAAAATGTATGAGCTTTTTGAAAGCTGCGCAATCACAACCGATGTGATAGTTGGCTTTCCCGGTGAAACCGCCGAGGACTTTCAGAAAACGCTTGATATGATTGAAAGAATCGGCTTTGCCGATGTTCACGTTTTTCCGTATTCACCGAGAGAAGGTACAAAAGCTGCAAAAATGTCTCAGATTCCTGATTATATCAAAACAAACAGAGCAAAAATTGCAGAAGAATACGCCGAAAAAATGCGCAGAAAATATCTTGCTCAGCAGGTGGGTAAAACGTTTGAAGTGCTGTTTGAGCGTGAAAACTGCACAGAATTTCATCAAGGTCACGCCGAGAATTACTGCAAAGTGAAAATCAAAGCAAAAAATGGCGAAAAAAGTTTGCAAAATGAATGTTTTTATGTTAAAATAAAAGAGTATGATAATTCGTGCCTTATCGGAGAGATAAGTGCCGAAAAAATCAATTAAAAAATGCTGAAAGGGCAGGATAGGATTATGTCTGTATTTCGTATTTATGTAGAAAAGAAGCCGCAGTTTGCGGTTGAAGCGAAGGCTGTCTGCGCTGATGTAAAATCGGCATTGCAGCTTGAAGGGTTAAAGAGCATCAGATTGCTCAACCGTTATGATGTCGATAAAATCTCAAAAGAAAATTTTGAGAGGGCTGTGAACAATGTCTTTTCCGAGCCGATGGTTGACTATGTTTATCACAAATTACCGATGATGTTTGAAAACGGCAGAATTTTTGCCATTGAATATCTTCCCGGCCAGTTTGACCAGCGTGCCGACAGCTGTGAGCAGTGTATATCGCTTCTGACACAGGCAGAAAGATGCAGAGTGCGCAACGCAAGAGTTTATATCATCGAGGGCGATTTGACTGATGATGAATTTGCAAGACTTAAGAGCTATCTCATAAACCCTGTTGAAAGCCGCGAAGCTTGCCTTGAGGAATTGGAATCTCTTGAGGTTGAATACGAAATTCCGACAACTGTTGAAACTCTCGATGGCTTTATTTCGCTGACCGAGGGCGAGCTTGAAGATTTCATCCGCCATTACGGACTTGCAATGGATCTTGACGATATCAAGTTCTGCAGCAAGTATTTCAAGAACGTTGAACAGCGTGATCCGACAATCACCGAAATCAGAATGATCGACACATACTGGTCCGACCATTGCCGCCACACGACCTTTTTGACAAATATCAACGAGGTCAATATCAGTGCGCCCTATATTCAGGATACATATAATGAATATCTTGATGTGAGAGAAGCTTTAGGCAGAGAAAACAAGCCCATGACATTGATGGACCTTGCAACAATTGCCGCAAAGAAGCTTAAAGCCGACGGACTTTTGCCCGAGCTTGACGAGAGCGAGGAAATCAACGCCTGCTCAATCAAAATCAAGGCAAATATCGACGGCGAGCTTTGCGACTGGATTCTGATGTTTAAAAACGAAACTCACAACCACCCCACAGAAATCGAGCCCTTCGGCGGTGCGGCTACCTGCCTTGGCGGTGCAATCCGCGATCCGCTTTCGGGACGTTCCTATGTATATCAGGCAATGCGTGTAACAGGTGCGGCAAATCCGCTTGTGCCCGTTGGCGATACAATCAAGGGCAAGCTTGCTCAGAGAAAAATTACTGTTGGTGCTGCTAACGGATATAGCTCATACGGCAACCAGATTGGTCTTGCAACAGGTCATGTAAGCGAAATCTATCATCCCGGATATGTTGCAAAGCGTATGGAAATCGGCGCTGTTTTAGGTGCTGCTCCCGCAGAAAATATCCGCAGAGAAGTACCTGCTGCCGGCGATGTTGTAATTCTTCTCGGCGGCAAAACCGGTCGTGATGGCTGCGGCGGTGCAACAGGTTCTTCAAAATCACACACACTCGAATCGCTCGAAAGCTGCGGTGCCGAGGTTCAGAAGGGTAATCCCCCCGAAGAAAGAAAGCTGCAGAGATTGTTCAGAAATCCTGCGGTTACCGCACTTATCAAGCGCTGCAACGACTTTGGCGCAGGTGGTGTTTCCGTTGCTATAGGCGAGCTTGCAGACGGTCTTGTAATTGACCTTGATTCCGTAACAAAGAAATATGACGGTCTTGACGGCACAGAACTGGCAATCAGCGAATCACAGGAAAGAATGGCTGTTGTTGTTGCCGCAGACGATGTTATAAAATTTATTGAATATGCCGATGAAGAAAACCTTGAGGCAACACCTGTTGCTATTGTAACGAAAGAACCCCGCCTTAAGATGAAGTGGAACGGCAATACAATCGTAAACCTTTCAAGAGAGTTTCTTAATTCAAACGGTGCGCCCAAATTTACAGATATTTCCGTTTCCGAGCCTGCACTTTATGTAAACGGAAGCTATGCTGATAATGAAGAGGGTTGGACAGCAATGCTTTCAAGCCTTAATGTATGCTCTCAGAAGGGCCTTGTTGAAAGATTTGACTCAACAATCGGCGCTTCTACAGTATTGATGCCCTACGGCGGTATCTATCAGCTTACACCCAATCAGGCTATGGCGTGCAAAATCCCCGTACTTTCCGGCGAAACCACAACCTGCTCGCTTATGGGCTGGGGCTTTAACCCCTATGTAAGCGACAAGAGCCCTTATCACGGTGCAATGACCGCTGTTATCGAATCAATTGCTAAGGTTGTTGCAGCAGGCGGACGCTATGAAGACTGCTACCTTACCTTCCAGGAATATTTTGAAAGAACACAGAACAATCCTTCGCGTTGGGGCAAACCTTTTGCTGCACTTCTTGGCGCATTCAAAGCACAGCTTGAACTCAAATGCGCTTCAATCGGCGGTAAGGACTCAATGTCGGGAACATTCGAATCCATTGACGTTCCGCCTACACTTGTTTCGTTTGCGGTTGCCACAACCGACGCTTCAAAGGTTGTTTCGCCCGAATTCAAGAGAGAGGGCAGCATTGTAATTCTTATGCTTCCTACCTATGATGAAAACGGCTTGCCGAACTTTGAAAGCGTAAGAAAGAATTTTGAAAAGCTTGAAAAAATGATTGACGATGGCAGAGTTCGTGCTGCATGGTCAATTGCAGCAGGCGGTGTTGCTGAAGGTATTGCAAAAATGTCCTTCGGTAATCACATCGGATTCAGATTCACAAAGAAGGTTTCTGCAAGAACATTGTTCAACCCCTGCTACGGCGGATTTATCGTTGAGCTTGATGATATGGCAAAGCCCGGTGAAGATGTAATCGGCGAAACGACCTTTGAATATGAAATCAAGGGCCTTGATTATAAATTCTCGCTTGAAAAGCTTCAGAAAGCATGGGAGGACAAGCTTGAGCCTGTATTCCCCTGCAATATCGAAACAGAAAACACAGAGGTTATCACATATAACTATGTAAATAAACAGCGCATTGCGCCCAAAATCAAGGTTGCAAAACCCAAGGTTCTTATTCCCGTATTCCCCGGAACAAACTGCGAATACGATACTCAGCGTGCTTTTGAAAGAGCAGGAGCCGAAACTGAAGTTTTTGTAATCAGAAACCTTTCTGCAAGCGCAATTGAAGAATCAATTCAAGCTATGGAAAAATCCATCAGAAGCTCGCAGATTATTATGCTCCCCGGCGGATTCTCAGGCGGTGACGAGCCCGACGGAAGCGGAAAGTTCATCACAGCATTTTTCAGAAATGCAGCTATAAAGGACGCTGTGACAGACCTTCTCAATAACCGCGACGGTCTTATGCTCGGTATCTGCAACGGCTTCCAGGCGCTTATCAAGCTTGGTCTTGTACCCTTCGGTGAAATCCGTGATATGGAAGACAGCGCGCCCACTCTGACCTTTAACAGCATCGGCAGACATCAGAGCAAAATGGTTTCTACCAGAATTTCTTCCAACAAGTCACCCTGGCTCTATGGCTGTCAGCAAGGCGATATCCACTCAATTGCAATTTCGCACGGTGAGGGAAGGTTCGTCGCAAGCGATGATCTGCTTGAAAAAATGGCTGCCAACGGACAGATTGCAACCCAGTACGTTGACATTGCCGAAAATCCCACAATGGATATCAGATTCAACCCGAATGCATCAATCGACGCTATCGAGGGCATTACCTCGCCCGATGGAAGAGTGTTCGGCAAAATGGGTCACTCAGAACGTATCGGTTCCTATGTTGCAAAGAACATCGGTGGCAGAAAGAACCAGTTTATCTTTGAAAACGGCGTAAAATACTTTTCACTTTAATTTATGAAAAATATACTTATCATCGGCAAAAACAGCTATCTTGCAAAGTGCTTTGCAAGGCGTCTGACGCAGTGCGGCAGTTATCATTTCGATATGATCTCTGCAAGGGATGAAGGCTGGCAGAAAACCGATTATTCCGTGTACGATTCCGTTGTAATATTCAGCGGAATCGTGCATCGTAAGGAAAAAAAGGCGGACAGCGAGCTTTATTATTCCGTAAACTCTGAGCTTGCCTCGGCAATTTGTGAAAAAGCCAAAATTGGCGGCGCAAAGCAGCTTGTATTTATGAGCACGATGAGTGTTTACGGTACTTCAAGCGGCATAATAACAAGTGACACTCCCGAAAATCCCGATTCGCTTTACGGCAAGTCAAAATTATCAGGCGAAAAACGTGTAAGCGCACAGGGATGTGACGGTTTTTCTGTTGCAATCGTCCGTCCGCCGATGGTATACGGCAATGGATGCAGCGGCAATTACGCAAGGCTTTCCGCACTTGTGAAAAAATTGCCTTTTTTTCCGCAGATTGAAAATAAGCGCAGTATGATTTATGAGGAAAATTTGTCTGAATTTCTGCGTCTTTTGTGCGAAAGTCAAAAAGGCGGAACGTATTTTCCTCAGAATGCAGAATTTGTCTGCACAAGCAAAATGGCGCAGCGGATTTGCTTAGAGAGCGATAAAAAATTCAGAGATACCAAAATTTTCAATCCTTTAATCTGTTTGCTGGCAAAATACGCTGCGACATTTGAAAAGCTTTTCGGCACGCTTTGCTATGAAAAATCAATGTCGCAAACCGACTTTGGGGATTATAATATAGTCGGGTTTGAAGAAAGTATAAGGATATGTGAGCGCGGCTGAAATATCTTAAAAAAGAGTTTCGGCAGGAGATTTTTATGAAAAAGGCAGTATGCATCAGCATATTTAATCATTATGATAATAGGGTGTTATTTGCCGAGAAATTTCTTGCCGGCAAGGGATACGAGGTCACTTACATCGCATCTGACTTTGACCATTACGAGAAAGCAAAGTATAAAATTGAGCGTGACAACGTCGTTCAGGTAAGGGGCAAGCCCTATTATAAAAACATTTCCGTTAAAAGGCTTTATTCACATCATGATTCGGCAAAGGAATGCTATCGTGTGCTTGAAGAAATCAAGCCTGATTTGATTTATACACTTGTCCCACCGAATTCTCAGTCAAAGGTTGTTGCAAAGTATAAAAAAAAGCATAGGGACACAATCGTTTTAATGGATCTGTTCGATTTGTGGCCCGAGACCTTTCCTTCGCTGAAAAACAACATTGCACTGCGTGCAGGCTTTTATCTGTGGCGCAATGTCCGTGACGCATCGCTTGAATATGCGGATTATATCATCACGGAATGCGGTCTTTACAGAAGGGTTTTAGAAGCACAGCTTTCGGACAAAAAGTCAAAAATTCTGCACCTTTGCAAGACTGATTACGGCAGACGTGCAGTAACTCATATTGATACATCACCTCTGAATATATGCTATCTGGGGTCGATAAACAATATCATCGATATTGACGCGATTATAGCTCTTCTGACCGAAATGGCTAAATACCGTCCGCTTATTCTGCATATTATAGGCGGCGGTGAGAACACTCAGAGGCTTACTGACCTTGCAGAAAGTGAAAGTATTCGTATTGAGTATTACGGAATTGTCTATGATGAGGCGAAAAAGCACGAAATTATGGATAAATGCGCTTTTGCGCTGAATATTCTTAAAGACAGTGTATGCATAGGTCTGACGATGAAATCGGTCGATTATTTTGAAGCGGGATTGCCGATAATCAACAACCTCTCGTCCGATACTGCGTGGATTATCGATAAATACGGTGCGGGCTTCAACATAAATTCCGATTATGAAAAAGCGGCAAGGAAGATTATGGCGTGCGACGAAAAAAAGCTTCTTACAATGCGCTATTCAACAAGGCGTGCGTTTGAAGAGATGTTTTCGGAAAAGATATATAACGAAAGATTTGAAGAAATATTTGAAGAGCTTGGTCTTTGAGCCCTTCGGAGGAAAGCATTTATTATGAAACGATATAAGGTTGAAACGCATCTGCATACAAGCGAAGCAAGCCTTTGCTCCGAGGTTTGTGCAAGTGATATGATTGACGCTCTGAAAGAAAGAGGCTATGATGCGGTTTTTGTTACAGACCATTTTTTCAACGGAAATACGGCAATTGACCGCAGCCTTGAATGGTGCGAGCAGATTGATATGTTCTGCAAGGGATATGAAAACGCCAAAGCACGGGGCGACGAAATCGGCGTGAAGGTGTTTTTCGGGCTTGAGTTCAACAATCAGGGAAATGAATTTTTAATCTACAATATATCAAAGCAATGGCTTAAGGAACACAACGAAATTATGTGGCTTGATATTGAAGAAGCACTTAATTTGTTCAGAAGCGCCGGCGCATTTGTAATTCACGCTCACCCATTCCGTGAGGCATGGTATGTGAAGGAAATGAGGGTATTCCCAAAGTGTGTTGACGCTGTTGAAGTTTTCAACGGAAAAAACACTCCGGAGAGAACCAACGAAAAGGCTCTTGAATTTGCAATGGCGCATAACCTTCCGATGACGGCGGGCTCCGATGCACACAAAACCGATGAAATTCTCTGTGGCTGCAGCTTTGAAAATCCGATTGAAACCGAAAGTGATTTTATATCGCAGCTTATAGAAAAAAAGGTTGAGTTGGTACAGGAATATTATTATAAATAAAACAGAATACGGCCAAGCACAGCGGTCATATAATTAGTCACGAAGGGATTGATTATATGTACCGCTGTTGTAATGTAAAGCACTTTTTTCATCTTCTCATAATAGATGCAGTTGTTGTGGCAATTCTGGCGCTGTTTGTCAATACAAGCGGCTGTTTTGATACAAGCGGCGCTGACAGCGGCAATATATCGCTTAATATAATTATGTATCATAGTGTCAGTAATGAAGCGTCAGTAGGCGAGTATATTGTTTCGACACAAGCGTTTGAACAGGATTTGCAATGGCTCAGAGAAAACGGTTACGAGTCGGTTCTGCCTTCCGAGCTGGTCAGTTATGTCAGAGGGCAGAAGGAGCTTGCGCCGAAATTGGTTATGCTCACTTTTGATGACGGATGCTACAATAATCTCTCCGACGCATTGCCCTTGCTGGAGAAATATGATTACAGCGCGGTTGTTTCGGTGGTGGGGGAGTATACGGATATAAACGCAAAAAAAGACCCCCACGTTTCGGCATATTCATACCTTACGTGGGGTGATATTAACAATCTGATTGATTCGCAAAAGATTGAAATAGGAAACCATACATATTCTTTGCATAAAAACGGTGAAAGGCTCGGTGCAAAAAAGATGTATTATGAAACCGAGTCGCAGTATTCGCAGATGCTTTATGCCGATGTGTCAAAGCTTCAGAACCGAATATATGAAAACACGGGGCTGTTGCCAATTTGCTTTGCTTATCCTTACGGCGCAGTCAGTGCCGAGAGCATACCTGTGATGAAAGAGCTGGGCTTTCTTGTGACTCTTGGCTGCGAAGAAAAATGCAACACAATAAGAATCGGAAACAGTGATGATCTGTATTCTCTCGGGAGATACAACCGTTCGGGAATGATTTCTACCGAGCGATTTATGCAAAAGGTTTTTCAGTGAATCTCGTTCAAATCATACGGGGTTTTCTGATATACGCAGTAATTGAGCCAGTTTGAGAACATCAGATTTGCGTGGCAGCGCCATGAGAAAACAGGTAGCTTTGTGATGTCATCATCGGGAAAATAATTTTTGGGGACTTCTATCGGAAGTCCTTTATCTTTATCCCTGAAATATTCGTTTGCAAGGGTAAACCTGTCATATTCGGAATGCCCTGTGATGAAATACTGTCTTGAATTCTTGTTGCTTACAATGTGCACGCCCGAATCCTTTGATATGGTCAGAATTCTTAAATCCTTTACTTTTCTTATGTCCTGCGCCCTGATTTCTGTGTGACGTGAGTGAGGAACCATGAATACTTCGTCGAATCCGCGAAGCAGCGGGTCGCCGTCGCATTCAACATAATGCTCAAAAATGCCGAACATTTTCTTTTCCAGCGGATATTTCGGTACACCATAGTGATAATAAAGCGCGGCCTGTGCTCCCCAGCAGATGTGAACCGTTGAGTAAACGTGGGTTTTTGACCACTCCATAATTTGGCACAGCTCGTCCCAGTAATCGACCGTTTCAAAATCGATTTTCTCTATCGGAGCACCTGTGATAATCATACCGTCGTACTTCTTATTCTTGATTTTGTCGAAGCTTGTGTAAAATGCGCTTAAGTGCGTAATAGGGGTGTTTTTTGAAGTGTGCGACGCCATGTGAAGCAGTTCGACGTTTACCTGAAGCGGCGTGTTGCTCAAAAGCCTTAAAAGCTGGGTTTCGGTTTCAATTTTTTTTGGCATAAGGTTGAGAATAACAATCTCCAGCGGTCTTATGTCCTGATGTTCGGCAACGGCCGATGAAATAACAAATATTTTTTCCTGCTTCAAAGTGTGGTAAGCAGGAAGACTATGAGGAATTCTGATAGGCATTTTCTGTTTCTCTCCGTAAATTAACTTCCTTTGCAGCCCTTGCAGCCGTTTAAAACTGCGTCTATATCTATTGTGCTTTGGTCATTCTTGATAAATCCGAGTTTTCGGCAGGCATCAGCAGCTTTGCTGTCGCATAGCGAAAACTTGGCGTTTTTGATTCCGCTTAAATACGCCTTGAACATTGCCGCACGGACAAGTCCGTCGCAAAGGGCAATGTCGCCATTGAAATCAACTGCGTATATTACAGACTCGTTTCCGAAGCATTCAAAGATAATATATCCGGAAACCGTGTCATTATCAACCGATTCAAGGATAAGCGGCGCTACGCATTCACAAGGGATAGCGGACTGGTATTTCAAGATATCGCTGCAGTTTTTCATCTCAAGCATATTTTTAAACCTTTCCGATAGCGGTTCGCATTGCTCTCAGTTCGTCGGGCGTAAGCTCGCGCCATTGACCCGGCTTGAGCATACCAAGCTTCAAGGGTCCTTCACTGACTCTGCGGAGCCTTGCAACTTCAAGTCCTAAAGCTTCGCACATTTTTCTTATCTGGCGGTTTCTGCCCTCTTTAATGGTCATAAGCAATACGACGCGGTTTTCCTCCTTGGTCACTACCGTAACATTTGCAGGAAGTGTTTTTCTGCCGTCAATGACAACACCCGTTGAAAGTTCAAGCACCTGCTCCTCGGTAATGTCGGGTCTGACCGTAACGCGGTATGTTTTTGATATCTCACGAGAAGGATGCATAACAGCGTTTGCAAAATTTCCGTCGTTTGTAAAAAGCAAAAGACCTTCGGAATTCTTGTCAAGCCTTCCGATGGGATATACTCTTGTATTCAGCCCTTCGAGAAGGTCTGTCACGCATTTTCTGTCAAGCTCGTCGCTCAAAGTCGTGACATAGCCTCTGGGTTTGTTGAGCATGATATATACATAATCTTTTTTTCTGGGAATATCCAGTTTTTCACCGTCAACGGCAATCAAATCCTTGCCGTAAAAGGCTTTGTCACCGAGCTTGATTTTTCTTCCGTTGACAGTGACTCTGCCTTGTGAGATAAGTGCTTCGGCTTTTCGTCTTCCGCAAAATCCCGCATCGGACATAATTTTTTGAACTCTGATTTTTTCCATTTTGTATTTTCCTTAAATTGCTTTATTTTAATGATATGCCTTGAGATGCTACAAGCGGAATAGTTGCGATTACTTTTCCGTCATAGCTGTATTCGGCATATCCCAGTATATCGTTGACATTTACCGGCGCATAGACAAACGGCGCCGTTCTGACGGTACATACAATGTCGCTGACATCGCCTCTGAGAGCGCCGACGCTTAGCTTTTGCGAAAGGTGCACAGGGCACACATCCTGCGTGCCACCGACAACATCGATAAATACAGCGCTTTCGGGTATTTCGACTGACGACAGTTGAGAAAAGCCGTATTCATACAGCCTGATGTGGTCGTTCCAGTCATCCGGAGCATTAAGGGTTACGCAGATAAGTTCGACTCCGTCCTTTTCCGCCGCTGATACAAGGCATCTGCCCGCTTCGTCCGTAAAGCCTGTTTTCATACCAATGCAGTATTCATATTTTTCAAGCAGCTTGTTTGTGTTGTAAAGTGTGCGTGCATACGGCGGATTTCCGTAATTAAGCGACATACTCTTTTTCGAGCAGATTTCTCTGAAATCGGAGTTGCGCATCGCCTCTCTTGCAAGAAGCGCCATATCATATGCCGTGGAATAGTGGTTTTCGTTGTGAAGACCCGAAGGCGTTACAAATGAAGTGTTCTCCATGCCGATTCGGGCTGCTCTTGCGTTCATCATATCGGCAAAGCTCTCCATATCTCCTGCGATTTTTACCGCAGCTGCATTTGCCGCATCGTTTCCGCTGGGCAGAAGCATACCGCAGCAGAGTGCATACTTGGTCACAACATCGCCGTAGCAAAGACCCATTGACGAGCCTTCAACCGTAATAGCGTCAGAATCAACAACAAACTCTTCCTCAAGGTTACCGCTTTCAAGCGTCAGAAGAGTTGTCATAATTTTTGTTGTGCTCGCCATCGGCAGCTTTGTGTCGGACAACTTTTCCCAGATAACACGGCCGGTCTGCGCTTCTATCAATATTGCGCTTTTTGCCGAAACATCAATTGAAGGCGTGTTTGTTGCCGATGTCGGCAAATCCGAAAAGACAAACAGCGCAAATAGCAGAATACATAACAAGACTGAAAAATTTTTCATAATGCAAACCCCTTAAAATAAAATCACTGCATTAAATCTTATGGGGAGAGCATTGAAAAAATGCTATTGATGTTATTCGGCAGAGGTCTCTTCCGCGCCTTTTTTCTTTTTGCCCAAAGTGGCCTGCAGTTTTTCGATTGTTTCGGGCAGTTTTCCGAGCAGAGCCGATGCAGCAGGTTCGTTTTCGTCAATTCGCATAAGCTTAATTTCACCGTTGCAGAAGGTGATGAATGCGACAGGCTTAATAGAAACGCCTGCACCTGCACCGCCGCCGAAAAGCTCTTTCGTGGTCTTTGTAGGCAGGTCGCTGCCGCCCGAAGCAAACCCGAAGGAAACCTTTGAAACGGGAATTACAACTGCGCCTTCAGCGAGAGTTATAGGGTCGCCGATGATGGTCTCAGAATCAATTACGTCACGGATTTTTGCCAATGCTGTTTCAAGGACACTCTGAATAGGATGTGGATTACTCATTTTCTGCTCCGTTTCTGCGCCGATTTTAAGCCGTTTTTGCGGCGGCGCGGTTGTTTTTGTTTTTCTTTTTCTTGTTGTTTTTAAGCCTTTGCAAATTAGGCTTGATGATAAAATATATCAGATATTTTATGCCAAAGCTTATTCCGGCTGACAAAACCGTTGTCGGACGAAGCCTTAAGTAAAACGATGCGTCATATTTTGCAGGCTTTGTGTCATACACGCAATGAATATCAATGCTTTTCTTTTTTACTGTAAAGAGACAGGCGAGTGACCCCAGTGCATTGAAAACAAGAGCATTCATATTTCCGAATTTTATTGCGCAGTCGTATGCGTCCTCGTCGGCGATGTCAAAATCAATGAAAAGCTTTGTTAAATGAATACCTTTCAATATTTTGAAAACGGGACGTATGCCGATATCATACAGACCTTTTATAAAGTCAATCTTGTCGCCGAGCTCGAAAAGTCGGTCTTCAATAGTTTTCTTTCTGGTATTCTTTGGCTTTTCGGGCTTGTCCTTTGATTTTTTTTCTTTGCTTTTTTTGTCTTTGCTTTTATCTTCGCTGTATTTGTGCGCAGCCTTTTTATCTTGCGTGTTTTTTGAAACGCTGTTTGATTTAGCGCTGTCTTCAGCTGATTCCTCAGGCATTGCCTGCGAATCGTTTTCTTTTTCATCAAGATATTTATTAAGGTCAAAAACCGTGAAAAAAAGGTATTTGACTTTTACTTTAAGATTTCCCCCAAGGAAAGAAAAGTCAACCGTGACAAATTGAAACAGAAGCAGCCATATCAAAAAAATGATTGCCGCGATGATATACAGCGCTGTCATACGGACACTCTCCTTTCTCGGATAATAGCAATTATTTACTCAATGCTTTGCGAATCGGTCTGTTTTTCGGCTTCGCTGTTTTGCAGGTCGTAAAAGCTCACCTGACCGTCTTTTGAGGGCAAATCGGGAAGCTCGTCAAGTGATTTAAGGTTGAAGCAACGCAGAAAGTTCAGCGTTGTTTTGTACGCTACGGGCTTGCCGGGAACATTAAGTCTTCCGGCTTCGCAGAGCAAATCCTTTTCAACGAGTGAATTTACTACGCTTGAGCTGTCAATGCCTCTGACGTTTTCGACAAAACCCTTTGTTACGGGTTGGTTATATGCAACAATCGCCAGAACCTCAAGTGCGGCGTTTGAAAGTGGTGTATTTCTCTTGGTTTCGAGTGCGCATCTTATCTGTGGTGCGAATTTTTCGCGCGTGCACATTTGAAAAGCATCATCGAGCCTGACAATGCGCAGTGCGCTGCACTCCTCGTCATATCGGTCGTTGAGCAGAGTAATCAGTTTTTCAACAGTTTCGCAGTCAATGCCGCTTGCGCTTGATATGCGCGAAAGCTCCATGGGCTCGCCGCAGGCAAAGAGAATGGCTTCAATAACGGCTGTTTTTTCTTTGATTTCCATTATGTATCTCCTTTATACAGCGGCGTGGCGCGGGATTTTGCCCTGTGTGTTGAAATAAACTTCTGTGTTGTCCTCGCTGATTAAGATTCTTCCCGCCCTTGTAAGCTCTAAAACGGCAAGAAACGCCGCAACTCTTTCCGAACGGGTCTGACCTTCAAAAAATTCATCAAGCATAGCTCTTTTGTCGGTATAAAGTCTGCGAAGCAGCGATACAATTTTTATCTGCACCGAATAGGTTCTGTGCTTGACGATTTTTGAAAAATTGTCCGCAGAAACACTTTTTTTGGGGGCAGGCCTGCTTGAAAGAAGCACCATTGCATCATAAAGAATCTCCGCATCGTGCTTCAGGCAGTATGTGTTGTCCACCGGAACTTTTACAGGCTCTCTGACAAAAATGTCATATCCGCAGAATTTTCTTGAAAGGTGAAGGGCTGCAGTCTTTGCCCTGTCATAATCGACAAGCCTGCCTTCAAGCTCTTTCTTTAGTTCCTCTGCCTCGTTGTTTTCGGGCAAAAGCGACAGAACCTTGATGTACACAAGCCTTGCCGCCATTTCTAAGAATTCGCTCTGCAATTCAAAATCGCTTGTTGCCAGTGAGTCCATAAACTCAAGATACTGGTCAACCAGAGAAACGATTTCTATATCGCAGATATTCTGTTTGTGCTTTGAAATCAGCTGCAAAAGAACATCAAGCGGACCTTCAAAGTCGTTTATTTTAAATGTAATATCGTTCATATTTTTAACCGATTAAAGAGGGAATCCAGTTTGTCGCAAGCATCAAAAGGTTGAAGATGCTGCCTGAGATCCACGAAAGAGGTGCAAAAACAATATCTCCGATTTGCGGCAAAAAGTTGCTTGCCACAAGAACAATCATCAATCCAAGAGAAAGCTTCTGTTCGTTTTTGTAAAGCCAGCCTTCAAATTTTCTGCCAAGAATAAAACCAAGAATTTTTGAGCCGTCAAGCGGGGGGATAGGTATGAGATTAAAAATCGCAAGATTGATGTTGATAATTGCAATAAAATACAGAACATACATAATATAAAAATATGTTTGCAGCTGCGCTTCGGACGGCATCATACCATTGTCAACAAGCCAGAAGAACGATAAGCCCGAATCGGTCATCAGAAATATATGAGCTATGCGCAGAATAACAATTGTTATAAATGCCGCAATGATATTTGCCACAGGGCCTGCCGCAGCCGTAACTGCCATGCCGGCACGCATACTGATGCCTGTTTTTTTCAGTTTCTGTTTTCCGCTTTTTGTGGTTACATATTCGGTTCGCATCGGCTTGAAGCGAAAAGGGTTTACAGGCACGGGCTTTGCCCAGCCGAATCCGCACAGAATAATGCATATGGCACCGACGGGGTCAATGTGCGCCAACGGATTTATGGTGAGGCGACCCTGCTCCTCGGCAGTTCTGTCGCCAAGCTTGTTTGCCGCAAAGGCGTGGGCAAATTCGTGGAACGGCGTAATCAGCATTACTACGATAAGCCCGCTTATCATTTGTAAAATATGTGCATTCATTTCTTTGTTCGTCTCCGTTAAAATGATATGTTATTTTTGTTTATATAAAAGTATAATCAAAATATATTATACTATATTCGTGCGAAAATTTCAAGCAGATTTGTGGACATTTGCACAAAATATATTTTTTTTAAGAAATTGCGAAAAAACACTTGCATTTTCCGTTCGTTTCTGATAAAATATAAGCATTGACGTTTCAAACTGCACAAAGGAGGTGCGACAAATGGCAAAATGTGAAATTTGCGGCAAGGGCGTTTCCTACGGTATCAGAGTGTCCCACTCACACAGACGTACCAACAGAACATGGAAGCCCAATGTCAAGAGAGTAAAGGCTATAGTTAAGGGCACTCCCTGCCATATCTATGTATGCTCAAGATGCCTGCGCTCCAACAAGGTGACAAGAGCTGTATAATCTTCTGCTTTTTCATTATTGGCAGATTATGCCGCACTTTATGCGGCAAAAAGGAATTTATAGGACATATCAGCAATGATATGTCTTTTTCTTTTGTCAAAATTTTTGTTGAAACAGCACTTCGATTTGATAAAAATAAAAATTTTAACGTTTATCGTTAAAAAACACTTGACAAACATAAAATACTGTGATATACTGTGACCACAGCATAAAAAGAGCTCTGCTGAAAAAATTACAATATTACATAGTTTTGAGGAGATAGTATAATGGAAAACATTGAAACAATCAAAAAGATAAATACAATCGGCAAGGGTGCAAGTGCTGTTGCAATAGTGGCAAAAATTGTGCTTGTAATAGGTTTTATTGCAACACTTGTGACAGGCATTGCAATGCTTTTTGTTCCCGATGATTTTATCAGCGCCGATGTCAATGCAGACGCACATATTTTCATTGACGGAGATAAATTGCCTTTTGTTTTTTCGGGTTCAATAGAAGAGGTATCCAAGGAATTGCAGGATGTCGATGTGGATTTTGCGGATTTCACGCTTGATATTAAAGACAATTCAAAAAGCGATGACGAGCTTGATTTTACAATGGATATGCATTTATTTGAACTTGACGGAAGAGATTTATCGTTTGTAATCGGTGTCGGGCTGATTTTTTCCTCTCTGATTTTTGTGGCAATGTATGTAATTATGATTTTTGTACACAAGCTGGCAAAGGCACTTTCGACCTGCCAATCACCTTTTGAAGAAAACGTTGTAAAGCGTATGAAGCATTTTGCATTTTCTATGATTCCCTGGGCAGTGCTTTCGTGCTTTGGCGGAAATATATCAAACGGCGTGAATATCGGTATAAACATCGATGTGATTTCCGTACTTGTTGTTGCAATGATATTCCTTTTGGTTTATATATTTGATTTCGGTGCACAATTGCAGCGTCAGGCTGACGAAACACTTTAAGGGAAGAATAATATGGGAAAAATCATATTAAGGCTTGACAGAGTAATGGC
The DNA here is from genome assembly GCA_017435565.1 of Oscillospiraceae bacterium. GTDB lineage: Bacteria > Bacillota > Clostridia > Oscillospirales > Ruminococcaceae > RGIG3077. The sequence continues at coordinate 22,294 of JAFSEU010000022.1, read as the reverse complement.
TGACAGAAAAATGTCACTCAATGAGCTTTCCGAAAAAGTAGGCATTGCCAACGTAAATCTTTCAAAAATCAAAACGGGAAAGATCAGTGCAATCCGTTTTTCAACGTTGATTGCAATCTGCGAGGCTTTAGAGTGCCAGCCGGGCGATATATTGGAATATAGCGATAAGGATTGAGTCAAAGCATAACAAAAAGCTCTCTTGAAAATTTTCAAGAGAGCTTTAATTATTTTGGTTCAATTATTTTTTCTTACCGTTTTTCTTGATTCTTCTTGAGATGTTGGGCATTGCCAGCTTCTTGTTATTGTCGGAGCAGTAGAAGATAACTGTTACAATAATGCCGCAGACCATAAGGAACAGACCGAGTGCAAGGCCGCGGGGGAAGAATCGCATTGTGATTGTGTGCTCACCGGGAGAAAGGAACACACCGACAAGTGCGGAGCAGACATTTACATATTCGGTCTTCTTTCCGTCAACCTTGACTGTCCAGCCGGGCTCGTAAGAAATAGATGTCATAAGCATCTGATTTTCGCCAGCTGTAATTGTACCTTTGAGATAGGTATCCTTAGCCTTTTCAACATTCCATGTTGTAACATTCTGACAGTCAGCAACGAACTGGTCGTAGTTGAAGTAGCAGAACTGGATGTTTTCCTTGATGAAGAAAGTATAATCCGATTCGGCAGGAATTGAAAGTCTTACAGCGAATACCTGCCCTGTTTCGATCTCACTCTGGCCGAGCCTTGTGAGAATTTCGGAAACGTCAAGTCTTCTTACAGTGTGGTTGTCGCCTTCAAAATATGACGAAACAAAATCGTGTGCGTGCGAGAAGTTTTCACGCTTCCAGCCGCCGTTTTCATCTCTTTCGGAGTTTACCCAGATGTTTATGCTCTTTTCATAAACCGTGGGGATATAGAAGAAGATTTCGTTTGAATTCTCTGCTGTGATATAGAATTCAATATAAGCGTCGCCTGCGCCGTTTCTTGTATATTGCCACTGGTTTACGGCGTTTGTTTCGGTGACGTTGTTAAGCGTCATATTATTGTCGAGGTCGGTATTCATCGGAGTGAAATACTCTGTATATTCCTTGCCTGCCATTGCAGAGAAAATCTTGTTCTGATTTTCAAAGGGCTTGCTTGCCGTCATTGTGCTGAAGAACTGGTCAGTATAAAGCTTTGTATCACAGAGATATCCGAGTCCGAGATAGTTCGGGTTTTCAAAAACCGTATAGGTTGTTTCAGCGTTGCCGTATTTGCCGACTTCGTTGTGTACAAGTGTGTATTCGGGATAAATCATAGCGTTTGTACCAACGAGTTGTGACTGTCCCTGAACGGTTCTGTACTTGCCGTCCTTATCGATATAATACTTGATGCCGAAAATTGTGTCGGTAATCGGTGTCGAGCCGTTAGCCATGGTGTAGTGACCCTCACTGCACAGACCGAGCTGAGCAAGGAAGTTCATAACCGGTGTGTTCATTGTCGAGCTTGAGTGAGTAATTCCTCTGTAGCCGACGTAGAGAGCGTCGTTAACAGTTCTGTTCCATGTTTTTTCCGTTCTGAACATGGGTGAAAGATGACCGTCCTCAGCCAGAATTTCTTCATGCTCTTCAATTTTTTCATAAACATCCTTTACGGGGTCAAGCCAAGCATAATATGAAGAATGCTTGCTGTAGCCGCAGTCATCGTCGATATCTTCAAAGGTGTCAACAATGCAGACAACATTTTCGACTGCCATTGTCAGTATTATGAAAATCGGGAAGATGATGCGCTTGGGCTGCTTCATCATCATATAGATGAATACGCAGAAGAGTGCAGCGCAGAATACGGTGAGCCAAAGTGTTTCAACAGTTTCGATCCAGGTGTATTTTTCGGGGTCGAGGCTGTCCATAATCAGGCAGAGCGCCAGTATGCCGAAGAAGGTTCCGCCCAGAGCTCCGGGGTTTATACCGTCAAGCTTGTCGAATGCCATTGCTGCCATCGACGCCATAACGAACGAGAACAGGAAGGAGTAACGGTAGGGCAGCCAGTTAGGCATCTGGAAACCGTGCCAAGCCAGATCCACAGGTCTGATATACATACTGAAGAAGAGCACTGCAAGAAGAAGTGTGCTTGAAAGCTTTGTTTTCAGCGAAATGTTCTTGTTCATATAGAACAGCGGAATCAGTACGAGGCAGATAACGCCTGTGTAAATCTCCGGCAGACCTTCGTTTCTTACTGTGTCATAGCTGCAGGGCAGAAGCTTTGTGAGAACATCAAAAGCGGAGAACTGCAATGCAAATGACATATCAGGCTCGGAGAACTCAAACTTACCGAGTGAGAGCGAGTAGTAAACGGGAAGAATCATCACAGCAGCGATGCAGATTGCCGCAACTGTGGAAACGCCGAAGCGTACCCAAGTAAGAAATTCCTCGTAGACACCTGTTTTTTCCTTCTTTTCGCTGGTCAGCCAGTAGAAGAGGAAGTAGAAGAAGGTGAAAAAGCCTATCATATAGCCGATATAGAAATGTGCAATGAACATAAGCGCAAGGGGTACAATATAACCGGTTTTCTTGCGTGAATCTACCATTTTTTCAACGCCAAGCGCAATCAACGGAATGTATACCAGACCGTCGAGCCACATCGGGTCCATAAGCTGAATTACCGCATAGGCACAGAGTGCATAAGCAGTACCGCAGATCATTGAAGTCATCGGATTTGCGTTTTTACCCTTGACCATAAAGTAGGTGAAGGTTACGGCAGAAGCGCCGATTTTGCAAAGCTGCATAAGTAGCAGCGAGCCTAAGATCATACTTTGCGGTAAAAGCATTACTATCAGAGTGAACGGGCTTGCAAGGTAGTATCCTATGATACCCATAAATTCACCCGAAAGATTTCGTCCCCAGCAGTAGGTTACGCTTTCGCTTCCCCAGAGGGCTTTCTTGAGATATTCAAAGTAATAGATGTACTGACCGTTAAGGTCGAGTACGAGAACACAGCTGTCGCCGAACGGGAAGACATCGAAGAATATCCAACCTGCATAAAGCATAATCACAGGAATGAAAAATGCAGCAAGATAATAGCGGTTTCTGTACGCCCAGTTTTTTATGGCGCCAAAAACGCCTTTTGCCGAAAAATCGGATGCAAGCTTGTTCTTTTCGATCGCAGCGGTGCCTTGTGCAGCAACAGGATCTACTGCTGCGGGCTTTGAGCTGCTTCTGGTTTTTTTCTTAGCCATTTTGACCTCCTTTGTATTTGTCGTAGATAAAAAATATTATACCTTATATTTCAAATTTTTTCAATAGCTTTTTTCCAAAAATAAAAAATATTGCAGCCCTGGCGAAAAAAATCGTCGTCATTCTTATAAATTGCTTGCAAATTACAATATAAAATGCTACAATAATACTATATTTTTTGAAAAAATATAATTGTAAATTCTAAATTTAAGAGAGGTTGTCACATATGCTTAGCGACATTGAAATTGCGCAGAGCGCGAAAATGAAAAAAATCACTGAAATCGCCGCAAATCTCGGCATTGATGAGAGTTATATCGAACCTTACGGACATTATAAAGCAAAAATCAGTGAGGAATATATAAAGAAAACCGAAAACAAAGAGGACGGTAAGCTGATTCTTGTTACTGCAATAAACCCCACTCCCGCAGGCGAAGGCAAAACAACCGTCAGCGCAGGTCTTGCAATGGCGATGAACAAAATCGGAAAGAACTGTGTGCTCGCCCTTCGTGAACCGTCGCTCGGTCCCGTGTTCGGAATCAAGGGCGGTGCCGCAGGCGGCGGATATGCGCAGGTAGTTCCGATGGAGGATATCAACCTTCACTTCACCGGAGATATGCACGCAATAAGCGCGGCAAATAATCTTCTCTGTGCAATGATTGATAATCACATTCAGCAGGGAAACGAACTTAAGATTGATACAAGACGTGTGCTTTTCAAGCGCTGTGTTGATATGAACGACCGCCAGCTCAGGAATATCGTCTGCGGTATGGGCGGCAAGGTCAACGGAACCCCCAGAGAGGATGGCTTCCAGATTACTGTTGCTTCTGAAATTATGGCGATTCTATGCCTTGCAAGCGATTTGGCCGATTTGAAGAGACGAATCGGAAATATTCTTGTTGCGTATTCTCTCGATTCAAAGCCCGTATATGCAAGTGACATTGGTGCTCAGGGTGCAATGACCGCACTTTTGAAGGATGCATTAAAGCCCAATCTTGTTCAGACTCTGGAAAATACACCTGCATTCATTCACGGCGGACCTTTTGCAAATATAGCTCACGGCTGCAACTCTGTCAGAGCCACAAAGCTTGCGCTTAAATTGGGCGATTACTGCGTGACGGAAGCGGGATTCGGCTCCGACCTTGGCGCAGAGAAATTCTTTGATATCAAATGCCGCTTTGCGAATTTAAAGCCCGCGTGCGTTGTGCTTGTCGCAACCATCCGTGCGCTGAAATATAACGGCGGAGTTGCAAAAACCGAGCTTTCGGCAGAAAATGTCGGTGCACTTGAAAAAGGCTCGTCAAACCTTCGTGCTCATATTGAGAATCTTCGTAAATTCGGCGTTCCCGTTGTGGTTGCAATAAACCGCTTTGCAACAGACAGCGATGCTGAAATTGCCGCTGTCAGAAGTGTTTGCGAAAGTGCAGGCGCAAAATGCGAGCTTTGCGAGGTGTTTGCAAAGGGCGGTGACGGCGGAATTGAGCTTGCTAAGACCGTTTGCGAAACAATTGATACAATCAAATCGGAATTTGCTCCGATTTACGATGCAAACCTTTCCATTAAGGAAAAGATTGAAATTATTGCAAAGGAAATTTATCGTGCAGACGGCGTAAACTTTACTGCACAAGCAGAAAAAGCAATTGCTGAGCTTACAGCAATCGGTGCTGATAAAACGCCGGTATGCGTTGCAAAAACACAGTATTCTCTGTCGGACGACCCTGCAAAGCTTGGTCTTCCGCAGGGCGTTACAATTACCGTGCGCGACGTCAGACCTTCTCTCGGTGCGGGCTTTGTGGTTGCATTGACAGGTGATATTATGACAATGCCCGGATTGCCGAAAGTACCTGCGGCGCTGAAAATTGACTGTGACGAAAACGGCAATATCACAGGGCTTTTCTGAAAATATGACTAATGATATTTACACACGCACAAGAATGCTTGTGGGCGACGAGGGCGTGCAGCGTCTGAAAAGCGCACACGTTGCCGTGTTCGGCGTCGGGGGAGTAGGCTCCTTTGCTGCCGAAGCGCTTGTGCGTGCCGGAATTGGCAAAATCACAATTGTAGACGGAGAGAAATTTGACGAAACAAATCTTAACCGTCAGCTTTTTGCGCTTCGCTCCACCATCGGAATGCCGAAGGTCGTAGCGGCGAAGGAACGCTTCCTTGATATTAACCCCGATATAGAAATCAACGCCTGCGAATGCTTTTATACGGGCGATGAGGTTGCTCTCAATGGATTTGACTATATCGCCGACTGTATTGACACGGTAACAAGCAAGCTCAGGCTTATTGAAAATGCAAAATCGCTTGATATTCCGATTATATCCTGCATGGGCGCGGGCAACAGACTTGACTGTACTTGTTTTGAAATCAAGGATATTTTTGAAACATCGGGCTGTCCGCTTGCAAGAGTAATGCGCCGCGAGCTCAGAAAAAGGGGAATAGATAAGCTCAATGTTGTATTTTCGTCCGAAGAGGCGATCACCCCGAAGCTAAGCGAACAGTATACGGATATTAAAAAGGTTATCGGAAGCATATCCTATGTGCCCTCAAGTGCGGGTCTTGCGCTTGCAGGGCAGATTATAAAGGATATCTGCTTTAAAGCCTGAACAGGGAAAGACGATTATGAATAAGGGAAAAGACAACAGAAATAACGAACAGAAAAAAGAAAAAAGTGCTTGGCAGAACGCCAAAGAAATAAAAGCCAAGGCTCAGCAGAATGAAGAGGAACGCCAGACTCTGCTTGCACAGGAACGGGAAACCGAGCGTGAAGAGTATGAAAAGCAGCTTCATCTTGAAAAAGTCGAGCTTTTGAAGAAAAAGCAGGGCGTTTCTGATGATGATGACGGGGCGGATACTCAGGAAACAGCGAAGCATTATACATTCAGAGAAAAGGTTTCAAACTTTTTTTATCACAATAAATGGTGGCTGGCACTGGGCTGTGTGTTCGCTGTAATTGTGGGTTACCTGATCTATGACACAGTCACGGCGGAAAAATATGATATGTACCTGCTTTTGATAAGCGATGACAATGCGTTGTATTTCAGCCAGAAGAACCTTGTCGAGCTTTTTGAAGCAAACTGCGAGGACGCCAACGGTGACGGCGAGGTCAATGTGGCACTGCTTTATTACGCACCGGGAACGGAAGCTGCGACCAATAACTATTATCACACTAACGAAAGTTCGCTTTCAGCGCAGTTCCATATGGGCGATACAATCGTTGTAATTGCTGATTCAACGCTTGATGATACGATTTATCCTCAGGAAACGCTTGCCGACCTTGGGCAGTATATTGACAGCGAGCATATCGAAAACTACGGATATTATGTCAATGACACGGCTTTCAAAGAAATATGCGGACTTGATGAGCTTTTGTATGAGGATATGTATATAGGTTTGCGCAAGGTGACAAGCGGCGCACCATATGAAGAGGAAATGCAAAGGAACTTCGATATTGCACTTGGCGCCCTTAAGGGCGTTGTTGAGGATATCGATAATTATTCGGCGCCTTCACCCGAGCAGTAAATTTGTGCAAAATAAAAACGCACGGAAAATTTTCCGTGCGTTTTTTTGTGTGTTAAACAGGTGATTAATACAAACCGCCTGAGTAGATGCACCATTTGCCGTCGATCTTAACGATCTTGAATGTGCTGTAGCTTTCAACCTTTTCGTCGTCGCCCTTAGCTGTTACTTCGTAAACGCCATAGTAGCCGGCTTTTACGTCAACCTTTTCATCGTAGTAATCCTTGATGTTGTCTTCAACGTCTTCAAGCTCGTCTTCAGTCATTTTTCTGCTGTCGAGAACATTGTATGTAATCTTTACATCCTTGCCGACTTCATCTTCGATGTATTCGAGAGAATCAGCGAGATTGTCTTCAATTGAATCCTCATAATCGCTCTTGCCGTAAAGATCCTTGTAGTAGTCGATCATATAGTCGGGCTGGAGCTCAAGGTATGCTTCAACATCTTCGTTGACAATAGCCTTGAATTCCTTCTTGAGAAGCTTTTCAGCCTTGCCTGAACCGCCGCCGCCGAGGAGCGATACAAGAAGGATGATTACAACGATAACTGCAGCTGCAATTCCGATGACAGGAAGATACTTCTTGATGTCAAAATTTGCAGGAGCAGCTTCGCTACCGGCAGCAACAGGAGCTGCATTCTGAGCGGGAACAGCATTCTGTGCAGCAGGTGCACCGCAATTGGGGCATACTGCTGAGTTTCCCATATCGATTCCGCATTTGTTACACAACATAGTAAATTTCTCCTTTAATTATAAATATTGTTTTTGGGAGGAGTGCTCCCTTTTATATGTAACCGGATTTTTAAAGCCGGAAACAATCAGATATTAAAGAAATTCAAGGTCGAGAGTGTGGATATACCACTCGCCGTCAATTTTAACGATAACCATTTCGCCGTCATCTTCATCGTCATCGTCGTCGCCTTCGATTGTGTATTCAAATTCAACCTCATAAGCTGCGTCGATTTTATCGCTGTCGCCGAAAAGTTCTTCCATTTCTTCTTCATAGTCTTCGAGATCGTCCTCGTCAACCTTTTCACACTCAACAATCTTGAATGAGAACTTCAGGTCTCTGCCGTATCCGTCTTCAAGCTCTTCAAGATAATCACCGATATGCTCTTCTGCGTATTCTTCAGCATCGTCGTATCCATACCAGTCTACTATTTCGTCCTCAAGATAGTCAATATAGCATTCGGGATAAATGCTGAGATAAAGCTCGGCATCCTCTTCAACAATTGCATCGGTGTAGGTTTCAAGAAGTTTTTTTGCGTTGCTCTTGCCGCCGCCGAGGTTGGGAATAACAAGTGCTACGATTGCAATTATTGCAACAACAGCCACTGCTGCAACTGCTATAATAGCGACCTTGTTGTTACCGCCTTGGGGCTGTGCAGGTGCGGTACTGCCGCAGTTGGGGCAATATGAAGCATCGCCCATTTCGATTCCGCATTGATTACAAATCATAATTTTCTCCTTTAATAAATTGTGATTATATATCTTCATCGCCAATCTTTTCAAGACTGTCGACAAAAACCGTTTTATTGTGCGTGAAAATTACCTTTCCGGGTTTTGCGCCGTTTGGCTTTTTCACATATTTTACCAAGCACCAGTCAACGGGCACCTGGTTCGAGCCGTTTGCCTTGCTGTGCCTTGCGGCAATTACGGCAGCTTCAAGAATTGCAGTTTCCGATGCCTCAAAGCCATTTGTTATTATAATGACGTGCGACCCAGGAATATCCTTTGTGTGCAGCCACACATCGCTTTTCTGAGCGATTTTGAAGGTCAGCTTATCGTTCTGAACGTTGTTTCTCCCGACAAGAATTTCAAAACCGTCGGAAGAGTGAAAGCAGTACGGAGGCGTTTCGCGAGGCTTGATGCCCTTAGCTTTGCGTGCTTTGAGGTATCCCGACGAGATAAGCTCCTGCCTTAAAAGCATAACATCGTCTTCAGTCTGCGCCCTTGTAAGCGAGTCGGACACGCTTTCGATATATGCAAGCTCATCGGATGCAAGCTCGATTTGCTGTGTCAGCTTTATCTGTGCTGTGCTCTTTTTTCGGTATTCGTTGTAATATTTCTGTGCATTCTGAGAAGGCGTAAGAGTTGAATCCAAAGGAATTTCAACAACCGCCATATTCTCATCATAGAAATTTTCGGTCACAAGAACCGTATCGCCTTTACTTAGCTTATAAAGGTTTGCGGATATAAGGTCGCCGCAAAGCTTGAAGTAATCCTTCCTGCTGCACTCAAGCAGTTCTTCCTTCTGAAGCGCTATTTTACGCAAAAGCCTTTCCTGCGCCGATGACAGCAGCTTGAAAAGGTCATCGGCTCTTTGCCTTAAACGAAGAGAGGCGTCACGCTCGGAATAGAAGTGTTCCAGAGTCTGGCAGGCGCAAGAGTGTGTCTGCGTCTGCATAAGAGTGCCGTACTGATATATTTTTATAAACGAAAAATCCTTAAGATTCCCGCTTTGGTCATAAACTATGGTGAAATCACACTTTTTTTCGACAAGAGCGTTCCTTGTCTGCGAAATTGCGGTTTTCAGACGATTTATTTCAGAATCTGACAAATCGCAAAAAGGCTTGTCGCCTGAGCTTGCTGCATACGACCATTCCCTTGCAAGAATGGGCGAAACGCCCTGCAATGCCGCTATAATCGATTTGGAAAGACAAGAGCTTCTGCACTCGGCGATGCGGCAGATAACAGTGTCTGCATCGCTTTCAACGAAGGAAATCTTACCGTCATCGGGAAGTGTTGTGTAGGTAATATTCGGAAGAACAAGTCTTACTCTGGATTTATCCGTGCCGATGCGTTTTATGCTGTCAATGACCTTGCTTCCGGAATCAACAAGCACAATGTTTGAGTGCCTGCCCATAATTTCAGCGGCAAGGGTCAGAATTTCGATATCGCCAAGCTCATTTATGCACTCGAAATCAAAAAACAGAATTCTGTCGAGCCCGCTTTGACGAATATCAATAAGCTTTCCGCCGCAAAGGCGCTTTCTGAGCAGCATGCAGAACATCGGCGGGGTTTTCGGATTATCCGACGGCTGCTGTGTTATGTGAACCCTTGCGTTGTTTGCATTTGCCGAAATCAAAAGCCGTTTTGTTCCCGAAAATGTGCGCAGCATAACTATGATTTCGTCATTCGACGGCTGAAAGATTTTATCGCATTTCGCGCCGATGAGTATATCAAGCTCATTTTTTACCGCATATAAAAATGCACCGTCAAGTGCCATTCGCACCCTGCCTTTCGAGTTTGTGAATATCAGAAGCAATACTTCACAGGGTCTTGGTCATATTCTGAAATGATTACTTCAACACCTGTCGTATTGTTGGTAATAAGCTGTTTTAATTTGGGGAGAATAATTCTTTCTGTATGGTAATGTCCGCAGTCAAACAGTGAAACCCCTGAATTCTTTGCTTCAATCCATACGCTGTGCTTGACATCGCCCGTAATAAGCGCGTCAACGCCTTTTCTGACTGCGGTTTCAAGCAATGAGCCTCCGCTGCCCGAGCAATATGCAATGGTTTTGATTTTCTTTGTGCCCTTGACATAGCGCACAACGCTGCAACCGAAAACGTCTTTGAGCGTTTTTGCAATGTCGTCGGCGTCAAGTGCGTTCTCAAGCTCACAGATGCTGCCGTAGCCTGTGCCTTCAGCGATTTTCTCAAAAATCTCACCCCTGGAAGCGACCCTCAGCGGCTGCTTTATCATATCAAAAAGCACATCGTTTACGCCGCCTTGTGCCATATCAAGGCTTGTGTGTGCGCATATTGCGCCGATGCCGTTATTTGCAAGCATATAGGGCACGCTTTCGGCACAAAGCTGCTTTATGGGAGAAAAAATCACGGGATGGTGCGAAACAATAAGCTGTGCTCCGCATTCGCTTGCCTCCCTGACCATTTCGGCGGTGATATCAAGCGTGAGCAGAATTTTTGAAACCTCGCTTGTCATTGAGCCGACTATAAGGCCTGAGTTGTCATAGCTTTCCTGAGAACTAAACGGAGCAAGCAGATTTATTATATCATATATTTCTGAAATTGTCATCTTTTTTCTATCCAATTTGTGCAATAATTTTTGCGAAATTTTGGTGAAAATGTCAGCTTTTTGTGCGTTCCCCGATTCGTAAAGCCCTTTTGCGGCATTATTAAACCTTTCAACTTGAAATTGGGCGTATTTCCTTTCATTTGCAAGTGAAAGGTCAAGCTTGCCTATAATGGCGGCAGTTTCAGACAACGGGGTCGATATGCCGCAATAGCGAACGCAGATCACCGCATAATTGAACTTGCCCTCACAAACAGCATTTTCACGCATTGTTTCAAATCCGTTTTCACATAGCCAACGGCGTAGCACATCTGCTTTGCTTTGCGGCTGTAATATAATATTTACGTCGCTTTTCAGCCAATGTGCTTTGGGTGATGAAAGGATATCAACAATCGTTTCTCCGCCCATTCCTGCAATAATCACATCGGTTATGCCTTCGGACGAAACGGTGTCAACGCCGTTTGATTTCAGCGTCTGAATAACATCGGAGAGATTGGCCTGTGCAATGTTTTTCTTCGCCGCTTCAAGCGGACCGTCGGCAATATCACAGGCAAGTGCCCTTTTGCATATCCCCGACTCTATAAGATAAAGGGGCAAAAGAGCGTGGTCCGTGCCGATGTCACAGGCGAAATCACCTTTTACAAATTCCGCACATAATTTCAGCCTTTTTGAGAGCATTATTTCGCGTTGAAATAGTTGTTGAGCTTTTCGATAAGCACGTTTACGTCAACGCCGTGAACAGCGCAGGCCTCTTCAATAGTTTCGCCTCTCGAAGCGGGGCAGCCGAGGCAGTGCATACCCATTTCAAGGAAGAAGGGTGCTGTGTCGAAATCAGCATCGAGAATATCGCCTATAATAGAATCTTTTGTAACAAACATTTCAATTTACTCCTTTTGTTATTATAAAGAAAACGCAGCCGCTTATAGGGCTGCGCTTTTTTGAACCTTATTCAGCGTTCTTCTTTGCAAAGCAATCGCTGCAGTATACAGGTCTGTCTTCTCTCGGTCTGAAAGGAATCTTAGCCTCTCCGCCGCAGGCAGCACAAGTTGCAACAAACATTTCTCTGTCAGCTCTTGAAGAATTCTTTCTTGCGTCTCTGCAAGCCTTGCATCTCTGAGGTTCATTTTCAAAACCTTTTTCAGCATAGAATTCCTGTTCGCCGGCTGTGAATACGAATTCGTTTCCGCACTCCTTGCAAACTAATGTCTTGTCTTCGTACATAGATTTACCCTCACTATGAATAAAATTTTAGACCTGAGGACGGATTCGCACCGACACCTTTGATAAAACAACGCTCTTGAAAGTTAAGCTACTTGGTCATTTACTTTTGGGAAAGGCACAACCTACCCCACAATGCAATCATACTCTGAAAAATTTAAATTGTCAAGTTTTTATATACTTTTTTTGTATAAATCAGCGTTTTTGACGAAATGGAAATTGGTTTTTATGCAGTTTTCACAACAAAAAAGACGTGTTTTCCGATGAAAACACGTCTTCCAAAATCGTAACATTAAATAAATAAATTATACAATTTCTCAGTTGAGAGCACCCATCATTGCGTTGACAATGCCGGAATAATACATCTGGCAGGTCGACCTGTTGAGAAGCCCGAACAATTCACCTTCGCCCGAAACAAGTCCGTTGTCCCACCAAACGCAGGGGATGCCGTAGCTTGAAGCCTTGCTTATGTAATATGCAGCCCATGTTTCACGTTGTGAATCGTTATTCTTGTTAACTGCGCCGAATTCACCGATAACTACGGGAACACCTTGAGAAATGAACTTTGAGTTGAGTGTCTGGAAGAGAGAATCGATGCTGTAATAATCAGTAAAGCTTGATGTTCCTGTGGTGTTGAGCGCAAAGTCATAAGGTGTATATGCATGGATAGAAACCATAATCTTGTCTGCAGGGTCGCTGGGGAGTACAAACTCGTTGAGAACTGAGCTGACCGTTGAAGCGGCATATGTGGGAACCATAAGCCAGCGCTCAGCGTTGTTTCCACCTGTTGCACGGATTGTATCAACACAAACCTGGTTGTAGGAGTTGATAACCTGACGTGCTTCGGATGTACCGCCGTTCCATTCGGTCGGATCTCCGACAAGTCTGGGTTCGTTCATAACCTCAAAAATCAGATGATCATCATATTCTTTGAAGCGGTTTGCAATCTGGGTCCAGAGCTTTTCAAGTCTTGCTTCACATTCGCTCTGGTTTGCATATTTGGGCTTGAGCCAGTCGTTTTCGTGGTGGATATTGATAATGCAGTACATATCGTTTGCAATTACATAATCAACAACTTCCTGAACACGGTTGAGCCATGCTTCGTCGATTGTATAATTGGGAGCGCTGCCCGTGTGGTTCATATATGTTGTGGGAATACGTACCGTGTTGAAGCCTGCATTCTTGATGGCGTCTATCATAGCCTTTGTGGTTACAGGGTTGCCCCAGTAGGTTTCTGCCTGAGAAACGCCCAATGTAACGCCGTAATCTGCGTGAGCATCGAGTGTATTGCCAAGGTTCCAGCCGATTTTCATATCAGCCATAAGCTCAAAGCCCGTGATATCCCTGATATCCTCGTTGCCCGATGAAGGATTGTAAATGCCGAGAACCAGTCTTTTGAGAATCAGCGTATCAACGCAGGAAAACTTGTCATCGGAATTAAGCTCTGCAGCTTCGTTGCAGGCATCGGTTTTTCTGAGAATGTATGAGTTGAGCTGATATATATCGGCACAATTGAGGGCACCGTCGGCATTTGCGTCACCTTTTACTGATGTGAAGTCTGAAACGCCCGAGTTGCCGCCTTCAACATTGACGCCTACCTTTTCGATTGTAATTGTTGAATTTGTGCCCCACCAGTATTGTACATAAAGGGCGCTTGAAGTGTGGTCATAATTTGCACTGATATCCGAAACGTTATATGACGCAGTAAAGCTGCTTGTGTATGAAGTTACGGAATCTTTATACCAGTTGTCTTCAAGTCCGACCGACTCATCAACGGAAAAACCGATTGCAACCTGCGTCTGACTTCCGCCCGATACCTGAACGAGTATTTCTTCAATTGAAGCGCTTGCAGGAATATCGGAGATTGAAAGAATATATTCATCCCCGTTGCTTGATGTCTGAATTGATTGGTTAACGGTATAAACATAATCGCAGTTGTTAATGTCCGTTCCCACAACCTCGCCTGCGGCGGCAGGCATACTTGTAAACAGCGACATTGCGCCGATTACAAACGCACCCGAAAGTGCTATGAGTTTTTTCAGCTTTTGTTTAAGCATAATTTCCTCCTCAAAATTTATATTATACGAACTTATATTAAGCTACTTGATTGTAACATTTGTGCGGTTTTTCGTCAACGATTTTTCGGTGTATTTTACAAAAAATTAATTATAAAACGTTTACATTTTGTATAAAATCGTTTACATTTTTTGCGATAAAAATGCCGCATTCTCGCAATTTGAGAATGCGGCAGACTTAATAAATTATTTTATGTATTTCTCAGATTCCACTCAACTTCGCTCAATCCGTTTTTGCGCAAAAATTCGTTGGCTTTAGAAAAATGTCTGCAGCCGAAAAAGCCGTTGTATGCCGAAAGCGGCGAGGGATGAGCACAAGAAAGAACAAGATGATGACTGTTTGTAACAAGCTTGGCTTTTGCTCTTGCGTTTGCGCCCCAGAGCATAAAGACAATGGGTTCTTTTCGCTGATTGAGAAGCTCAATTATTCTGTCGGTAAGAAGCTCCCAGCCGATACCCTTGTGGCTGTTAGCGCAGCCTTTTCGCACGGTTAAAACCGTGTTAAGCAGCAAAACTCCGCTTTGTGCCCATTTTGTCAGTTCGGTAACGCCCGTATTATCAATTCCCAAATCGCTTCTGATTTCTTTATATATATTCACAAGCGAAGGCGGCGCAGGGTTTCCCTGCCTTACGGAGAAGCAAAGCCCGTGAGCCTGATTCGGCTCGTGGTAAGGGTCCTGACCGATGATTACAACACGCACGTCGGAATATGAGGTGTATTTGAGCGCATTGAAGATGTCATACATATCGGGATAAACCGTATGCGTTTTATATTCGTTTATAAGAATTCTGCGCAGTTTTAAATAATATTCACTTTCAAACTGGTCTTTTAACAGCGCGTCCCATTCATTTCCGATATTAACCATAAAAATTTCCTCTTTATACATATTGTGCGGTGCTTGTCAAAGCGTGAAAACTGATGTATAATATTTAAAACAAGCATAATTTTCTGAAAAGTCGGGTGATTGCTTTGAATTATATGGAGTATGCAATTGAGCTGGCGAAAAAAGCTTTTGAAATCGGCGAGGTTCCTGTCGGGGCTGTTGTTGTGCAGCGAAAAAGCGGTATTATCGTCGGAGAGGGATTTAACCGCAGGGAATGTGACTCTGACCCTCTGGCCCACGCTGAGGTCATAGCCATAAGAAAAGCCGCACGTAAGCTTGGCTCGTGGCGGCTTTCGGGTTGTGATTTATATGTGACCTTGGAGCCGTGTGCAATGTGCTGCGGTGCCATCATAAATTCACGCATAGAAAGAGTATATTTCGGCGCTTATGATTTAAATGCGGGGTGTGTGCATTCAATGACCGATATGTTTGTCATGCCGTTTAACCATAAGCCCGAGGCATACGGCGGCATAATGGAGCAGCAATGCGCCGGGCTTTTGAAAGATTTCTTTGCCGGCAAACGCTGATTTCAGGCAAAAAGCTTGACAAAGAGTTCTGGAAAGCCATAGCATATTGTGCACATTATTGCTGAAGCAATGCATATGCCGAGCAGAATTGCGGGAACAGCCTTTTTAAGCTTTATGCGGCGCAGAACCGCAATAAGAGAGCCTGTCCACGCACCGGTTCCGGGCAGGGGAATTCCGACGAAGAACATCAGGAAGTAAAACTCGCCCTTTTCCATAGTTTCGCTCTTGTTCATTGACTTGTTTTCAAGATATACAACAAATTTGCAAAGGCCGGGAACATTGTGTTTTTTGATCCAGGCAAAAATTTTGTCGATAAATAAAAGAATGAACGGAATCGGAATTATGTTGCCGATAATGCATACCCAGATAGCTTTCCAAAGCTCCATTCCGAGAAGTCTTGCGGCAATGATTCCGCCTCGCAGCTCTACAAGGGGAAGAATTGAAACAAGAAAGGGAATCAGCCAATCGGGGATACCTCTTTCGGCAAGCCAGGTGGTTAAGGTTTCTGCCATAATATAAATATTCCTTTCCTTTTGTTATTTTAAAAATTAAATATAGTATCTCACAATTTGAAATATTAGTCAAGGTTTTTTTGAAAAAAATATTGTTTCTAAGCTTATTTTGTGATATTATATAATGTATGGGAAAATTATGCGAAAAGGAGCTTTAGGAACTTTGAAAAAATATTTATCCGAATATCTGAAACTGATAGATAATATTTTAAGCTCAAAGCCTGAAAACACCGATATCGGCAGATTGAAGAGTGAGCATCTGACAAAAATCTCGTTTATGCAGCACGAAAGGCTTGTGCATTTTCTTGTGACAATGCTTGTCGGGCTTGTACTGATTATCAGCATTTGTGCATATGTAATAGAAGGTTCGCTTTTACTTTTGCCGCTGGCAGTGATTGTACTGTGCCTTTTTGTGCCGTATATAGCGCATTATTATTTTTTAGAGAACAGCGTGCAGAAAATGTACACACAGTACGATGATATATGCAAATGGGAAGAAGAGAGAAAAAATGACTGAAAATAAGAGAACAATCAAATCAAACAAATACAGCGTGCGTTATGCCGCAAGGAAGCACAGCTTTGTTTTGGCGGTACTTGTTATCGTTTCGCTGTGCATAATGGCTCTTTCATATTATTGCACAGGCGTTGTGGAAAAACACCTTATGAACGAAATTATGGAGGTGCGTCTTGACAATCTTGCTGATGCGGTTGATGAAAGCATTGAAGAAAGAGAGCTTATCTACAACAGGTTTGTAGACGACTGTGAATGCAAGGCTCAGGCAATTGCCGTTATGATAGGGCAGAATCCTGCGCTGATTGCTGATGAAATCGGTCTTGAGGAGCTGCTTGCAGTCACCGGTGTTGATGAAATCACTGTTGCCGATGAAAACGGAAAGGTTGTGCGCACCACTGCATCATCGTATGATGCGGATGTTGTTCTTGAAGAAGGTTTTGCAGAGCACGCAGATGACAAAAATTTTTCACAGTCGGTTTCGGTTCAGCGCGGTGACACCGATTATGTTATTTCGGGTGTTTCAAGAAGAGATGCCGACGGCATACTTACAATTGCCTGCTCGGCGGATATGCTTCGTCAGATTGATGAATATACTTCAATAAGCGATGTTACTTCAAGATATCCTCTGATGGAAAATGGCATTACAGCCATAATCAGCGCTGCGGATATGAAATATCTCAGCCACACAAATGTTGAATTTGTCGGAACTGTTACCGATATCCCCTCTGAGAAGCTTGTCAGTGAAAGCGGCAGTTTTTTCTGCGATGTGAACGGCGAAAGCTGTTATGTAAAATATAAAAACGACGGAGAGAACATCATTCTCGGTGCCGTCCCAAAGGATGAGGTTTACGCTGGCAGAAACAAGGTGCTCAAATGGCTCATATTCGCTTGTGTTGCCTGCTGTTTTGCCGCTGCGCTTGCTTCGCGCAAGGTGTTCCTTGACAAGCATAAAAATGAGCTGTAAAAGCTTTTTGCCGGAAAACGCACTCAATGTTTTGAATGCGCTTGAAAGAAACGGATTTGAGGTCTATGCAGTCGGCGGATGTGTGCGTGATTATCTTATGCATTCTGAATGCAACGATGTTGATATTGCCACCAATGCAACACCCTTGCAGATAAAAAGCTGCTTTGCTGACTGTAAAACTATTGATATCGGTGAAAAATACGGTACAATTGCTGTTGCCTTTGAAAACGAACAGTTTGAAATTACTACCTACCGCACGGATAGTGCATATACTGATTCAAGGCATCCTGAAAGCGTTTGCTTTTCAAAAAGTCTTGCCGACGACCTGAAGCGGCGTGATTTTACCGTAAACGCAATGGCATATAACCCAAAATGCGGTATTATAGATATTTTTGACGGATGCAGTGATTTGAAAAACAGAATTATCCGCTGTGTCGGCGACCCGAAAACGCGTTTTTCCGAGGACGCTTTGCGCATTATGCGTGCAATCAGGTTTTCTTCCTGTCTTGGCTTTGAGCTTGAAGAAAAGACAAAAAATGCAGCATTTGAATGCTCATATATGTTGAAGAATGTTTCAAGCGAAAGGCTTCGCGATGAACTGGTAAAGCTTATCTGTGGCAAGGATGCTGCAAAGGTGCTGGTTGAATATGCAAGGATTTTAGCCGTTTTTATTCCCGAAATCACACCCTGCATAGGTTTTTGTCAACATAGCAGATATCATAAATATGATGTGTGGGAGCATATTGCTCATGCGGTTTCAAGCATTGCACCTGATGCCGATGCTCGGCTTTGTGCGCTGTTTCATGATATTGCAAAGCCTGCGTGCTTTACAATTGACGAAGACGGCACAGGCCATTTCAAGGGTCATGCGGCGGTTTGTGCCGATACAGCACAGAGCATTATGAAGCGCCTTCGCTTCCCCGCAAAGCAAACCGAGCTTGTAAAAACGATTATTTACTATCATTCAGATGCGAATTATACCGAAAAAAGCGTAAAGCGAAGGGTTTCAAAGCTTGGGCAGAAAGGGTTCGACCTTTTGCTCAATCTTCAATGCGCCGACAACAGCGCAAAACACGACTTCTGCAGGCAAAGGCTTGAAGGGTTTGAAAAGTGGCGCAGCTATGCGAAATCCCTTGAAGAAAAAAATGCGTGCATTTGTCTGCGTGATTTGGCGGTAAACGGAAATGATATCAAGGCGCTGGGCTTTTGCGGTGCAGATATCGGAAGGGTTCTTCAGAATCTGCTCGGGCTTGTAATGGATGAAAGAATTGAAAATGATTATGACGCGCTGATTAGTGCGGCTCGTGATATGAGCGCTTGAGGCGCAGGCTTTATTTGATTTTATTTTGAAGGTGGAATGTTTATGAAGGAAGTAAACAAGAACAGGATATTGCTTGAGCTGTTTGATATTTTGCTTATAGCATTTTGCTGTGTTGCTTCATATATATTGCTCAAGGTATTCTCCGAGCCGCTTAATCCGCAGCGTTCGGATTTGATGGTTTCGGTAATCGCAATGCCACTGTGCTGCGTAATCGGAATGCGCCTGTGCGGTGCATATAATGCCATTATCAAATATTCAAACGTAACCGATTATTTTCGTTATCTTTTAGGGCTTTTAAGCGGTACGGTTCTGTATTATCTTGCCGTTGTGCTGCTCAATGCGGCAAATGTTTTTGAAATTCCGCTTTCCGAGGTGTTCGGGCTTTTCTGCAATTTCCTTACATATGCGGCGATAATCGCTTCAAGAATCCTGTATTATTATGTATATGATATCAAAGTGCGTTCGGGCAAGAACAAGCTCGGTTCAAGAACGCTGATTGTCGGCGGCGGTGAGCTTTGCCGCCAGCTTTTGATTGAAATGAAGCGCAGCAGTGAATATACCCCGATTTGTATTCTCGACGATGACCCTGCAAAATTGTCACGAAAAATCGACGGCGTGCCCATTGTGGGAACGACCAACAGTATCGGCGATATCTGCTTAGGATATGATATTGACACGATATTTATTGCAATGCCCTCGTGCACGGATGAAAAGCGCCGCAGAATTCTGAAAAAATGCTCCGACATAAACTGCCGTGTAAGGCAGATTCCGTATATGCACGAGCTTATTTCCGATAATCTGCTCTCGCAGGCGCACAATATCCACTCGGAAGAATTGCTTGAGCGCCCTGAAATTTCTTTTGATAATCAGAAGCTCAAAGAATTTATTGCCGACAAGGTCTGCCTTGTTGCGGGCGCAGGCTCAATCGGCGGCGAAATTGCTTATCAGATTGCAAGATACAAGCCGAAAATGCTGATTATTCTTGATTATTACGAAAACAACGCCTATGATGTTCAGCAACAGCTGAGAATCGAGCACGGTGACAAGCTCAATCTTGTTACGATAATCGCGTCGGTCTGCGACTATGAACGAATGAGAACGGTTTTTGAAACCTATAAGATTGACGCTGTGTTCCATTGTGCCGCGCACAAGCATATTCCGCTGATGGAAATGCAGCCTATGGAAGCCATAAAGAACAATATTCTCGGCTTGCTTAATGTTGCAACATTGGCAGAATTTTACAGAATTCCCAAATTTGTTTTCGTTTCTTCCAACATTGCGGTTTATCCGAAAAATGTTCTGGGTGCAACAAAGGCGTGCTGCGAGATGATTATGCAGTATATGGCGCAGAACGACAACGACACCGACTTTATCACAACACGCTTCGGCAACGTGCTTGATTCAAACGGTTCGGTAGTGCCGCTGTTCCGCAAGCAGATTGAAAGCGGTGGCCCCGTGACGGTCACACACCCCGACATCGTGCGTGATTTTATCACTTTGCCCGAAGCGGCTTCGCTTGTGCTTCAATCAGCGGCAATGGCACAGGGCGGCGAGATTTTTGTTCTGTATATGAACCGCCCCGTCAAGATTGCACAGCTTGCTGAAAAGCTTATCAAAATGTACGGCAAAATTCCGAATGAGGATATCGAAATCAAGTTTACGGGGTTGCGACCGGGCGAGATGATTTCGGACAGAGCGCTGTTTGACAGGGCAAATGTCACGGCGACCGAAAATGAAAAAATCTTCATCGGCACACAACCGAATATTGACGCCGACGCATTTTTCGGCAAATTGTCCGAGCTGAAGGCGGCTTCCAACGCAAACGATGCCACCAAAACAGTTGCTTTGCTTAAAGAAATCGTTCCGATTTTTGATGAGGATTAAACATACAAAAAAGCGCACGTTATTTTCTGACGTGCGCTTTTTGCTAATCTTTAATATTATAATTATTTATGCCATATTCAAGCATAATGTTTATCAATTCGTTTCTTGAACGATTGGTTTCAATTGAAATTTCATCAAGCTTATTTACAGTCGAATCTTTTATTCTGACAGAAAATACTTTGTATCCATCGTCACCTTTAAGATTGGGCTTTTTGGAAATTTCCAATTTGTTATCCACATCTATCACCTCTAACATAAATTATATCTTGACAGTTGATATTATTATATGTTATAATTTATGTTATAAAATATGTTATAAATTTAGGGGCGCAAAAACACCGCCCATAGCTCAGATGGGCGGCGTCACTTGATTTCCTGTTCTAAATTATCAAAAAGGTCTGAGTCAAAAAAATCCTTCAGCGTTATTCCCAGTCCGTCGCAAAGGGTTTTGATTGTCGTAATCGAAACGTTTTTGCGCTCACTGCTGAGCATACTGTATACGGTCGACGGGGTTATTCCCGACAAGGTTGCCAGCTCGTTTGGCGCAATGCATCGCTGTTTGCATAGCTCCATAAAGCGTTGTACCACTGCGTTTTTTACAATCGACAATATCCTCACCCTGACTAAATTATAATAATATAATTATACATTTAGTTATTTTTATGTGTATACGCACTTGCGTATATTGTCGAAATATGTTATAATATATAAAAATTTGTTGCACGATAAGGAGGACGATAGAGATGGTTTGTTCAATAATCTCCGACGGAAAAGAAATTGACGACGAATATATTGATGAATATAAGTATGATTATTCTGTAATAAGGACACTTCTGCGTTTTCAGATAGACTCTTTGCTTGATGATGGCTTTGATGAATTCTATATTAACTGTTCGTGCGGAACGCCGATTTGGGCAGGGCATTATCTTGCGCTTTTGACGGCTATGAATTCGGCAAAATTGCACTTGATACTGCCTTGCGAAAATATGACTGACGGTTGGAGCAGGGATACAAAGGATAAATTTTCAGTTATCTTAAAAAGTGCCGACAGTATTAAATATGTCAGTAAGGAGTATACTCCGGATTGCTATGCTATATCTGAAAATATGTTGATTGACGCTGCTGATTTGATTGTGCTCTGCGGCACACCCCAAAATCTTATTAAACAAGCCGATAAGGCGTTGAAAAAGAAAAAGAATTTTTTCTTTTTACGTTATTAAAAAAAATAAAGCGCACGTTATTTTCTAACGTGCGCTTTAGCGTTCTTATAATGAATTTTGCGATTAGCCGAGTTCAGCAAAGTACTTGATAGTTCTTACCATCTGGCTTGTGTAGCTGTTCTCGTTGTCGTACCAGGAAACAACCTGAACTTCGTAGAGGCCGTTGCCGAGTTCGCAAACCATTGTCTGTGTAGCGTCGAAGAGTGAACCGTATCTCATGCCGATAACGTCAGAAGAAACGATCTGATCCTCGTTGTAGCCGAAGGATTCGGAAGCAGCAGCCTTCATAGCAGCGTTGATGCCGTCCTTAGTAACGTTTTCGCCCTTAACAACAGCTGTAAGGATTGTTGTGGAACCTGTGGGAACAGGAACTCTCTGTGCAGCACCGATGAGCTTGCCGTTGAGCTCGGGAAT
>JAFSEU010000021.1 GCA_017435565.1 Oscillospiraceae bacterium | reverse complement strand
TGCAAAGTAGTTCATTGTGCCTGTGTAGTATGCCTCAGCAAGAGGTGTGCCGTTGATATCGGCAGTCTGGATGAGGTTGAGAACATCATCCTCTGTGTATGCAGCAGCGCTCATAGCGCCTGCGGAAAGTGAGCAAACAGCGACAGCAGAAGCAAGCACTGCGGTAAGCTTCTTTAATTTCATAACAAAATCCCTCCAAACAATTTTATCGGAAAATAATATCCCAATTTCTACTAATAACATTATACACCCAGTAATCATTTTGTCAAGCATTTTTTAAAATTTCCTACATTTTCACCAAAAACGAAAACGTTTGCATAGCGATTTTCAAAAAATCACATAACTTCGGTATGCATAATGAAAACCGATACACTTATGGCAGCTTTGCAAGAAATCAGCGAATTCATTATAAATATACAAAAAAGTTAAAATAACTCTTTTCATTCACAAAAATTTGTGCTATAATATTAGTGTATGCTTAAAGCAAATCTATATTTAATATGTAAAGAGATTCAGGTGAACAATGGAAAGAGTATTATCACTTGGTATTGACGTCGGTTCAACAACCGTAAAAAACGTCATTATCGATGAAAACAAGAATATTATTTACAGCAAGTACGAAAGGCACTTTTCAAAGGTGCGGGAAACGGTAGTAAGTCAGCTTGAAGAAACAGCAAAAATGTATCCCGGCTGCAAATTCAAGCTCTGTATAACAGGCTCAGCCGGCTTAGGTCTTGCGCAAGGCTGTGATATTCCCTTCGTGCAGGAGGTTTTCTCGGCTTTTACCGCCGTAAAAGAAAGCTATCCCGACGCTGACGCTGTTATTGAGCTTGGCGGAGAAGATGCAAAGATCATTTTCCTGACCGGCGGCGTCGAACAAAGAATGAACGGCTCATGTGCAGGCGGAACAGGCGCTTTCATCGACCAGATGGCAACACTTTTAGGCGTAACAACCGATGAGCTTGACACACTTGCACTCAACGCACAGAAAGTCTACCCGATTGCATCACGCTGCGGTGTTTTTGCAAAGTCTGACATCCAGCCGCTTCTCAACCAGGGCGCTATGCGTGAGGATATTGCCGCAAGTATTTTTCAGGCGGTCGTTGACCAGACTGTTTCCGGACTTGCACAAGGACGAAAAATTGAAGGAAAAGTGCTTTTCCTCGGCGGCCCGCTTTCATTTCAGACCGCACTGAGAAAAGCTTTTATAACAACGCTCAAATTAAGTGATGAGCAGGCTGTTTTCCCGGAAACGGCAAAGGTTTTCGTTGCCTACGGCTGCTCGCTTCACGCATATGAAAACGAAGACTGCCTTGAAATTGACGATATACTTGCAAAAATCAAAAACGCTCCTGTTTCCGACACGATTGTGACCGGTCAGCGCCTTTTCAACTCTCGAAGCGAATATGATGAATTTATTGAGCGCCATAAAAAATGTGACCTTAAATATGCCGACATAAAGACATATGAAGGCGATGCATACCTCGGCATCGATTCGGGCTCAACAACGACAAAGCTCGCACTCATAACACCTGAGGGCGACCTGCTTTTCAGTCACTACTCCCCCAACAAGGGCCAGCCGCTTGACAAAATTTCCGCTAAATTAAAAGAAATTTACGAGGTAAAGAACCCTAAGCTCAACATAAGAGCCGCCGCCGTGACGGGCTATGGCGAGGATCTTATAAAGAGTGCGCTCAAGGTTGACTTTGGCATTGTCGAAACTGTTGCCCACTTTACTGCTGCATCATTCTTCTGCCCGGATGTTGACTTTATTATCGACATCGGCGGTCAGGATATCAAATGCTTTAAAATCAAAAACAGCGCTATCGACAGCATCATGCTCAACGAGGCCTGTTCATCGGGTTGCGGCTCGTTTATACAGACCTTTGCTCAGGCAATGGGCTATGAAATCGCTGAATTTTCTCAGCTTGGCCTTTTCGCCGAAAACCCCGTTGACTTAGGCTCGCGTTGCACAGTATTTATGAACTCCAGCGTAAAACAAGCTCAGAAGGACGGCGCAACCGTTGAGGACATTTCCGCAGGTCTTTCATCATCGATTATCAAAAATGCGATTTATAAGGTCATCAGAGCAAAATCGGTCGATGAGCTTGGCAGGAACATTGTCGTTCAGGGCGGAACCTTTCTTAACGACGCTGTTCTCCGCTCATTTGAAATGGAGCTTGGAAGAAACGTAATCCGTCCGACAATTGCGGGGCTTATGGGCGCATTCGGCGCAGCTCTGTACGCAAGAAACAATGCGCATAATGCCGATTCGGGAATCATCACATACGAAGACCTCAAGGAGTTCACCTATACATCAAAAACCGCAAACTGCAACGGCTGCACAGCTAAATGCGGACTGAATATTATCACCTTCAACGACGGCAGACGTTTTATCAACGGAAACCGCTGCGAAAGAGGCGCAGGAATCTCAAAGGATAACATTCTCCCCTCTATTTTCCGGTTCAAGAACGAAAAGCTTCTTGAAATTGCCTCATATACACCCGACGCTCCGAAATTCAGGGTCGGCATTCCCATGTGCCTCGGCTTCTATGAGCTTCTGCCCTTCTGGCACGCATTTTTCAAAAAGCTTGGTATCGAAACCGTAATTTCCGAAGACAGCTCACGCGATACCTACTATAAAGGTCAGCAGACAATCCCTTCGGATACGGTATGCTATCCCGCAAAGCTTGCTCACGGACATATCGTCAGCCTGCTTGAAAAGAATGTAGATTTTATTTTCTACCCCTGTATGAGCTACAATATCGACGAAGGCGACAGCGATAACCATTATAACTGTCCCGTTGTTGCATATTATCCCGAGCTTTTAAGGGCAAATATGCCGCAGCTCAACGTTAATAATTTCATTTATCCCTATCTTGATATCAACCGCAAAAAGCACCTTGCCAAGAGGCTTGGCGTTTCGCTTGCAAAATATATCCCAAGCAACGCCGATCTGGACGGTGCAATCGAGGCCGGCTACAAAGCGCTGGAAGACTACAAAAACGAGGTTTCGCAAAAGGCTGTTGAAATTATTGATATTGCCCGCAAAAACGGTAAGAACATCATCGTTCTTGCAGGCAGACCCTACCACGTTGATAAGGAAATCAACCACGGAATTGACAAGCTTATCACAAGCCTCGGAATGGCTGTAATCTCTGAGGACAGCGTAGCACATCTTGCGCATACACCGGATGATCTGGGTGTTCTGAACCAGTGGACATACCATTCAAGGCTTTACAGAGCAGCGGAATATGTCACCACACAAAAGGATATGCAGCTTGTTCAGCTTGTAAGCTTCGGCTGCGGAATCGACGCCGTAACAACCGACGAGGTCAGAACGATTCTTGAAAGCAAGGGTAAGCTTTATACACAGCTTAAAATTGACGAAATCAACAACTTGGGCGCCGCAAAAATCAGACTGCGCAGTCTGATTGCCGCCTGCAAATAAATATATTACGGAACAAGGAGAAACAATGGCAAATTATCCGGTTTTTACTGAAGAAATGAAAAAAACGCATAAGATTCTCGTGCCGAATATGCTTCCGATTCATTTTCGCCTGATAATCAACGTTTTCAAGCATTACGGATATGATATGGAGCTTCTGACAACGGATTCACGAAATGTCATCGACGAGGGTCTTAAAAACGTTCACAATGACACCTGCTACCCTGCATTGCTGGTCATCGGTCAGTTTTTTGATGCACTCAAAAGCGGAAAATACAACCCCGACACGACCGCATTGCTCATATCGCAGACAGGCGGCGGCTGCCGTGCGTCAAACTATATTCATCTGCTCAGAAAGGCTCTGAAGGAGCAATATCCGCAGGTTCCTGTATTATCGCTCAATTTCAGCGGATTTGACACAAACGGCCTCAAGCTCAATGCACCTGTTATGATAAAGCTTTTGTATGGCATACTCTACGGCGATTTGCTGATGCTTTTGTATAACCAGTGCAAGCCTTATGAGCTGATTGAACGCAGCTCTGACCGTGTGCTTGACATCTGGCAGAAAAAGCTTGACAAAATTTTCGCCGAAAACAAATACACAAACACAAAGAAATATTACAAAGAAATACTGGATTCATTCGCAAAAATCGAAAGAAGCTCGAAGAAAAAGCCCAAGGTCGGAATCGTTGGTGAGATTTATGTAAAATACTCACCCCTTGCCAACAATGGTCTTGAAAAATTCCTTTTGAGCGAGGGTTGCGAGCCTGTTGTCCCCTCAATGCTTGACTTTGTTCTATACTGCGCCGTAAATACCGTTAATGCCGGAAAGATTTACGACTATAAAAACAAAACCACATTTTTCTATAAAATCGGCTATGACTTTATTTACAAGAAACAGCGTCAGATGATCAACATCATCAAGGAGCACGGTGTTTTCGACCCGCCGCACGACTTTGAGCACCTGCGTGAATATGCCGACAAATACATTCATCAGGGCGTTGTTATGGGCGAAGGCTGGCTTATTCCAGCGGAAATGGCGGCATTGGCTGCAGGCGGAACAGAGAATATCATCTGCGCTCAGCCATTTGGATGTCTTCCCAATCACATTGTTGCAAAGGGTATGTCACGAGCCATTAAGGACGGCTTTGAAAACGCAAATATTGTTGCAATCGACTACGACCCCGGAGCTACAAAGGTAAATCAGGAAAACCGCATTAAGCTGATGCTTGCAAACGCAAAAAAAGTCGGAGCAGACAAGAATGAGAATAACGCCTGACGATTTTAAAAAGAACGCAAAATTTCTGATTTGCGCCATAGCAGCGCTGATTCTCGGGATTTTTCTGATTATTTCGGCGCCCGGTGAATATACGGACATAAGCGATGTATACTACACAAATGCGGACGAGTACAACGAGCTTGCGCTTACAAATATATACCCGATAGGGATTCTCGGCAGCGAAACTATAAGCGGAACAGAATACACCTACTATTTGTTCTGCGCTGTCGATGCAACGCCGACAAGGTTCGCCGCAGTCGTAAAAACCGCCAATTCCGACTTTGCACAATTGCTTGAGTCACAAAGCCCTGTTGCGTTTGAAGGCACCCTTTACGGTAAGGCGGCTGCACTAAAAGGCGAACCGAAGAAAAACTTCGATGAGATAGCGGAGGGCGAAAACCTGTCGGAAAATTATGCAATTGCCGATTGGTGCTTTGAAGACAGTATGCAGAATATCGAGTCGCAGACAACAGCCTTTATATTCTGCGGATATCTGCTCATAATCGCAGGTATCGGTATGCTGATTGTTTTCTGTCACAAGCTGTTTAAGACAGAACAGATTTGAATTTTGGAGGCAAAATGGATAACCAAATTAAAAAACCTTACTGGAAGCTTATTGTTGCAGCTTTGTTTATAATCGTAGGATTTTTGTTTTTCGTGTGGATTTCATCTCCGCAGATGGATTTTTCAAAAATTGCCGCAAACGAAATTACCGAAACTCAGGACGCTGCGGTGAGCGACTTCTATCTTCTCGGAAAAATGGGCACAAAGGATGTCGGCGGAGAAGAATACTCATATTATATTATTCTTGCACAGGACAAGTCGGGAACACGCTTTACCTTGGGAATGCGCGTTGATGCCGAAACTTCTGCCGAGTTTGAAAATATTGCAGGCAGCTATGAAACCGCACAGACTATTCCCGATAAATTCTATGGCAGTATTGAAGCTATGGACGAAACCACAGCCCAGACCTATGACTCGCTGCTTGAGGAATATGGATATGCTTCAACATACCCCAACCTCTATCTTGTATTTTCCGACAGCCAAAACACATCGGGCACAAGCGGCGGTCTCGGCCTGATATTCCTTATCCCCTTCATCGGATTCGGCGCATTCTTTGTAATTTCATTCATCAAATCCACAGCAAGCAAGGATAAAAACAGCTACTAATCTTCAAATTTAATATATTTAAGGAGAAAAATATTATGGCACAGTCAAACTCAAAAAAGCTTGATGCTATTACTTCAATGGACGAGGATTTTGCGAAATGGTATACCGATATCGTAAAAAAAGCCGAGCTAATTGAATATTCAAGCGTCAAGGGCTGTATGGTTATCAGACCCTATGGCTATGCAATCTGGGAAAATATCCAGAACATTATGAACACTATGTTCAAGGAAACAGGACACGAAAATGTTTATATGCCGATGTTCATTCCCGAATCGCTTCTGCAGAAGGAAAAGGATCACGTTGAAGGCTTTGCGCCCGAAGTTGCGTGGGTTACACACGGCGGTTCTGAAAAGCTTGAAGAACGCCTTTGCGTAAGACCTACATCCGAAACACTTTTCTGTGAGCATTATAAGAATATTGTTCACTCATACAGGGACTTGCCCAAGCTTTATAACCAGTGGTGCAGCGTTGTAAGATGGGAAAAAACCACAAGACCTTTCCTGCGTTCACGCGAATTCTTATGGCAGGAAGGCCACACAATTCACGCAACTGCGCAGGATGCTATTGAAGAAACCGAACGTATGCTCAATGTTTATGCGCTATTTTGCGAAAAGTACCTTGCGATGCCCGTTATCAAGGGTATGAAAACCGAGAGCGATAAGTTTGCGGGTGCTGTTTCTACATATTGTATCGAAGCTTTGATGCACGACGGCAAGGCTTTGCAGGCAGGCACCTCGCACTATTTCGGTGATGGCTTTGCCAAGGCATTTGAAATTGAATTTGCCGACAAGGACAACAAGCTGAAGAATCCCCACCAGACATCGTGGGGTGTTTCGACAAGACTTATCGGCGGTATTATCATGACACACGGCGACAACAACGGTCTTGTTCTTCCCCCTGCCGTAGCACCTACTCAGGTTGTAATCATTCCGATTGCTCAGCACAAGGAAGGCGTGCTTGAAAAGGCAAACGAAATTTACGAAGCTCTCAAGGTTCTCGGCGTCAGAGTTAAGGTTGATGACAGAAACGAATTCTCACCCGGCTGGAAGTTCTCTGAATACGAAATGAAGGGCGTTCCGGTAAGAATCGAAATCGGCCCTAAGGATATTGAAAACAATCAGTGCGTAATTGCTACAAGATACAATGGCGAAAAGCAGTTTGTTTCTCTTGACGATATGCTTGATACAGTAAAAGACCTTCTCGAAAACAAAATTCCTCAGGGTATGTTTGACAAGGCTTTGGAAAACCGTGAAAAGCACACATATTATTGTGAATCATTTGATGAAATCAACAAGGCTTTGGAAGAAAACGGCGATGGCTTTGTAAGAGCACCCTGGTGCGGCAGTGAAGAATGCGAAGACAAGGTTAAGGAAGCAACAGGAATTTCTTCAAGATGCATTCCCTTTATGCAGGACAAAATGGCAAGAAAATGCGTTTGCTGCGGTAAGGATACCGACAAGGTAATTTATTGGGGCAAGGCATACTAATTTACGAAAGGCACAGATTTTATGGATTATAATAAATTAGCTGATATTCTTTTTTGCGATGTAACGAAGACTCCTGAGGATTACAACGCGCTCTACCCTGCCCGTAATCTTCCCGAAAGCGCCGAAGTTACAAGAATTGCGCCAAGTCCTACAGGCTTTATTCACCTTGGCAACCTTTTCGGAGCGCTTGCAGATGAGCGAATTGCAAAGCTTTCAGATGGTGTTTTTTACCTTAGAATTGAAGATACTGATGAAAAGCGCAAGGTTGAAGGCGCTGTTGAAGCCGTTCTTGATTCGCTTGGATATTTCGGTTTGAAATTTGACGAAGGTGCTGAAATCGGCGGAAATTATGGGCCTTATTATCAGCGTCAACGCGCTGACCTTTACAGAACATTTGCTAAAGAGCTTGTAAAAAAAGGTCTTGCTTATCCGTGCTTCTGCACAGAGGAAGAGCTTTCGGCTGTGCGTGAAATCCAGCAGGAAAACAAGGAAAATACAGGCTATTGGGGCAAATATGCAAAGTGCCGTAATCTTAGCTTAGAGGAAATCGAGCGCAAAATAAGCGAAGGTGCACCTTATGTTCTGCGTTTGCGTTCGCCCGGAAATGTTGAAAACAAGTTCACCTTCGAGGACGAAATAAAGGGCAAAATTACCGTTTGCGAAAACGACCTTGATATTGTAATTTTAAAGCGTGACGGTATTCCCACATATCATTTTGCACACGTTATCGATGACCATTTTATGGGAACAACGCTTGTTGTGCGCGGCGAAGAATGGGTTGCAACCTTGCCGATTCACCTGCAGCTGTTTGAGCTTTTAGGATTTGAACGTCCCAAATATGCACACACAGCTCAGCTTATGAAGATTGATAATGGCAAAAAGCGCAAGCTTTCCAAGCGTCACGACCCCGAGCTTTCGCTTGAATATTACAAGAGCCTGGGATATCATCCGACAGCTGTAAAGACATATCTTATGACGTTGCTCAACTCGAATTTTGAAGAATGGTTCCTTGCAAATCCTGAAAAGCCTTTGGAAGAATTTGAGTTCTCGGTATCCAAAATGGGTCAGTCGGGTGCGCTTTTCGATACAATGAAGCTTGATGATATTTCTAAAACCGTTATTTCAAATATGGAAGCTGACGATGTGCTTTCGTTCTATGAAAACTGGGTTAAAGAATATGCATCCGATGACTATGATGTGATTTTTGCAGATAAAGCGTTTATCAAGAAAATTATCGAGCTGCAGATGGCAATTGGCAGCAAAAAGCGCAGAAAGGACTTTATCTGTGCTAAGCAGATGCACGGTCTTTTCGGATATTATTTCACGCAGTATTTCAAGCCCACTTATGACTTTAAGCTTGATAGCGAAATGAGCAGAACAATTCTTGAAAAGTTCATTGCTGTATATAATATAGCAGACGATAACGAAACCTGGTTCAACAAGGTTAAAGAAATTGCTTCAGAGCTTGGCTTTGCCGTCAAAATGGGCGACTACAAGAAAAATCCCGACGCTTATAAGGGCTTTGTAGGTGATGTTGCCGAGATTATCAGGGTTGCTGTAACGGGCATAAAAAACACACCCGACCTTTGCACGATAATGCAGATTATCGGCGAGGACGAGAGCAGAAAGCGCATTGCAGACGCTATAAATCATCTTTCATAAAAACAAAAACCGTTTCACTTCAAAATTTAAGTGAAACGGTTTTATTTATACAAAAAAGATAAGCATTGATGCGGTTAACACAATCAGCATTGTGAAATTGAGCAGTGAAAACTGTGCGATATATTTCAATGCGCATTTAGGGTTGTGTTTTATGTATTCACGGAAGGTTATAAGGCTTGCCAGCGAAGATATAAGCGTGCCCACGCCGCCGATATTTACGCCCAGAAGCAATTCTTTATAATTTTCAGTAAACTGCGAAAGCAAAATTGCAGAAGGAACATTGCTGATAAACTGGCACGACAGAATGCTGAAAAGCAGTGTGTTTTTATCAAGCAGCATACAGAAGAAATCGCGAACGGCATCAATTCTGCCCATATTTCCCGCAAAGATAAAGAAAAACACAAATGTGAGCAAAAGCGGATAATCAACGGATTTAAGTGCTTTTACATCGAGAAAGACAAGGGCGGCGGGTATTACTATCAAACCGAGATAATACGGAATTGTACGGAACACAATTGCAATCGAAAGTGCAAACAATATGCTGTAAATTATCGAGCGCTTTGCTGAAACTGTAATCTTTTCACCCGAAAACTCAAGCTCTTTTGAGGGGATAAACATACACAGAAGAGTTATCAACGCAATTGAAATTATAAACGGCGGCGCCATTATTATCATAAATTCTGCGTTGTGTATGTTGAATTTGGTATAAAGATAGAGATTTTGCGGATTGCCGAAGGGCGTTAACATTCCGCCTAAATTTGCCGCAATATTCTGCATTATAAATGTAAACGCCATATATTTTTCAGATTTTGTTGTAGAGAGAACGAAATATCCAAGCGGTAAAAAGGTTAAAAGCGCCATATCGTTGGCAATGAGCATTGAGCCGATAAAGGTTATGTAAACTAAAGCTATTACACACATTCGTGCAGTTTTGAACTTTTTTACAACAGCCTGCGCCAGCATATAAAAGAAATTTATATTTTTAAACGCACACACAACTGCCAAAACACAAAACAAGCAGCTGAGCGTTTTCAAGTCAAAATATGAGGCATACTGAGCGTCAATCGGAACAAAAATCATTGTTATAAGCGCTGCTAAAAGTGCAATAAACATTACGGCATTTTTTCGCAACATTGACTTTGTATTATTAAAAACTGCCGAAAAA
Organism: Oscillospiraceae bacterium; assembly: GCA_017435565.1. Taxonomy (GTDB): domain Bacteria; phylum Bacillota; class Clostridia; order Oscillospirales; family Ruminococcaceae; genus RGIG3077. The sequence goes on along the minus strand of JAFSEU010000021.1, from coordinate 36,704 downwards.
TCGATATGCTTGGGGTTTAAATCAAATGTAAACTTTCGTTTTGCTATCTGCATAAAAATTGTTCCTTACAAAAATATAGAAAATTGATATATGTCATTGAAAAAAGCACCGACAAAGTCGATGCTTTTTTCTGGCGTGCCCGAAGGGATTCGAACCCCTGACCTACTGGTTCGTAGCCAGTCACTCTATCCGGCTGAGCTACGGGCACATTTATATCAACGGCAAAGCCATTCATATCATTTTTCCTTGACCATATATGTCAAGCTGTATTCCTGAGCAAGCGCATGGGGAACTGTTCCGCTTTCAACATAAAGCGTAAGCGATTCTGATTGAAGAAACGTTGTTTTTTCAAAAACAGTATTTCCTGTAAATTCCATAACATTCAAATCAGCGCAGGAATAAAATGCAAATTCACCAATCGATTCGACTGAAGACGATAATGTCATACCATAAATCGCGTTGCACGATGCAAAGGCATAATCACCGATTTTTGTAACTGAAGAACCCATTGTTACGCTATTGAGAACACTACAACCGTAAAAGCAACGGTTAGGAATCTCAGTTATACGATTCGGAAGAACAAGCGATTCAAGTGAAGTGCAATTTGCAAAAACACTTTCACCGAGTGAAACAAGCGACGTGGGAAGCTGAACAAATTCAAGCGAAGTACATCCATAGAAAGCATCATCCTTAACGGAAGTAACACCTTCGGGAATAATCACAGCGTATAAATCCTCATCTGCAAAAAAAGCCGACGAAAGAACCGATGCAACCTGCATCCCCTCAATTTCAGAAGGAATCGAAACCTCTGTTGCCTCACCCTTATAGCCGGTTATGAAAACCTTTGAATCACTTATGGTATATTCAAAATCCTCAGCCGGGGCAACAGGAACGCTGTCAACATCAATCACGGTACCGTCAGAAGCAATGATGCTGTTGTTGACAAGACCGCCGTTATTGTCAGAGTCACACGAAACAAGCATAGATGAGAGAAGTATCACGGATAAGAATACACTTAAAAAACGTGTCTTTATCATAACAACTCCTCAAAACACAATGCATATTTCTCTTGCTCACGTTTAGATATTATATCACATCCATTTGATTTTGTCAACACATTTTTATAAAAAATATTTGTTAAATTTCATAATCGACTTGAAATGCTGCTGATTATATGATATCATATACAATGCATTGATATTTAAGAGAAAGGAGATTACGGTTTTTTCCGCAAACACATTCGGAACAAGCCGGAATTTTAAATGAAATTATTAAACTTTATCAAAAAAGCCTCAGCACTTACTTTAGCAGCAGTTATGGCTGCAAATTTGTGTGCTTGCGGCGATGAGGAAAGCTCCGCACCCTCCGATTCTTCTTCAGCATCTTCCGAAGCTGCTGTCGAGCTTACCGCACAGCAGGTTGAAGAATTGACCGTTTCAATTGACGGAACGGATTTTTACCGTAACGGAAGCAAAATCTGGTTCAATGGAGCAAACACCCCTTGGGATAACTGGAATGACTTCGGCGGCGATTTTGACGAAGCATTCTGGGACGAGCACTTTGCCGATTTGAAGGAAGCAGGTATCAATTCCTGCAGAATCTGGTTTAACTGCAGTGATATGATCGGCGTAAAGCTCAACACTGACGGCAGTTTTAAAGAAGTAACGGACGACCACTGGAGCGATTGCGACGCACTTTTTGAAATTGCCAAAAAGCACGGTATATACATAATGGCAACTATGCTGTCGTTCGACCATTTTAAGGATACCAACAGAAACTATTCCTGCTGGCGCAATATGATAATGAGCGACGAAAATATCGATAGCTTTGTAGATGGTTATATTCAACCGTTTGCTGAGCGATATGACTCCAACCCCTACCTTTGGAGCATCGACCTTATGAATGAGCCTGACTGGGTTTACGAAAACGAAGAATGCGGCAGAATTGGATGGGAATATATGGCAAGCTATTTTGGCAGAGGTGCCGCCGCCATTCACGAAAATACCGACGTTCTTGTAACAGTCGGCATTGCTACGATTAAATACAATTCAGATTCACGCAGCGGAAATATGGTCTGCGACGAGCTGCTGATTCAAGAATCGGAAAACGAGCTTGGCTATCTTGACTTTTATTCAACACATTATTACAGCTGGCAGTCACAATGGTACGGCACCGCATATGAAAATTCGCCCGAGAGCTTCGGTCTTGATAACGACCGCCCGAGTGTAATCGGTGAATGCGCCGTTTCCGACGAACAAAGCGGTGCGCTTGAAAAATATCAGGGCGCTTATGATAATGGCTGGGACGGAATTCTTGTGTGGACTTCAAACGGTGTTGACGACTGCGGAAACTACGAGCAGATGATTGAAGGCTCGCTCCCCCTCTATGAAGCACATACGGACGAAATCTCCCCGCAATAAATACAGCAGCTCATTCCAAATTTTTAATGACAATTGCTTTTCAACGAATCGAAAAACAGGCGTATGCTTTTTGCATACGCCTGTTTTTAATATATGAATATCACTAAAACTTTATCTGTTTTTCACCGGAACCCAGATTTCACCGTATTCCCTGTCAAGATAGACCTCAAGATTGTAATTGCCGCTAAGTCAATATAACAAAGATATCAGAAATCCTTAATAATCCCCTGACCTGTCCTCAATAAGCTCAAACTCAATTTCAAATTCTTCAACGCTCGTGTCTTCGTTAAGTCTGAAAACCTTTGCCTTCACTTTATCACCCGCAACACAGCCTTCAAGCGCTTCGGTAATGTCATCATAATTGCTGACCTTTACACCATTCATTTCAGTAATAACATCACCTATTTTAAGCTCGGTGTTATATACATCGGAATCCTCACGGATTCCCGCAATCAGAACGCCTTCAACAGCATAAGTTTCGTTATAATATCCATCATAAAAATCAATGCCGATACGATATCTTCCTCGTACATAGCCATAATTTATGATGTCGTCAATAATGGGTTTGGCTTCGTTTATGGTAATCGCAAAGCCGATTCCTTCAACGGTGGTATCAGCAATTTTTGAAGATGTAATACCAATCACCTGTCCGTACATATTAACGAGCGCACCTCCTGAATTTCCCGGGCTTATGGGAGCGTCGGTCTGTATGCAGGTCATATGATATCCCGTAGCCTCAGTACGAATGCTTCTGTTCAGTCCGGAAATAATTCCCGTTGTAAGTGTTCCCGAATATCCGCTGGGATTTCCGATTGCAACAACCTGTTCGCCTAAAACAGCCTCAGATGCATCACCCAGTTCAGCCGCTGTAAGGTTTGAAGCGTTTATTCTGATAACTGCCAGGTCGGTCTTTGCGTCATATCCGACAACCGTCGCAGTATAGCTTCTGAATTCATCATCCTGCAGAGCTTCATCATAAACAACGACTTCAATCTGCACCGCACCGCTTATGACGTGCTGATTTGTCACAATATAACCATCATCGGAAATAATGATTCCCGAACCGCTTGCATAAGCAAGCGACGAATCGATTTCGTCATCCGAAACACTCTCGGCAAAGCAATATACATCGACAATTGCAGGTCTGACATATTGACCGATTTGTTCAATGGTATATTTTTCGTCGCTCTCGGGCCTTGCGGCAAGCGAGGTAAAGGTTTGAGCACTGTCAGGCTTTATCACTCCGAAATACCCGAGCGCAAAAATTCCCATAACAAATGCGGCAAAAACTATTAAAATAATGCAGAGATAAACGGCAGAATGCTTAATACCTTCAGTCTTAGGTGCATCGTAAACCTCATCAGCGCCATACAGCACACCGTCAGGTCTCACCTTATCCTTAGGCAAAGGCGGATTATAATTCGGTGTCTGATTATACTGCATATTCGGATACGGCGCCTGCAGATGGTTTGTGGGTGTTGAATAGTTCTGCCAATTGCCCGTAAATGGTTGCTTTGCATTCGCCGCAGTATTCGTCGGCAAATCATCGGTCAATGCCGAAGGCTGAGTAAAGCCGTCGTTATATGCCTGAGCGTCAGCCCCGAATCGTTCTGTATCTTTCTGATTGTCTGTCATGCCTTATTTTCCTTTCGTTCTTTCTGTGTAATCGGAATATTTATATCAAACTGTGTATATTCGCCGAATTCGGAAGATACATTTATCGTTCCCTTATGCAGCGCTATTATTGAACGAACAATCGACAAACCGAGTCCGACGCCGGTTTTATCCTTTCCTCTTGAAGCGTCCGTCTTATAGAATTTTTCAAAAATCCTGCTTAAATCCTCTTGCTTAATGCCCTCGCCCGTATTTCTGATGGCGATATTCACATTTTTGCCGCTTCTTTGAACGTCAAACGAGAGCACGCCACCTTCATCTATGAACTTTACAGCGTTTTCAACAAGATTGTAAATCACCTGCTGTATCAGGTCCTTATCAGCATACAATGTCACCTTTTCAAAATCAAGTCCTTCAACATCGACATTCTTTCGGTTGAGCTGATTTTCAAACAGGAACAATGTTTTTATAATCAAATCACGAAGCTCAAATTCGGCACAGTTTATTTCCATCTCATTTGATTCGTATTTTGAAAGATAAAGCATTGAGCGCACAAGACGGGACAAACGGTTAATTTCTTCCGAAACGATTTTGAGATAATGCTCCTGCTGCTCAGGAGGAATGGTTCCGCTTAAGATAGCGTCAACAAACCCGCCGATTGACGTCATCGGCGTGCGAAGCTCATGTGAAACATTTGCAATAAAAGCAAGGCGGCTTTTTTCATTTCTGTCAATTGAATCAGCCATTTCGTTAAGTACCCTCGAAAGCTCACCTATTTCTCCGAATCCGTCATTGTGACTGATACGAATTGAAAAATCGCCCTGTGAATACTGCCTTGCGGTATCGGTAATCTCATTCATCGGCTTTACTATCTTTCGCACAAGATTAAGCGAAACAAAAAGGAAGAACAAAAGAATGAACATTGAAGACGCCGTATAAACAAGATACAGCATTGTATTGAAATCAGTAATTCGGTCACGACTGCCGTAAAGCATCAGATAATAGGGATTTTCAGTATCGCTTTCAAAATAAAACTTTTGAATATAACTGCATAAATCCTCATCGAAAAAGCCATTCAGGTCATCAACGTAAAAGGTGCCGTTGATTTCGTTTTGCGGAAGAAACTGCGCATTAAGGCTGCAGCCGAGAAAGCTTGATGCGCTGTTATGCGCAAGAAGCACTTTGCCGTTTTCATCAAAAACAAGCGCTCTCATATCATAATGATTTGCGTCATATTCAAAAACATTTGTAATTGTTTCATCATCCTCAATGGAATCGGGCTTTACAACACCAATCAGCGCTTGAGTATGGTTTTTAAAAATCTCACCGACTTCAGCTTCATAATATCGTTTTGAAACAGAGAGCATAACTGCTCCGATCATAATTATGCTGAGAAGCACAAAAAGCGAAAACAGGAATATATAAAATCTGAAAATACTGTCATTCTTGAATGCATTTGATTTTTTTTTCATAAATATTGTAAGCTCCTGATTTACATACAATTTATTGACGCAAAACAAAAAGGGACTGCATCATAAAATGTGCCGTCCCTTAAAATACATAAAACGAGATTATTCGTCTTCAATTACCTCGAACTTATAGCCGACACCCCAGACAGTCTTGAGCGCCCACTTTTCGGAAACACCCTCAAGCTTTTCACGAAGTCGCTTGATGTGGACGTCGATAGTTCTTGAATCGCCATAATATTCAAATCCCCATACCTCGTCAAGAAGCTGATCACGGGTATATACCCTGTTGGGATTGGACGCAAGGTAGAACAAAAGCTCAAGCTCCTTAGGAGGCGTATCCATAACCTTTCCGTCAACCTTAAGCTCATATCTTGTCATATTTACGCTGAGCTTTTCATATTTGACTTCCTTAACCTCATTGTCGGAATTGGACTGACCCATTCTTCTGTATACAGCCTTGATTCTCGCAACAACTTCCTTTGTGTCAAAAGGCTTTACGATATAGTCATCAGCACCAAGCTCAAGACCGAGAACCTTGTCAAAAGTTTCACTCTTGGCAGTTACCATAATAATCGGAACATTGGACTTCTTTCTGATTTCACGGCATACCTGCCAACCGTCAAGACTGGGAAGCATAATATCGAGAAGAACTATATCCGGCTTGAGAGCGCTGAACTTGACAATTGCCTCTTCGCCGTCGTGCGAAAGAATTACACCATAGCCTTCCTTTTCAAGATAAAGTCTGAGCAAATCGCAGATATTCTTATCGTCATCAACAATCAATACCTTACCCAATGACATAATTTACGTCCTCCTCAATTTCGCAGTTTAATAAAATTGATAAAAATTAAAAATATAAAAACTTTATTAAAATTCCATTTATATTATTATATATTATTATTTACTATCTCTCCAGTAATAGCAAGTTAATATTTTATAGACATTTTTTGTATTTGTCAATTTTATATGATTTTTCGCATATTTTTTCCTGTGCCGTCGTTCAATCGAAAAAAAGCCGAAACAGTTAGTGTGAAAAATCAGTGTGTGAAAACGCAAAAAATTGTGCAAATATACAAAAATGAGATATTTGCCATAAAAGGCTTGATTTTTCTGTGTATTTTGGTAAAATATATTTAGCACTCAAAACATTAGAGTGCTAATAAACAAAATTCAGGAGGCACAAACTATGACAATCAAACCCCTTCTTGACAGAGTTGTCATCAAGATGACCGAAGCGGAAGAAACAACAAAAAGCGGAATTGTTCTTACAGGAAATGCAAAGGAAAAGCCCCAGATTGCTGAGGTTGTTGCAGTAGGACCCGGCGGACTGATTGACGGAAAGGAATATACAATGTTTTTGAAGCCCGGCGATAAGGTTCTTATCAGCAAATATGCAGGAACAGAAGTTAAAATCGACGGTGTTGAATATACAATCCTTCGTCAGAACGAGGTTCTCGCAACAGTTGAATAATTGCGGATTAAGTTTAAATTTTTAAATAAGAAGAAATTTTGAAAGAATTTATGAAAGGGACTCATCATTATGGCAAAGAAAATTATCTACGGTGAAGAGGCAAGAAAGTCACTGCAGTGCGGTGTTGATAAGCTTGCCGATACTGTTAAAATCACACTCGGACCCAAGGGCAGAAACGTAGTTCTCGACAAGAAATACGGCGCTCCCCTCATCACCAATGACGGCGTTACAATTGCAAAGGAAATTGAGCTTGAGGATTCATTTGAAAATATGGGCGCTCAGCTTGTGAAGGAAGTTGCAACAAAGACAAACGACGCTGCCGGTGACGGAACAACTACTGCTACTCTTCTTGCACAGGCTATTGTAAGAGAGGGTATGAAGAATATTGCAGCAGGCGCAAACCCGATGATTCTCAGAAAGGGTATCTCCAAGGCTGTTGACGCCGCTGTTGACGCTGTAATCAAGAATTCAAACGTTATCAGCGGTTCTGATGATATCGCAAGAGTTGCTACCGTATCTTCAGGCGACGAAAACGTCGGCAAGCTGATTGCCGAGGCTATGGAGAAGGTTTCAGCCGATGGCGTTATCACTCTTGAAGAAAGCAAAACTGCTGAAACATACAGCGAAGTTGTTGAAGGTATGCAGTTTGACAGGGGCTATGTATCGCCCTATATGGTAACTGATACAGACAAGATGGAAGCTGTTATCGATGACGCTTACATTCTCATTACTGACAAGAAGATTTCCAACATTCAGGAAATTCTTCCCCTTCTCGAACAGATTGTACAGGCAGGCAAAAAGCTTGTTATCATTGCTGAGGATATCGAAGGCGAAGCTCTTACAACTCTTGTTCTCAACAAGCTCAGAGGCACATTTGTATGTGTAGGTGTCAAGGCTCCCGGATTCGGCGACAGACGTAAGGAAATGCTCAAGGACATCGCTATTCTTACAGGCGGTCAGGTAATTTCCGAGGAAGTTGGTCTTGAGCTCAAGGAAACTGATATCACACAGCTCGGCAGAGCACGCCAGGTTCAGGTTCAGAAGGAAAACACAATTATTGTTGACGGTGCAGGCAACGCAGATGAAATCAAGTCCAGAGTTGCACAGATCAAGTCTCAGATTGCCGCTACAACATCTGATTTCGATAAGGAAAAACTGCAGGAAAGACTTGCAAAATTAAGCGGCGGTGTTGCTGTAATCAAGGTCGGTGCCGCTACCGAAATCGAAATGAAGGAAAAGAAGCTGAGAATTGAGGACGCTCTTGCCGCAACCAAGGCTGCTGTTGAAGAAGGTATTGTTGCCGGCGGCGGCACAGCACTTATCAATGCAATTCCCGCAGTTGAAAAGCTTATTCCTACTCTTGACGGCGACGAAAAGACAGGCGCAAGAATTGTTCTTCGTGCTCTTGAAGAGCCTATCCGCCAGATTGCCGCTAATGCAGGTCTTGAAGGCAGCGTTATCATCGACAAGATAAGACGTTCACGCAAGGTCGGCTACGGCTTTGACGCATATAACGAAACCTATGTTGATATGATTTCGGCAGGTATAGTTGACCCGACAAAGGTTACAAGAAGTGCATTGCAGAATGCAGCTTCCGCAGCAGCAATGATTCTTACAACAGAAAGCCTTGTTGCTGATATTCCCGAAGAAGCACCCGCAGCTGCAGCAATGCCTCAGGGCGGTATGGGATTCTAAAATCCGCATAAATAAAGCAAAAACAGATGTCAAGTTTCAGAACCTGACATCTGTTTTTTTATTTATCATCATCGGATTTGTCAAAAACAACTGTAATTTTCGTTCCCTTTTCCTCTTCACTTTCAAGCAAAACCATTGCATTATGATATTCGGCGCCATGCTTTACAATTGAAAGACCAAGACCCGTTCCCCCGATTTCTTTTGAATGGCTTTTATCCACACGATAAAACCTTTCAAAAATTCTCGGTTGGTGCTCAGCGGGAATGCCGATGCCCGTATCGCAAACAGAAAACATCCTTTTGCCTTCAGATATTCCGACTGATATTATTACATTTCCGCCTATACGGTTATATTTAATTGCGTTGTCGCAGAGATTACGCATCATTTCAAAAACAATCTGCTCAACGCCCTCGATAACTGTACTTTCGCCCTCAAGCTCAAGCGTGACCTCACGTCTTGCGGCTGCGCCCTCTAATCTTAAGATAACATCGTGTGCCACATTGTACAAATCGATTTGTGATGTTTCATACAAATGCGAATCATCTTCAATCTGCGAAAGCCTTATAATATCATTGACAAGCACTATCAGACGCTGAGCTTCATTATAGATATTCGTTGAAAAATCGCTCACATCCTCTGCTTTTACCATTCCGTTTGCCATTAGCTCCGCAAAACCCGAAATTGACGTAAGCGGTGTTTTCAGCTCGTGTGAAACATTGGCAGTAAATTCCCTTCGCATACGGTCGATTGCATCAAGCTCGGTTTCATCAATAATAATTACGGCAACGCCGATCACTTCATTATTCTGCAAAACCGGATTTGCCGTGAGATGATATACCCTGCTTTCAAAATGTATTTTGCTTTCGGTGTGCTTTCCCTTAAACGCCGATTTTACGGATTTCATTATAATTGAGCGTGGCTCATCAATGGCATCCTCAGCAAATTTGTACTCTAAAAGCCTCATCGCAATCGGGTTGCACATCAAGGGCTTCATATCACGGTCAATTATAAGAATTCCCTCGCTCATACTTTCGGTAAGAGTCCTGAATTCCTCCTGACGCTCAAAAGCGTCGCTCTGCTGCCTCTCAACAGTTTTTTCAAGACGTACAAATTTTGACGCCATTGGCTTTAGCTCATCATATATCGTATCAGTATCAAGATTATCAAGATTATACTCAAGAATCCTGTCCGTAACCCTATGCGCCAGCACAACGGACATTACAAAGGAAACAGGAACCGACAGCAGTGCCATCAGAACTACGCAAAGCACAACCATTAAACGATGCTCCGCAAAGATATAAACAGAGAAAAGTCCAATTACAAAAACGCAGATAAGCAGTACGGTTATCGATACAATTCTGATATAATTGCGAATCGATTTATACATTTCCGCTTACTCCGATTTTATAGCCAACGCCTTTGACGGTTTCAATGCAGTTACCGGCATCTCCAAGCTTTTGGCGCAGCTTTCTTATATGTACGTCAACCGTTCTGTTTTCTCCGTCGAAGGAATATCCCCACACGGCATTGAGTATTTCATCTCTGTTGACAACACAACCGTTTTTTTCTACCAGAAGGCACAGCAAATTGAATTCTTTCAAAGAAAGAGAAACTGTCAATCCATTAACCTTTACGATATGCTTTGACGGACAGACGTATATTGAGCCGACCTGATATTCCTTAAAGCTCTCCGTTTCATTGGTACGGCGCAAAACTGCCTTGATACGTGAGATAAGCTCCATCATTCCGAAGGGCTTTGCAATATAATCATCAGCACCGGTATCAAGACCTATTACCTTATCAAACTCAGTGGCCTTGGCCGTCAGCATAATTACGGGAATCCTTGCGGTATCAGGATTTTTCCTCAGCTTGGACAAAATTGAAAGACCGTCCTCTTCAGGAAGCATTATATCAAGAAGAATCAGACCGGGCGTATTTTCTTTCATAGCAGCCCAGAATTCGGACGGAACGGCAAAATCCTTCGATTCCATTCCATTATTATTCAACGTATACGAAACAAGCTTTCTTATACTGTTGTCGTCCTCAAGAAGATATATCATTATTACACACGCCTTTTTCGTAAAATCGGCAAAGCCGCTGTCAAATTATTATATCCAGCAGCGGTTACCTTTAATATTATACCTGTATTCTGTATTTCTGAGAATAGTCACGGTAACATTCTTCAAACTGAACGTTTCCGGAAGTTTTAACTTCCTTGAGATAGCTGTGCACATCATAGGCATCGTGATCTGACTCGATAAGTGCAACTGCGATATTCGAGCAATGGTCGGAAACACGCTCGTAGTTATTCAGCGTATCGGAAAGAATAAAGCCAAGCTCAATTGTGCAGTTTCCTGCCTGAAGTCTGATAATATGCTTTGATTTAATCTCGCTGATAAGCACATCTATTACCTGCTCCAAGGGTTCGACCTTCTTTGCAAGCTCAATATCGTGCTCTACAAAAGCCTTGGTTGTAATATCAAGAATTTCGGTAATTGCATCCTTAAGTATTCGCAGCTCACGGTTTGCGCCCTCAGAGAAGTTGATTTTCTTTTCATACATTTCATCGGCGGTTTTGAGAATATTTACAGCATGGTCGCCGATTCGTTCAAAATCATCAATGGTATGAAGCTGCTTGGCAACCTGATGGCTGTCCTCGGCCGAAAGTGATTTTGCGGACAGTTTTACAAGATAGGTTCCGAGCTTATCCTCGTAATTATCAAGCAGATCCTCATTTGCAAGAATTGATTCACGCAGATCTGTATCATAATTTTCAGAAAGCTTTATCGCATCTATAAGGGTATCGTGAGCAATCTGTGCCATTTCAATGGATTTATTGTTGCACTCTGCAATTGCGATTGAAGGAGTTGCAATAAGCCTTTCGTCAACAAAGCTGAATTTTTCGTGACCTTCAGTATCCTTGATAACTATATTTGCGATTTTTTCGAGCAGCTTTGTAAACGGCAGCAGCATCAACGTAGTGGAAATATTGAATATTGAATGTACAAGGGCAATACCAAACCCATCAATATCCGCATTCATAAACGTAAAGCCGACAAATGCATTTATACTGTAAAGCAAAACCAGACAGATGATAGTTCCGATAAGGTTGAATGAAATATGTACAACCGAAACCTTTTTTGCGCTTCTGCTTACACCAATACTTGAAAGCAACGCCGTTACACAGGTACCGATATTCTGTCCCATAATAATCGGAATTGCCATACCGTAAGTAATACCGCCGTTCATAGCAAGAGTCTGAAGCATACCGACGGACGCAGCCGAGCTTTGAATTACACCTGTTACTACAGCGCCGACAAGAACACCGAGAACAGGATTGTTGAACATTGTAAGTACTTCGGCAAATTTTTCGTTGCCCTTCAAAGGATCAACGGCTTGTCCCATCATATCCATACCATAAATCAAAATAGTAAAGCCGATGAAAATTGCACCAAGATTTTTCTTTTTATCGGACTTTGACATCATAATGAAGAGTATGCCGATTAGTGCCAAAATCAATGAAAACTGCTTCGGATTGAGCAAGTTGATAAATATATTATCACTGTCAATACCCGTCATTGAAAGAAGCCAGGCAGTCAGCGTTGTTCCGATATTGGAACCCATAATCACGCCGATGGTCTGGCGCAATGTCATAATACCCGAGTTAACAAGACCTACAAGCATAACAGTCATAGCCGATGATGACTGAATTGCAATTGTTATTCCCGCACCCAGCAAAAGGCTTTTGAAAGGATTTGATGTCATCTTCTTCAGAAGAACTTCCAGCTTGCTGCCGGCCGCCTTTTCCAGTCCTGATGACATAATGTTCATTCCGTAAAGGAAAAACGCAAGACCGCCGCACAGCTTCAGAATTGAGATAAATACTTCGTTCATAAAAACTCCGGATAGTCAAAAATTTTGTTGTCAAAATCTGACACAATATACTATGTTAATTATATGTTATTCAATGTTAATTCTGTAATCTCCACTATGTTAATTCTATGTAAACAATTTCATTTTTCAGGCAAAAAAAGGCCACTTTCAAAATAAAAAATATTTGAAAGTGACCTGATAAAAACTTAATTATTCAGCGCTCTGAGCGTTTTTCTTAGCTTCAAGATCGGCAAGTGCTTCTTTTCTGGAAAGTCTGATCTTTCCGGAAACCTTGTCCACCTCGATAACCTTTACGATTATTTCATCACCCATAGAAACAACATCCTCTGTTTTTTCAACACGGTGAGTATCAAGCTGGGAAATGTGAACCATACCTTCCTTGCCGGGAGCAATTTCAACGAATGCGCCGAAATCCTTGATTCCTGTAACCTTACCCTTATAGATTGCGCCAACCTCGGGGTCGTTTGCAATTGTGTGGATAATCTGCAAAGCCTTGTTAGCCTTATCGTAGTCGATACCTGCGATAAATACGCTGCCATCGTCTTCAATATCAATCTTAACTTCGCAGTCAGCAGAAATCTTCTGGATAACCTTACCGCCCTGACCGATTACTTCACGAATCTTGTCTACAGGCACCTTTGTCTGAAGCATCTTGGGAGCATACTTGCTAACTCTGTCTCTAGGCTCAGGGATAGCCTTGAGCATAATTTCATCAAGGATATACATTCTTGCTTTTCTTGTCTTTTCAAAAGCTTCCTTGATGATATCATATGTCAAGCCGTCAACCTTGATATCAACCTGAATTGCGGTGATACCGTTCTTTGTGCCGCCGACCTTAAAGTCCATATCGCCGAAGAAATCTTCAAGACCCTGAATATCAACCATTGTTGCATAGGAGCCGTCTTCCTTGGTGATAAGTCCGCAGGAAATACCTGCAACGGGATTCTTAAGCGGAACGCCTGCATCCATAAGAGCGAGTGTAGAACCGCAGATTGAGCCCTGTGAGGTTGAACCGTTACTGGAGAGAACCTCAGAAACAAGACGCATTGCATAGGGGAATTCTTCAACAGAAGGAAGTACGGGAACAAGAGCCTTTTCAGCAAGAGCGCCATGTCCGATTTCACGTCTTCCGGGGCCTCTGGAAGGCTTTGTTTCGCCAACGGAATATGAGGGGAAGTTGTAGTGGTGCATATATCTCTTTGATTCTTCCTCGTCGATACCATCGATTCTCTGAGCTTCAGAGATAGGTCCTAAGGTTGCAATTGTAAGCACCTGTGTCTGACCTCTTGTAAAGAGACCTGAACCGTGAACTCTGGGAAGAAGGCCAACTTCTGCGGCAAGAGGACGGATTTCGTCGATTCCTCTGCCGTCAACACGCTTACCTTCATAAAGCCAGTTTCTTACAATCTTCTTCTGCAGTTTATAAATGCATTCGTCAATCATAGCAATCTGCTCAGGATATTTTTCATCGAATGCAGCGTGGATTTCATCAACAATGGGAGCAAGGCGTGCTTCTCTTACGTTCTTGTCGTTTGTATCAAGAGCGAACATAACCTTCTCTGCTGCCATAGCTTCGATTGCGTCGAACATTTCATGATCAACTTCCTGAGATTCAAAAGCAAACTTAGGCTTGCCAATCTGCTGTCTGATATCATCGATGAAAGCTACCATCTTCTTGATTTCGGTATGACCTGCGATGATTGCTTCAAGCATTTTATCATCGGGCACTTCATTTGCGCCTGCTTCAATCATAACAACCTTTTCCATTGTACCTGCAACGGTAAGAACAAGGTCGTTCTTTGCACGCTGTTCAAGTGTGGGGTTAAGAACAATTTCGCCGTCAACGAGACCGACAGAAATACCTGCAACAGGTCCGTTCCACGGAATATCGGAAATTGAAATTGCAATAGAAGCTGCAATCATACCTGTAATTTCGGGTGAATTGTCGGGTTCAACAGCCAATACAGTCATAACAACGGAAACGTCGTTTCTCATATCCTTGGGGAAGAAGGGACGGATAGGTCTGTCAACCATTCTGCTTGTGAGAATAGCCTTTTCGGAAGGCTTGCCCTCGCGCTTTGTAAAAGAACCGGGGATTTTGCCCACGGAATAAAGCTTTTCTTCATAGTCAACAGAAAGAGGGAAAAAGTCTACGCCTTCACGGGGCTTTGCGCTTGCGGTTACGTTTGCCATAACTACTGTTTCGCCGTAGCGAACCCAGCACGAGCCGTTTGAAAGCTCGCAGGTTTTACCGGTTTCAACGACAAGAGGTCTGCCGGCAAAGGTGGTTTCAAAAGTTCTGTAATTCTCGAACATTGCGATTTCTCCATTCATTATTTTTTTGAATTTATGCCGCCCGAGAACAGACGAGAAAACACAGAAATTTTCTGTATTTTGTCCTCTGACCTCAAGCGACTTTAAAGAGCAAATCCGCTCTATTTAACGTAAAAGGCAGTCGGAAAAAACGCCGTCTGCCCAATTTTGCATTCACACAGAACGCACCGCAAAAAACACTTGCGGCGCGTTTTGTATAATATGCATTTCTTACTTACGGATACCGAGCTTTTCAATACACTGACGATATCTGTTGATATCCTTCTTCATAAGGTAGTTGAGAAGATTACGTCTCTTACCAACCATCTTGAGGAGTCCGCGTCTTGAGTGGTGGTCCTTCTTGTGAACCTTAAGGTGTTCTGTAAGGTCGTTGATTCTTCTTGTGAGAATAGCAATCTGAACCTCGGGAGAACCGGTATCACCCTCGTGAAGCTTATTAGCTTCGATAACTGCGCTCTTTTCGTCCTTCAAAAGCATTTTTTTCACCTCGTTAAAATTATTTTCCGATAACATAGCAAGGGGCAGGCAAAATTCCCGAAAATACACCGGGCGTAACCCCCAAGCCAAGTTACGGCGATATATATTATATCACACAAAAATGCAAATGTAAAGCCTTTTTTCAAGTTTTTTCTCAACTTTTTCAGAGATATTTAATCAAAAAATTTTTATTTTCAATGCAACATTTTTTTAGTTTTACGACACTTATATAATGAAGGTAAAATTTCAAGCCAAACAGGAGGTGTTTTTTATGAAAAGAGTTTTAGCATTAGCCACGGCAGCAATGCTGGCTTTCAGCGTTTCGTGCTCAAAAATTATCAATCAGAAAAATGAAGCGGCGGTTATCAATTCGCAATCACAGGTCGATTCGGAAAACCTTGAAATTATACGCTATGACACAGCATCGGACAGATTCATATGCAGCAATTTGAAGGATTTTAAGCAATACTGTGACGCATTGATTGTCGGAACAATTATCGAAACCCAGGATGTTATTGTGATATATGAGCCATACAGCACCTCGCGGATCTCTATGGTGGCAACGCTGTACAGCGTCAGGGTTGACAAAGTGCTTGAAGGAGAGCTTAAGGACGGGCAACAGATTACACTTTGCCAAAACAGCGGGCCGCACAATGGGGCTATATGCGCTTTTTCGTCGCTAAATCCATTAAAAGACGGTCAGCAACGGATTATGGGAATTTCAGAATCATACGGGGACAGATTTGAAGGCAGTTATTGTCTCAGTGGCGATTACACAAGCTGTTTTCCATTGCCGAGTGATGCGCTGTATGAAGCTGTAAACAACGGCGATACTGCCGAGCAAAACAGAATTGTCAGTGAAATGTCAACGAGTGATTTCGGCGTTTATGATGACATTGTGCCGCCGGTAAATCTCTATCTTGACCTTTTGAATGAATACGATTTTTCGTTGGAATAATAGTATACTACAAAGCCCGACATAATATTGTCGGGCTTTATTTGACTTTTGCATCATTTAATGTTAAAATATCCGTAAGAAAAAATCGGCTTTTTTTGGGGGTGAGCGAAATGGTCGGAAGAATTGCACGTTCGTTTGTTTTGTGTGCAGTTGCCTTATGCATCCTTTCGCTTATCATTATCTTTAATGGCGCTGCAAAAACAAACACTTTGCCGAAAATCCCCTTAAAGCCTCACAAAACAACACTCACAGAAACAGCGGTGAATTCTATGAAATCTACAACTGCATACGGATATACAACAACAAGGTCACGATTTTCCCGCGAGCAGATTCTGCTGACCTTAAGGCAATACAGCGATTTTGACAAGCTGCTTGACAGAACGTGCTCATTCACTATTCCGGGGCTTGAAAACACCTTCACGGGCAAGGACTGCCAATCCATGGTACCGCAGGGAATATGTATGACTGAGAAATATTTTCTGACAACGGCATATGACGCTGATTCAAATTGCGGCTCTGTGATATATGCAATTTCAAACGACTCTGAACGCAAGCTCAAATGTGTAATCGGACTCCCCGTAAAAATCCACGCAGGTGGCATCACCTCTGACGGTGAAAACATATGGATATGCGGCGACGATGAAATCACCGCAGATTCAAGGTCGGGAATTATGTACAGCGTCAGTGCAGAGCTTATCGACAGTCTGATAAACAGCTCCAATCACTTTGCTTTGATTGATGAAAACGCCCTTACAAGATACAACATCTCCAACTCGGCGAGTTTTTGCACTTATTACAAAAACAGGCTCTGGGTCGGAACCTTTACAAACATATCACCACAGGAAAGCACATTCGGCTGTATAATGTCCTATGACATCAATTCCGTAAAGCATCTCAACGGAGAGAATTTTCTGAGTTTTGACAGCTTTATACTTTTGCCGAACCGTTCACAGGGCGTGTGCTTTGTTGAACAAAACGACGAAACCTATATGCTTCTGAGCCGTTCCTTTGCGAGAAACTCGCACGTCGGAAAGGCTTCGTTCATTTCTGAAATAAGGGTTTACAAGCCGACATTTGACCCGAAAAATCCCGAAAAGCTGACCAGAAAGGGCAACGCAATTTCTGTTTTGAATACACCGCCGATGATTGAAGAGCTGTGCTTTGACAGCATAACCAACAGGCTTTATGCAATTTTTGAATCGGGGGCTTCAAAATACAGCACCGACAGCAAATCACAGCTGCGCAGGTGCCAGTATATTTTTGACAAGATAGCAGCACTTGATATAGAGCAGCTTATCGGATAAAATCAACGGAGAAATCATATGAACAAAACAAAGTATGCAGCAATTATGCTTGCAGCTTGCCTTTCGGCATTGCTTGCAGGATGTAACAAAGCCGAAGAACAAAGCAGCTCCTCGGCATTGACAACAACGGCGACGACAACCATCACGACTGTTGTCACAGAGCCTGTGCAAATACACGACAATTTCGAGTTTTCGCAGGAAGTTTCAAGCGGAACTGTCAGTAGCAGCATAGACTGGAAAATTGACGAATACGGTCTGCTTGTAATATCGGGCAGCGGAGCCGTTCCGGATTTTTCAAACGCATCCGATGTGCCGTGGTCCGCTGTTAGTGACGATATTTTATATGCAAAAATCGAAAACGGCATTACCGCTATCGGTTCTTCAGCCTTTTGCGGGTGCAAAAATATTCGCGAAATCAGAATCGACAGCGAAATTTCGTCAATCGGAAATTATGCTTTTCAAAACTGCGAATCACTCAGAATCCTTTCTGCAAATGGAGATGTAGCCTCAATAGGCATAAGCTCATTTGAAAACTGCTATACTCTTGAAGAAATCAACATTGAGCTTGAACCTGCTTCAATCGGGAAATGCGCCTTCAAAAACTGTATTTTCCTGTGCAAAGCGCCCAAGCTTGACAAGGTTACAAGAATTGAGGATTACACCTTCAGTGGCTGCAGCTCAATGC
The DNA here is from genome assembly GCA_017435565.1 of Oscillospiraceae bacterium. Taxonomy (GTDB): domain Bacteria; phylum Bacillota; class Clostridia; order Oscillospirales; family Ruminococcaceae; genus RGIG3077. The sequence goes on along the minus strand of JAFSEU010000021.1, from coordinate 18,383 downwards.
AATTTGACGATATTCCGTTGAATGCCGAATATATCGGAAGGGGCGCTTTTGAAAACTGCAAGTCACTTACAACGGTTACAATCCCCGACAGCATTACCGAAATTTATGAGTCGGTTTTTGCAGGCAGCGGACTCTGCAAACTTGAAATCCCGGACAACATTACAAGCATCGGAATTTCTGCTTTTGCAGGCTGTGTAAGTCTGGAAGACCTCACTCTTTCGGACGGACTCGTCAATATTGAAATGGCGGCGTTTTCGGGATGCAGTAGCCTGTCGAACGTTACAATTCCGCAGAGCGTTGAATATATCGACAGCAATGTTTTTGCACACTGTGACTCGATGGTAAGCATTGAAGTTGATGAAAACAACGGATATTACGAAAGTATTGACGGTGCCTTGTATACCGAATCAATGCGCACATTAAAGCAATATCCCTTAGGCTGCGGCAAAACTGAATTTGAGCTTCCCTCGACTGTTACGGCAATTGAACCCGGGGCGCTGTATGGAAATTCCGCTCTTGAAAATGTCACGGTTGCATCGGGCAACTGGTCGTACACAGCGCTTGACGGAATTTTATACACGGCATATTACAACGAGATCACGTTCTGCCCGCCAAACAATGCAATAACCGATTATAGCGCACCCGACGGCGTCAGCGTCGTGGATATCTACGCTTTCTACAATTGCAAGAATCTGAAATCCGCAAATTTCAGCAATTCTCTGATGCAAATAAACGCTTGTGCTTTTGCTGATTGCACTAATCTTTCACAGATTATCCTGCCGCAGAATATGACGCAAATCGGAAAATATGCGTTTGATAACACCGCAATCAGCGGTGAATTCGTATTCAACGAAGGCTTTAAGTATTACGATACATCATTCAACGAGAACTGCACGGTAACAATACTTGTCCCTTAAAGTATTTAAAATAAAAAGCTCTGCACGGAAAAACCTCCGCGCAGAGCTTTAACATTAACTCTGATATCTTATGCCTTGTCGATAGAACCGAAGAGCTCCATCTTTTCCTTAACGGTAGCCTTGATAGCTTCAAAGCCGGGTGCGAGAAGCTTTCTGGGGTCGAAGCCCTTGCCCTGAAGGTCCTTGCCTGCTTCAACATATTCACGGGTTGCAGCAGCAAATGCAAGCTGGCATTCCGTGTTTACGTTGATCTTAGCAACGCCGAGAGAAATTGCCTTCTTGATCATATCCTCGGGGATACCTGTACCGCCGTGAAGAACAAGAGGCATATCGCCAACCTTATCCTTAACTGCTGCAAGAGTTTCAAAAGAAAGACCTGCCCAGTTTTCGGGATACTTGCCGTGAATGTTACCGATACCTGCTGCGAGCATTGTTACGCCGAGGTCGGAAATCATCTTGCACTCATCGGGGTCTGCACATTCGCCTGCGCCGACAACGCCGTCTTCTTCGCCGCCGATTGAACCAACCTCAGCTTCGATAGAAAGTCCGAGTTCATTGCAGATATTTACAAGCTCAGTTGTCTTTGCTACGTTTTCTTCAATCGGATAGTGAGAACCGTCGAACATAACCGAAGAGAAACCTGCTTCGATGCAAGCCTTTGCTCCGTCGTAGGAACCGTGGTCAAGGTGAAGCGCAACGGGAACAGTAATTCCGAGGGACTCGATCATACCGTTAACCATTCCGACAACAGTCTTGTAACCGCACATATATTTACCTGCGCCCTCGGAAACACCGAGAATTACAGGCGAGTTGCACTCCTGTGCTGTAAGAAGAATAGCCTTTGTCCATTCAAGATTGTTGATGTTGAACTGACCGACAGCATATTTGCCGTCTCTTGCCTTATTGAGCATTTCTTTAGCTGATACAAGCATTTTAATATCCTCCATTTTTAGCGTCAATGCGCTTTTTTACATATTCAATTATATATTATTATGCCAAAAAAAGCTATTGACTATATGTGAAAAAATAACAATTTTTTATCCTTAATTTTGTGATAGTTTTCACTACTCAAAGCTTTGAATGCAAAACGAATTTTTCTTTCTGTCAAGTTTTCATATTTTTTTGCCAAATGTACTTGACAAGCATATAAATCAGTGTTATAATATATTCAGATAAAAAAGAGATAAAATTATGTGAAGAACAAAACCTTTTTTCACCAATCACGACAACAAAAACAAATCGGCTTTGAAGCGAGGGCTAAAAAAATGGACAAATCCGAGATTCTCAAAAGAGCGCAAAGCGACAGGTGTGATGAATTTGAGTCGCACGTTGTTTTAATGTCTAACCGAATCGGCACTGTCACACTTATAGTAATCTGCGCCCTCGCCGCAATTGTCGAGGTCTTCAGAGGAAACGGCATTTACCAGTATTTTTCAATCATATCGGGATTTGAATGTGCCGCAATTTCCTACCAGTTTGCAAATTTAAAACGCAAGCCGCTGCTTTTTGCAACTATATTAAGCGGTTTGAGTTTTATTATTTTCACAGTATTATATATTTTATATAACTGAGCTTGGTTATTTCTATTGGCAAGAAGGTTTTAAAAAAAGTGATGGAAGAGTTGTTAGTTCTGAAAAACAAGCTCAGGGTTGCAAGAGCCGAAAAAAACATTTCGCAGTCCGAGCTTGCCAAAACAGTTGGCGTTTCACGCCAGACAATCAGCAATATTGAAACGGGAGCGTTTTGCCCGACGGCAAAGCTCGCTTTGATATTATGTATCGCACTGGATAAAAAATTTGAAGATTTATTCTACTTTGAATAAAATATAATTTCATTTCCTCCATTAAAAATGACGGGTATATCCAAAACAAGGATATACCCGTCATATTTTTTATTTCAGCATTTCAAGAAATTCGTCTTTGGAAATTATCGCAACTCCCAGCTCCTGTGCCTTTGTCAGCTTGCTTCCCGCTTCCTCACCGGCAAGGAGATAATCTGTCTTTTTAGAAACCGAACTGCTGACCTTTCCGCCGCAAGCTTGTATAAGCTTTTTGGCTTCGTCACGCTTCATATTTTCAAGCGTACCTGTAATTACAAATGTCTTGCCCTCAAAGCGTAAATCATCCGATTTTTCGCTTTGATAGCTCATATTCAGACCCAGTGCTCTGAGCTTTTCGATTTCAGCAAGTCGCGCCTCGTCGCTCATGGCACTAACAATATTCGACGCCATTACTTCACCAAAGCCGTCAATTGACGTTATAGCTTCGCAGTCGGCAGAAATTATATCGTCGATTGTATTGAATCTTTCACACAAAAGCTTTGCCGCCGCCGAACCGATTCCTCTGATGCCGAGCCCGAAAATCAGCCTGTCAAGCGGCATCTGCTTTGAATTTTCGATAGCGCTCAGAAGATTTGAAGCAGATTTCGGTGCAAAGCCGGTCTGTTCGCACAAATCTTCAAATTTAAGCGTGTACAGGTCGGATACAGATGAAATCAAATTATTCTCAACGAGCTGATTGACAATCGCATCGCCGAGACCGTCGATATTCATTGCATCGCGGGACGCAAAATGAATTATATTTTTAATCAGCTGAGCGCCGCAATTCGGATTTTCGCAGCGCAAAACAGCCTCACCCTCGACCCTTACAGCCTTTTTGCCGCATACAGGGCAATTCTGCGGCAAGCAGTACGGTGAAGAATCTTGTGCGTGCGCAACGCTTTTTACGACCTCAGGAATTATATCGCCCGCCTTGCGGACAACAATTGTATCGCCAATTCTTATATCTCGCTCCGAGATAAATTCCTGATTATGGAGCACCGCACGCGAAACGGATGTTCCGGCAAGCAGTACGGGTTCAAACACGGCAACAGGTGTAATTGCGCCAGTTCTGCCGACGTTAACCTCAATGTCAAGCAGCTTTGTCTGTTTTTCTTCGGGCGGGAATTTATAGGCAACAGCCCACTTGGGGTATTTTGACGTGCTGCCCATTTGCACACGCTGTGAAAGGTCATCAACCTTAATCACAACTCCGTCGATATCATACGACAAATTCGACCTGTTCTCCCCTATCTCCGAAATACGCTCTGCAATTTTTTTATATTCACCGACCCTGACATAATCAGGAACAACCTTAAAGCCGAGTTCTTTCAGATAATCAAGCGATTGCTTATGGGAAGAAATCTGCTTTTCCTCAATCTGCTGAATATTGAAAACGAAAATATCAAGCCTGCGTGAAGCTGTAATTTTCGGGTTCTTCTGCCGCAAAGAGCCTGCCGCAGCATTTCGCGGATTCTTGAACACCTGTTCACCCAGCTCCTCCTGACGCTTGACAAGGTCATAAAAGCTGTCCTTCGGCATATAAACCTCGCCTCTCACTTCAAGGTAGGGAACATTTTCTTTCAAGCGCAGAGGAATTGAACGGATTGTTTTAAGATTTTCCGTAACATCCTCGCCTACAAAGCCGTCGCCCCTTGTCGAGCCTCTCGTGAATATGCCGTTTTCATACTCAAGCGAAACCGAAAGACCGTCAATTTTCGGTTCGACCACAAACTGCACAGCCTTAAGCTCGGATATGCACTTGTTTGCAAATTCATTTACGCTTTCAAAGCTGAAAACATCCTGCAAGCTGCCCATCTGCACGGCGTGTTCAACCTTTTCAAAGGTATTCAGCGACTCACCGCCAACGCGCATTGTCGGCGAATCAGCCCTGACAAGTGCGGGATACTGCGCTTCAAGCTCTTTAAGCTCACACATCAGCATATCATAATCATAGTCCGAAATTGTGGGGTTATCCATTACATAATAATTATAATTATGCTTTTCAATCTCCTCACAAAGCTCATCAATTCGTTTTTTTGCTGTAATTTCATCCATTTGCTTTCACCATCTGAATATTAGTTTTACGCATATAACTGCGGTACCTCGCCGACGATTACCGTCTGTGCCGCAAGATATCTTACATTGACCGTTGTTTCAACGCATTCAAAAGGAAAAACAACGGAAATTGCCGCGCTTATGTTAAAATAAATGCTGTGGCAGGTCTGGTTTACTCCCGACTGCGAAAATTCGCTTTCGATGTCGCAGAAAACGCTACCCACCGAATCGATTTTCACATTGATGTCAATACCCCTGTTGAAAAGCAGAAAAAAACCGCTGATATCTCCTATGGAAACTTCAATTTCCGTGTCCTCGATTTTCTTCAGCTCTTTATATATTTTGTTTGACAAAAGCGACTGCATTTTTGAAATTTCTGCGGTCAGCATCTCAATTGAGCAGACTCTGCCGTTTTCGTCATAAATAACAGCGGCAAAATCATCATAGGAATTGCTCTGCTCATCAAAAACAGAATACGCCGCAGCAGACATCACGCCCGAAACAGCGTTTTTCGCCTCATATTTTGCGCGGTTTTCAACATAGGGGTCAAGCCTCTTCAAACATACAACCGCAAAAACAACTATAATCGCAAGCGCTGTTACTCTTAAAAAACGGTTTTTCCCTGCTGTCCGCCTTCTCAAACGCATCACTCCGAAATATGCTTATTCAATGCATTATATTCGCATTATCGGAAATTGTTGCATATTTTTATGAAAGGGCAACAGTTACAATAAATCCGTCAACATTATTTCCCGAAATCTCATATTCACGGTTTTTCGGAACAAAAACCTCGGTCTGCTCTACACCTGACGGAACATAATACACCTCATAATCGCCGTTTGGCGTTCTGATTCCGAGATGTCTTTTTCCGAATTCATAGGCTCTGAGCATATTTATATACTCTTCAAAGCACATATTGTAATAATTCACAATAAATGCGTGCACTTCGCCAATATATCTGAAATGCCATGATTCATACTGAATATGCGTCAAATCCTCTTTGTTTTCAAGGTAACGAAGTATAAATCCATAGTTGTGACAGTTTTCGTTAATCCAGCTTTCATCGCCGATTCCGTCATAGGAATAATACTCACCGTTATTGAGAATTCCGAAATCAAGAGCAAGACCCGTGTGGTGTTCACTCGAGCCGGGCAAAGCGACAAGCGTTGAATAATCAAGACCTGTCAGTTCAAGATCCTCGGCATAAAGCTGCATCTGGTACTCAAAGCTGCGATAGCCGCTTATCACATTTATCTGCCTGCCCTTTACAGCATAGAAATCATCAAGCATTTCATTAAGCGGTTCAATCAGAATTTCATTGACAAGCACTGTATTATCCTTGACATAATATGTGTCGTCTGAATGCAGATTCAGCTGAAGATAGTCTGCTTCTTCGGTGCCCGTAAAAGCAAACTGATAATCGTTATTGACAAGTATCAGATTGCCCTTTCCGATATCTTCATTGTTTTTCAAAACACAGTCATATGCCGCAGCGTCTATTTCTTCTGTGAATGTTATGTCCTCATAATCAAAGCAATATTCAGTCTCAACGGGAATACGCTCAGCTTGAATATCCTGCTGCGAATACTCATCGGATGTCTGTGACTTAGGCTTTGTATCGGTTTTTTCATCGTTTCTTAGCAATGATATACACCCTTTTGCCGCAAAGCATATCAATACTGCCAATCCAACAAGAACCAGAATGCAGAAGGCAAGCCTTCCGTACCTAATTTTTCTGCGTTTCTTTTTCATTTACAAATCCCTTTTTTTCATCAGAAAAAACGCTGAAAAAGTTTTCCAGCGTTTATTTCTTTCTGTAATCCTTTTCCTTGACAAAAATGCAGTAATCAAGAATTACCTCGCCATTTTCGTCTTTTCTCGTAAACCTTTCATAATCATATCGTTCAAAAAACCAGCCGTTGCTCATTTCAAACCCACGGGCCTTCAAGCCGTTTACACATTGAAGGTGCATTGAATAAAGCTCCTTGCCTTCCCTGCCCTTTATCCACGAAACACCGACCGTTGAGGGCTTGAAGTCAACATATTCATAGCCCTTCGGCACAGGCGAATTTTTCGGAACAAACATTCCTATCCAGTACTCAAATTCAGGTACATTGTTGATACTCATAAGACCGATTGCAGCCATATCCCGTGGATTCAGCGCGCGAAGCGGTGCGAACAAATCTTCCCTGAACCATTGCACCCACTGATCGTTGAAGGTGCCGTTTTTGTTCCTGTCACCATCGCGGTAGCTTTTTCCGATAAAGCGCAGTGCAGGATATTGCTCGGTATAAACATTTACTATCTCAGCCATAATTCAAACCTTTTAATCACTGTATTTTTTAAAGCACACATTCATATCCACATAATTGGATATGCCATCGACAATTCCGCTGCTCGAATACTGCCACATTTTAAAATCATAATAAAAGCTCGGCGTATCATAATACTGTGCAAGCCAAAAATCATACTCGGCAATATCCGCCAGATCATATCTGAAAATCAACGTTGCGGCATTCCCGTAAATCATCGGAGTATAGCCTGCCTCTTTGATCCTTTCACAGAAGGTAACCGCCGCTTTCGTCAGCACATCCCTTTGCAAATCGTCGGTTCTTGCTTCATCTGTCGAAATATATTCCCAGTCAAAAACGACAGGATAATCAACATCATAGCCTTCAATCATCGAAAGGACAAATTCGGCTTCTTCAAGTGCTTCCTGCTCATTTATCGCCTGCGAAAAGAAATATATTCCTACATCGATTCCGGCATTCTGAGCGCCCTGAATATATTCGGTAAAACGTTCATCCTGCATCAATTCTCCCGTAGAATAGCCGCGGTAGCCCGCACGGATTATCGCAAACTCAACACCGTCATTTGCAACGTTTTCCCAATACACATCGCCCTGATAATACGAAAGGTCAATGCCGAATGACGAAACATAAGCTCCGCTATCGTCGGTGTAATATTTTTTTCCTTCGCTGTCAGTCAAAAAGCGCCCATTATCATACGGATTTTTCGGAATATTTTCGTAAATCTCGACATCCGTTTTTGAAACGCCGTTATCATAAACGTATGTGCGCTCCATTGTTGCAATCGTGTTTTCATATTCGGAAACCGCAGAGTCATATTCACTCTGCACAGCTTCAAGCTGCGCATCAAGCTTTTTCTTGTCGGAATTTGTCTTTAAAAAGCCAAGTCCAAATGCGACAAGCCCGACAACACTGAATGCAGTAACAAGCCTTGCGAATGCCAAAGTATTTTTTGTACTCTTTTTATGAGGTTTTATGGGAATTTCGGAAACCGAACCCTTTAAGTATTCCTCCTCATATGCTTTTGCAACTGCCTGCTGCTTCTCAGTTTCGGTTACGGTGCAGTTTTCGGGCATTGCCTACCTCCAAAAAATTATTCAACAGTTACAGACTTTGCAAGGTTCCTCGGCTTATCGACATTGCAGCCCTTAAGAACCGCTGTATAATATGCAATAAGCTGCAAAGGAATTGCTGTAACAATCGGCATAAATATATCATTAAGCTCGGGCAGCTTTATAACGTGGTCTGCAACATCAGGGCCGATATCGTCGGTTTCCTTGCAGATTGCAATTACAAATGCGCCTCGTGATTTTACCTCAATAACATTGCTTATCGTCTTTTCAAAAAGCTCGCTCTGGGTTGCAACGGCAATAACAGGCATTCCGTCGCTGATGAGCGAAATCGTTCCGTGCTTGAGCTCGCCTGCGGCATATGCCTCGGAATGGATATATGAAAGCTCCTTGAGCTTGAGTGAGCCTTCCATGCTCAGAGCATAGTCAAGTCCTCTGCCGATATAAAGCAGGCTGTCTGCATTGACAAGCTTTGAAGAAACAAACTGGCACTGTTCCATAAGCTTGATTGAAGCTTCGATATATGAAGGAATCTGCTGCAGCTGTGCCACAAGCAGACGGCAGCCTTCCTCGGTAATCTTGCCCTTTGCAAGGCTGAGCTGGAACGCAAGTAGATACATAACCGAAAGCTGAACGGAATAAGCCTTGGTTGAAGCTACCGAAATTTCGGGGCCTGCGTGCGTATAAATAACCATATCGGACTCTCTTGCAATTGATGAGCCCTTAACGTTTACGATCGAAAGCGTTTTTGCGCCGCATTTTTTTGCAAGACGCAGAGCCGCTAAGGTATCAGCAGTTTCGCCCGACTGTGAAATGAAAATAACAAGATCGTTTTCAGAAACAATAGGCTTTCTGTATCTGAATTCCGACGCAATATCAACAATTACGGGAACTCTTGCAAGCGACTCGATGAGATACTGACCTACAATGCCTGCGTGCATTGCGGTGCCACAGCCTACAATATGAATCTGCTTGAAGGAGTTGAGCATCGCATTTGTAAGCCCACATTCGGAGAAATTTATCAGCCCGTCAGAAATTCTTGGTGATATTGTTGTTCTAACAGCACCGGGCTGCTCGTTGATTTCCTTGAGCATAAAATGCTCATATCCACCCTTTTCGGCAGCGTCAACGTCCCAGTTTGCTCTCTGAAGCTCTTTCTTGATTTCCTCGTGGTGAATATCATATACCTTTACGCCACTTTTCTTGAGCACTGCGATTTCATCATGTTCGAGAAGGTAGTAGTCCCTTGTGTATTTTAAAATTGCAGGCACGTCGGAAGCGATAAAGTTTTCACCCTTACCTATGCCGACAATAAGAGGGCTGTCTTTTCTCACAGCAAAGATTCTGTCGGGAAAATCTCTGAAAAGAATACCGAGGGCGTAGCTTCCCTGAATTTCGCCGATAACCTTAGTAATTGTTTCAAACGGGTCTCCGTTATAGTAATAATCAAGCAGCTTTGCAACGGTTTCCGTATCGGTCTGGCTTTCAAAAGCATAGCCCTGACTCATCAGAAACTCTTTAATCTGCTTATAATTCTCAATAATACCATTGTGAACAATGGTAATACGCTTGTTGCCGTGCGGGTGCGAATTGATATCCGAAGGCTCACCGTGTGTTGCCCAGCGCGTATGTCCGATACCGCAGGTACCGTTCGGCTTGCTTTCGTCATCTCTCATTTTGTTGACAAGATCGCTCAAAGCGCCCTTTGATTTTTCAACCTTGATTTTCCCGTTTTCAAAAACTGCAATTCCCGCAGAGTCATAGCCTCTGTATTCAAGCTTTGTCAAAGCGCTGATAAGTACGTCAGCGCAATCCTTTTCGCCGATATATCCGACAATTCCGCACATAAAAAATCCCTCCGTATATTTTTATTGTTTATTCATCTTCAAGCATACTTATTCTTCTTAAATGTCTGCCGCCTTCAAAGCCGGTGTTAAGAAAGATATCAGCCATCATAACGCCAAGTCCCGGACCCACTGTTCTTCCGCCCATGCAAAGAACATTTGCATCGTTATGAAGTCTTGTATATTTTGCAGAAAAGCAGTCCGCACAGTTTGCCGCACGAATGCCCTTGATTTTGTTTGCCGCCATTGAAATTCCGATTCCCGTTCCACAGATGAGAATCGCCTTATCCGAGCCATCCTTTTTCATTTCATTGCAGACTTTTTTTGCAATTACTGGATAATCAACAGCCTCACCGTTACATCCGAAATCCTTATATTCAATTTTATTCTCATCGAGATATTTGATAATTTCTTTTTTAAGTTCGTATCCGCCGTGGTCGCATCCAAGCATCAGCATAATTTTCTGTTTTCCTTTCGATAAAATAATTAACTCTGTGCCGATTCTGAGCCGACAGGCTTTGAATCCCCGATTTTTATGCTCTCGGCAATTTTGTCAAATGTAGGTTTTTGCGCATCAAAATCCCACTCTTCACAGACAAATGTCATTGTATACATATGTCCGCCTTCACTGAGATAGGTACTGTAGGCACAGAATGTTTTTGTAACACCCATTTCATAAGCAACAGTATATTTAAAAGTCAGCGCCGCAGCGGAATAGCCTGCAATTTTGCCAGCCTCGCGTGCAACAACCTCAAAGCCCAAATCAGAATAATAATCTTCATATGTTGGAATCGCCGCGGCTTCCATATAAGCCCTGGGCTCCATATTTTTCGTGTTCTGTTCTTTGGAAACACACACCATTCCGACATATGTCGATTCCTTCCACGTGTAGTATTCATCATAAGGAACAACAAGCGATTCACCCGTTTCGAGGTCGTCAACGTTTTCGGGATAAACCACCTCAAACTCATCGGGAATCATAACCGAAACATTATCAAGCGGAAATCGCTTGCTAAAACCCTTGTAATCCACTTCGTTCTGCTGCTCCTTGTCCTTATACATTCCGACAGCGGTGAAAACAATATAGACAACGCCCACAAGACTAAGAACGATACAAAGACTGATAACCAGCCTTCTCAAAAAAGAATTTTGCATTTTTACCTCAAAAAAATAAAATTGAGCAAGCCGATAAGCCGAGTTCTGTCGTGTGCGACAATTTATCTAGGCCTTGCGTCGCCGCAAGGCTCAAGCCGTCATTACGTCATATCCGCCGAGCAGACGTTGAGATATGACGCACCAATAGACGTTGCACCGGATAGGGTTTACACGGCACTGCAATCTCTTGCAGCCCGGTGAGCTCTTACCTCACCTTTCCACCTTTTCCCGCAAATACACGGGTAGTTATTCTCTGTTGCACTATCCCTAGGGTCGCCCCCGGCTGTCGTTAACAGCTACCCTGCTCTGTGGTGCTCGGACTTTCCTCGTGAACTAAAGCGTCCACGCTGCCGCATAGCTTGCTCAATTTATTATTATACTTTATTTATCAAGACAAGTCAAGAAATTTCAAATTCATCAGGCTGAAATCCTTGCAAACAATGACAGACCCGATGTTATCAGAACAAACAGCGCAATTCCCATTGCGGCATTTTTCAGCTTGGCGCTCTTTTCGAGCTTTGACGTATTTATAATCACCGCAATCGAAAGCAAAATCGACGCCGCGGGAAAGCCCATAAACATCATCGCAACAAGCGAAAGCATAAATTCAAGCGCGCCTGTTTTCTGCGGCGCCGTATCATTTTCATTTGGTTTGCTGTAAGTACGCACAGCAGCAGGAGCAGTATTTTTATTTGCACTCGGCACAGCTTGGCGAACGACCTGATTGTATTCAGGCATATAAGCTGCAGAGCGATTATAATTTGCAGCGGGATTTACAGCATTTGCAGCAAAATTCTGCATTACCGGTGCAGACTTCATTTTGCTCTTTTGCTTGGCAGGCTTGTCATATGCCGTATAAGACGAAGGAAAGCTTTGGGAAACAGGAATGACATAGCTTGAATATTTTTCATTCAAATCGATTCTGACATTTTCAAGATTAAGCCTTGCAATGTCAAGATTGGTTTTGCGATATTTCATCGGGCCGCTTGATTTAAGCTCAATGGTAGGATATTCGCTGTGTTCACACGCAGCACCGCAGTTTGTGCAGAATTCAGCACCGAAATCAATATCAGAATTACATTCCCTGCAAAGCATAAAATACCCGCCTTTCATCAGAATCCGTTTGAAACTCTTACTTACTGAATTATAACATATAAGGCATATAAAGTCAACAAAAACCAACGCTGACATTTGCTTTTTGCGGTTGACATAAACCTCTTGTAATGGTATAATTAAAAAGGTTGTTTTCAACTGTAAATAATGCGTTTAGGGGGCTTTGCATGAAAAGGTTCAATATATCGGCTGTTGCACTTGCTGTATGCTTTTCGCTGATACTTTCACTTGCAAAGCTTCTTCCGATAAAGGTCTGTGCGGTAAGCGACAGCACAATTGTCTATGCCGCAATGGAAATTATTGTATCAGCTGAGGGCGATTACGGCGCTATCAACGCAAACGACAACGGCGCTTTAAGCATAGGCAAGGTACAATGGCACGCAACCAGGGCGCTTGACCTGCTTAAAATGATAATTGCGAAAAACGCTTCATCCGCCATTTCGATTCTCGGGCAGACCTTGTATGATGAAATCAACAGTGCAACCGACTGGAGTGCACGAACACTCAGCTCTGCCGAAAGCACGGTTGTTTCCCAATTGCTGACAACTCCCGAAGGTATTGAGGCTCAGGATGAACTTGCCTACAACGATATTCTTTCCTATGTCAGCAACGCCAAAGCCCTCGGTATTACTGACCCTTGTGCTATTGTATATTTTTGCGACCTTAATAATCAGCACGGTCTCGGCGGTGCAAAACGTGTTGCGGCAAGCGCAAGTGAGCTTTCCGGCTCATACGCCGCAATTACTTTGGCAACTCTGCACACCGCAGCGCTTGCCGATTCAACCGCAGGAAAATACCCGACACGTCGTGAAAATGTATATAACTATGTAATGTCGCTTGACTGGGAAACGCTTGAAACCGATATTGATATCGGCGTGCCGTACAAACGCCCCGAAGGAACAGTAGGTTTCGCCTCATCGGACAATGACATAAGATGGCTGCAAACCATGCTCAATCTTTTGGGTTCCTATTCGCTTGATGTAAACGGAAGCTTTGACGGTGCAACACAGAATGCGCTTATTGAATTTGAGACTGTCTGCCATCTTTTTGCAAACGGTGAAGCAAGCGCTTCCGAAATTGCGCACTATGCTGAGCTTTTGTATATAAAGGCTAATCCAAAATGTGACAGCTTTTATACCGTTACAACAAACGGCGCCAATCTCAATCTCAGGTCAACCCCCTCAACATCGGGCAGCGTTCTTGCAAAAATGCCAAACGGCTGTGAAATTGAACTGTTCTCAATCGATGGTGATTGGGCTTATGTAAGCTACAACGGCATTATGGGATATTGCTCAAGCGAATGGATAACCTTCAAAGCAGATAATGCACTCACATCACTTTCCGTCAAATCATATCCCAAAACATTATACCGTTTCGGCGAAGCCTTTGATTTCAGCCGACTTATCCTGAAAGCCACATACACGAGCGGCGATTATGAATACATTACAAACGGCTTTACCGCTTCGGGAAATACAAATATATTGGGCGAAGGGTATGTCACAATTACATACCGGACAATGCAGACTCAAATAAAAATTATTGTTTCAGACGAAATATCAAGCATAGAAATATGCGGAACACCGCAAACAGAGTATACTTACGGCGATGAAGTAAGCACGGATAATATGTACATCAAGGTAAATTATGCAGGCGGGGCCAGTGAATATGCATACAGTGGCTTTGAAATTACTGCCGACACAAGCATTGTCGGTCAACAATCGGCTGTGGTAACATATTGTGGCGTTACTGCTGAATATACTATAACAGTTGCAGACAAGCTGATAAGCCTTGATGTAGCGTCGCTTCCGAAAAAAATGATATATTACTACGGCACCGAAGATTTTGATTCAACAGGACTTGTTCTGAAAGCAGACTATGCAAGCGGAAGCACAAAATATATCGCAAACGGATATAAATGCTTTGACTTTTTAACCGAAACAGGCGAGAACCCCGTATATGTTCTCTATGACGAGCTTAAAGTAAAAATTATGGTTTACGTCGTAAAATACGGCGATGCAAATCTCAGCAAAAATGTAGACTCATATGACGCTCTGTATATTCTTCAGGCAAGCGCAGGACTTATCGATTTCAATGAATACCAGAATTATGCGTCAGACGTAAATTATGACTTACAAATCAACAGCACCGATGCGCTTTGCTTGCTCAAGCAGATTGTATATGATGCTGAATAAAACTTTGAATTAACGGTGGAATAATGAACGGCAACAAAAAGAAAAAATATAAAATAAACTACCTCAGACTCGTTTTTGTAATTATTATTTTCATAGCGCTTATTGCAGGAATCATCGCACTTGTTTCGCTTATCGCTGACAAAGCAGATGCAGAGCAAGATGACAGTACCGCAAAAAGCATTGTATACAGAGAATATGATTTTGAAGAATCATCACAGGCTGAGGAAACCATTGCACCCATAACCGCTTTTCTCCCTGCAATAACTGCGGACACAATTGAATTCGGCAGCGAAATTTACAGCGAATACGGAGTTCTTGTCGATTTGGACAGCAACACCGCTGTTGCACAGCGAAATGCCGGCGAGAGAATGTACCCTGCATCACTCACAAAAATCATGACGCTGATTGTTGCGGTCGAAAACATTGACGATTTAAACGCTACCTTCACAATGACCAACGAAATTATTGCACCTTTGGCTGAGCTTCACGCTTCCGTTGCGGGCTTTTCCGAAGGTGAGGTGTGCACCTTAAAAGATTTGCTTTATGGGTTGATTCTCCCCTCAGGTGCCGATGCGTCAGCGGCAATTTCAGAATATGTCGCCGGAAGCGAAGCGGCATTTGTTGAAATGATGAATGAAAAGGCAGCAGAGCTCGGGCTTGAGAACACTCATTTTGTCAACACAAGCGGTCTGCATGACGATAATCATTACTCAACCGCACTTGATTTTGCTGTAATCCTTAAATATGCAATGGACAACGAAATCTGCAGAGAGGTTCTCTCACAGTTCCAATACACAACGCAGATTACAGAGCAGCACCCCGAGGGCATTCCGCTTACGAGCGACCTTTTTGCGAGAATGTACGGCGATGAAGCCGACGGATTTACAATACTCGGCGGAAAAACGGGCTTTACTGACCAGGCGGGGCATTGTCTGGGTACGTTTGCGAAGAACAACGAAAGCGGAAAGGAATATCTCCTGATTCTCTGCAAGGCAAGCGGCTCAAAATGGTATCCCGTTTATGATACAGAGCTTGTGTATGAATATCTCAATGGCATTGAACCTGCACAAAACAGCAACACTGCCGACTCTGAATCATCAAGTTCTGACAGTGCATCAGCAACCGAATAAAAAAATCACGCTGCCGATTACAATTTTTCGGCAGCGTTTTTTATTGCATAATGTATTTTATACCAACGAAGCACCCATAGCGCGGCACGCGTCGAGCGCTTCATCATCGGGCGTTTCACAGCAGATTACAAAATCGCACGCAAGATTTGCGCCTGCGTTTTTGCATTCAGCCTCCCAATTTCTCATCCATTCACCGTCTCCCCAACCATATGAACCGAACAAGGCAATCTTTCTGCCGGAAAGCTTGGGAAGGCACGCTGAAAACATCGGCTCAAACTCGCTGTCTTCAAGCTCCTCCGCGCCCATAGACGGGCAGCCGAATGCTACTGCACCGTATTCATCAAGCATTGACGCGTCAAATGCGTCCGCTGTCAGAATGTTACACTCTCCACCTTTCTCTTTAACGCCCTGTGCAACAGCATTTGCCATTGCTTCTGTGTTTCCTGTTCCACTCCAGTAAACTACAGCAACCTTACTCATAATAAACAAATCCTTTCTTTTGAAATATATATAATCAGCATCAGACGGCTACTGCAAGTC
This sequence comes from Oscillospiraceae bacterium, assembly GCA_017435565.1. GTDB lineage: Bacteria > Bacillota > Clostridia > Oscillospirales > Ruminococcaceae > RGIG3077. Next base: position 2,239 of record JAFSEU010000021.1, on the reverse strand, counting down.
GTTCAATGTTGACTCCGACATTAAGCCGACGCAAATATTCGTCGGTACATTTTTTGTATTTTGAAAACATAACTTTAGCTTTGTTTACATCACCGTATACCTTCCAGCAACCACAGAGCTTAAAGCCTGAAGCTTTGTTTTCAATAAAACCGCTTACATCCTCAGGCGGATATCCGAGAAACAGTCCGATTTCGTGAGGAAAATCCGAGGATTCGCTAAGCCTGTCTATCAAATTGACAAGACAGCGCGAAGGATTATCAGACATATATCCCATATTGTTCAATATGCTTTCAGCCCGGCTGTCGTTTAAATCCTCTTTGAGCTTTGACGGTCTGTAAACATATATCAAAGCATTATTTTCAGAAATCTTCAAAGGAAGCACACGCAACCCTTTTTTATGAAACATTTTATTATATCTTTTGATTTGTTCACAAAGCTTCACTTTTGATTTATAACTGCAATTAAAAAGGTTTGCCGTTTTGATTCCTGCGAGCGTTGGAGAACAATGCTTTATAATAAGCTCTTCCGACATAAAAATTTCACTCCTTACACGAATGCTGTGTTAAAATATTCCTCAAAGCTGATGCCGAACTGCTGTGTGAGCGCGCAACCATAGCGCCCGTGCCCTTTATTTCGCTCAAAGCGCATTTTACCATCTTGTGCGAGGTTGTATTTGTAAACAACACAAGCAAATCAGGACTTCCAACCTTATTCTTCAATCCGTCACGCATTTTACAAAAAACCTTTGCACTGCATTTATATTCATTGCAGATATCAATGTACTGCCTTGTCATACATTCGTTTCCGCCGACAATTACTACACTCATTATTATGCTCCTTTTGTTAGTTAGCATACGCTAACTTGTTTTTAAAAAATACAGCTTATCTGTTATGATAAGCAAAATCAAATCAGATATTCATTCAGTTAGCGTCTGCTAACTTTATACTAATTATACAGGATAAATTTTCATTTGTCAATAGAAAAACCGCCTGAAATTTAAAAAATTTTCAAGCGGTTTGATTTTAGTATTCATCAACAGAAGAAATAGCAACGACTGCGGCGATTCCCGATATTGCCGAAAGCAAATGAGTAAATTCTGCCAGTACATCAATAACGCCGTAGCTTCCCAGATAATATGCTGTATAAAGCAAAGCCATAACAGCAGTCGGAATCCAGACGTGCTTCTCCTGCCCCCATATCAGATATACAAGCAGGCAAAGGGTTATAGCGATACCGAAATGCTGTCCCAAGCCCCATTCCATAAGCATATCAGCAACAAGCAAGCCATTGAGTGTACCCGCAAGAACGGCTGCAATGCGGCCTTTGGTCCTTGCAGTCCAGCCAATTCGGAAGAAGCCGTAGGCAAACAGAAACAAAGCGATGTAATATAAAAAATCCCTGTTGTCATCAATAAGCGATATGGTAAAGTCAGCATATTTTCCGACAAAATCATAAAGACTTAGCAGAATATTGATGCCATAACCGGTCGTTACAGCGGAAAAACCTTGTATTTTTCTGCGCATAAGGATCAACTCCTTTTAAAAAAGTGCCTTTAAAATTGAATTTAAAGGCACTTTCTTCACAAAATGAATTACTTGTTAGCTTCTTCAACAGCAACTGCACAAGCAACGGTTGCACCAACCATAGGGTTGTTACCCATACCCATAAGGCCCATCATTTCAACGTGAGCAGGAACGGAAGAAGAACCTGCAAACTGAGCATCGCCGTGCATTCTGCCCATTGTGTCTGTAAGACCGTAGGAAGCAGGACCTGCAGCAACGTTATCGGGGTGGAGTGTTCGACCTGTACCGCCGCCGGAAGCAACGGAGAAGTACTTCTTATTGTTTTCAAGAGCCCACTTCTTGTAAGAGCCTGCAACGGGGTGCTGGAATCTTGTGGGGTTGGTTGAGTTACCTGTGATGGAAACATCAGCCTTTTCAAACTTCATAATAGCAACGCCTTCAAGAACATCGTTAGCGCCGTAGCAGCGAACCTTAGCCTTTTCACCATCGGAATAAGCTGTTTCGTTTACTACCTTAAGCTCGCCTGTTGCAAAATCATATTCAGTTTCAACATATGTGAAGCCGTTGATTCTGGAAATGATCATTGCAGCGTCCTTGCCAAGGCCGTTAAGAATAACTCTCAAGGGCTTCTTTCTTGCCTTGTTAGCTGTTCTTGCAATACCGATTGCACCTTCAGCAGCAGCAAAGCTTTCGTGACCTGCGAGGAAGCAGAAGC
>JAFSEU010000020.1 GCA_017435565.1 Oscillospiraceae bacterium | reverse complement strand
CGGCAGAAGTTGTAGTAGTTGTTGAGCTGTCGCCTGTGATTTCAATATAGCCGTCAACATAACCGAGATAGTCGTGGTAGTTGAACGAATCCTCATTGAAGAGTTCCATCGGCACTCTTTCGTGATGATAGAAGCCGAGGTCGTAAACTGTTCCGGGAGTTACATCTGTGGGAAGCTGATATTCAATGTAATAAAGATCAACGTCGCCGTAGATGTTTTCGTGGTTTGCGTAGGTCATTACCGTGAAGCCTACTTCAGAATCGTTGAATGCTGCGAAGTAGTCACCTGTAATGTTTCCTGTCGGGTTGATAGCTGTATCATATGATGTAAGGATGCAGTATGACCAGAAGCCGGGGTTGTTTTCGATTGATACAGGTACTGATACCTTATAGCCGTTAGCTCTAAGATCCTCAAGGCTTACTGAAACCTTACCCTGAACGAGGTTGATTGTGCCGCCGGTGTATCCGCCTGCGGTTGTAGTTGTTGTTGTCGTGTCGTCTGCAATTGTGAGAGTACCGTCAACAAAATCAACTGTGTCAACGATGTTTTCGCTGTCTTCGGTGTAAACCTCGTGATAGGTAGTGCCGGCAGCGCTTGTAATAGGCTCAGGAATAAAGCCCATTGAATAAACATCGCCTGCGGCAGCATTTTCGTTTACCTTATACTTGATTGTGTAAAGGGTAACGTCGCCGTAGTTGTTTGCTGCAGAGATAAATCCGTTGATGAGGAAGCCGACATGGTTCATTATTTGGGTGCTGCCGACATAATCACCCGAAACGGAATCAACCGTAACCTGGTTGATATCATATGTCGAAATGAGCATATGGGACCTGAAGCCGGGGTTGTTTACCATGTAAACATTCATTTCAACATAGTAGTCGTGCTCTTCGAGATAGTCAAGAGTGACGGTTTTGCTTTCGTGAACGATCTGGAATTGTGACTCTGAATCGGCGGCAGAAGCTTCAATAGCCGGTGAAGCGGTGCTGTTACCGATGAAAAGTGCACAAGCCATTGCGGCTGTTGACAAGAATGTCGCAGCCAGTTTGAAGAGTTTGTTCATCTTTTCAATTTCCTTTCAAAAAAATTCAGTTCATTTCGACTGTATAAGTCAAATATTATTATACATTAAAACACAAAATTTGTAAAGCGAAAATGCGTGAATTTTCCAAATATTTTACAGATTTATTCGGCTGTCGGAAAACATTCTCAGGACGAATATACTTGCGGTAATTTTCAGCGAAAAAAAGATGCAGTCCGTAAAGAAAATTTACGGACTGTTTGTTTGAATTTGTTTGATATTCAACCTGAAGCCAGATGCTTTAATATTGTTACAAAAGCATAAAGTGCGCCTGCCCATACGGGAATAAATGCGATATAGCCATAGATTCTGATAGCGACACCAAGTTTTTTGTGCTGTGTTTTTCTGACAATCACAGTGCCGATAATAATCGGTGCAATGCTTACAAGCAAAACCAGAAAGCCCAGAAATGCCAAAAGTGCAAGAGTGCCGATAACACCTAAAAATGCCATATAAAACGTTCTTTAAACATTGAAGCGGAACAGAACGATATCGCCGTCCTGCATTACATATTCCTTGCCCTCAAGCCTTACAAGGCCCTTTTCCTTGGCAGCTGCCATTGAGCCGCATTCCATAAGGTCGTCAAAGGAAACGACCTCGGCACGGATAAAGCCCTTTTCAAAATCTGTGTGAATTTTTCCTGCCGCCTGCGGGGCTTTTGTGCCTTTTTTTATTGTCCACGCACGCACCTCAGGCTGACCTGCTGTCAAAAATGACATCAGACCAAGCAGCGAATAGCCTTCCTTGATGATTCTTCCCAGACCCGATTCGGAAAGACCCATTTCGGACAAGAACTCTTTTTTATCCTCATCGTCCATATCGGAAAGCTCAGCTTCAATTTCGGCACAAATCGGCAGAACAGCGGACTTTTCGTTGTCTGCGAGATTTTTCACCTGCATATAATGCTCGTTTTCTTCAAGGGGACTTGAAAAGTCGCTTTCGCTTAAATTTGCCGCATAGATAACGGGTTTGTTTGAAAGCAAGGGAGTGTCGCTCATCATTTCAAGCTCTTCTTCGGAAAAATCATAGCTTCTTGCGCTGTTTCCGTTTTCAAGATGAGTTTTGAGCTTTTCAAAAAATTCTGCCTCGGCAAGGTATTTTCTGTCGCCCTTGGCAGCCTTGAGTGCTCTGGCAATGCGCCTTTCAAGAATCTCAATATCCGAGAAAATAAGCTCAAGATTTATTGTTTCGATATCACGCAGAGGGTTGATAGAGCCGTCAACGTGAATGATGTTTGAATCCTCAAAGCAGCGCACAACGTGAATAATTGCGTCAACCTCTCTTATATCGCCCAAAAATTTGTTGCCAAGGCCTTCGCCCTTGCTTGCGCCTCTTACAAGACCTGCAATGTCAACAAACTCAAGCGTTGCAGGGGTGAATTTTACGGGGTTATACATTTTTGCGAGCGCATCAAGCCTTTCATCCGGAACGCTGACTATGCCCACGTTCTTGTCGATTGTGCAGAAAGGATAGTTCGCAGCGCCTGCACCTGCGTTTGTCAATGCGTTGAAAAGTGTGCTCTTGCCGACGTTCGGCAAGCCGACCATACCTAATTTCATTATATATTTGCCGTCCTTTATATTTTGATTTTTTTATATCATAACACAAATCGTTTGATTTTGCAATATCCTTGACAAAAAGCTCATATTGAAATATAATGATTATGTATAAATACTTGAAATTTTAACTTAAAAATCAGACGATTTTTATTATAATCACACATAACGGAGGCTTTTATGAGAATATTAAGCAGAATTATTTCGGGCGCTACAGCCCTTGCAATGGGAATGTGCATTTTTTCGGGCTGTTCATCAAAGGATGAAAGCTCTTCCAAAGAAAGCGTACTTTCTGACCCTTACGCTTCAATGACGGTCGAAGAAGCGATGATAGCACGCTCGTATCTTTCCTCGGGAAATACATACAGGCTAAAAAAGGCCGTCACAAAGGCACAGTCGGGAGAGGACGTCACAATCGCCTATATCGGCGGTTCGATTACCGAGGGCGTCGGAGCTACAGCGGACACCTGCTATGCGGCGCTTTCGGCAAAGCAGTTTGAGCAGGATTACTGCGTTAATTCAAGCGTAAATCTTGTCAATGCGGGAATGAGCGGCACGCCTTCGATGATAGGCTGCGCCAGAGTTTCAAGGGATGTAACTCCCCATAATCCCGACATTGTATTTGTTGAATTTGCGGTAAACGACGGCACCGAGACAGAGATGAAAAAAGCTTACGAAAGCCTTGTGCGCACTTTACTGAATCTCGAAAGCCAGCCTGCTGTCATTCTTTTGTTCAACGTAATCAAAAGCGGACACACCTGCAAGGAGCATATGGGTGAAATCGGGGCGCATTATGATTTGGGAATGATCTCTGCGGCTGATTCTCTTGCGGCGGAATTTGAAGCTCAGCGAATGACCTGGGAGGACTATTCCGACGACGAGTCGCACCCGAATGCTTACGGGCATCAGCTTCTTGCCGATTATATCAAAAATTATTACGAAAAAGCATTGTCCGAAGACGCCGACAGCGAATATGCAATGCCTGATGAAGTTCTTTTTGGCAACGAGTTTGAAAACTGCGTGTATATCGACGCACAGTCCATTGAAGCGACAAGCTTCGGTTCGTTTGTTCCCGCATTCACAATGCAGCAGTTCCCCAACGGCGTTGCGAATGCCAAGGACGGTACCAACAACGCTCTGACGTTCTCAATTGACGCAAAAAGCATAATCTTTATTTACAAGCAGACAGCGGTTGACCCCTGGGGCAATGCACAGCTTGCTGTAAACGGAGTTACAGAAACTGTCTTGATGGGCAAAATGTCGGGCGGCTGGGGCGGCCCTGCATATTATGCGATAGGCTCAAACGAAACAAAAACATATGACGTTGAAATTAAAATGGTTGAATCTTCAGTTGACAAGACCTTTGAGCTTGTTGCAATCGGTGTGGTGTATTGATGGATTGGATAAAAGCAGAGAATTTTAACGAACCTTGCCACGCACATTATTACAAATGCCTTAAAATGAAGCACAGGCTTGACTTTCTGTTCAAGGCCGCAGGCATTGTCATTGTGGGAGTGTGCATATATCTGGGGCTTTCAAACTTTTTTACGACATTTCTGGGTTCTTTTGGCGGAAACGGCGTGCTTTACGGCATTGTAGGCTCGCTGGCGATGATTTTTGCCGGCGGCTTTACGGCATATGTCTTTACTGAAAAGAGCGTTCGGCTGTGCTTTTATGCGGTATTGTCCCACCTTGCTTGTGCGGCGCTGGGTTTTGCATTTGTCAGTGTGTTTTTTGCAATATTAACGCTTGTAATGTGCGCTTTTTGCAGAATATATACCGCCTTGCGCAGCACCGAAGGCTATCCGTATTTCAGTTCACGACAGGTGGAAGAAGAGGAAAAAAAGCAAAAGGAAAGCACAAGCGAAAGAGCTTTGCGACTTATGCGTGAGCGCGACGAGGCTGAGAGCATCGGGCAGGATATGCCCACGATAGATTTTTCCGATTCGGACAACTGACAGATTGAGAGATACTCTATGAACGGATTATCAAAGCCGATAACTTACCTTAAAGGAGTCGGCGAAAAGAGGGCACAGCTCTATGAAAAACTGAATATTTTTACCGTGCGCGACCTGCTTTATCATTTTCCGCGCAGCTATGTCGATTTTACAAAGCCTGCGCCTCTTGACGAAACAGAAAACGGACAACAGGTCGTTGTCGAAGCGACTGTTGTCAGAAAATTGCAAAGCGCCCGAATCAGACGTGATTTTGTGATTTATAAGGCGCTGGCAAGGGATGTAAACAGCCAATGCGGTCTCACTCTGACTTTTTTCAATCAGCCATATGCGTTTGAAAATATAAAGGAAAACGAAACTTATCTTTTCTATGGCAAAGTAAGCGGCGATTTTCTGAAAAAGGAGATGAACTCGCCGCAGACGATAAGCATAAACGATAAGAATTTTATTCTTCCCAATTATCCTTTGACGGCAAAGCTTACGGTGAAAATGCTTCGCACAAATGTCAGCGACGCGCTGAAAATTGCCGATGTATCGGATATTGAAACCCTAAGCGAGGAAATTCGCCATAAATATGACTTGTGCGATTTGAAAACTGCGCTAAATTCAATACATTTTCCCAAAAAAATCAGCGACGCACAGCTTGCACAGCGAAGACTTGCGTTCGATGAACTGCTCTGTCTTTCGCTGGGGCTGACTGTGCTCGGCAAAAAAAACAGAAGTCAAAGCGGCTGTGTGATGCAAAACACCGACATCGGAGCGTTTTATGCAGCGTTGCCGTTTGAAATGACGCAGGGGCAATTTTTGGCGGTTTGCGATATCATAGGCGATATGCAGAAAAATGTGCCGATGAACCGTCTTTTGCAGGGTGATGTCGGAAGCGGCAAGACCGTTGTTGCGGCGGCGGCGTGCTATTTTTCATACAAAAACGGGTTTCAGAGCGCACTGATGGCACCGACAGAAATTCTTGCAAAGCAGCATTACAATACTCTGAAGAATTTTTTGGAAATGCACAATATAAAGGTCTGCCTGCTTATCGGCTCGCAGAGCGAAAAGCAGAAAAAACAGCTTAAGGAGCAGATTGCAGGCGGTGAATTTGACGTAATTGTCGGCACACAGGCGCTGATTCAGGGCACGACTGAATTTCATCGCCTGGGGCTTGTCATTACCGATGAGCAGCATCGCTTCGGCGTGCGTCAGCGCAGTCTTTTTGCTAAAAAAGGCGAGCATCCGCATTGCCTTTTTATGTCCGCAACGCCGATTCCGAGGACGCTTTCGCTGATAATTTACGGCGACCTTGATATATCGCTTATTGAAGAGCTTCCGAAAGGCAGAAGCGAAATCGAAACCTTTGCCGTGACGGGAAAGCTCCGCAAAAGGGCGTATGAATTCATAAAAAAAGAGCTTGACGAAAAGCGTCGGGCGTATATCGTCTGCCCTGCGATTGATGAGAACGAGTCCGACCTTGAATCGGTCGTAAAATATGCAAAAGATATTTCGGAAAACGACTTTTCAGATTATAAAGTCGGGTTGCTTCACGGAAAAATGAGCAGCGACGAAAAGCAAAGCACTATGGAAAAATTCAAAAGCGGCGAAATCGATCTGCTTGTCTGCACAACGGTCGTCGAGGTCGGTGTTGATGTTCCGTCGGCGACCGTGATTATGATAGAAAATGCTGAAAGATACGGACTTTCACAGCTGCACCAGCTCAGAGGACGTGTCGGCAGAGGCAAATTCAAAAGCTATTGTATTCTGATTACTGATTCAAAATCACAGACTGCAATCGAGCGCGTGAAAATTCTGAGCAGGCTGAAAAACGGCTTTGAAATTTCCGAGCAGGATTTGCGTCTTCGTGGGCCGGGTGACTTTTTCGGTACCCGTCAGCACGGTCTGCCTGAGCTAAAAATCGCTTCGCTTAATGACGACGCCGCTTTGATTGAGCAGGCACAGCAATGTGCAAGGGAGATTCTGTCATCGGACAGCTTTAAGGAAACCTCAGAATACAAGGCGCTTCAAAACGCTGTCAATCGGCTTTTTGACAGCAAACACGGCGGATAATTATATAACATTTATACAAGGAGTAGAATATGTCGGGGCTGACTGCACTTGCTGCCGCACCTGCGGTGTATCTTTTATATTTAATATACAAGCTTGACAAAAAGGAAAAAGAGCCCATAGGCTTTCTGATAAAGCTGATGGGGCTGGGTGCGCTTACAACGATACCTGCCTGCATTCTTGAATTGATTGGCGAAGGCCTGATTGGTACGGTTTTCGACCTTGAAGAGCCGATTGCCGTGATATTGTTCTATATGGTAGTCGTCGCAGGCTCGGAAGAGCTGGTCAAGATGTTTGTGCTCTATGTCGGAACGTGGAGCAAGCCGTCCTTCAACTGCAGGTTTGACGGTGTTGTATATGCGGTTGCGGTATCTTTGGGCTTTGCCCTGCTTGAGAATGTACTGTATGTATTGCAGTACGGCACCGAAACCGGCATAATCCGAGCGCTTACAGCTGTTCCGCTTCATTGTGCCGCAGGAATTTATATGGGCGAATTTTACGGAAATGCCAAAAAATATGCCAATGAAAAAAACAGCGGCGCAAAAACCGTTGAAATGACCAAGGCGTATTTTGTTCCCGTTTTGCTGCACGGAGTTTATGACTGTCTTTGTTCGTTTGAATATGACGGATGGATCGTTGTATTCTTCGTTTTTGTAGTTGTGATGTATGTGGTGACAATAAAGAATGTTATACGTTATTCCAAAAATGACGTTTTTATCGGCGTAAATTCGGACGCAATGGCCGGCGCCCCCGCATATGCCTGTTTTCAGCAACCTAATGCCGCATTCGGCATCGGAGCCTCTCAGGTTAATATGGCATATGCCATAGGCCGTGCAAAATCCGAGCTTTTCAAAACAAATATATATAATGACAACTGCCACGGTGTGATTATCGATTCAATGCTCAATCTGTCGCCGACAGGCGGCAGTGCGCCGAAAATACAGATGATTGTCGGCGGTGCAAGGCTTTTTGTTGTGCAAAACGGCGTTGTCACCTTTGATTACCGCACAAATTCCAACGATGATGTTGTTTTCTATATTCTTGACTATACCATCGGAGTTATTGCCTCGGTAATAGCCCCTAATAATCCTGTGCTCTCAGCAAAAATACGCAACGATGCCTTTGCGCGCGTTGGCGGAGTTTATGATTATTGGCATAAATGCGGACGCTATGTGATGAATATGCGACCGATGTAATACAAAAAAATATAAAAGCAGGAGGTAAATATTTATGAAAGCAGTTTTCAAAAGAACGCTCGGTGCATTCTGCGCTTTGTCAACACTTTTGTCATGCGTGCCGCTGAATGCATTTGCGCAGTCAGAAGCAGAGCTTTGCGAAACCGAATGCGAAGTGAGCTTTGATGAATTTGCAGGTGCTGTTTCGGCAATGGGCGCCAAATACGAAAGCAATGGCTTTTCAGGCGAAATCGAGATTGAAAAAGACGGCGATGTTTATATCGATGGTACGCTTTCTTCTGCCGAAGCTTACGACAAGCCCGTTCTTGAAGACGGCGTTTTTATGGCTGACGCTTCCGTGTTTGAAATTTTTGATGAGAACGCAAAAATCGATATTTCCGATGAGAGCGTTACGATTTCAACCGAAAACGGCGAAGTGTCACTGAGCACGGACGAGTGCGCTTCTCAAAACACACAGCTTGTTCCCGTGGCTTTAGTTGCGTCCGAGCTGGGATATGATGTGACGCAGACCGATGAATCCGTCACCTTAAGCAACCCGTTTGAAAGTGCAAGGCTTATTGTAAAATCAACAGGTGATATTGATATGCTCAATGCAATTGACGCCGCCTGCGGATATATGAACCTTAATGTGCTGCAGTTTGAAACGCCGCTTGACGCTTATAATGCGTATCTTACATACAGCAAAAGCGATAATGTTGAGTTTGTCTGCCCTTCGCAGGTTCGCAGCGTCAATATTGACAATGCGGCTGTGACATACAGCGCTTCTGACGGTGAATATTTGTCGTGGGGCGCCGAGGCTATGGCAGTTGACGGCTTCAACAGCACTCTTACCCGTCTTGGAAAGGACGAAGAGGAGATTGTTGTTGCCGTAATCGATACGGGCGTAGACCTTGACCACGATGATCTTTCCGACAGAATTATTGACAGCGGAGCAAATTTCTCCCTGTCAGAGGTCGCCTGTGCCGAAGACGACCAGGGTCACGGAACTCACGTTGCCGGAATTATCTGCGACCTGACGCTGGACAATGTAAAAATTCTTCCCGTAAAGGTTCTCGATTCTTCGGGAAAGGGTTATGATGACGGGATTTTCACAGGTATTATGTACGCCATTGAAAACGGTGCCGATGTAATCAACCTCAGCCTGGGCGGATACGGTCACGGCGATATATACGACGATATTTTTGAATACGCCGAATCTAAGGGTGTTGTTGTGTGCGTTGCGGCGGGAAATGATTCTGTTGACGCATACAGAACTGTTCCCGCAAGCTGTGAAGGAGTAATTACTGTTTCGGCGCTCTACGATGAAGACACCTTCGCCGCATATTCAAATTTCGGTGAAACGATTGAATTTGCCGCACCCGGATCAGAGGTGCTTTCAACATATATCGACAATCAGTATGCATATCTTTCGGGAACGTCGATGGCGTGCCCCCATGCCGCTGCGGCAGTTGCTATGCTCAAGTCGTATGACAGTGCGCTGAGCACGACTCAGATTCAGAATATTCTTGCAAGCTGTGCTGTGGATCTCGGCGAAAGCGGACGCGACGAATTGTTTGGTTTTGGTGCAATCTGCTTTGACGGAATCAACATCTTCACCGAAAAATGCGGCGTGTGCGAAGCTTCCGTATCGGGCGGAGAGTATGACGAAGCTATCAGCGTTGAGCTTTCCTGCTCAACCGAAGGAGCACAGATTTACTATACGCTTGATTCAAGCGTGCCCACAAAGGAAAACGGCAATTTATATACGGGTGCAATTGAAATTTCACAAAGCTGTATTCTGAGTGCGGTTGCAGTATGCGACGGAAAATATGACGGTGACGTAAGCTCTTTCCGATATATCATTTCAAACGCCGATTCTGCAAATTGCTATACTGTCGAAAACGGTGTCGTTGTATCGTATAACGGGGTTTTAAGCGACGTCGTCGTGCCAATGGAGTATGACGGACAGACAATCACCGCAATCGGCGAAAGTGCCTTTGCAGAAAACGAAGATATTACATCGGTTGCCTTGCCGGTGACGATAACCGAAATCGGAGATTATGCATTTAAGGGCTGTACTTTGCTCGAAAGTGTTGACGCTTTTAGCGTGCAGACTATCGGCACAGGAGCGTTTGAAGGCTGCGAGGAGCTTTCTTTGGTAAACGTGCAAAGCGCTGTCAATATCGGCGACTATGCGTTTTATCAGTGCAAATCGCTTGAAGAGCTTGAGTGCAAGCTTGCCGAAAGTCTGGGAAGCTATGCTTTTTCGGAGTGCGAATTGCTTGAAAGAGTCAACGCAAAAAGCGCAACCGTCGTCGGTAAATATTCATTCTATAATTGCAAGGAGCTTTATGACTGCCGCCTTGATTATGAGAATATAACCGATATCGGTGCATATGCTTTCTATATGTGCGAGGCGCTTGAAAACGAAATCATCTGTCCTTCGCTTCAGACACTGGGCGATCACAGCTTCTCAGGTTGCAAGAGCATCGAGTGCGTATATCTCGGAGAGGGCGCTGTAGATATAGATTCCGAAACGTTTTCAGGCTGCCGCAGTCTTTACTATTTTGGTGCGCCGAACGGCTGGATTATCAATGCGCCGCTGAATTGCTGTGGCGAAGTGATGATTGATGTAAGCGACTTTATGTTTGATATTATTACGACAGACGGCTTTTCGACAGGCACGACTTTTACGCCGTATTCGCCGGGTGCGCCTTCGATAACGCAGACCGTATCGGCAGATGAGCTTTACATATCGGAAAAATGCGCGGCCGTTTCTTATACGGCGCAGTATACAGGCACGCATTATATCGAAATCAGTGGAGCGGTTCTTGCCGAAGTTGAGATTTCAGGAGAAAGCGTCGGTTCGGTTTCTTCTGAGCTTGCGCAGGACAGTCCGCTTTATCGCCTGTATAAAGCGGAATTTACCGAGGGAGAGACATATTCGATAAATGCCGATTCAAAATCGCCCCAGCCTTTTTCGGTTATGATCGCTCAGCAGGAAGGCTCTTTGCGGCAGGATATCTCCGACTTTGACGTTTATTATGAAGACGGCGTGCTGAGTGTATATTCTGAAAGCGGCGCTCTTACCGAAGGGGTAGATTTCGAGAAAAAGCTTGCTAAAAACGGCATGACTGTTTTTGCAAAGGGAGATTATAAGGGAGCGGTCAGAATAAGCGTAGGCGACAAAGATTCGCTGGAATTGGGCGAAGCGGTCGAGCTTTATTCATATTTCGGCGGTGACGAGTTTGTGTTCGTACCCGAAACCTCGCAGACATATTATTTCTATGCTCTTTATTCTCCTGAAAGATTTGTCGAAAGCATTGAATACGGAACCGACCTGACAGTTTCGGGCAAAATTCTCAACTCCGACAGAGAGCTTATCTATACATCGACAACCTGCATTCAGGCCGATTGCTACAGCTATACATATTTTTATATCGAAGCATATCTCGAAGCAGGTGAGACCTATTATCTTCAGTCCGATACGAATAAACAGGGCCATTACAGCATAAAAATCACGGACACTATAAAGCTGATGTTTGATACATACATCGAAATGCCGTCAACGCAGGTGGCAACAGGCGGCGAAATCATTCCCGACATAACCGTGCAGGACCTTTCAGATTATACCGACCTTGTCTGCGGTGAGGATTATCTCGTTCACATCACCGACAATATAAATCCCGGCTCTGCCAATGTATATATCTACGGACTCGGTGATTATTTCGGAGTGGCAGTCCGCAGCTTTACGATTACCGTTGAAGAATGCGAAACAACTGAGCTGACATTGGGCACAAAGCAGATTTTTGATATTGCAATGGGTGGATACGCCGCCGCGTCGATTCAGATTGAAGAAGAGGCAAAATACCGCATTACCTTCGCAGTGGGTAACGGCACAATGAAGAGCTATATCAAAAATATGTCCACGGGAATTTCAACTCAATATAATACATTGACTGTGACCAAAAATCTGACTGTGGGCGAATATCTGATAATATTCTACCCCGAGGATCCGTATTCGACGAACATTTCGGTCAAGGTTGAAAGGGTGTATGACATTTCCGATGCAACGGTATATGTTGAGGACCTTGAATATATTGCAGGTGTGACGCAGATTCCCGAGGTTACCGTGCGTTATGGAAGCACATTGCTTACGGAAGGCGTTGATTATGAGCTCAGCTTTGTGGGAAACACACCGCTTCCCGGCGTGCATTATTTCGGAATAAATGGACTGGGTGTATATACAGGCTCTGCAACGGGAAGCTACAACGTTGACTGTTCTGTCAGAACCTCGTCGGCAACGACAATTTCGCAGGGCGAGCATACGGTAAATATAACAAGTGCGGGAAGCTATAAGCTTTATAAATTCACCGCGCCCGATGATGGCGATTATCTTTTAAGCACAAGGGAAAACGCAAACGTTGCGCTTGTTGTTTTCGACCAATACGGAAACACGGTTTCGGCAAGCTCTTCGCCGATGGGCTTCGGCGCCGAGTTTACAATGTCGTCGGGAGATGTGATGTATATTGCTGCAATGTATTATGACGCAACCAAAACAGGCAGCTGGGTTTTTGAAATCACCTCCGATTATGTGCTGCTTGAGAACGTTGAGGCGGTTTATGATGAATGTGTTGACTTCTTTTCAGGAAAAACTTTGCCCGACGTAAAACTTGTTGATGGTGATTATACCCTTGAAATCGGTGTAGATTACGAATATTTCTATGCCGCAAACTGCACAAATTACGGTACGGCGACCATCTGCTACAGAGGACTCGGAAAATACAAGTTCAACAAATATATTGAATATACGCTTGTAATGCCGATAGATGAGCTTTATTCAAATGCAACGGCTCTTGAAAACAATGTAGCAAAGCTGTATGACGGCGATTACTATTCCTGTGGAGTATATTCTTTCACGGCACCTGAAAACGCTTATTATTATTTCTGGCAGCTTGAGGTAATTGATATGGCGTTTGCACAGTTCTATGATGAAAACGGCAAGCTTATCAAAAACATAGGAATAGGCGGCGGTGGTGATACCAACACGCGTATTTTCCTCAAGGAAAACGAAACTGCCTATATGCTTACAGGATACTACAACTGCCAGAATACCGATTTGTATTCGGGATATCTTGTAAAAACTACACTTTTGTCAAGAGTAAGCAGCTATGATTACACAGAAAACGGAATAACATATACTGTTTTCCCGTCCCTGTCCTATGCTGTTGTCAGCGGAGCTGATTCAGAAATCACAAATGTTACTCTGCTCGATACAATCGACGGAGAATATCCTGTCACGGAGATAAACGCATCCGCATTTGCAGGCTGCACCGGTCTTGAAAGGCTTGTTGTTTCTCAAGGCGTTACCGAAATCGGTGCGTTTGCATTTGAAGGAATATCGGCATCAAAGCTGTTTCTGCCCAAGAGCACCCAAATTATCGGTTACAGGGCGTTTGATAACTGCGATATCGCAAAGCTGTGCATCCTTTCATCCGACGCAGAGCTGATAACAAGAAGCATTGCACCGCCAAGCGTTGTGTACGGTTATGAAGAAACGTCAGCTCAGGCATACTGCGTTGAAAACGGCGTGGAATATGTAGTCATTTCGGCGCTTCTTGGCGATCTGAATAACGACGGCAAGGTCAACTCGGTTGATGCAACAATTTCAACAAGATGTGCTTTGCACGTAATTGAGGTCGATCCGGATATGAACGGCGACGTCAACGGCGACGGCGTTTATAATTCGGTCGATGCGACAATCATCACCAGATATGCATTGAAGGTTATAGATAAATTTCCGATTGAAGCATAAACGCAATGAAAAAGACCCGACATTGTTTAAATGTCGGGTCTGTGTTTTTTCTATAACAGTTGTTTATGCGTTTTCGTCATATTCGGCTATGTATGGCAGGTTTCTGTAAATTTCGCCGCAGTCAAGACCATAGCCGATGACAAAGAAGTCGGGAATGGTGAAAAGAGTATAGTCGGCATTAAACTCCACAACACGTCTGTCGGGCTTGTCCAGCAAAGTGACAACCTTGAGCGACAAAGGGTTTCTTGAGCGCAAAAGCTTTATAACCTCGTTTAAGGTTCGTCCGGTGTCGATAATGTCTTCCACGATGATGACGTTGTAGTTGCTGATGTCACAGCCAATGTCCATTGTAATGTTTACGTTTCCCGACGAGGAGGTTCCGTTAAAATAGCTTTGTGCGCACATAAACGCAATTTCGCAGGGGATGTCCAACGAACGGCAAAAATCCGCCATAAACACAAATGCACCCTTTAAAATGCTGACAAGGAGCAGCGGCTTGCCGCGGTATTCATCGCTTATCTGTTTGCCTACCTGCGCAATCGCGGCATCGATTTCCTCTTTTGTGATTACAACCCGTTTGATTTTGCTGAGTGAGTCGGGACAGTATGTATCCATTTCTCAAAACTCCGTTTCATAAAATATATCTGCCTTTATTATAGCGCATATTTTTTCTTAAATCAACAGTATATAATAAATTTGACAAAAAAACGGCATCCATTTTGCGGTTGCCGTTTTGTGTTTTAAATTTATGTAGGTATTCAAGCAGCAAAATGTGTGTGCTTTGCAACCCAGTTGAGCATCTTGGGCATTACCCAGAAGCTGTAAATGCCGAATGTAATGACAGTCAGAAGGAGCCATTTGATCCAGTTTCCGAAAAGCTGGCCGCCTGTGCCGTCAAATGTAAGACGTCTGCCGTCAACGGTTACATGGCTGAGAATGAACTTGTAAAGCAAACAAATTGCCCAGGGTGTTGCAATACCGAAGGTAAAGCTTATGATAGCTGATGTTGCCAGGCAGTAGATGAAGCAATCGAGAACAGAGCCGTCAAACTTTGATTCGGGCATCTGATAGGGCTGCTGGTATGCTGCCTGCTGGTAGGGCTGCTGATAAGCTGTCTGCTGCTGATAGCCGGGCTGGGCGGGCTGAGCATTCTGCTGGTAAGGATTGTTCTGATAATTGTTATCCATTATTTTATCCTCCAAAAAAATTAATGCTTAAATTATAATGCTTTTATTCCAAAAAATCAATGCAAATAGTATTTTTATTCAATAATTCTATATTTTCAACGAATAAATCGAAAATAAAATGCAAATAAATGCAGTTTTTCACTAAAGGATAACTCTTGTAAGCTTGGTTTGACTTTTATTGTGCGTTGATGTTATAATGCAATTGCATTTATAAACTTGGTTAAAGGAGAATGCAGATGAAGAATATGAATATAAACATCGACGGCAAAAATGCAGATACAGCGCAAAACCGTCTTTATCGTGGGATAGGTATGGTGTCGGGAAACAATTCGTCGCGCCTTCTGCTTGATTACAAGGCGGAAAATTACGGCGCATACACAAAAATTCTGGAATATATGTTCGGCGAAAAGGGGCTTGCAATAAGCCACCTGAAAATAGAGATGGGCTCTGACATAAATTCATCCTCGGGAACAGAGCCGTGCGTCAAGCGCTCTGAAGATGAAACTGCCGATGTGACAAGGGGCGCGGGATATATTCTTGCGAGCGATGCAAAAAAGATAAATCCCGATTTAACGCTTGATATGCTCTGGTGGAGTGAGCCTTTGTGGATTACCAACGCAAAGGATATTTTTGCCGCACGCTATAAATGGTATAAGGAAACGCTTGACGCGGCATATAATACCTTTGGTCTGAAGTTTGATTATGTCAGCGCAACGCAGAACGAGCGCGGCTGGGACTGCGAATGGATCAAATATCTTTCAAAAAAGCTTAAGGAAGAAACCGACTGTCCTTATGACTATTCAAAAATCAGAATCGTCACAGGTGAAGAGGTCTGTACATGGTACACAGCCGATGATATCCTTCGCGACAAAGAGCTTCTTGAAGCGATTGACGTCGTCGGTTCGCATTACACAAGCTTTTCTACCGAAAACGCACGCAAGCTCTCACTCGAACACGGAAAGGAGCTGTGGTTTTCCGAGGCAAGCGCTCCGATGGTATATGCAAGGGGAGCAAGCCGCTTTTCGGAAAAAAGTCTTTGCGGCATAAACGGAGTCCTCGACATTGCCAACCGCTTTATCACGATGTATCCGCAGGGTCTGATGACGTTGTGTGAGTTTCAGCCCGTAGTCAGTGCGTATTATGACGGTGTGACCTATTGTCATAAGCAATTTATCGACGCTTCCGAGCCGTGGAACGGCAAAATCTTCCTCGACAGCGGATTCTTTGCAATGCTACACTTTTCGCAGTTCTTCAAAAAGGGCTGGGCGTTTGTCAAGGGTGCGTGTGCAGGTGACGGAAAAGCGGGTGGAAACGGTCATGCACTTGTTGATGCGGTTTTCAGCTATATGACCGCGGCTGATATGAAAAGCGGGGACTATTCAACCGTAATAACCAACACCACCGATGAGGATATATTTTATACATTCAATGTTTCAAACCTGAAAAAAGCACATTGCAGAGTGTATCTGTGGGAAACCGCCGCCGCTTGCGGCAGCTGCTATGATGAGAATTATTTTGTCAATACCCAAGCGCTTGACCCCGTGGAAAACGAGGATAAATCATACAGCTACCAAGTCAAGGTCAGACCGGGAACAATTCTTACGGTTTCGACGATTGCGCTTGATTTTGACGCAAGCTTTTATAAAGATGGCGTATACAGAGAAGGCGAGGTGCTGAAATTGCCGTATTACGACGATTTTTGCTATGAAGAATACGGCGAAGGTTATCTTGCCGCAAGAGGCTATGCACCTCGGTATATGACCGACCAGGGAGGAGCCTTTGAGGTGGTGGTGCGAAAGAACGCCCCAAACTGCCTTATGCAGAAAATCACAATCGAAAACAAGGCGCTTGAATGGGGCGCAACGCCTGAGCCTACGACAAATTTCGGCGATGACCGCTGGTCGGATTACAGCGTTTGTGCCGATGTTATGCTGACAAAAACGAATGAGTCCGACAACAATTACGCAGGCCTCGGTCTGCGCTATAATCTTGCGGCGGCGGGAAAAAGCGGATATATTTTCAAATTGTTTGAGAACCGAAGGTTCACGCTCAGTCTCGGCGAGCGTGAGCTTTGCTCGGGCGTTGCCGAAAATGCCGATGTATCGGGCAGCGTCAGTTTAAAGCTTGCGGCGGTCGGAAACTGCGTCACAGCGTATATAAACGGAAAGCAGGCCGCATATTTCAAGGCAGATAAAAGTGCAATTGTCAGCGCAGGCCGTGCGGCGCTTTACAGCTCGTATAATTTAAACTGCTTTGCAAATTTGAAAATCGAGGCGTGCGACAATACCGATTATTTTGTGACACGGCTTGACGATACTGACGGGCGCATTGAATATAGTGGCAAGTGGGAGCACGACTTCAACACAAGCTTTTGCAGATATAAGCGTACACTTTCGACAGGTACAAAGGGCGGTTCTTTTGAATTTTTGTTTGAAGGTACGGGCTTTGCGGTTTCGGGCTTTGGCGATGAGGAATCCGCTGTGACGGTATATATTGATGATAAAGAACATAATACTTTCGATTCTCTTGTTTGCAGCGAAAGGCAGTCGCCCGTTTATGTCTTCGGGCTTGAAAATAAACTTCATAAGGTGAGAGTTGAGGTTGTCGCAGGATCTTTTTCGATAGATTCGATAGAAATTAACGGTCGATAAGTTTTTAATATGATTTTTTAAAGCAAGCGTTACTTTTTGTTCGTCTGTTTCGTCATTATTAGTGAAAGGCCTTTTTGAAAACCAAAAAAGGAGGTGCGGAGATGAAGGACGACGAAATAATCAAGCTTTATTTTGACCGCTGTGAAAGTGCAATTGCAGAAAGCGATGAAAAATACGGGCTTTACTGTGTGAAAATCGCCGACAATATCTTAGGTGACCGAAGGGATTCGGAGGAGTGCGTCAGCGACACATGGGTAAAGGCGTGGAATACGATTCCGCCACAAAAGCCTGCAAAGCTTTCATTGTTTTTCGGTGCGATTACGCGCAATCTTGCAATTGACCGTTACAGAAAAAGAAAAGCGGAAAAATACGGCGCAGGCCAGATTGCTGTCTGTCTTGATGAGCTGAATGAATGCATCGGCGCAAACGGCAATTTTGCCGATGAGCTTGATTTGAAGGAAACACTTGACGGATTCTTATATGCCCTTAAGGATGAGCCTCGGCGCATTTTTATGTTACGCTATTGGTATATGTACCCGATAAAGCAGATAGCGACGATGTGCAGCATAAGCGAGGGCGCAGTAAAAATGTCCTTGCAGCGCACCAGAAACGCTTTGAAAAAGCACCTTGAAAAGGAGGGCGTTTTGCTATGATGAAAGACAATGAAAAGCTGCTTGATGCAATCGGAAATGTCAGTGATGAATTTGTACCCGATGTGGTGAAAGAGGCCGAAACAACACCCGTCGGCAAAAAGCGTATTTCTTTTGCGCCGCTTGTATCGGTTGCTGCCGGTGCAGTGCTGATAGGCGGTGCCGCTATCGGTATAAGAGAGCTCGAATCTGATAATGAAGATGCTGTTTCGTATTCACATTTTGATGAATCGCAGGAAGAATATTTGGATAGCAATATCGATTATTCAAAGCTTGAAATTCTCAATCCCGAGATTGATTTTGGCGCAATGGGATATGAAGGCTATATGGTTTATGATATTGCAGAGATTGACACTTCCAATCCATATAATTCCCAAATCGGTCTGTCTGCTATGCCTGTATACAAGAATCTTTCATATGATGCGGTTATGAAATGTTCCGGAATGTCTGTATATTTTAGCGAAGAAGAGCTTGCGGCAATAGCGCAGGATACTGCCGATGCTCTCAGACTTAAAATCGAAAATGTAAATATTGAGTTTGCTTCGGATTATACCACAAGGGATTTGGGTGAATACGCCGACATCATATACTCTTATGAAGCGGAGTGCGATGGCACAAAATACGGTTTGAAACAAATCAATATCAGAGTTTTCGGGGATGGAGAGATATGTGTAGATATGGATGCTAACTTCAGCGGCGGATTGAAATTGCCCAGCGGTTGCAGCTTTACTTACAACTCCACATCGGATGAGGAAGCACTGGCAACGCTTGAATATTTCAAAGATGAGTTTGCTGAGCTTTTAAGCTTTGAAAATCCTACTGCATTCTCTTGGGGTGACAGAACCTACAGCGGTGAAAAAATCCGCAAATATTATATCTATGACAAATCAGTTGATTATAAGCAAGATTTGCTTAACTACAATTTCTCAAGCGTAGAGTTTTGCCCCGATGATTCCGGAAATTTAATGTGCATATGGATGCGCAATTCTCTCATCAGCGAATATGTAGCCGAATATCCGATAATTTCCGATAAGGAGGCGCAGAACCTTCTGTGCGAGGAAAAGTATATATCCTCAGTTCCGCAGGAATATCTCAATAACGGAAAGGTCACAGAAGAAGATATCAAAAAGGTTGAGCTTGTATATCTTACAAATATTAACCGGCAGGAGTATTATATTCCGTACTACAAGTTCTATGTTGAGTTGTCTGATGAGCAGCTGAATTCAGAAGAAGGGCTTAAGACTTACGGCGCATTTTATGTGCCTGCTGTATCGGGCGAATATTTAACGGAATATCCAAGTGCGGATTCGACCGTTATATACGGCGGATGCTGATATAAGCACAGCAGAAAAACCGACCGATTATTCTGTTCGGCAAACTATCGGGTGAACCGTTGTTTTGTGAAATACGTTGAAAGCACCTCTTTTCAAAAAGGGGTGCTTTTATATCGTTGACTTTTGGTATTCCGTGTGATACAATTATGGTGTAAACTGGTATAGTTTTCATTCATCAGATATTTTTGAAGATTTTCATAGAAAAGGAAGATGATTATGTTTTGCATAAGATGCGGACAGCAGATTATTGAAGGGGCAAAATTTTGCGCATACTGCGGCGCTCCCGTGGTGATACCTGTTCCTGTAAAGCCTGTTGCAAATGCACATAATATATCCACAGCCGAACCCGTGACGACCCCTGCGCCCGTGCAAGAGCCTGCACCTTCGGCAACGGTCGCACCCGTACCTGTGCCTGTAGAAGTCAAGCCCGAACCCGTGGCGACACCTACGCCCGTGCAAGAGCCTGCACCTTCGGCAACGGTCGCACCCGTACCTGTGCCTGCAGAAGTCAAGCCCGAACCCGTGGCAAACCCTACGCCCGTGCAAGAGCCTGCAACTTCGGTAACGGTCGCACCCGTACCTGTGCCTGTAGAAGTCAAGCCCGAACCCGTGGCGACCCCT
>JAFSEU010000019.1 GCA_017435565.1 Oscillospiraceae bacterium | reverse complement strand
GTGATCATGTTCTTGATGTAGTCAGCGTGTCCGGGGCAGTCAACGTGAGCATAGTGACGAGCGTCTGTCTCATACTCAACGTGAGCTGTGTTGATTGTGATACCTCTTTCTCTTTCTTCGGGAGCCTTGTCGATCATATCATAAGCTTCGAACTGAGCCTGACCCTTAAGAGCGAGAACCTTTGTGATAGCAGCAGTAAGTGTTGTTTTACCATGGTCAACGTGGCCGATTGTACCAATGTTAACATGGGGCTTAGTGCTTTCGTATTTCTGTTTTGCCATTGTTAAATCCTCCTAAAAAAGTTTTAAGAAATAAACCATAATTCTATTTTATCAGAAATGTATTCTGATTGCAAGTATTTTTGAAAAATATTTCAAAAAAATCAGTCATGCTTTCTTGAGCTCATTACTTTTTCAGCAATGGACTTAGGAAGCTCGATGTAGCTGTGAGGCTCCATCGAATACTGACCACGACCCTGAGTCTTGGAACGAAGGTCGTTGGAGTATCCGAACATTTCGGAAAGCGGAACCAGAGCGTTGATCTGTTCAACACCGTTTCTGGATTCCATACCCTGAATCTGACCACGACGGGAGTTAAGGTCGCCGATAACGTCGCCCATGTACTGTTCGGGAACAAGTACAACTACCTTCATGATAGGTTCAAGAATTACAGGGTTAGCAGAATTCATAGCCTTCTTGAATGCCATTGAGCCGGCAATCTTGAATGCCATTTCAGAAGAGTCAACTTCGTGGTATGAACCATCGTAAAGAGTAACCTTTACGTCAACAACAGGGTATCCTGCGAGAACACCTGTCTGCATTGCGCCCTTGATACCTGCGTCAACTGCGGGGATATATTCCTTCGGAATTGCACCGCCGACAACGTTGTTGATAAACTCGTAGCCCTTACCGGATTCATTGGGTTCAACCTTGATTTTAACATGACCGTACTGACCCTTACCACCGGACTGTCTTGCATATTTTTCATCAACATCGGCAAAGCCCTTGATTGTTTCCTTATATGCAACCTGCGGTGCGCCTACATTTGCTTCAACCTTGAATTCACGAAGAAGTCTGTCTACGATAATCTCAAGGTGAAGCTCGCCCATACCGGAAATGATGGTCTGAGCTGTTTCGGGGTCTGTATATGTGCGGAATGTCGGGTCTTCTTCAGCAAGCTTTGCAAGTGCAAGACCCATCTTTTCCTGACCTGCCTTAGTCTTAGGCTCAATAGCAAGACTGATAACAGGCTCCGGGAATACCATTGATTCAAGAATAACGGGATTCTTAGGATCGCAAAGAGTATCACCGGTTGTAGTATTCTTAAGACCTACTGCAGCAGCGATATCGCCTGAATAGCAGCATTCAATGTCTTTTCTGTGGTTTGAGTGCATCTGAAGGATTCTTCCGAATCTCTCGTTCTTGCCCTTAGTTGCGTTAAGAACGGTATCGCCTGCATTTACCGAACCTGAATATACACGGAAGAAGCAAAGCTTACCAACGAACGGGTCAGTTGCAATCTTGAATGCGAGTGCGGAGAACGGCTCTTCATCGGATGAAGGACGCTCACACTCTTCATCTGTATCGGGGTTAATACCCTTGATAGCAGGAACGTCTGTCGGTGCGGGCATATAGTCAACAACAGCGTCGAGAAGCTTCTGAACGCCCTTGTTTCTGTATGATGTACCGCAGACAACAGGAACCATTGTGTTTGCAATAGTTGCTGTTCTGATGCACTTCTTGATTTCTTCGATGGTGAGTTCTTCGCCGCCAAGATACTTTTCCATAATCTCTTCATCGTTTTCAGCTGCGCTGTCGAGAAGCTTTTCTCTGTATTCTTCGGCGAGATCCATCATATCCTCAGGGATATCGGTAACTGTAATATCCTTACCGAGATCATCGTTATAAATGTAAGCCTTCATTTCAACGAGGTCGATAAGACCCTTGAATTCATCCTCAGCGCCGATGGGGAGCTGAATCGGAACAGCATT
Source organism: Oscillospiraceae bacterium (assembly GCA_017435565.1). GTDB lineage: Bacteria > Bacillota > Clostridia > Oscillospirales > Ruminococcaceae > RGIG3077. Next base: position 51,965 of record JAFSEU010000019.1, on the reverse strand, counting down.
ACACTTAAGTCTTTCGTGCATCATATTAAGAACATTATAGAAATCAGCGCCCATAATGTCCATCTTATTTACATAAGCCATACGGGGTACGCCGTAATTATCAGCCTGACGCCAAACTGTTTCAGACTGGGGCTCAACGCCGCCCTTTGCGCAGAAAACGGTAACAGAACCGTCGAGAACTCTGAGTGAACGTTCAACCTCTACAGTAAAGTCAACGTGACCGGGAGTATCGATGATGTTGATACGATGTCCCTTCCAATAAGCTGTTGTAGCAGCAGAAGTAATTGTAATACCTCTTTCCTGCTCCTGAGCCATCCAGTCCATTGTAGCAGCACCCTCGTGGGTCTCGCCGAGCTTGTGGTTGATACCTGTATAGAACAAAATTCTCTCGGTTGTTGTGGTTTTTCCGGCATCGATGTGAGCCATTATACCAATATTTCTGGTTTGTTCAAGTGAACAATCTCTTGCCATAATATAAACCTCTTTAAAAAATCGATTCGTGTCGGTGCATTTGTGCAACCAAAACCGAAAGAATTACCAACGGTAGTGAGCAAATGCCTTGTTTGCTTCTGCCATCTTGTGTGTGTCATCACGCTTCTTGCATGCGCCGCCTGTGCCGTTAATAGCATCAAGGATTTCACCTGCAAGACGCTCCTTCATAGTCTTCTCATTTCTGAGTCTTGCGTACTTTGTGATCCATCTGAGTCCGAGAGTCTGTCTTCTTGCGGGACGAACCTCCATCGGAACCTGGTATGTTGCACCACCGAGACGACGAGCCTTAACCTCGAGCTCGGGCATGATGTTGTTCATAGCCTCCTGGAATGCTTCCAAGGGTTCCTTACCGGACTTTTCACCAACGATCTCAAACGCACCGTAAACTATTTTCTGAGCTACACCCTTTTTACCGTCAAGCATAATGTTGTTGATAAGTCTTGTAACAAGCTTTGAACCGTAAATAGGATCTTCCAAAACGTCGCGCTTAGCGATTCTGCCTCTTCTTGGCATCTTGATTCCCTCCTTCATATAATGATATCATAGGTACTCGCTCTCCCGATAAATCCTTAATGGAATCAAAGGTGGATTCTCGGAAGCTCCGTCACAAACCAATGCAGAAAGCCAAACGCTTGATATATCTATAAATAATATCAAATGTATATAAGCCCTACATTAAATCTTTGTGGGGATAAATTTCTTTTAATAAATTACTTCTTTGCAGCCTTAGGACGCTTAGCACCGTATTTTGAACGAGCCTGCATTCTGTTTGCTACACCCTGAGCGTCAAGTGTTCCTCTGATGATGTGATAACGCACACCGGGAAGGTCCTTAACACGTCCGCCTCTGATAAGAACAACGCTGTGTTCCTGCAGATTGTGGCCGATACCGGGAATATAAGCTGTAACTTCGTTTCCGTTTGTAAGTCTTACTCTTGCAATCTTTCTCATAGCGGAGTTAGGCTTCTTAGGAGTGCTTGTCTTAACAGCTGTGCAAACGCCGCGCTTCTGAGGTGAACTCTGGTCAATCATAACCTTCTTCTTGGAGTTGTAACCCTTCTGCAATGCGGGAGCTGTGGACTTAACAACGAGGTCATGTCTTCCCTTGCGAACTAACTGGTTAAAGGTTGGCATATTTTTCTCCTTTCATAAAATATTTTTGCATCAACAGGGCACAGTTACCCCATTAACACGCCTAATTATTATATATTTTTTTCTTTCATTTGTCAAGCATTTTTCTTTTAGCTTAGGTCAATTTTTGCCATATTATACAGCAACTTGAAAAAAATCTTTCAAATTTAGAGCAAATAGCCGATATATTGCATTTTTTCTATTGATTATCATCAAAAATGGTGATATAATATAGTTACAAATTTGCGGCATTTATGGGAAAGGGGTATTTTATGAAGCTTACATTTATCGGTGCAGCGCACGAAGTTACAGGCTCGTGCACACTCATCAACGCTTGCGGCAAAAACATTCTTGTTGACTGTGGCATGGAGCAGGGCGGCAACATTTACGAAAACTGTGATATCCCGGTATCGCCGAGGGATATTGATTATGTTCTTTTGACTCACGCACATATTGACCATTCAGGCAGAATCCCCTACATTACAAAGCTTGGGTTTGAAGGCAAGGTTTATACCACAAGGGCAACTCACGAGCTTTGCAAAATCATGCTGCTTGACTCGGCACATATTCAGGAATTTGAAGCGCAATGGCGCAACCGCAAGGCAAAGCGCAGCGGCGGCGAGCTTTATGAACCTTTATATACAATTGAAGACGCGCAAAAAGCACTTGAGCTTTATTGCCCTTGCGGATACAATCAGCGAATCGATATCTGCGACGGCATTTCCATAAAGCTAATCGATGCAGGACATCTTCTCGGCTCGGCAAGCATCGAAATCACAATTTGCGAAAACGGCACAACAAAAACACTTATCTTTTCGGGTGACCTCGGCAATGTTGACAGACCTCTTATCAGAAATCCCCAAACGCCTGACGGCGCTGATATCGTCGTTGTTGAATCCACCTATGGAACAAGACTTCACGGTGAAAGGCCTGAATATGTCGAGCAGTTTACGAGAATCATTCAGCAAACCTTTGACAAGGGCGGAAACGTTGTAATTCCTTCGTTTGCTGTCGGCAGAACACAGGAAATCCTCTATTGTCTGCGCCAGATTATAGATGAAGGTGCAATAAAAAATCACGATGGCTTCAAAGTATATGTCGATAGTCCGCTTGCTGTTGAAGCCACCCAAATTTACGCTTCAAACCTTACTGATTATTTTGACGACGAAACATTGGATTTGCTCAACAAAGGTATCAATCCGATTCAGTTCAAAGGGCTTACAACAGCTGTTTCGAGTGACGAATCAAAGATGATCAACTTTGACAAAAAACCCAAGATCATCATTTCCGCAAGCGGTATGTGCGACGCAGGACGTATTCGCCACCACCTAAAGCACAACCTCTGGAGAAGTGAAAGCACAATTCTGTTCGTCGGATATCAGTCCGAAGGCACTTTAGGCAGAGCGCTTGTCAACGGTGCTGATACCGTAAAGCTCTTCGGTGAAAAGGTTCAGGTAAATGCACAGATTCTTGAAATTGACGGCATAAGCGGTCACGCCGACAGAGATATGCTGCTTGGTTGGATAAAAGGAATGAGCAAGAAGCCTGCGCGTGTATATGTCAACCACGGTGCCGATACGGTTTGCGATGAATTCGCACAGTATATCACAGAAAATACGGGAATTGAGGCAGTTGCTCCTTACAGTGGTGCCGAATACGATATCGTGTCGAACGAGTGCCTGCAGGAAGGCAACAAAATCCGTATTGCCAAATCTGAAAAGGCAGCAGCACGCAAGCATTCGTCCGTATTCGACAGACTTCTTGCGGCAGGCAAACGACTGCTTTCGGTTATCGAGAAAAACAGGGACGGTGCAAACAAGGATCTGGCAAAATTTGCTGACCAGATTACAGCACTTTGCGACAAGTGGGACAGATAGTAAAATTTTCCGCATAGCTTACTGCTATTGCATTTTGGAAAAACGTGTAGTATAATGAAGAAAAATGAGGAAAATGCTGATGCACTTTCCTCATATTCAAAGATTGGAGATTTCAATGTTCAGAAAAACTGTTTTATCATTTATAATGATTACGCTTATGGCAGCAGCTTTCGGTTGCAACAGCAACAGGAATGCAGATTCGTCATCAGCCGAAACCACACCTGCCTCAACTGAAATGACTACTGCCACAGGCGTTGTATATGTCCCTATGACCGACAGCGAGGGAAACAATTTAACTGACAACGAGGGAAACGCAATCACCACCGTTCAGCCGGTAATCATAACACAGATTCCCGAAACCACATATGTAACCGTAACCGATGATAACGGCGAGGCGGTAACCGACGATAGAGGCGAGGTTGTCACCTCGGCACAGACGATTTGGGTGACAACAATGCAGGCCGTAACAACTGCACCTGTTGAAACCCCTGCAGAAACCGATACATACAGCGAAACCCAAAAAATTACCACGACCTCAAAAACTGTTACGACAACTATACTCACAACATCAACCGGTGCCGTGACCACCACTACTACTTCTGCCGATTCGGGCGAATCAGACTCGGAAAGCAGTGGATCTGACAGCGGCAGTACTTATGCATACGGCGCACTTTCGTCCGTTGTTGTGGATTTGATTGACACCAAGGAGGACGGCGAGTTCATCAACCTTGTGTTTAACGTCAAAGACGATGCCGACGGCGTATATGCCGTTAACATATACGATATTATGATAGCCAATATCGACCTTGAGGTAAGCGAATTTGCAACGGCAAACGGATGTGTTTCAGTCGGAAGTCCGATTCAGACCGATGTTCCCACAGGCGGAACCCCTATCATATATGTCAGCTCCGTCGAGGGCTTTGCCGGTGAGCAGATTGTAGTTCCCATATACATAAAGAATAACACCGGCGTTTCAGCATTTGACTTCAGAGTCGAATATGACGCATCAGGTCTTGAGCTTACATCAATCGAAAAGGGTAGCATCATCAATTCAAACTCCTGGATATGGACAACAAATCTGAACTACACCCCGTAACTAATCAGGTTAACTACAATAAAAAGCAGCTTCAATTTTACTGAAGCTGCTTTTCTTGTTTATTTCAGATATTTGCTTTCACATAATTTATAAGGTCATCAAAGCTTCCGTTAGGGTAAATCGAAATATCCTTATTTCCCTCATTGATAAGAAAATCGGTAAGGAGAAAAACCTTCATTCCGATGCTCTGCGGCACCATATCATCATCAACATCATTTCCGACCATAAGACATTCGGAAGCATCAAGCCCGAGCTTTTCGACTATGCCTTTATAATATCCTATACTAGGCTTTGCAAAGCTTGAATTTTCATATGTAGTATAATGAACGAAATCGCTCGGCTCAAGCCCAACCCAACGCATTCTTGAAATTGTAGCACACTCGGGAAAAAGCGGGTTTGTTGCCAGAACACAGCTCAACCCCAGTTTCTGCATTTCCCTGACAGCTATAGCCGCCTTAGGGTTTTCGCCACAGACTGACCTTACTTTGTCAAAATCGGTTACATAAAACTCATTAAGCACCGTTTCGTCCTGCCTTGCATTTTCTCCGTAAATGCGGGCGTATTCATCCCAGAATGCCTGCGAATTGGTTTTTGTGCCGTCATTTTTTATCATAGCTTTCGTGCCCGACCATACAGATTCTACATACTCCTGCGGCTGATAACCGAATTTTGTCATATGCTGCGCAAGCAGCCCGAAATATGTCTTGACAAAAACATCATAATCGACCGGCAGAAGTGTACCGTCCATATCAAACAATACCGCTTTGATACTCATTTATAAATTCTCCTTTTTCTTATTCTTTCAAGCAAAAGCCCGACTGTTTTATAGCCGGGCTTTATGCTTATTTATTTTTATATGTTATATGGGATTAAAAATCATCTGCATTGAAGTAACGATAGAATTCTTCCTTATCGTGGCAACGCTCAAGAGCGTCAACTTCCTTGACAATGCCTGTTTTTGCAAGACGTGCAAGCTCCTGGTCAAGACACATCATACCGTGTGCCTTACCTGTCTGAATTGCGGAATGGATAAGGTGAACCTTATCATCACGAACCATCGCCGAAACAGCGTCAGTACAAGTAAGAATCTCAAGTGCGGCAATACGGCCTGTGCCGTCAGCCTTGGGAAGAAGAGTCTGAGCGATGATACCAACAAGGGTGTTGGCAAGCTGAGTTCTGATCTGTCTCTGCTGATGCTCGGGGTAAACGTCGATGATACGGTTGATAGTATCTGCTGCAGATGTTGTATGAAGTGTGGACATTACAAGGTGACCTGTTTCAGCGGCAGTTACAGCAGCGGTAATTGTCTCAAGGTCACGCATCTCACCTACGAGGATAACGTCAGGGTCCTCACGAAGTGCAGCTCTGAGTGCGAGCGCAAAGTCGCCGACGTCCTGTCCGATTTCTCTCTGGTTTACCATACAGCGCTTATGCTGGTGAACATACTCGATAGGGTCTTCAATTGTGATGATATGTGCTGATTTATTGACATTTACAAAGTCGATCATACCCGCAAGAGTTGTTGACTTACCGGAACCGGTAGGTCCTGTTACAAGAACAAGTCCACGGGGACGCATTGCAAATTCAGCCAGAATGGGCGGCAGGAACAAATCCTCAAGAGTAGGAATATCATTTCTGAGCAAACGAATAGCTACTGCAGGGTGTCCGCTCTGATGATAGATGTTACATCTGTGTCTGAAGCCTTTTTTTGTGGTGAACGAAAAGTCCGTGTCAATAATCTTTTTATACTGTGCACGCTGTTCTTCATTGGTAATCTGGTCGATTATGTGCATAATCTCACCGTCGGTCATTACAGGATATTCACCCATCTGACGCAATTGACCGTGAAGACGAACAATAGGTCCTCTTCCAACTGTGAAATGCAAGTCAGAACAACCGATTTTTCTTGCCTTATCAAGAATTTCGTTTATCTCGATAACGCCTTCGCTCTGAAGCGATTCATAAGGATTGTAACCGTAATCCATTGATTTTCCTCCGTATCTGAAATTTTACTGTTATACTGAATATGTAACTCTTACGAGCTCATCAATCGTAGTTTCGCCAGCCATAACCTTTTCCGAAACGTTGTCACGCAAAAGCTTTGTTCCCTGAGTTTTTGCAAGCTGTGAAATCTGTTCCATATTACCGCCATCTGCAATCAAAGCGCTCATAGCGGGTGTGCAGTGAATAATTTCGTGAATAGCTGTTCTTCCCTTATAGCCAGTGTTGTTGCACTCAGGGCAGCCTACTGCTTCATAAATAGCAACAGGCTCTTCGATACTCATCAATTTGTTTTCTTCATCATCTGAATATCTGGGCTTTCTGCACTTAGGGCAAAGAACCTTAACAAGTCGCTGAGCAACAACGCCGATAAGTGATGTTGCAACCATGTATGAAGGAATACCCATATCCACAAGACGAGTGATTGTTGAAGCAGCGTCGTTTGTATGAAGTGTGGAGAAAACCAAGTGACCCGTGATAGCGGCACGGATGCCGATTTCAGCAGTTTCGCTATCACGCATCTCACCGATCATTACGATATCAGGGTCCTGACGGAGGATAGAACGGAGAGCTGCGGCAAAGGTCATACCTGCCTTGGCGTTAATCTGACACTGGTTTATGCCATCGATTCTCTTTTCGACAGGGTCCTCAACAGTTACAACGTTAACATAAGGCTTTGCAACCTCACCGAGAGCTGCGTAAAGTGTTGTTGTTTTACCGGAACCTGTAGGTCCTGTAACAAGCACAACGCCGTTAGGACACTTGATCATAGAAGCAAATTTTTCGTAGTTATAATCACTCATACCAAGCTCAGTGATCTTTCTCAAAGCGATGTTATCACCGGCAAGAATACGAATAACTATCTTTTCACCGTGAACCATAGGAAGCGAAGATACACGGACGTCAAGAGTCTTGCCGTCAACAACCTGTGTGAAACGTCCGTCCTGAGGCACACGCTTTTCAGCGATATTCATACCGCTTACAATTTTCAAACGAGTAACAAGTGCACTGTGAACCTGTGAAGAAACGTTCATCAGTTCGATAAGGTCGCCGTTAACTCTGATTCTGATTCTTGTATAGGAAGCAAACGGCTCAATATGAATATCCGTTGCGTCTGCACGATATGAGTTTTCTACAATTGTTGTAGCAAGACGAACGATAGGTGCGCTTTCAACACGCTCTGCCGAACCGTCGTCATCAGAATCACTTGCACCTGCAAGTGCCTGAACGTCATCAAGAACGCTCGATACTGTATCCATCTGATAGTTCTTACCGATAGCCTTGTCAATTGCAGACCTTGTTGCCAGAACGGGGTTACAGTCATAACCTGTAAGAACCTTAACGTCCTCAAGCTTTTCAAAGTCGATAGGGTCATCAGTTGCAACTGTAAGTCTCTTTCCCTGAAGCTGAATAGCAATAACAGCATATTTCTTTGCAACGTGCTCAGGAATCTTTCTTACTGTTTCGGGATCAAACTCATATGTTGCAAGATCAACATAAGGAACGTGCAGCTTTGCAGCCAGAGCTTTAGCAAAGTTGATTTCGCTTACATAGCCCTGCTCAACAACAATGTCGCCAAACTGCTTATCCTGACCGTTTTCGCGTGCTTCGCGCTGTATCTGCAGAACGTGTTCAAGCTGCTCGGGCTTAAGCAGGCCATATTCTACAAGATAGTCGCCAATACGTGCATTTTTCATGGAATTTACCTCCGTTTATAAAATTTTCTTGAAAATTGCGATATATTATGCTATGATAAGTAAAGAAACTTCAGGAGGTTAAAATCAATGTCAACCCAAGTACTCGAACTTATCATGTGCATTATTATTTATCTGATTGTTTTTTGCTTCGGAATGATTATCGGCAGCTTTTTGAATGTCTGTATATACAGACTGCCAAAGAACGAATCGCTCATAAAGCGTTCATCTCACTGCATGACCTGCGGTGAAAAAATAAGAGCACGGGATCTTGTTCCGATTTTCAGCTGGCTTTTCCTTAAAGGAAAGTGCCACAGCTGCGGCGAAAAGATTTCCGGAAGATATCCTCTTGTCGAAAGCCTCAACGCTTTGCTTTATGTGTGGGTATTTATGCAGGTTGATATCGCTGAGCTTGTATTTGATTACGCATCTCTTGCCAACTGCATCATACTTTGCCTTTATATGTCGGTATTGATTGTCATTGCATTCATTGACTATGACACCCAGGAAATGCATCTTTCAGTGCTGATTGCCGCCGCACTTCTTGCAATTCCTTCATTCTTCCTCACAGGAGAATACGGCGCAAGTCTTAAAGAAAGAATAATCGGTGCACTGATTATCAGCGTTCCGTTCCTTATTTTAGGACTTATAACAGGCGGAATGGGAATGGGTGACGTTGTTTTAATGGCGGCAGGGGGCTTGCTTCTTGGAACAAAAGCCATCGTTGTTGCCGCCTTGCTTGGCATTGTACTTGCCGCAATTGTAGGTGTTATCATCAAAAAGAAAAGCGGCGAATCAAAAATGGCGTTCGGCCCTTACCTTTGCATTGGTCTTGCGATTGCCGCAACTCACGGCACAAAGATTGCCGATTGGTACATAAACACATTTTTAACCTTTGAATAAAACCAAAAACTTAACTGTGCGGCGTAAAATTTATGCCGCATTTTTTTGATTCTTTTCAAAGAATAAAAACGAATTCAACTTTTTCTAAGGAGAACCCAAATAACTTGGGTTCTCCTTAAATTTTTGCTTTATCAGCTGTTGGGGGTCAAAGTGTAATCCCAGATATAAGTACCCGACTGAAGCTGAGTATACATATTACTGAGTTCGGAAAGGTTTGCACTACCTGCGACTTCCCAGTCTATGTAAATACCAACAGGTAAAGTAACCTCATCATATCCGGCAGCGCCCTTAATAGTAAGTATATTTCCTGAGCAACTGCAGTTGTTGCCGATAGCCTGATTCCAGGAAAGTGCCTGAGCACGCGAAGGTGTGAACGGCAAGGTTATTGTCAAAGTCCATCCCTTCATATCAGGATCGCTGACAGCACAGCTGAACTCAATATTACCTGCATTAGCTCCAACAGAGCCGGAGGTATAATTCAACGAAACAGACAATGCCGATTCAGTTGCTGTAATCGGAATGGTGGTAGTCATACCGCTGGAATGTGTTACAGTAATTGTAGATGTACCTGCTGCAAGCGCACCACTCGGATAACTGAATGTGCATCCGTTTGTTACAGTCTGTGCCGGAGGAGTATACGGTGTGCCGTTAAACAAGATTTCCTTATAATTTGCAGTAACAACGATATCATCCATATCCGCATCGGTCAATGTATAGCCTACAGGATATGTCTTGGTTGACTTAGCAGCTGAAATTGTATCAAGCTCAGCAACGAGAATATACGCAGAGGAAGAAATATCTGTTGCTGCTGCACCGTCACCGGTATACTTGACAATTACTTCATACTGCTGACCTGCCACAGGTACAAGAGAGCTCAGATCGCTGCCGTCTGCAAGTGTAATGCTATACGACATTGAATCAATAGGTTCAGTATTGCCGCCTCTTACAACGGAAACTGAGAAGAGTCCCTTGCTGATAGTATCGCCTGCAGAAACAATAAGATTCTGTGCGCTGATTGATGTAACAAGCGGCTGTTCCTCAAAGGTGATATTGAACGTTGTCATTTCCGACTCAAAGTAAACATAATAGGTATAAGTTCCTGCGGTTTGCTTATTTGTGTCAAAATCAACTCTGTTTTGTACATACCAACCATCAGTTCCGTCGTTTAATACACCCTTTGTAACCTCAACAAGAACATTGCTGTTTGTATATTTTGCAGATACCTTAAATCCTGCATCGGTAAGAATATCGTCAAGTGTCTTTGTTGTATTGCAGGCAGCTGTTATGCTCTTAGGCGAACAATCGATGTATTCGAGCTGGTTCATCGCTGCGTTCCTATAATACTCCTGGTCAGGAAGAGTAAAGATTATATGATAATTGTTGCTGGTAGGTGTAGCATCGGAAATCATCGCTGAATTCGGGTTTGAATAGAACGATGCCACCTTTGATGTTGTTCCGTCCTGAGCATATACAATTACATAATTAGCGATGCCCGTAGGAGAATTAAGGTCAACGTCATAATAGCAAATGTTAAGCATATTCGACGATTTTACAACTTCAACGCCGTTTGATTCATATCTGTTATTACCGCTTGCGTCAACAAGTGCAAGTACGCCGTTTTGCTGTGAAACAGCAGTAGGAGTGATATTCTTGCTCTTTCTGAAAACGTTAACCGTAGTTGTAAGCGTTCTCGGCAGCGCATTCTGAATATCAATCTGAAAGCCGTAATCTTCATAGATACCTTCGCTGATTGCAAGATGTCTCGGTGTGGTATCGTCGATTGCGTTCTTACCGGTACCAATTTCACGCATATACACACGACCGTAGCCTTCTTCAATCACGTTTCCGCTGGCATCAACAACAGGATCGTTAACGATATCCATTATATAAATCGGCTGATGACCGCTGCTGCCGTCAAAATAAGTGTTGATGAATTTATCGAGCTCATCGTTCTCGTTATATACACTGCTGTCAGCGCATTTGTCTTCATATATCCACATTCTGTCGGCATAATTGAGAACACCCTCAAGATATGTGGACACAATGTCGCTTGTTGCACGGGAAGATTCATACTCCACATTCTGCTTGTAAAGAAGTGAAACAGGTCTTAATACCGACAACGCACCGATAAGTATCATTGAAAACAAAGCGCACACTATAATAAGCTCTAACAGAGTAAAGCCCTTAAGTCTACGGGATTTCGGAGTTTTTGATTTCTCCATATAAAGACCTCCTTTTTTCAATGATATTATCAGTCTCTGGGCTTGAGATATTTGAAGTTCAAGCCGTTGTTGCAGTGATTTTCCTCAGCTGTATTCTTAGCTGTGTTGAGCGTGTAGGAAGTGCTCTGGAGAGTAATCTGCATTTTCACATCGGCAACGTTCTCATCACCGACGTCCTGCATATTATCAACGATTACTCTCTGCTCGTTCATTTTTCTGTTGAAGAATATATTCTCTGTAACAATCTTGCTTACAGAGCCTGCGCAAAGCGCCATTGCAGAGGTCATAATTGTGAAAACTGCAAGTGCAACTATTACTTCAACAAGCGTCATGCCCTTTAAACGGGCTTTTCGGAAGAATTTTTTAATCATATTCTAAAACCCTCCCTTATCAGTTTGAATCGTAGTACAACGGCTGCCAGGTGTAAACCTCAGTTCCGTTATCTTCGGTATCATCGTCTCCTCTGCCCTCATCACTGATGTAAATGTACGAAACAGTTGCATTCTTCATATTAGCGCTTCCGAATACGAAAGAGCCGAGAAGAGCAATCGACTTATTAACCTGCTGCGAATATGCAGTAGCCTTAGGCGGTGTAACGTTTGTATCGGTAAACTCACCCGTTGTGTAATACATTGAACCTGAACCTGCTCTGCCGTTATCGATTGAGAGCGATGAACGAGGAGCTGTAATATAGGCCGTGATTGCATTCAGGTTGCTTCCGGCATTTATATTGGTGTAGGGCTGTACATACATATAAATATTCGGCATCTGTCTGTAATTATCTTCGGTCGGATACTGTTCAAGATAAATGTTTGTACCCTTTGTCAGATAATTATAGTAATACTCCGAAACAATACCTGCGTTGCTCAATGTAATACAGTTTGTTGTATATATCTTATTCCATTGGTCAACTGTCTGCGAAGGTGTAGATGCAGTGGAAGCATACATATAGCACATATACTGGTCTGCAACAACCTCGCTACCGTTTACGGTAGACTTCAATTTTTCGTCCTTGACAACAAGATAATCATTGCTGTTAAGCGAGAAGTCTTCAAGTCTGATATACAAATCCTTCTTCGCGGTCTGCGGGTCAATGTAATGAACCTTACCGTTTGCCTGTGAAGAACCTGTAAATATAGCGTTTGTGTAGAATGTATAAACACCATTGGAATCTACACTGTAATATTTGCTTGTGTCAGTAATTGTGTCTGTGATATCCTTATCGGTTGCGTCAAGAATCCGGACAGTGCAATTAGAGCCATTGAAGGTTACTTTGAGATAGTTTCCTTCACTCTTGAGCACGGTATCAAACTCATCGATGCTGGAATATGTTTCACACTCATAAATTTCTGTTGTAATGTTTCCGTCAGCGTCAACCGGTGACTTAACACTGTCAACAGGGAACTGCTCCTTAACAGTAGCAACAGTATTGATGAATCCCGTTTCGGGCTTTTGGTATTCATAGCTCGCAGGCTCTGTTCCCGTCTTGACGTTATCGTGATAGATTATGCTGTCATCAAGCTGACCGAATGCGTCATATGCATAATAATATCCCGAAAGCATATTCTTCAATTCATAATCGGATGTGAAGAATGTAAATGTATCAAGCACATCCTGATAAGTCGTTGTAGCTCCGCCGAGAACAACCTTGGTTGCCGGACTTGCAGTAAGCTTTGAACGCATAGCGTCCCAGTCCGAAACACCTAAAGCGCTGTAATAGTTTGCAAGGTCCGCAACCTTATCAACACTTGTAATATAGGGAGTGATATCATTTCCATCAAGGTCTGTAAACTTAACTTTAGTGTTCATCATTTCAAGTTTGCCAACCTTTAAATCGCCGCCAACTTTTATAGTAGTGGTGTGATTACTATCGTTGCTAATCACAGTAAGCGTACCGTCCACGCACAAGTCGCCCTGGAACACATATGTCACGCCACCAGTCTTTGTCAGCGAAAGATCACCTTTGGTGTAGAAATTACCTCCGATTTCCGTAACATTGAATGTAGTACTGCTCTGGTTCAAGCTTTGAATCCAACTATAGAGGGAAAAGCCGCCTTGGGTGATTTGGCTTGTCTGAGCTGAATCGTAACAATAGAAATTTGCAGCTCCACCTGAAAAATTCGCACTACTTCCTGCAAGGTATCCACAATATATATTTACAGGACAATATACGTTGGAATTTTCAGAAGCATATCCGACATCACAGCCGGATGCAACAAAATCAAGCTTTCCCGTACAGAAAATATAAGGAATATCACTAAGCTTTACAGAATCTTCCGAGATTTCTTTAACAGGATATGTCATATCTTTGTAATATGAATCATAACCACTCGAATTATCGTTGATAGTATCTAACAAAGGATATATATCTGCACCTGATGTGAAAATCAAATCTCCGTAAATACTTGCTCCCTGTCCTGATTCTAAAACAAACTTTGTATTGTTAGTAAGTTCGTAGTTTCCGTTTACAACGAAATCGCCGACAATACCGCTGTTATTGCTGTTTGAAAGAGGTTCACCGGAAGGGCAAGTGTCTGCATATACGTTTACAGCACTGCCGCCAATCATTGAAAGATTGTTGGAGTTTGCCGTACCGAAGGTAGTGATTGCGCTCGAGCTTGATTTTCCGCTTGAAGGCTCAATCTTGGTACCTTCGTAAACATATACTGCCACCGTCGATTCATCGTCAAGAACGCGCGCTGTCGCACAAATCTTGTACATTTCATCGGAAATTTTATCAACATAGCAGGACGTAATCTGACCCATATCGGTTGACGAGCTCATATTGATATTGAGATCGGTTCTGCCGCTGATATTTTTAAATGTCAGCGCTAAGTCATCGCTCTCATTAAGTGCTGTAATAACACTGTTTACAGCTGAGCGTGCCGTATAATAGGACTGGCTCTTTGCATAGTCGGAATATGTACGCTTCTGTACAGTTGCAACGACAGTCAAGGTTGCCATAACAAAGATTATTATAACGGCACATACCGATACGACAGTGAACAGAACAGCACCCTTAAGCCTGCGGCTACGGATTCTGTCTATAAATTTCATAAATAACATTACCGCCTTTCTAATGCGTTTGTAGTGTGTTGCGGATGTTCGTAAAAACTGTCATATTTGCTTATTCAGCAGCCTTTTCTTTGAAATTATCGCTGTATTTTTCTACAAGCTCCTTGAGAGCGTCTGCCTTGCCGTCGCTTGTTTCTTCAAAGAGATCTTTGTAGAGAAGGTCAGCCGACTGAGCAGAGTAGAACTGGAATGTAAGTGTTCCTTTGATATCAGCTTCGGTTTCAACAAGCTGTGTACCTTCAAGTTCATATGTTGTAAGAACACTTGCGATATCAATTGAGTTAAGCAATACCTTTTCTTCAGAATCAGCAACTAAATCAAGGAACTGAAGAACCTCAGTTTCTGTTCCTTCATATGCAAGAGTAACTGTGGAAGAAACTACCGTCTGTGCTGCTCTTGCTGAAATGGAAGCACTCTTAAGAAGGGCTTCTGCGCTTTCTGCCTGGAATTCGCCGTTAAGATCTGCCGCAGTATAAATCGGGTATGTAAGAATGCTGGGGGTGTAGTAATAGTATGTAAGAGTCGAGGTGCTAGGCTCTGAGAATGCAATTGTATTAGAAACCTTAAGACCGGACTGCTCACCTGCCTCGTTAAGTCCGAGGTTGAGCATTGTGGACTCTACATATTCGTCAAGCTCATCGTTGTGTCTGATATCGGAGAAGCTTTCTGCCTGTGCAATTGCCTCATCATGTGTAAGAACAATGTGCTCCTGAACCTCATAAATCTGATCAACCTGCTTTTCGAGGCTTTCGAGCTGTGATTTCTTAGTGTCGTATTCTGCCTTATTTGCTTTTAGCTCTTCGTTCTTGGGTTTAATAAGGAACACGATTCCCAAAACCCAAATTGCAATAACCAAGAAGGTCAGAAGAATGATTTTATCTCTGTAACTGATTTTTGACATATACATTCACCTACTTTCAATTATTCAGCGGGCTGCTGAGCAGCTTCTTCTGTTGTTTCAGCGTTCGGATCCCAAGGTGAATCCATCGTGAGTGTAAGATTAAAGTCAACCCACATACGTTCTTCAGCCTCTTCGTCCGTTGCCACTGTAGGAGCTTCGCCCTCAGCAGCTGTGCCTTCTTCTTCTGCAACAGCATCCGATTCTTCGGTGACACTATATCCTGTGTATACTACATCAACAAACATCGGTTCGCCTGTTTCATCAAATGTAAGTGCCTGAATATCATTTACAAGCTGATATCCAACTCTTTGTGCGTTAAGCTCCTTATCGCCGGGAAGTGAAATTGTCAATGAAATTGTGCCGTTTGAATATGTAAATCCGGTAATACCCTGATCGTGAGCGTCAAGCGTTGCATATTCAAGATTCGGGTCTTCGGTAAGCTGAGCAAGAAGTTCTTCCTTCTGCTTCTGATACTGCTCTGTATAATATTCCTCATCGCAGTATGCTTCAACTGTATTGTTTACCTTTGTATATACCTCGGAATCGAGAATCGGCTTTGATTCATATGCGCAATATGCATCGTCAATCATTGTTGCATAGTTATCGATTGAGGCTTTTACGGTATTGAGCTGGTTAAGAAGTGCAATCTTTGAGTTTGCACCGTTGATTTCTTCATCGATTTCTTCAATCTCATCAACAATCTTTGCGTTCTTGTTGGCAACAATCAGGTACCAGATAAGAATAACTGCGGCTGAAAATCCGACGCTTCCGAAGAAGATGAACGGGAATGACCTGTCAGACTTGATCTTATCGGCAACAAGGCTGCCGAATTCCATTGTTTCGAGAAGGTTGATGTGCTCAGTTTCCTTGTTTCTTCTGAACATTGCGCCGACAGCGTTTGCGTATACAGCAAATTCGATATTTTCATATCCGGAAACCTGACGCGGAACGCCGATAACGCTTCCTGAAATTTCCATCTGATCCAGAGCATTTGTCAGACGAACATATTCTCTTGTATCACCGTAGAAAACAACGTTTTCAATCGGGTTGGAACGGTTTCTGTTGCGCTGGAACTGAAGCATACGGTAAATATTTTCGTTTACTGCTTCAAATACATAGTCTTCCGAATCGTCATAATCGGCGGGGTCGATTGAAGCAAAACGTGAAAATGTCAGCTGACCTTCTTCATAAAGGTTAAGGTTGATGAAGTTGTTGTCAATCTGAACTGCAAGCAAGGGCATTCTCGACTTGTTCTTTTCGTCGGAAAGAAGTACTCTTGTAATACAGTTACAGCCAACAATTACTGATTTGAGCGCAATGCCGAGCATTGTGAAAACCTTACGGTAGCAATCAACCACATCAAAAGGACAAGCTGTTGCCAAAACCTTTGTTACGATTGCGCCGTTTTCCTCATCTTCAACGTCGCCTACGATAATGTAAGAAACGCCGTATGAATCGTCGATACCCATTGTGGACTGCATTTTGTTCTTTACAAGTCTTGAGAATTCAGGCTCTTTAGCCTTGGGGACTGTAATTTCCTTGAAGATTGTAAGGTTTGAGGAAATACTGATGATAGCTTCCTTGTCGCCCATTTTATTGGTACGCAGCGTCTGGTTGATAAGTGTTGCCAGACGGGGTATATCCTTACAGTGACCGTTAACGATTATATCTTCTTCAAGCTCGAGTGTCGCTGCGGACTGGATACGGACTTTTCCGTTATTTTCCTGACCTTTGATAATTCGTATATTTCTGTCTGTTACATCAAATGATAACATTATACTTTCACCTCTCTGATGGATTTATAATAGTAATTGGATTTTTGATTACGAAATACCTTCGAATGAACCGTAAAGTGCGGGAAGTACACCTGCGATAACAAGACCGACGCCGATACCGAGGATGATGATCATCAAAGGCTCAAGCATTGATACAAGACGGGCAACAGCCGAGTCGGCTTCTTCGTCGTAGTAGTCAGCAGTCTTTTCAAGAATATCGTCGAGAGCGCCGGCTTCCTCACCGACGTAAATAATCGAGCAGAACATTGACTCGAAAATTTCGGTTCTCTGAATAGAGGATGAAAGTGTTTCACCCTGTTTAACTTCTTCGACAACAGTAACAAACTTATCATCGATATAAGAGTTGCCGAGGATTGCCGAAGATCTCTGCAGACATTCTACCATCGGCAGACCTGCGGAGTAAAGCGATGAAAGAGTACGTCCGAAACGACCTGTGTAGATTTTTACGATAAGGTTTCCGAACAGCGGGTTCGTAACCAGAAACTTATCAAACTTAAGCCTTATCGAAGGAACCTTAAGCGCATAGATAATGCCGAATACCAAGGCAACAACTACCGCAAGGCATATGTACCACTTCTGACGCAAAAAGTCACTGAATGCGTTCAGCGCCCTTGTCAGCGCCGGCATATCCTCAGGACTTTCAAAAAGGTCAACGAAAATCGGCATGATAAATGTAAACATTGCGATAACAATAGCTACCGTAAGTACGAGAAGGATGATAGGATAAATCATCGCACTCTTAATAGTGTTGTTCAGTTTGTTTTCTTTTGCGTAATGAGCTTCCATTCGCTTCATAATTACATCAAGCGAACCGGACGATTCACCAGCGGCAACCATACTTATGAGGAATGGGGGGAAAGCGCCCTGCTGCATCATAAGCGATGATGAAAACGATTCACCTTTCTGAACGTTTTCGTAGATGTCCTGCCAGATATTCCTGCAAGCGTCATTCGTCTGCTCTCTGTAGAGAATATCAAGCGACCTTACAAGCGTAAGACCGGAAGACATCATCGCACTGAGCTGTCGACAGTTGTACGCAAGCTCCTTGGTAGTGAACTTGTGCGCACTTTTCTTGGATGAAGTAACTTCCTTATAGTTAGTGCAGAACAACCCCTTTTCAGAGATTTTTTCAAAAAACGCACGTTCATTTTCGGCAACTATCGTACCTTTTGAAGTGTTGCCCAGCGCATCCTTTGCACTATAAGAGTAAGTTTTCATCATACCACCTCCGTTATTCTTAAATAAGCATCATAAGAGTATATTTATACATACTACTCTATCATAGACATTATATCACTAATTCACAAAAATTTCAATTGTTTAATACATACAAATTGCCTTTTTTCTTTTGTGAAATATAAACAAAAGAAAAAGCACTTGGCAAATCCGCAAGTGCTCTCATCACAAATATTATGAACAAAAATCGAATCAGTATTACAACATTGTTAAAAAGACAATAATCATTTGTTTATTTGATAAAGTTTGAAAGCGTTTTCACTTGTTGCATTGATAACGTTTTCAACGCTTATCCCTCTGATTTCGGCAATTTTCGACGCTACGGAAACAAGCATCGAACTGTCACATCGCTTTGAACGCCACGGCTCAGGTGCCATATAAGGGCAATCCGTTTCGATAAGCAGCTTATCCAACGGAATGCTTTCGGCAACTTCTCTTGCCTTTCTCGCATTTTTAAAAGTCACAACGCCGGTAAGCCCGATATACATTCCGAGTTTTATCGCTTCCGCAGCAGTTTCCTTGCTTCCGCTGAAGCAATGCACAACCCCTTTGGGTCTGTACCTGCGCAATATGTCAAACGTATCGGCACAGGCGTCTCTGCTATGGATAATCACAGGCATATCAAGTGACTTTGCAAGCTCAAGCTGACTTTCAAACAGTTTCTTCTGAAGCTTTTCGTCATATCCCGGATAATGATAGTCAAGCCCGATTTCACCCACAGCTTTGACCTTTGGGCAACGTGAGATTTCTTCAAGAGCACTGATATAATCACCCTCGGTCTGCGAAGCAAACTCCGGATGAATACCGACTGATGAATAAACCCCGTCGAATTCAAGCGCAAGCTTTTGCGAAGCCAGACTGTCAGCAACATTGGTTCCCGCAAGCATAATTGCTCCGACATTATCATTTAAAATTCTCGTAAGCAGCTCGTATCTGTCTGCATCAAACGCCGAATCGGTATAATGTGAATGTGAATCAAAAATCTTAAGGCTCATCCGTCAATCCACTGCTCCTTGAGAACGTCGCGGAAGGAAGCGTCGATCGTATAGGTTTCACCCGACCAGCTTCCCGAGGGAACTACAAGTATGCAGCCTGCCTGACCTTTTGCAACAAGGTGCTCAGCCGCTTCCTGATAATTTGCGTAATCCGTTGCGGTGATATTTGTTTCGCAAACCGCCGACATTGTTTCGTAGCTTGTCTTAAGTCTTGCCGAAAGACTTTCGCCGAATCCGGTATTTATCATATTCTGAACTGCCATTCCGATGAATTTCGTTCTGAAATCCTCCCCGCCCGAATAGAAGGGATAAGTCATAAGATCAGAAAGCTGCTCACTGTTGACGCTCTTCATACCGGTCGAAAGCTCGGTATATTCAGACGGCACGCTGACCGTCACTCCGCCCATAATGCTGTGAAGCTTTTCAAGACCGTACGCATCAAGCTTCATATATCTGGAAACTTCAACTCCGAGCTCGCCGCTTACTGCATTGGCAACAGCGCCTGCACCCGACACCCTGTATATCTGTGCAACAGTCTGCGTGCCCGAATCGGTAGTGCAGACCGTTTTCGGCGAAATCGGAATGCTCAAAGTGGCTTCCTTATATGGCATACAATACACTACTGCAAAGGCAAGATCAGTATCGTTTGTGCCGTTTTCATAAGCAAAAAGTATCGCATGGTTCATTTCTTCAGTTATTCCGACAGTCACTTCCGATGTCGAAGCAGCGGCCGGTTCATCATCATCAACCGTAATTCTGTACATATACCACGCAGTGGCTCCGAACAGAACCAGCGAAACCAGAAACGTTATCAGAAACGGTATTGCAACCGCACCTTTTTTATAGCTCATTTCATCAGCCTCCGTGTAAAATATCTTTTTTCTTTTGTAAAAAATAATATGAAATAATATGCAAACGCAAAACCCAGAATTTTCGGAATATATTCATCATCCGATATAAAATATGCAAAATGTTGAAAACATGGTTGAAAACGTTGAAAACCCCGAAGCAATGCGATTTCTGCGATTTCAAAAAAAATCACACAAAATTCACTTATTTTCTTGCAATAATATTTTTTTTAGTGTATAATATTTAGTTGTGCAAAAACGTATTCCGTTTCATCGGCATCAGTAACGTCCAACCTGATGATCTCAATACCGTTTTTCTCGGCATAACGAACAGTTTGACCTGTTCCGCTGGATTCATCATCGATCACTGCGATAAGCAAGGATGATCGGTCAACGATATATTTATTCCGAACAGCAAAACAGCCTCTGTAATACCTTTCAGAAAGGCAGCAAACGCTGTCTGCATTGCGCAGAACACATTCCAGATTGTATTTGTCGTATGCCGACCATTTTTTTGAATGGCCCTGATATGGAATAACACAATGCACCTTAAGTTTCGGATCACTTTTTTTCATCTCAATCAGAAACATCGCCGCCCATATATCAACACCCAAAGCACAGCCTGTATAGAATTCGCAGTAGCCCTTTTTGACGCTATCGATTATCGCCATGTAAAGACGGCTTTTGAGCACGTTGATAATCGCTTTGTTGTCAGGTAGCTTATGAGGCCGATGCCCCGAAAAACAAACGCTTTTGTTTTTCATAAAATCAAAAAACCCTTACTTTACGAATATTTACTTATTGCACAAATTATATATTAACATAAACTTTTTCAATATTCAAGTATTTATATCAAAAAAACAACCGCTTTCTTCAAATTCCGACAGGAAATATGCGGCTGAAAACAAAATACCCGAAGGGAGAAAATCGCTTGAAAAAGGACAAAAACCGCACCTGGGCAGAGATTCATCTTGACCGTCTTGAGCGAAATATCAAAAAAATCACCTCAAGCTGCACTCAAGGCTGTGAGCTTATGGCAGTAGTCAAAGCCGACGCCTACGGGCACGGCGACATACAGCTTTCGCAAAAGCTCAGTTCACTCGGAATCAGATATTTTGCGGTTTCAAACATTGACGAAGCGGAAAATGTCCGTTCGGTATGCCCAAGCAGCGACATTCTGATTCTTGGCTACACCAACCCCGAATATGCTAATGAGCTTATCGGCAACAACATAATACAGGGCATTTTATCATATGAAAATGCATTGGCATTTTCGCAGGCGGCTGAAAATTCAGACGCTCCACTTCGCTGCCACATAAAGCTTGATACCGGAATGGGCAGAGTCGGGCTGAAATTCAGAACGCCTTCCGAATGTGCCGACGAAATTATAAGAATATGCGAGCTCCCCGGGCTTGCCGTAGAAGGAATATATACTCATTTTTCCTGTGCCGACAGCGATGTGCCAAACGACATCAGCTACACCGAGGCACAGAAGGAATTCATTGAAAAGACTTATGAAATCGTCAGAACTGTTTTAAAAGAGAATGCTCCGCTTCATCTTCACTATCTCAACAGCGCAGGTCTTATGTATCTGAAAAACACCGGAAGCACGCTGGCGCGGGCTGGAATCATCCTTTACGGTCTTATGCCGAACTCTTCGCTTGAGCTACCGATTGAGCTTGAGCCTGTTATGGAGCTTAAAACCGTAATTTCCCACATAAAAGAAATCGACAAAGGTGATTTTATAAGCTACTCTCGAACCTTCTGCGCCGAAAGAAAGATGAAAATCGCTACAATGCCCATCGGCTACGCCGACGGATATCCAAGGGCACTTTCCTCAAAATCACAGGTTATTATCAACGGGAAGCGATGCAATATAATCGGGCGTATCTGCATGGATCAGATGATGTGCGATGTAAGCAATATCGAAAACGTCAGCTGCGGCGATACCGTAACGCTTTTCGGAATTGACGGAGACGAACGGATCACTGCCGATGAACTGGCTTCACTCTACGGTTCGATAGGCTATGAGCTTGTGTGCGGAATCTCAAAGCGTGTTCCGCGAATTTTCAGCGAATAATTAAAAAAACTAAATATATTTCATTTATACAAGAAAGGAACGTTATTTATGAGCGTAAAAGTAGTAAAATTCGGAGGCAGCTCACTTGCCGACGCAAACCAGATCAAAAAGGCGGCAGCTATTATCAGAGCTGACGAAAGCAGAAAATATGCTGTAGTTTCAGCACCGGGAAAGAGGTTTTCCGACGATATCAAGGTTACCGATATGTTCTATGCGTGCTATGACGCAGCAAAAAAAGGCGAGGATTTTTCGGATATTTTTGCAAAAATCAAGGAAAGATACAACGGAATTATCAAGGATCTCGGACTTACGCTGAACCTTGACAGGGAATTTGCAATTATTGAAGGCTGTCTGCTCGGAAACGCAGGAAGGGATTATGCCGCAAGCCGAGGCGAATATCTCAACGCTGTAATCATTGCTGAATATCTCGGTTTTGATTTTGTTGACGCTGCCGATGTTGTTGTATTCAGCGAAAGCGGAGAATTTATGCTTGATAAAACTATTTCGCTTATTTCGCAAAGACTTGAAAATTCAAACTGTGCAGTAATCCCCGGCTTCTACGGAATGAGGGAAGGCGGTACTATCAAAACCTTCTCAAGAGGCGGCTCCGATGTTACGGGTTCACTCGTTGCAAGAGCTGTGAATGCCGAAATTTATGAAAACTGGACCGACGTTTCGGGATTTTTGATTGCAGACCCCAGAATCGTATGCAATGCAGAGGTTATTGAAACAATCACCTATACCGAGCTGCGTGAGCTTGCATATATGGGTGCAGGCGTGCTCCACGAGGACGCTATCTTCCCTGTAAGAACTGCCGGTATCCCCATCAACATAAGAAATACAAACGAGCCCGAAGCAAAGGGCACGATGATTGTTGCGGAAACAGATGAGGAAAGCCGTAATATAATTACGGGTATCGCAGGCAAGAAGGGCTTCTGCGCAATCAACATCGAAAAGGATATGATGAACAGCGAGGTAGGCTTCGGTATGAAGGTGCTCGATGTTCTTCGTGAATTCAACATTTCTTTTGAGCATCTCCCTTCGGGTATCGACACAATGTCAATTATTCTTTCAAGCTCATGCATTGAAGGAAGAGAAGAAGATATCTTAAACAGGATAAGAAAAGCCGTAAATCCCGATAAGCTTGAAATTGAGCACGGTCTTGCTCTTCTTGCTGTTGTCGGCAGAGGAATGCGCTCGACAAGAGGCACCGCCGCAAGAACCTTTGCAGCACTTGCACATGCAAGAGTGAACGTAAAAATGATCGACCAGGGTTCAAGCGAGCTTAACATCATCATCGGCGTTATGGAAGAAGACTTTGAAAAAGCAACTTCAGCTATATATGACTGTTTTGTAAATTAAGGAAGTTTTTAATTTACTAAATTCAACCCAAATCATAAAAACTTCGGAAGCCAAAAGGTTTTCGGAGTTTTTTGGTTTATATGTCAAAATTTAGACAAAAAACTTGGTCAAATTATTTATAGTATTTTGTTTTAATATATGTTATAATGTAAGGGACATACTGACATTGTTAAAAAAATATCAAACGATATTTGCAATGTTAAGGTATAAACAAACGCAGCATTATGTATTTTACATAAATGCGGCGACAAAAACACTCATATCATCCGCATCAAAACTGCGGAAAAATCAAGGAGGTTTTGGAATGGGCATGATCAAAGCAGCTGTCCCTTTCAACGGCACAAAGGAACAGGAAGCTGAGCTTTGCGCAATTATTGCAGAGCTTAAAGACACCAGAGGAGCGCTTATGCCTGTAATGCAGAAGGCGCAGGATATTTACGGCTACCTTCCGATTGAGGTTCAGACAATGATTGCTGAAGGTTTGAATGTACCGCTTGAAAAAGTTTACGGCGTAGCTACATTCTACTCACAGTTTTCACTCAACCCCAAGGGAAAATACCGTATTTCGGTATGTCTTGGTACCGCTTGCTATGTTAAGGGCAGCGGCGACATATACGAAAAGCTTCAGGAAAAGCTTGGAATCGGTGACGGCGGATGCACACCGGACGGAAAATTCTCGCTTGAGGCCTGTCGTTGTATAGGCGCTTGCGGCCTTGCTCCTGTATTGACGGTAAACGACGACGTTTTCGGCAGACTGACCGTTGACGACGTAGATTCTATCCTTGCAAAATATGCAGACTGAGCTACCAATATTACTATCAAATAGGAGGAATAATTACTATGACACTTGAACAACTTAATGCTGTCAAGGAAAAAATGAAAAATGAAGTCGCATTGAGAACTCATGGCGGCGAAAATTCAAAATATGAAAAGCACATCCTCATCTGCGGAGGTACAGGCTGTACTTCCTCAGGCTCAATGAAGATTGCCGAAACACTTGAAAAAACCATTGAAGCAAAGGGCCTTACCGAAAAGGTTCAGGTTGTAAGAACCGGCTGCTTCGGTCTTTGTGCACTCGGCCCGATTATGATCGTATATCCCGAAGGCGCTTTCTATTCAATGGTTGAAGAAAAGAATATTGAAAGAATTATTGATGAACACATCATCGGCGGTCAGCCTATCAAAGAACTTCTCTATGACGAAACAGTTACAGATGAAGGTATCAAGGCTCTTGATGATACAGCATTCTACAAGAAGCAGCACAGAGTAGCCTTGAGAAACTGCGGTGTTATCAACCCCGAATGTATTGATGAATACATCGGAAGAGATGGTTATTCTGCTCTCGGCAAGGTACTTACAACAATGTCACAGGATGACGTTATCCAGACAATCCTCGACAGCGGCCTGCGCGGCAGAGGCGGCGGCGGTTTCCCCACAGGTATGAAATGGAAGCTTGCTAAGAACCTTGTTCCCGATGCAGATATGAAATATGTTTGCTGTAATGCCGACGAGGGCGACCCCGGTGCATTTATGGACCGTTCCGTTCTTGAAGGCGACCCCCACGTTGTTCTCGAAGCTATGACCATTGCAGGTTATGCTATCGGCGCAAAGCAGGGTTATATCTATGTTCGTGCGGAATACCCTATCGCTGTTGACAGACTCAGAATAGCTATTGCTCAGGCAAGAGAAAAGGGTATGCTTGGCAATAACATCTTCGGAACAGACTTCTCATTCGATATCGACCTTCGTCTCGGTTCGGGTGCGTTCGTTTGCGGTGAAGAAACAGCTCTTATGACTTCTATCGAAGGCAACAGAGGCGAGCCTAAACCCCGTCCTCCGTTCCCTGCAGAAAAGGGTCTTTTCGATAAGCCTACAATTCTTAACAACGTTGAAACATACGCAAATATCCCCCAGATTATTCTCAACGGTCCCGAATGGTTCACATCAATGGGTACAGAAAAATCCAAGGGTACAAAGGTATTTGCTCTGGGCGGCAAGATCAACAACACCGGTCTTGTTGAAGTTCCTATGGGTACAACCTTGCGTGAAGTTATCGAAGAAATCGGCGGCGGCATTCCTAACGGCAAGAAGTTCAAGGCTGCACAGACAGGCGGACCTTCCGGCGGATGCATTCCCCCTGAGCACTTCGATATTCCGATTGACTACGACAACCTTATCGGCATCGGCTCGATGATGGGTTCGGGCGGTCTTATCGTTATGGACGAAGACAACTGTATGGTTGACATCGCTAAGTTCTTCCTTGAGTTTACTCTTGATGAATCCTGCGGTAAGTGCACACCCTGCAGAATCGGTACAAAGAGAATGTACGAAATTCTCGACAAGATCACAAAGGGTCAGGGCACACTTGAAGATATCGACAAGCTTGAAGAGCTCTGCTATCACGTTAAGCAGAATTCACTCTGCGGTCTCGGACAGACAGCTCCCAACCCTGTACTTTCAACACTTCGCTACTTCCGTGATGAGTATGTTGCTCACGTTGTTGACAAGAAATGTCCCGCAGGCGTTTGTAAGGATCTTCTCTCCTTCTCTATTATCGAGGATAAGTGTAAGGGATGTACAGCCTGTGCAAGAAAATGTCCTGTCGGCGCAATTTCGGGCACTGTTAAGCAGCCTCACGTTATTGATACAAACAAGTGTATCAAGTGCGGTGCTTGTATAGCAACCTGTAAGTTCGGCGCAATTATCAAGAAGTAATCGGGAGGTTTGGTTATGAGCGATATGATAAATATTAAAATTAACGGTATGGACTTTGCAGCTCCCAAGGGTTCAACTATCCTTGAAGCAGCTCGTCTTGCCAATATAACAATCCCTACCTTGTGCTTCCTTAAGGAAATCAATGCAATCGGCGCTTGCCGTATCTGCGTTGTTGAAGCAAACGAAGGCAGAGGTTTCAGAACAGTTGCAGCTTGCGTTTATCCTATTACCGAGGGTATGGAAATCCGCACAAACACACCTGCAATCATTGAATCCAGAAAGAAGACTCTCGAGCTTATTCTTTCCAATCACGACAGAAAATGTCTCTCTTGCGTAAGAAGCAAGAACTGCGAGCTTCAGGCTCTTGCAAATGATCTTGGTATTGAATTTGAAGGCAAGTACGACGGCGAAACTCAGAACTATGATATCGACTATAGTGCTGCACATATGTACCGTGACAACAACAAGTGTATTCTTTGCAGACGCTGCGTTGCAGTTTGCGAGAAGACACAGGGCATCGGCGTAATCGGCGCTAACGAGAGAGGCTTTAAGACACACATCAGCTCTGCGTTCGAAATGGGTCTTGGCGATACATCCTGCGTATCCTGCGGTCAGTGTATCAACGTATGTCCCACAGGCGCTCTTTCCGAAAAGGACTTTACTTCGGAAATTATCGCTGCAATTGCTGATCCTTCAAAGAAGGTTGTTGTTCAGACAGCTCCTTCCGTAAGAGCAGGTCTTGGTGAATGCTTCGGTATGCCTATCGGCACAAATGTTGAAGGCAAAATGGTTGCTGCATTGCGCAGACTTGGCTTTGACTGTGTATTTGATACAAACTTTACAGCTGACCTTACAATTCTTGAAGAAGGCACAGAGCTTATCGAACGAGTTAAGAACGGCGGCAAGCTTCCTATGATTACTTCCTGCTCACCCGGCTGGGTTAAATACTGCGAGCACTACTATCCTGATTGCATCGACAATCTCTCAAGCTGCAAGTCTCCTCAGCAGATGTTCGGCGCTGTTCTCAAGACATACTACGCTGAAAAGATGGGCTGGGATCCTAAGGATATCGTTTCTGTAAGCATTATGCCCTGCACAGCCAAGAAGTTCGAAATGGGCAGAGATGACCAGAATGCTGCAGGCGTTGCTGATATCGACTATGCTATCACAACAAGAGAGCTTGGCAGAATGATCGACAGAGCAGGTATCAACTTTGCTGATCTTCCTGAAGAAAAGTTTGATGATCCTCTGGGAATCTTCTCAGGCGCAGGTCTTATCTTTGGCGCAACAGGCGGCGTTATGGAAGCTGCACTTCGTTTTGCAGTTGAAGAGCTTACAGGCGAAAAGCTCAACGGTGAAAAGCTCGACTTCAAGGAAGTCAGAGGAACCGAAGGCGTTAAGGAAGCAAGCTACAACGTAAACGGCCTTGAAATCAAGGTTGCTGTTGCAAGCGGTCTTGCAAACGCTAAGAAGATTATGGATAAGGTAAGAAGCGGCGAAGCTGATTACACCTTCGTTGAAATCATGGCTTGCCCCGGCGGCTGTGTAAACGGCGGCGGTCAGCCCATCGTTCCCGCATCTGTTCGCAACTTCACAGACGTTCGTTCTCTCAGAGCTAAGGCTCTTTATGATCAGGACGCTGCAATGGAATTGAGAAAATCTCAGGACAACCCCGCTGTTAAGGCTCTTTATGATGAATATCTTGAAAAGCCCGGCAGCCACAAGGCTCACGAGATTCTTCACACAAGCTATGTTGCAAGAAAAATCAACAAGGATTTTGACTGATTAAGTCAATAAAACAAAATTAACGGCAATGGATGACTTCCATTGCCGTTTTTGTATTCTTTTATCAAAAATTATCAGCAGCAACGTAAAATTTTAATCTGAGCAACAAATCGAATATATTGGAAAAGAATTTTAAATTTTGCTCTTTATTTTTTTGTGATAATATTGTATAATAGTATGCGGACAGCTTTATGCAGAAAAGTTATAGGAGATTTAAAAATGAATTATATGTATGACAGCTGGAAAGGCTTTGAAAAAGGCACTTGGGTTAACGAAATTAACGTAAGGAGCTTTATAAAGCATAATTTTACGCCCTATGACGGCAATGAAGATTTTCTTGAAGCGCCGACAGAGCGTACTATGAACCTTTGGGAGCAGGTGCTTGAGCTTTCGAAACAGGAAAGAGAAGCAGGCGGTGTGCTGGATATGGATACAAAGGTTATCTCAACAATAACTTCGCACGCTCCCGGATATCTCGATAAAGATAAAGAACAGATTGTGGGCTTTCAGACTGACAAGCCTTTTAAGCGTGCGCTTATGCCTTACGGTGGAATCCGTATGGCTGAAAAAGCTTGCAAGGATAACGGATATGAGCTTGACGAAAATGTGAAGGAATTCTTCACAACTCACAGAAAAACCCACAACGCAGGTGTTTTTGATGCATACACACCCGAGATGCGCGCTTGCCGTTCAAGCCATATTATAACAGGTTTGCCCGACGCTTACGGCAGAGGCAGAATTATCGGCGATTACAGGCGTATTGCGCTTTATGGCGTTGACAGACTTATTGAAGATAAAATCGAACAAAAGGCAACAACACGTTCTGCGATGTATTCGCAGGTGATTAGGGACAGAGAAGAGCTTGCCGAGCAGATTCGTGCATTGGAAGATTTAAAAAAGATGGCCGCAAGCTATGGCTTTGATATCTCGCTTCCCGCAAACAACACAAAGGAAGCTGTTCAATGGCTGTATTTCGGGTATTTGGCAGCTGTTAAGGAACAAAACGGCGCCGCAATGTCTTTGGGACGCACTTCGACTTTTCTTGACATTTACGCTGAAAGAGACCTAAAAAACAATGTGTTTACAGAAAGTGAGCTTCAGGAGATAATTGACCACTTTATTATGAAGCTCCGACTTATAAAATTTGCCAGAACTCCCGAATATAATGCTCTGTTTTCGGGCGACCCGCAATGGGTTACAGAATCTATCGGCGGTATTTCGATAGATGGCAGACATATGGTAACTAAAATGTCATATCGATATCTGCACACACTTGAAAACCTTGGTGCTGCACCCGAGCCGAACCTGACCGTTCTGTGGTCTGCTCGTTTGCCCGAGAATTTCAAGCGCTTCTGTGCAAAAATTTCTATCGAAACGTCATCGATTCAGTACGAAAACGATGATTTAATGCGTTTTACTCACGGCGATGATTATGCGATTGCCTGCTGTGTTTCATCTATGAGAGTCGGCAAGGAAATGCAGTTTTTCGGCGCAAGAGCAAACCTTGCTAAGTGTCTGCTCTATGCAATCAACGGCGGCGTTGATGAGATTACCGGCAAGCAGATTGCTCCCGAATTCCGTCCCATAACCACTGAATATCTCAATTATGATGAGGTAATGAAAAAGTATGATGATATGATGGAGTGGCTTGCCGGTGTTTACGTCAATATGCTCAACATCATTCATTATATGCACGACAAATACTGCTATGAAAAAATACAGATGGCGCTTCATGACAAAAACGTCACACGCTGGTTTGCGACAGGCATTGCAGGTCTCTCTGTCGTTGCTGATTCCCTTTCTGCAATTAAATATGCAAAGGTCAAGGTAATACGCAACGATGCGGGACTTGCTGTTGATTATGAGGTTGAAGGTGATTTCCCGAAATACGGCAATGATGATGATCGCGTTGACAAAATCGCTTATGACATTGTTCACCGTTTTATGGAGCATATCAGAAAGAACCACACCTATCGTGACAGCATCCCTACCACTTCTATTCTTACAATAACCTCAAATGTCGTTTACGGAAAGAACACCGGCTCAACACCCGACGGCAGAAAATGCGGTGAAGCATTTGCACCGGGGGCAAATCCAATGCATAGACGTGATACAAATGGCGCCGTTGCTTCGCTTGCTTCGGTTTCAAAGTTGCCCTTCAAGGATGCGCAGGATGGCATTTCCAACACTTTTTCCATCATTCCGAATGCGCTCGGCAAGGATGATATTGTTATATCCGGAGATTTGCACGCTGACTATTTATGCGAAAACGGTGCGTGCTTTTCACCTACACTTTTTGAAGGTCTCGACCGTGATTGAATCTTAATAAAGGAGAATAATTATGGCTGCATCACAGAATCAAATCGATAATCTCGTTGCCCTGCTTGACGGATATACCCAGAAAGGCGGACATCACCTCAACGTTAATGTTTTTTCAAAAGAAACTTTGCTGGATGCTCAGGCTCACCCTGAAAAATATCCACAGCTTACAGTAAGAGTCAGCGGATATGCAGTTAATTTCATCAAGCTCACAAAAGAACAGCAGGACGAAATAATCTCAAGAACCTTTCACGACAGCATCTAACATATGAAGGGATTTATTCATTCAATCGAGTCATTCGGCGCAGTGGACGGGCCCGGTATACGCCTTGTCGTTTTTTTGCAGGGCTGTATTTTACGGTGCGCATATTGCCACAATCCCGACACATGGAAAATTGGTGTCGGTGAAGAGATGACTCCGGGCGATATTATTGAAAAATACAAAAGAAACCGCCATTTTTATAAAAATGGCGGTATTACTGTAAGTGGCGGCGAACCACTTTTACAGTTGGATTTTTTAACCGAGCTGTTCTCTATTGCCAAATCAGAAGGTATTCATACCTGTATTGATACATCAGGAGCTGTTTTTGACAAAAAAAACTCTGCCAAATTTGATGAGTTGATAAAATATACCGACCTTGTTTTACTTGATTTGAAGCATATTGATTGCACAAAACACACTAAAATTACAGGTGTCGGAAACAAGAATGTCCTTGAATTTGCAAAATATCTTGATAAAAACAAAGTCGATGTATGGATTCGCCATGTTGTTGTACCTAACCTCACCGATAAAGAGGATGACCTAATACAGCTTGGAAAATTCATTGGCACACTGCAAAATGTTAAAGCTCTTGAGGTAATTCCATATCACACATATGGAGTAAAAAAATACTCGGAGCTTGGCATACAATACAGGCTTGAAGGTACTGTGTCGGCTTCGCAGGAGCTTGCAGCTACGGCGCGAAGCTATATAATCAGCGGCATAAAATGCACATACATAAAATAAAAACGGTATGGTTGAAATCAACCATACCGTTTTATGTTGTTTGTTAAGAATAATAACTTAGTGCTTCTTTGTAGCAACTACAGCAACGCCTGCAATTGTAAGAAGAGCAACTACGGAAGCAACACCTTCAACGCCTGTTGCAGCATTTCCTGCAGCAGCAGTTGTTGTTGCTACACTGTCAGCAGAGCTTTCGCCATTGCCAGCAGCAGTTGTCGTTGTAGCTGTGTTATCATCTTCAGCGGCAGCAGCAGTTGTTGTTGTAACTGTATCATCATTAGCTGCAGCAGTTGTTGTTGTAACTACAGTTTCTTCAGAAGCGATGTTTGATGTGCCTTCAGCACCAGTACCGCTGATTGTGAATACAACCTTAATGCTTGTACCGATAGCTGTGTTTCCGGGAAGGTCAGCAATGCCTGTACCAGCCCATTCATCGTGGAGGTAAAGTCTTGTTACGCCTGTACCGCCTTCATAATAAGCAGTTTCGATAGCGTCAGCGCTTGCTGTATAGCTAATCTTGGAACCGTCAACCCAAACTTCGTCAATTGTAGCTGAAAGGTTCGGGAAAGAGTCTGTTGTGAAGTTGTCAGCAGTGCCTGTAGGAGCAATGCAAACTGCGAGGAACTGAACAGTATCAGTGCCGCCAGCTGTAAGTGTCCACTCTACTTCGTACTGAGCATCGCCGTCGATTGCAACGGGTGAAGCAAAATCTTCAACGTTCCAGCTCTGATCGCCGCCAAGCTGACCGATAAAGTAAGCCTGACCAATTTGTTCTGCAGCGCTTACGTTAAGAGCGCTGAGACCTGTTGCAGCAACTGCAACAGCTGAAATTGTAGCAAAAAGCTTTGAAATTTTCATGGTTTGTTTTCTCCTATTCAATTAGTGTTTTTTTGCAACTGCAACAGCAGCACCTGCAAGTGTAAGAAGTGCAACTATGGAAGCAACACCCTCAACACCTGTTGTAGGTGATGTATCGGCAGCAGTTGTAGCAGCAGTAGTTGTTGTTTCAGCAGCAGTAGTTGTAACAGCGTCAGTATCAATGACCTGAGCTGTTGTTGTATCAGCAACAGTAGTTGTTTCTGCAGCTGTTGTTGTTTCTGCAGCTGTGGTAGTTGTTTCGGCAACAGTTGTTGTGGTAGCAGCTGTTGTTGTAGTGGTTACATCGCCCTCAGCGTCTTCAAATGTAAGTGTGATACTTGAGACATCAAGTGTAGCGTCAGCACCCCACCACCAGCCGATTTTGAAAATACCGCCGTTTGCAGCAGCAGAATAGAGATCCTGTGCAGCACCGTTGTACTCTGCATCAATTGCAATTACAGCACTCCAATTAGCAGCAGCATCAGAAGCAGGAGCAAAGTCAACTGAATACCAAGTATCGCCACCGTCGAAGTTCATCGAAACAGCGCCGCCACCGCCAACCCAGCCTGCAGAAGCCCAATCGCTTGTGCACTCGAGAGTCACCTGAGTCAGAATAGAACCCTCAGGAATGTTAAATTCCGACAAGTTGATTGTGCATTCCTTTGTTGCGTCATCGCCAGAGTCCATTGTATAGCTGCCTGTAAGAACAACATCAGCAGCGGAAACTGATACTGCCAAAGAAAGAGCAGCTACTGAGCAAGCGGCAATGCCTGCAAAAATTCTTGAAAGTTTCATAGTTTTAATCTCCTTTATTATAACACTCAAGGCTCGGCGGTATAAATACAGTCGAGCCTATGGGCATTAAATGTCAATAATCTTTGCGCAATTAGTTCTTCTTGGAAACTACGATTGCAGCGCCAGCGATTGTAAGAAGAGCAACTACGGAAGCAACACCTTCAACGCCTGTTGCGGCAGAACCTGCAGCAGCTGTTGTTGTTGTAGCAGCTGTGTCATCTCCAGCCTCAGCAGCTGTTGTTGTTGTAGCAGCTGTGTCATCTCCAGCCTCAGCAGCTGTTGTAGTTGTTGTTACTTCTTCTTCATCAGCAGCTGTAGTTGTTGTTGTTACTGCAGCTTCTTCGCCGATTACAGCACCAGATGCATCGAGGAACTTAACGCTTTCAACTGTAACGTCAGCACCCCACCACCACTGAATGCAAGCCTGTGTCCACTCATCATCAGCACCGTAAAGAGGAGCATCAGAAAGGTAAGAAAAATCGCCGTTTGCATCAAATTCGCACTCTTTACCGGAATCAGGGTTACCCCATTCAACGCTGGTCCAGCTTACAGAAGAGCTCTGCCAAGCAAGACCGCCGCCAGAACCTTCTGCTTCCCAACCCTCAGCAAGAGTAAGGTCAACAGCAATACCATAGATATCAGCAATAGCGATTCCTTCATCCATAGGAGAAATGGTATAAAACGCCTTGTCTTCACCCTTATCAAGGTCTGTATTGGGGTTTGTAATCTTTGCGGAAGCAGTAATAGCTACTGCGGAAGAAGCAACTGCAACTGCAGCTACACCTGCAAATAACTTTCTAAGTTTCATAATAATTTCCTCCAAAAAATACGTAGTGACACTACGCTTATTATGTCAAAATTATATCACAAACCGCTTGGATTTGTCTATCTGCATTTTGCACAAATTTAGCTTCACAATTTCCACATTTATGACAAATGCCGATATATAAAATCTCCGACAAAATCCCAATATCGGAATAATGTCGGAGATTGAATTCAAAACATCAGCCTGTGGTAACTACCTCAATCGCCTTTATCAGTTGAAAATCGTTTTCGACGTCAACACCCTCGATATAGGATTGCGCTTCTTCGGAAAGCTCAACCTCAAAATCGGGAGCAATTCCGATTCCGTCATAGCAATCGGTTTTGGTAGTCTGATATGTTGCGACCGTAATTGTAACAGCGCCGCCGCCTTCAAGCTCATAGGTTGTCTGCATAACGCCCTTACCATAGGTTGTGACGCCAACAAGCGGAACAGACGCAAAGTCGCGAAGTGACTGAGCAAACAGCTCACCGCCGCTTGCCGTCGAATTATTGACAAGAACGACCATCGGTATTGTAATCTGATTATCGTTTTCCATCGTAACGATGGAAACCTGCTCGCCGTCGTTATATGTTGCAAAAGCAACCTCACCCTTCGGGAGAATATCCTCAAGGACTTCATCAACAGCGCTGACAAGACCTCCGCCGTTATTTCTTACGTCGAATATAATCCTCTCAGCTCCGTCGTTTAAAAGCTTATAAAGCACCTGGCTGAACTGTGTTCCTGTCTTTTCGTTGAACGAATCTATTTTAATATACGCTATATTTCCGTCAAGCATTTGCCCTGTGACAGACGTAATCTCCATTGTGCGGCGCGTGACAGTAATTGTAAGCTCGTCACCGCCTCTGTTTATCAAAAGCTCAATTTCACTACCCTCTTCGCCCTTTGCGATGCTGTCGATAGAAGCGCTGTAGCCAGTTTCAAGAACATCATTTCCGCCAACGGCAATAATCAGGTCGCCGATTTCTATTCCCGAGGACTTTGCAGGTGAATCCTCGTTGACCCCGACAATGCGGATATATCCGCTTTCATCCTGCGAGACCGTAACGCCGATTCCGAAAAGCTCGCCTGAATCCTCAAGCAATCTGGATTGATATTCCTCCGCTGTATAATAGCGCGCATAACGATCGTCAAGACCCGAAACGTAGCCGTTGAAGATTGCGTCAAGTAGCGCTGTTTCATCAATGGTTCCGTTAAAATTCGAGCGTACAATGGTATCAAAATTTTCAAGCTGTGAATATTTTTCAGCACGCTCTTTCAGATTTGTGATCTTACTGTTGAAATTCTGCTGTGAGAGATACCACGTCAGAATCATTGTAATTGCGGCAGTAATAAACGCAATGCTTATTGTAATGCCTATGCTGATTTTTTTGTTCATATTATCTCCGATTATGTTCTGTTGAAATAATCCATCGGGTTAACTCTCGCACCGTCTTTGATCACCTCAAAATGCAGGTGATATCCCGTAGAATTGCCCGTTGAACCTATATAGCCTATTATATCGCCTCTGCTGACAATCTGTCCTTCACTCACCGCAAGCTCAGCTAAGTGGGCATATCTTGTCGCATATGATGTTCCCGTGCTGTCGGCACCGTGGTCAATTGTCACATAGTTTCCGTAGGTCATACCGCAGCCGCAGAAGCCGGGACCGTCGTGAGAGCAGGTTGCGCTCGCTGTAATCACCATTCCGTCAGCAGCGGCATATGCAGGCTGATAATGAATCCCCGCACCCGCAATATCAATCGCCCTGTGGGTACTGCCCCAGCGGGCTCCGTATCCCGAGGATATATATACGAAATTGCCTGCGGGCCACAAAAACGCTTCGCCCGTATAGGTGTAGCTTGCCTGATACTGCGAGCCGCTTGCAGCAGCCTCCTGACGTCTGCGTTCCTCTTCGGCACGGATTGCCGCCTGCTTTTCGAGGGTAACTCTTTCAATCTCCGCGTCGTAGGATTCCTGCTGTGCCTGAGCGTCTGCAAGCTGATTTTCATATTCCTGCTGCTGCATCTCAAGCATATTGATGACGTAATCGGTCTGTGCATAGTCATCCTCAAGGTCGCTCAAAGCTGTTTCGTATTCTGTTTTCGTCACTTCAAGAGATGTTCTGTCATTCTCAAGAAGCTGCTTGCTTGTTTCAAGCTCCTCCTTGCTGTCATTAAGCGAGGCAATTTCTTCGTTTAGCCTGTCAAACAGCTCCTGATCATACTGTATCAGTCTCGAAACAAGCTCAGTCTTGGCGAGAATATCATAAAAATCGGTCGAGCCTGAGAGAACGGACGCAAGGCTGTCATTGCCCGTCAGATACATTGCACGGAGCCTGAGCTTGAATTCTTCAAGGTCAGCTGCAACCTCTGCCTCTTTGCCGGCAATATCGCTTTCAAGCGAAGCAATATCCGCCTCAAGTGCGGCAATTCTCTCATCAAGGGCCTCTATCATATCCTTTGTGAGCGCAAGGTTCTCCTCCTGCAGCGTGATTTTATCAATAAGCGTCGCCTGATAAGTCTCCTGTGCATTGATGTTATTTGCCTGTTCATTGAGCGTTTCCTGCAGATTTGCAATCTGTTGTTCGTTTTCCGCCTTCTGCTGTTCAAGCTCCTCAATCTGCTCATCAAAGTCAGAAATTGATGTAGCGGAGCTGGGAAGATTATTCAGAAGGCAGATTCCCATAGCCGCACATATCACAAAGCACAAGAGCTTTTTTGCGTTTTTCAGCATAATTTTCACCGTTTCTTTTATATCTGTTTGTGTTTTATACTCTTACATATTTTCTGACGCTGATTACACTGCCCAATGCGGCAATCAATGCACCGCCGATAATATACGCTCCGTAAACAAGCATCCTGATATCATCAAAATCTATAAAGCCCGTAACGCCTAAGATGTTCCAGACGTACATTTCCTGCGAAATTGCAGAAATCAGCCCATCATAGATAAAGCCGGTTATCACCGCCGAGACAAGCCCGGCAAATGCTCCTATCAGCAGGCCCTCTATAAAGAACGGAATGTTTATGAATACATTGGTCGCACCAACATATTTCATAATCGTAATTTCGTTCATTCTCATCTGTGCGCTCGCTCTTGTGGTGTTTGAAATAATCACCATAGATACAATAACAAGCGCAAATATCATCATACCGGATATAATTTTCATTATATGCTCGGTTTCGGTAAGAATATTTGCAAATTCAAACGGTGCCGAAACCTTGTATATGTTATCAATTGTATTGATTTTTTCAACTGTCTGGGTAATAAGATCAATATCATCAACCTTTACTCTGTATGTATCAGGCAGAGGGTTCTCATCGAGCGAATCGAAAATCTGCACATATTCAGCATAGGTTTCACGATAATTTTCCAATGCCTTTTCCTTTGAAAAGAAGGTTATGTTCTTCTTATCGATATTATCGATTTTTTCAAGCTCTGCGGCGACGTTTCCGATTGAAACATCATCAATATCATCTTCCAGATATACAATAATTTCGTTCTGATTTTCAATCGCAGCAACCATATCGTTAATATTTATTGAAAAAAGTATTGACGAGCCAACCAGAAGCAAAGACACGAGCATTACGCAGAACGAAGCAAACGACATAAGCGAATGCGAAAAAATACTGCGAACACCAAGGGTAACGAGATATTTCATACTTGAGGGTTTCATTATTCATCCCCCTTTTCGTCCGCTGCCAAAGCAACAGCATCAGCTTCGGTGCGGCTCTCATTTTTTGATTCGGTCGAATTATCCGCGGCATATTCTTCACTGCCGCCGATTACCCCGTCAAATACAATATTTCCCTTATCAAGGTTGATTATTCGTCCACCGAAGTGCCGCACCAGTTCATGCTCATGCGTTACCATCAGGACTGTTGTTCCGCATTTGTTGATTGCCCTGAGCAAATCGACAAATTCGTAGGTATATTCAGGGTCGATATTACCCGTAGGCTCGTCCGCAATAATAATCTTCGGGTCGTTTACAAGCGCTCTTGCAATTGCAACACGCTGCTGCTCGCCGCCGGAAAGCTCGTCAGGGTATGCCTTTGCCTTATCCTGCAGACCTACAAGGCTTATAACATAGGGTACTCTTTTTCTTATATATTTTTTTGGTGCATCAATAACACGCAGAACAAACGCAACATTATCATAAACCGTCATAGTTTTGATAAGTCTGATATCCTGGAATATTACACCGATTGTTCTTCTCAGCTTGGTAATCTTGCTGCGCTTCATTGTCGAGCTCAGGGTATAACCGTTTACTGACAAAATACCGTCAGTCGCGTTGATTTCCTTAAGCAAAAGCTTGATAAGCGTTGATTTTCCGGCGCCGTTTGAGCCGACAACAAATGCAAATTCGCCGTCGTTTATACGAAGATTTACATTATGCAAAGCGCCTTTGCCGTTTTTCTGATTATAATATGATACAGAAACGTTTTTCAGTTCAACCAATTGAACTTGCCTCCTTGAAGGGTCGTGTAGCTTTTTTTATTCCTAATCAATATTGCCCAACAAGTCATATGTCGGGCAATATGGTTTTATTTTATGATAATAATTTTATGTCTTAGAATTTTGTGGGGTTTGCGGAAAGATACTTCTTGACCATAAGCGCAATCTTGAAAATAATAGCATGGTCAAACTCTCTCAAGTCAAGACCTGTGAGCTTCTTGATTTTTTCAAGTCTGTATACGAGAGTGTTTCTGTGAACAAAAAGCTTTCTCGATGTTTCCGAAACATTGAGATTGTTCTCAAAGAATCTCTGAATTGTGAAAAGTGTTTCGTGGTCGAGAGATTCGATGCTTCCTCTTTTGAACACCTCATGAAGGAAGGTTTCACAAAGTGTTGTGGGAAGGTGGTAGATAAGTCTTGCGATTCCGAGATTGTCGTAGCTGACAATTACCTTATCGGTATCAAAAACCTTTCCGACTTCCAAAGCAATCTGAGCTTCCTTGAAGGAGCGTGCAAGATCCTTTACGCCGACAACGGTCGTACCGATGCCGACATTGACTCTTGTATAGAATTCACTCGAAAGAGTATCGGCAATCGAGCGTGCAAGCTTTTCAAGATCAGCCGATTCAACCGTGCTCTTGATTTCCTTAACGAGAACAATATCGGTTTCTGTAATATTGAAAACGAAATCCTTGCTCTTGTCGGGGAAAAGGTTCTGGATTACATCGTATGCGGAAATATCATTTGCGGAAACGATTCTTATAAGAAGAACCACTCTGCTGATTTCTGCATTGAGATGAAGTTCTCTTGCCTTTATTACAACGTCACCGGGAAGAACGTTGTCGAGAACAACGTTTTTGATGAAGTTGTTTCTGTCGTATTTTTCGTCATAATACTGCTTGATATTTGAAAGCGTTATGGACATAATGCTTGCATATTTTGCGGCATTTTCATCCGTTCCCTCGACAAAAACCGCATAATCGGGCTTTATGTGCGAGCCAAACGGCTTATATGTGTATCCGTCACGGACAAAAATGTCGTGAGAATCGCTTAAATCCAATGAAACAAATTCATTAGTGGTGCCAACCTTCTGCAGATCGCTGCACGCAATGATGGTAGCGGTTTCATCAACAACGCCGATTACTGCGTCGATAGTATCCCTAAGCTGATGGACAAGTCCCTGAAATAATCTGTTAGACATTAAAAATACTCCTTTGCTTTGCGAATTGATGCCTTGACATCATTCGTGCATTTTTTCGTTAAGCCGGAAACAGTGATTCGACATTTTGCACTAATTTGCACTAATACACTTTAAATTTTAACACATTCAATTCAAACAAGTGTTAACAAATTATTAAATTCACAGAGAAAACGGTTGTTTTCTTGTTAATATTACACAAAGACCGCCGCACAACACAAAGCAGCCTTAAAACCTTCTTAATAAACAATTGCTCCGTACTTCTGAGCAAGCGAGGAAAGCACATCACCTTCTACCTCACAGCAGCTATCGATGCAGGCTCGTCCCGGATAAAGAATCAGCGCGGTTGTGAGTGCCGTAATACTCTGACTCTTAAAAATTACAGGCAATGACGCCATATGCACATTTTTCATAAACAAAACGGCGTCATCCGGACTGAAAAGCTCAACACCGATGATGTCTGTGCTTGTGTCACCGAGTTCAACAAGAATATCGGACATATCCTGACTGCATTGTATGTATTCAGACATTTCGATGTTATCCGGCGAAAGAAAAAACGACTGTGTTTCATTTGAAAGAACAAGCATTCCTTCACAAATCCCATCGTCAAAGTGCTCTGATATGCCGCATTTTTCACAGCACAGTCTCGCACTGCGTTTAGCGTCGAAGCCGCTGATAATCTGTGCACCGCTATGTATAAGTTCAAGCGCAGAATCGCTGTCAACACCTTGAATCCGGGCTATAAGCGGAACCTTTGCATAATGTGCAAGCTCAGAAATAATTTCGCAAAAATCACCGATTTCACACTCAGCAGCAATTCCGCAG
This sequence comes from Oscillospiraceae bacterium, assembly GCA_017435565.1. Lineage (GTDB taxonomy): Bacteria > Bacillota > Clostridia > Oscillospirales > Ruminococcaceae > RGIG3077. The sequence goes on along the minus strand of JAFSEU010000019.1, from coordinate 11,499 downwards.
GCAGATGCGCCTATTTCCTGCAGGCAAATCAATGCGGCAAGGGCACGACTTTTGCTTTCTGTAATATCTGCACATTCAACACTAACCGTAACAAAAACGGGAATATCGAACCTTTTGCAGGCAAGCACGGCAGCTCTTGCATCCGCGACAGAACGCATAGCATCGGCAAACAGCAAATCCACACCCGCTTCATAAAGCGCTCTGGCTTGCTTAAAATATGCTGAAAAGGTGTCAAAAAAATCGACATTTCCTTCATCATCTTCACATCTGACCGGAGCAATCTGCCCTGCAACAAAAACATCAGCAGCTGAGCTTCTGGCGATATCTACGGATTTTTTTATAGCCTCGTCGCTAATTTCGGCATCATCATCAAATGCAACGGGTACACATACAATATCAAACTGTGCTTCATTTCCGAACGATTCGCCAATGAAGCACGGACTCGGTAAAGGCACATCAGTAATGTCCATAATATCGGAAAATTCCTTTCTGTTTTAACTCTAATATTTTTTTACATTCTTTCGGGGCAGTCAATCTTGAACATCGTAAGAATATTACAGATGACTGTTTTTACAGCCTTGCAGAGTGCAAGTCTTGCCAAGGTCAATTCGGTGTCATCACCCTTGACTCTGCAGGCGTCATAGAACTTGTGGAAAAGCGTTGCTATTTCAATTGAATAGCGTGTTATCGCAGAAGGATCATAATCCTTTGCGGCACAGTTGATTTCATCGGGGAATTGTGCAAGGCGGAAGATAAGCGCTCTTTCCTGAGGAGCCGACAGCCTTGCAAGCATATCATTTGTCAAAGCGCCGGCGCTGATTCCTTCCGCTTCAAGATTTCTGATAATGCTGCAGATGCGTGCGTGAGCATACTGAACATAGTAAACAGGATTCTGCGATGACTGCTCCACAGCCAGGTCAAGGTCAAGATTGAAATGCGAATTCGCTTCACGCAGATTAAAGAAAAATCTTGCGGCATCAACAGGAATTTCATCAAGAAGCGTTTCAAGCGTTACGGCCTTGCCGCTTCGTTTTGAAAGCTTGTAGGTTTCACCGTCACGCACAAGGTTTACCATCTGCATAATGACAACATCAAGTCTTGACGGGTCGATATCAAGCGCACTGATTGCCGCCTTCATTCTGCCGATATAGCCGTGGTGATCGGCGCCGAGAACGTTTATCGCAATATCAAAATTTCTGGTAACAAGCTTGTTGTAATGGTATGCGATATCGGGAACAACATATGTAGGAAGCCCATTTGAGCGCATCAAAACCCTGTCCTTATCGTCGCCGAAAAGCGTTGACTTGAACCAGACGGCTCCGTCCTGCTCATAAGTAAGGCCCTTTGACTTGAAAAGCTCAACTATTTCGGAAACCTTGCCTTCGTTATGAAGGGTCGATTCCTTGAACCATGTGTCATATTCAATGCGGTATTTAAGCAGGTCCGTCTTGAGCTTCGCAATATTCTTGGGCAGAGCAAAATCAACAAGCGCCTTTTTGCGCGAAGCGCTGTCGGCATTCACATAGCTGTCGCCGTTGATTTCAGCAAATGCCTTTGCGTGGTCGGTAATATCGCTTCCCAGATAGCAGTCCTCGGGCATTTCGATGCTGTCATCAAAAAGCTGAAGATATCTGCATTCAAGAGAATTTCCGAATTTTTCAATCTGATTTCCCGCATCGTTTATATAGAATTCACGTTCAACATAGTATCCCGCAAAATCAAGCACAGCCGAAAGGCAGTCACCGATTGCGCCGCCTCGTGCATTGCCGATATGCATAGGTCCTGTGGGGTTTGCCGAAACAAACTCTACAAGCACACGCTTATTCTGACCGTAATCGGTCCTTCCGTAGCCTTCGCCATCAGCTTCAATACTCGAAACCACGTCGGAAAACCACTGCGGTGACAAAAAGAAATTCATAAAGCCGGGACCTGCAATTTCGCATTTTTCAAAATATGTATATTTAAGGTCGATTTCACTTGCAATAAGCTCTGCGATTGCTCTGGGTGCCATTTTCAGTGCTCTTGCAGAAGCCATTGCAACATTCGACGAAAAATCACCGTGATTTCTGTCGGCAGGAATTTCAATATTAAATGCGCTGAGAGGCGCATCGCTGATTTTGCCCTGACAAACGAGCCGTCCGAGAGCATTGAGAATAAGCTCGCGCAGCTGCGATTGTGCATCCTTGATAAGATCGGTCATTGTAATTTTATCCTTTCTGTTTAAACGATATCAAAAAATATCTCATTTTCCGAAACATAGCTCGAATTCAAATCAACTGTATATTTTACATAGGCGCTTTTTTTATCGCTTTGCAAAAGAGAATTTTTTATATCGATCGCATTTATTCCGACGGTAAAAGAACCGTAGGGTGTGCCGTAATGGCAGTAGTGCTTTTTGCCCGTTTCAAGCAAAAGGCTTGAATTATAACTTCCCGAGCGCTCAATTGAGGCATAGGACTCGCCGATAAATGTGAGCTTTGTTTTTGAACCGTCAAAACCTGTGACATCTGATTCGTCATAGGTAATCACGCAGGAATTGTCAGAAGTCATCTCAAACCTGCATTCGGTGGTAAGCTCGGTCTCATTTCTTTCATTGCCGTCAATCTGAACGCTTTTCATTTTCAAAATTCTTATATCATCCATATTTTAATTTTACTGCTGATGACGGTCGAGCGCAATTGTAATGAGCCTGTCAAGCAGCTCGCCGCAGTCAAGACCCGCATCCTCCATAAGCTTAGAATACATACTGATCGGCGTAAAGCCGGGCATTGTATTGATTTCATTAAGAATTATCTCGTTGTCATCTGTCAGGAAGAAATCCACTCTCGAAAGACCGGCACAGCCTGCTGCTTTATATGCCTTTATTGCGGTTTTGCGAATTTCATCCGAAACCTTCAGCTCAAGCTGTGCGGGTATGCTCAGCTTGCTTGAAGAAAGAACGTACTTGGCGTCGTAATCATAAAAATCATTACACGAGCAGATTTCACCCACAGCGGACGCTGTGACTAAATCCTGTCCGAGAATTGCAACCTCAAGCTCTCTGCCGCTGATGAATTCTTCAACAACAACTTTTTTGGAATGTGAGAAAGCAAGCTTTACCGCGGACTCAAGCGATTCAAGGTCATATGCCTTGTTGACGCCGATTGACGAGCCGCTGCAGGCAGGCTTGACGAACAGTGGAAAGCCCAGCTCCGACGCAATCTGTACGCATTTTTCGTCAATGCTGTTAAGGTCGCTGTGAGTGAGAACACGCCATTTTGCCATTTTTATACCTGCGGCTTCAAGAACCGTATGTGTAAGTGCCTTATCGATACACACCGCCGACGAACCGAGGTCGCATCCGACATAAGGCAGCTTTGCAAGCTCGAAAAGACCCTGTAAAGCTCCATCCTCACCGTTTGCACCGTGAATTGCGGGAAATACGACATCGATTCTCTTGAATGATGTTTCTTCGCTTTCAAGCTTGATAATGCCCTTATGCATCGGGTCGGGCGAGATAATCGCAGGTGTGCAGTCGGGGTTGCTCTTCCACTCACCGCTTGCGATTTTGTTTACATCACCGGGGTAATAGAGCCATCTGCCCTTTTTGGTAATACCGATACATATTACTTCGTATTTATCCTTGGGAATGTTATTGATTATATTGGTCGCAGAAACGAGGGAAATATCGTGCTCGCTTGATGCGCCGCCGAAAAGAACGGCTACTTTGATTTTTGACATTGAAAAATCCCCTTTCTTGAATTTATATTGTAAATATATATATATAATCAGAATCTGTCTTTTTCACATCGGAACGGGAACGGAATTTGTCAGCTCCTCGACGTAGGCATTGCTTGTGCCGTATCTGCTCCTTCCTTTTGAAGAAAGAATTATTCTGTGAGGAAGTACGCATCGCGCCATCTGCTTGATATCGTCGGGGGTGACGTAATCCCTTCCGTTTATCATTGCACACGCCGCCGACGCCTTGTTGAGGCAGATACTGCCTCTCGGGCTGATTCCGAGCGTTACCATATCATTTGTTCGGGTAACAGAGCACAGCTCAACTATATATTCTCTCAGATTTGGCATAATGTTTATATTTCTGACATCGTTCTGAAGACCTGTTATATCGGACAGCTCAAGAACCGGGCTTTCGATATTCGATATCGGATTTCCACCCTCGGTGCGTCTGATAATTTCAAGTTCCTGCGCCTTGGTGGGGTAGCCCATACTGATTTTCATAAAGAATCTGTCCATCTGAGCCTCGGGCAGATGATATGTTCCATAGGTTTCAACAGGGTTCTGGGTTGCAAGAACCATAAACGGCTTGGGCAGAATATGTGTTTTGCCGTCGAGGCTTATCTGACCCTCCTCCATTATTTCAAGCAGGCTCGACTGTGCCTTTGGTGATGCACGGTTGATTTCATCGGCAAGAAGAAAATTACACATAGCCGCACCCTGACGGTATTCAAGCTCATAGGTCTGCTGATTAACAACCGAAAAACCCACGATATCCGAGGGCATAATATCGGGCGTGAGCTGAATTCTGTTGAATTTTCCGCCCAAGGACCTTGAAAGTGCAGACACAAGCTGTGTCTTGCCCACGCCGGGAACATCCTCAATCAGGACGTGACCTGAGCAAATAAGCGCCGCAATCACATTCTTAATAATATCGTCCTTTCCGACGATTACCCTTGAAACGCTTTCAATAAGAGCATTAATTTTTCTTGTATTTTCTGCAATATCAACCATTTTAAACTCCATTTTGCCGTATTTTTCAAGCTGCGATTTATGCGAACATATTCAATGCTGCAACAATAATCAGAATAATTACAGCAATATTAAGCGGTGCACAGGTAAACGCAATACGCGCACCTCTGTATTTATCATAAACGGTATTTTCGGGAAGCGCTTCCTTGGTGCTGATGTTAATCAGACAGATAAGCCCTATAATCGCAAGCCCGTAAACTACAATCACGGAAACCATTTCTCCCAGCGAAGCATTATACTCACTTAGTATGGACAGCGACATAGAAATGCAATTGTTCAGAGAATGAATGACTATTGCAGGGATTATTGAGTCGGCCTTGAGCGTTACATATGACAGCAGCATTCCCAGAAGAAAAGCCATTACAAACTGCGGTATATTCATATGATAAAGGCCGAACAAAAACGACGAAAGCACCATTGCAAAAATGCTGCTGACCTTGGATGCGGCATTGAGCATAAAGCCTCTGAAGAAAAGCTCCTCGGCAAAGGGTGCAATCACCACGGTATACACGCAGATGACGATTGTTGCAAAAACATCACGTTTTGTACTGAAATCAGCGTTGTTAAGCTCCTTGCCGCCGTAGGCTGCGGCAATTGATATCAGAGTAATCAAAACATTTGCGACAACCTGAAAAAAGTATCCTATACTTGCGTAAGCAAGAGTTTTTGCAGGTTTTATCTTAGGCCGCCCGAAAAAGGTTTTGGGCGATATTTTAGCGCACTTACAGCCGCAGTATGCCGCCAGAAACAGCGAAAGCATTACAGAGCCCGCGTTGACAAGCATATATCCGCCTGTCGAGCTTATAACATTGTTGAACAGTTCCTCAAGTCTGGATATTCCAAAGCCTTCGCTTCCGCTTGCAAACGCCATTCCGAAAACGGCGGCGTATATAAGCACATACGGTATCAGCGACGAAGCAAGAAGAAATACCAGGACAGAAAAACCGATTGCATTGTAGCGTGATTTTATAATCAAAGTTTCAACCGCCCCGGGTCTGATGCGCAATATTTCACCACGGCTGTTCTTTCTAACGCCGCAGCCGAGAACGCTTGAGCAGTCTTCCTCAAACAAATCAGCATATTCTTCCTGCGAAATCGAGCCTGCGGTACTCTCGACGGAATCGAGAATGCCGAAAACATTCTCCCTGTTGCGCTGCATTTCCTCACTCGGCGCATTATCAAAAAAACCTTCAAGCCCGAAATCGGTATTTTCGGCATTGCCGTTTGCCGATGCGTTGTTAAGCTGATTGAAAAATTCGGGATTTACAAATTGTTCTTCCAATTCTATTATAAGCTCTCAGCCGTATACAGCCAAAAGCGTTCCTTTCTGATAATTAGATGTTATCTATACATAAATATACATATTACATTATATCAGCTCCATTACAAATTGTCAAGGTTATAAAGAGCATAAAAAGCGGTATTTCAGCCCGATTTTGAATTTTTGCAAAATTTTGCAGGGCTATAAATTATATTTTCAAGAAAGATATTGCTTTTTTCAAAAAAAGATAGTATAATGCAGATATTGTTTGCACAAAAAAATAATTTATAAAGGAGTATATGAATGAAGTACGGACATTTTGACCTTGAAAACAAGGAATATGTGATTACCCGTCAGGACACACCCGCACCCTGGGTAAACTACCTCGGCTCTCCCGAATACGGTGCGATGATTTCCAACAATGCAGGGGGTTACAGCTTTGTAAAATCCGGCGCAAACGGTAGAATTCTGCGTTACAGATTCAATTCCGATATGGCGCTCCCCGGCAGATATATCTATATCAGAGATAATGCAGACGGCGACTACTGGTCTGCTTCCTGGCAGCCTGTAGGCAAGAGCCTTGATGAATACAAAAGCGTTTGCCGCCACGGTACAGCCTATACTGTAATCACTTCGGAATATAAGGGTATCGAATCCGAAACAACATACTATGTTCCCCTTGACAAGACCTATGAGGTATGGAGAACAAAAATCAAGAACAATTCAGGCAAAAAGAGAAGCCTTTCTGTTACAGGCTTCTGTGAATTCACAAACGAGAACAACTACGAACAGGATCAGGTAAACCTTCAGTATACATTGTTCATCACAAGAACAAGCTTTGAAGGCAATAAGATTGTTCAGCACATAAACGAAAACAGCGGCAAGGATGAAAACGGTTCTAACTGGAGAGAGAGATTCTTCGGAATGACCGGCGCTCCGATAAGCGCATACTGCGGCAATCTTTCAAACTTCATCGGTTCATACCGCACATATTCAAACCCCGTTGCAATCGAAAACGGCAAGTGCGACAATTCCATGAACTACAACCTCAATTCCTGCGGCGCTCTGCAGTCTGATATTGAATTGCAGGCAGGCGAAGAAAAGGAAATCATTTATATCGTAGGCCAGAAATCCCCTATGCTTGCAGATGAAATCATTGCAGGCTATGAAGTATCAGGCACTGTTGACAAGGAAATTGAAGAGCTTAAAGCATATTGGCACGCAAAGCTCAACAACTTCAAGGCAAATACACCCAGCGAAGAATTCAACAACATGGTAAACGTATGGAACGCTTATCAGTGCTTTATCACCTTCATCTGGTCAAGAGCTGCTTCGTTCATCTACTGCGGTCTGCGCAACGGCTACGGCTACCGTGATACCGTTCAGGATATTCAGGGTATAATTCATCTTGATCCTGCTCTGGCAAAGGAAAAAATCACATTTATGCTTTCTGCACAGGTTGATAACGGCGGCGGTCTGCCCCTTGTAAAATTCGACCACAATGCAGGTTTCGAAGATACACCCGATGATCCTTCATACGTTCAGGCGACAGGTCACCCCTCTTACAGAGCTGACGATGCTCTCTGGCTGTTCCCCACAATCGTTAAATACATCGGCGAAAGCGGCGATATTGCATATCTTGATGAAACAATTGTTTATGCAAACGGCGGCGAAGATACAGTTTATGAGCATCTTAAGAGAGCTATCAAATTCTCTATGGAACGTCTCGGCGCACACGATATGCCCGCAGGCTTGCACGCTGACTGGAACGATTGCTTAAGACTCGGTAAAAAGGGCGAATCAACCTTCGTTGCATTCCAGCTTTATTATGCTATGAGCGTTCTTCGTGAATATGCACAGATGAAGAACGATTCTGAATATATCAAGTATCTCGACGAAGTTCAGGGCAAGCTCAAGGCTTCTCTCGATGCCTGCTGGGAAGAAGACAGATTTATCAGAGGCATCCGTGAAGACGGCGTAATCGTAGGTTCAAGAAAGGACCCCGAAGCTTCAATGTGGCTCAACCCCCAGAGCTGGAGCGTAATCTCAGGCTTTGCAACCGAAGAACAGGCAACACTTGCTATGGATTCTGTTTACAGAGAGCTTAACACACCCTATGGCGCAAGAACTCTTGCTCCTTCCTACATCGATCACTATTTCGACGGCGCTCTGATGCACATTTTCAACCCTTCCACAAAGGAAAACGGTGGTATCTTCTCTCAGCCTCAGGGCTGGGCAATCCTCGCTGAAAGCCTTATGGGCAGAGGCGACAGAGCATTTGAATACTTTATGGAAAGCTCGCCTGCCGCAATGAACGACAAGGCCGAAATCAGAATTATCGAGCCTTATGTTCACGGTCAGTTCACTGAAGCTACAGAATCTCCCTATGCAGGCAGAAGCCACGTTCACTGGCTTACAGGTACAGCTTCAACAGTTATGGTTGGCTGTGTTGAAGGTATCTGCGGTATGCGCCCCAATGCAGAAGGTCTTGTTATTTCACCTTCAATCCCCTCTGCTTGGTCTGAATTCTCTATTGAAAAGAACTTCAGAGGCAAGAAGCTCAACATCAACGTTAAAAATCCCAACGGCGCACAAAGCGGAGTAAAATCACTTGTTCTCAACGGCAAGGAAATCTCCGGCAACTTTGTTGCCTTTGCAGATATGCTCGATAACAACACTATCGACATCGTGCTTGGCTAATCAAAACGCAATCGCCTCGAATCGCTTAAATTACGGCGATTCGGGGCGCAATTTTTATCATAAGGAGTTGTCCGATATGAGCGCAAAGGTTATTCTCATCTGCGGAAAAATTGCAAGCGGCAAAAGCTTTTACTGCGAAAATTTAAGAAAAAGCGAAAAGGCAGTTGTGCTCTCATGCGATGAAATCACGCTTGGCATATTGGGTAAAGATTTAGGCGAAAAGCACGATGACTATACAGATCGCATAAAGAAATACCTTTATGCAAAATCACTTGAAATCATCGAAATCGGCACAAATGTAATCTTTGACTGGGGATTCTGGAAAAAGACTGACAGGAATTTTGCCAGAGATTTTTTCAAAAGCAGGAATATCCCCTGCGAGTTTCATTATATCGACGTTTCGGATGACACCTGGAAATCAAATATAGATAGGCGCAACCGTGAGGTTTTAAACGGCAGATCGGATGCTTATTATGTGGACGAAGGTCTGATGAAAAAGCTGAACGCTTTGTTTGAAGCACCGCAAAAAAGTGAAATTGATGTGTGGTTTTGCAACGACTACATTCAAAATCACGATACAGACTGATAATTTGAGTTTTTTCAAAAAAAGACTTTACAAATCGAAAATATTGTGATATAATGTTTTGGCAACTTAGAGCACGAGCGCGTCCTGCGGACGATAAAGCGAGTGCGCACAAGGTCAAAAACAAGGAGCAATGCAATTGCGGCAGCGTTGCAGTGCGACTATGGCTTTTGACTGTCAGCGTAGCGCTCTGACTGCATTTCATGGCACACAGAATTTTAACATACAATTTCATTTAACGAGGTGTGGCTCAGTTTGGTAGAGCGCTACGTTCGGGACGTAGAAGCCGCAGGTTCGAATCCTGTCACCTCGACCAATGCGAAAACGGCTGAATTTCGCCAAAAAAGCACCTTGCATTTGCTAAGGTGCTTTTTGTTTTTTAGGGTGCTACTTCTCATACGTCAAGAAAACCTCAACTTATCGGTTGCAATTCTCATCTGCTCAAAATTTGAATGTATATATCGCTGTGTTGTTGCTATATCCACGTGACCGAGCAACGCACGCAAGGACTCTATATCAGCACCGGAGTAGAGCATATATGTAGCGTATGAATGGCGCAGTTTATGCCCCGAAAGATATTTTAGTTTTGGGTGCTTCTCTTGCTGTTGCGCAAAATACTTTCGGTATAGCTTGGTGTAATTGCGTAGAGTAATCGGCTTCCCTCTTTCCGTGACAAATACAAGCCCCTCTTGTGTGTCTTTCTCTCTGATTTCCAAAAGTATGGCAATAGCCGTATCACTAAGCGGAACAATGCGGTCTCTGCGTGATTTTGTAGTGTTGCAAATCTCGTCACCGTTTTCTGCTCTTACAAGCGTATTACAAACCCACATTGTTTTCTTTTCAAGGTTTATATTGTCCCACGTCAGAGCAAGCAACTCACCACGTCGCAAACCTGTCCACAGTTCAAACAGAAACATTCTTGAAAGCCTTGTATTGCTGTCAAATAGCATTTGTAATTCTTCAGCACTGAAAGTTTCAGCATATTTCTTTATCTTTTTAGGTGCTTTGAGATATCGTGCTGGATTGTTTTGCAGATATCCATTGAATATAGCTTCTTCCAATGCTCTGCGAACCAAAAAGAATGTATCTCGTCTGCGTTGATAGCAATATCCTTTTGTGGTGTTTATGCACATCTGTATATCAATAGGCTTTATATCTTCCAATTCTGTTTCGGCGATAGGATAAAAGTGCTTTTGGTAAATGTAACGATATTCTCGTTGTTTGTCATACGATAAAGTCCCTTTACAGTAAACCTCAAAATATTGTTCAAACCATTCATTGAATTTCATCAAATCCCCCCTTTTGATTTGAAGTATCCCGATATTTGAAGCTTGTTGCAATTGCGGGACAGTATATTTCAGTATCGGCTTCAAAAGCGCTAAAGTCTGTATCTGTCAAGTGATAAGGCACTTCTCTGATTAAATCTTTACCGCCTGCAAAATAATAACTGCCGAAAATCTTTTTCATATCCTTTGATATGTATTTTGTAATATATTTTGCGGTATGTATTTTGTTTCCGTATGTCTTCTTAACAGTAGAAAAACCCAATTTCCATTGAGGCATATTATATACTGTTCTGCATTCTTCCAAGGGGATTTTATATCTTTTTGCGGTTTCAATTTTTATCGGCTTGTCAAAGCCTTTTGCGTCAACTGTACCGCTGTCAACAAGCTGTATATCGCCATTTATAAATCCGTGAAAGTGGATTGCATTATCTTTTTTATGATATTCTGGAATAAACAAATACTTTATTCCGTTGCGTTGCACCATATTTGAAAGAAAGTTTTTGAATTTATCTGATATTTCATCGGTGCAACTACGATTGATTTTTTCATTATCGAATGTAAGTGTAACGAAGTTATCAAAATCATTCATTCTGACAATATCATAAACTTTATCTTTTGCACGTTTAATGCTATCATCACGGGACGGATTATCCATATTTTTAGGTTTAGATGATTTTTTATCATCTTTAATCAGTTCAAAGCCTTTTTCTTTGAAAATAGGCTTGCTTGCAACGGTGATTTTTAAATCGCCGTCAGGGTACTTTTTGATTTTTGTGTTGTGCATTATAGCATATTCGGGAACGTAAAAAATGCTCATTGTTTTGTAAATCTCCTCTCTTTTTGTACATTGCTGAAATTCTGCAAAATCGGACTTTTTGGTTGCTGTGTGATGATAATTTGTGTATATAATCAAGTAACCC